>NZ_JTJL01000012.1 GCF_001678495.1 Gallibacterium salpingitidis
TATTAGACCTAAAAGAAAGTATTATTAACTAATGAGTGATTATAGAGGAATATCGCTCTTTTAACTGTTGATTAGGAGAAAATCGCCTGTAAAACGTATTATTGGTAAAAATATTAATACACTTACTACAATTGGATTTAATGGTGGGTCGTGAAGGATTCGAACCTTCGACCAACGGATTAAAAGTCCGCTGCTCTACCGACTGAGCTAACGACCCGTCGTAAGGTGAGTTAATGTAGTGGTGGGTCATGAAGGGCTCGAACCTTCGACCGACGGATTAAGAGTCCGCTGCTCTACCAACTGAGCTAATAACCCACTTAAATAAATAAGTGTTAAGTGGTGGGTCGTGAAGGATTCGAACCTTCGACCAACGGATTAAAAGTCCGCTGCTCTACCGACTGAGCTAACGACCCTTAAGGGTAAAATATGGAATGAATGGTGGGTCGTGAAGGATTCGAACCTTCGACCAACGGATTAAAAGTCCGCTGCTCTACCGACTGAGCTAACGACCCAAGCGTTACCATATCGCAACGGGTGCTTATAATACTGATTTTCAGGAACTAATCAATAAAAATTTTGAGATTTTTTGCTGTTTGGTGCAATCAAAACCAGTTTGTTTGAAAAATAACCTAATTGTGCTAATTCCCATGAGAAATCCTGAGGAATTTCAAGGTGTATATGGATTATTCCTCATTAATATCCACAAAGTTAGCCTGTGTAAGTTTAGCGAGATCTTGAGGGTTTAATTCGATATCAATACCTCGCTTACCACCAGAAATAAAAATAGTATCAAATTCTTGTGCAGTAGCAGAGATAACCGTAGGTAAACGTTTTTTTTGTCCTAATGGGCTAATACCGCCAACAAGATAACCAGTGACTTTCTCAGCAAGATGTTTATCTGCTAAATCTACTTTTTTTACTCCTAATGCTTTCGCTGCTTTTTTTAGACTTAAATTGTAAGTGACAGGCACTACCATCACTGCAAGTTGTTTATCATCACCATTAGCAGTAACTAATAAGGTTTTGTAAGTTTGTAGTGGTGATAAATTTAATTTTTCAACAGCCTCTTTACCGAAGTGAGTATTGTTAGGATCATGATCATATTGGTGAATCTGAAACGAAATTTTTTGTTTTTTTAATAAGTTAATTGCCGGTGTCATGGAAAACATTCCCGTCTTAAATGTTAATTTGTTAGAATAGCTAGCCGAAGAGTAGCATGGAGAATAAAATGAATTCAAGTTTAAATATTGTGATTGCAGCAGATTTTGCTCTAGCTGAAAAGCTAGTCACGATTTTAGAAGAAAGTTCGTTAGCTTCAGCAACAGTAACCGTTGTTGAAGCGCAAAAGTTTTCTGAAGAACAAAATATTCGTTTCAATGGAAAGTATGTTGAGCAATTAAGTTTTGCTGATGTTGATTGGAAAGAATATGACTATCTATTGTTTGCGGGCAGTTTAGAACAAGTTCCTCATTTAGCGGCAGCGGCAGAAGCAGGCTGTATATCTATTGATGTGTTAGGAATATGTGCATATTTGAGCGATATTCCAGCAGTAGTACCAACGGTAAATGAAGATATGTTAGCGGATCTTAGACAACGAAATATTGTTTCGTTACCTAATCCGCAGATTTGTCAATTAGCACTTATCCTGAAACCGCTATTGCAACAGTATCAAATTACTCAGCTAACAGTAACGTCTTTGTTGCCAATGTCTTATTTTGGTGAAGAGAAAGTGAAAGAGTTGGTAGGGCAAACAGCCCAATTATTAAATGGCGTACCATTAAGTGAAGAACAGCAACGATTGGCTTTTGATGTAGCACCGATATCGCATCGAGAAGAAGTGAATAAACAACGCCTTTTATTAGCGAAAGTATTACCAACTTTTTCAGGACAATTTATCGAGCATCAAGTACAAGTTCCGGTATTTTATGGTTTTTCTCAAATGATTGCTGTATCGGGTTGTGATCTTGAACAATTTGATCCAATGTTAAGTTGGCAACAAAATGAATTGTTACAATATCATCCTGAACAAATTGTTACACCAGTGATTAATGGGGAAACAGAAGAAAACGCTGAACAGTTACCAAAATTACATATTGGTCAGGTAGCTAGTGAAGATGAACAATTAAATCTATGGGTAGTTAGCGATGAACGCGGATTTGCCAGAGCTAGATTGGCAATTGAATTATTACAGCTAGTAGTACAAGCATAATACTTAGTAAAAAGGGGCATTTAGCCCCTTTTGATTGTTGTTAGAAAAGTTCTTTGACTTCTCCTTGACTGTTAATAATTTGATTACCTTGTTCTGGAACATAGTGTTGTGTTGGTTCTGTTCCTTCAATAAAGTACTCTAATCTACCACCAGAATCGGTTAATAAGCCATTTTCCATCGAAATTCGTTTTTGAATAACGCCATCTGGCATAGGATCTTCTCTCACTGGCAGTGATTTTAATGCATTGGTCATATAATCAACCCAAGCCGGCATCGCTGATTTACCACCTGACTCACCGCGTCCAAGATCTAATTTATTATCATCAAAGCCGATATAAACTGAGGTCACTAAATCCGAGCCATAACCAACATACCATGCAACTTTGGAATTATTCGTTGTCCCTGTTTTACCACCGATATCAGGACGTCCAATTGATTTACCGCGCCAACTGGTACCTGTCCAGTTACCACCAGGTTCACCATAAATACCAGAATTTAAAGCGCTACGCATTAGGAAAGCAATTTTGCCGCTGATGACTCGTGGTGCATATTGAGGTTCATCAGTTTGTTTGGTGTCATTACCATTTTCACCTAATAAACTTGGCGCATTTTCTAATTTCACATTATTAGTGTTTAATTCAGGAACATCTGGCACAGCCTCACTGTTATCCTCATCTACAGAAGTATTAGATGATAGTGGGGTATCTGGTACTGAATTTTCAGTAGCAGAGTTATCTACTTTCAAAGAAAGGAAATCAATCGGCTTGACTTCACCATAAATCACAGGAACTTGTTTATCATTACATTGGAAGCAAGCAATTTTTGGTTTAGCGACAAAAATTTCTTTGCCAGTATTATCTTTAATAGATTGGATAATATAAGGATCAATCAAGAAGCCGCCATTATCAATAACCGCATAACCTCTAGCCATTTCTAAAGGTGTAAAAGAAGCTGCTCCGAGAGCAAGTGCTTCAGTTGCTGCATATTGATTTTTTTGGAAACCAAAACGTTGTAGATAATCAGCAATATAGTCAATGCCTACCATATTTACCGCACGTACCATCATAACGTTCTTCGATAATCCTAAACCAACACGTAAACGTAGCGGTCCATTAAATACATTTGGTGAATTTTTTGGTTGCCAAGGTGCTTGCCCTGCTTTACGCAAGGTAATTGGTGCATCATTCAAGATGGTTGCAAGAGTTAAGCCTTTATCTAAAGCTGCAGTGTAAATAAAAGGTTTGATAGATGATCCCACTTGAACCATAGATTGAGTGGCACGATTGAATTTACTGATTGCAAAACTAAAACCGCCCACCATTGCTTCGATAGCACCATTAGCACTGTTTAATGAAATCATACCTGAGTTAGCAATTGGAATTTGGCGTAAAACCCATTGTTGTTTGCTATCTTGCATAACCCAAATCATATCACCAACGTGTAAAATTTTATTGATGTTGCCAGCCCATTTGACCGCATTTTGATTCAAGGTAATGGTTTCGCCATTGGCTAACATTGCTTGAGCTTGAGCATTTTTTACTTCTAAGACTGCGGCTGGTTGTAATGGATCGGCAGCAGGTTGTTTATTTAGGAATCCGATAATTCTTTCTTTATCCCAAGCTGTTTCATCAGCTTTCCATAAGGTGGCGTTTTTACGATAGCCATGGCGCATATCATAAGCTAATAAGTTATTTCTTAAGGCTTGTTGTGCGTTTAATTGATCTGCTGAATTGATCGTAGTAAATACTTGATAACCTTTAGTATAGGCTTGTTCTTCACCGTATAGTTTTACCATTTCTTGACGAACGGCTTCGACGACATAATCGGCATGAAGATCGAGCTTTGAGCCATGATAACTAGCGACAATAGGCTCTTGTAACGCTTGTTTGTATTGGTCTGGAGTGATGTAGTTTTCATCTAACATACGGCTAAGTACGATATTTCGGCGTTCTGTAGCTCGTTTTAATGAATAGAGTGGGTTCATTGTGGAAGGTGCTTTTGGTAACCCAGCTAATACTGCAATTTCACTTAATGTTAATTGATCTAAGGTTTTGCCAAAATAGGTTTGTGCGGCAGCAGCTACGCCATAAGCACGATATCCAAGATAAATTTTGTTGAGATAGAGTTCTAAAATTTCATTTTTAGTTAGATTGTTTTCAATATCGATAGCGAGAACCGCTTCTTTAATCTTACGAATTAATTTTTTTTCTGGCGTAAGAAAGAAGTTACGCGCTACTTGTTGGGTGATGGTACTTGCGCCTTGAGAAGCACCGCCAGAAGTAATAGCGACTTTTAATGCACGAGCAATCCCGATTGGATCAATACCATGATGCTCATAAAAACGGCTATCTTCTGTTGCGATTACTGCATTGATCATTTGCTGTGGAATTTGTGCCAAAGGTACTGGAATACGACGTTGTTCACCAACTTCACCGATAAGTTTCCCATCAGCAGTAAAGATCTGCATTGGTTGTTGTAATTCAACATTTTTTAACTCATTCACATCAGGTAGTTGTGATTTGATGTGAAAATAGAACAAACCACCGGCTACACAGCCGATAACAAATAAAGTCAAAATAGAACTAAATATTAATTTTACGATCTTCATCGAAAAAAGACTCTCTATATAGAAATAAAGGTAATAAACGAAAGTAAAGTGTACTTGTGTTTTTTAATTTGAGTGTTGATTATACGATGAAAGTTGCATTTCCTCCACGAAAAAAAGCTAAAAAACACTCAATAAGAGTAGGAGTGTTTTTTGTATCTAATTGTTTTTATTATACTTTAATAACTGCTGATGATGAAATTAACTCGGGCGTAGCGTTAACTATAAATGAGTTAATAGAACTATTGACTGTACAGTATCGTTGTCATTTACAACAGATTGTTTTTATTTCTGTATTACCACAGCATTTAATTTGGCGAAAAAGCGTTTATGTATCACAAACATTACATCAGTATGCTTTAGAACAGCAACTGTATCATATTTTAGAAAATGATCTTCCTAATGATGGTGCGCCAATTTGGTTTGATTATTTGTATCGACAGGAATCTTTAGATGTTTATGTGATTAAACAGCAAAGTGCAGAACAAGAATTAGGCAAATATTCTCCTCTTTCATTACAAGTATTAGATGTTTTACCGCGAACTTTATTAAGGGCATTTCGTTATTTATCAGGGAAAAGTCAGCAGGAGAAGGTATTGTATTGCTTTTGTGCCGAACAGTTAATTTTTCTGGTTGATTCACCAAATAAAACGGAAATGTTGTTTTCACAAGAGGATTTTTCCGCGAGTTGGCATAAGTTGGCGAGTACTTTTGCGCAAAACTGTTCCAGCATTATTATTTTGCAAACAGCGGAACAAACAGAAATTGATTTCACCGTTATTGAGCAGCGAGATGAGGTACAAATCTTGCCAACAATGGCAGCAGGAGAGTTTATTACATTAGGCTGTGCTTTATGGGGGTTAGATGTTTAGTCAATATCGAATAGAGATCAATTTATTAAATTGGCGAAAGTTGCATCACAGCAAACGTTACCGCTTATTAACAAGCTTATTGTTACTGTTGATCCTGCTATCGGTGACGGTGAATTATTATTTGTTGCAAGATTTTCAGCAGCAAGATTCTACATACCAAAAGTTGCAACAACAACAGCAACGACTGAGACAAAATTTACAACAAATTGAACAGGCACAACATAAACAACGCCAGTTATTAAATCATCAATTACAACTGGAGAAAATCCCGTTAACCGACATCGTTCATTTTACACAAATACTGTCACACCTACCTTTAGGCAATCAGGGACGATTGTCTTTAGCACAAATAGAAATTAATCCTTTTGTAGGGGAGCAGAAAAATAAACTGCATTTTATGATTGCAGGGGAAGATATTGCGCAACAGGAATTTTATCAACTACAACAATATTTACTCTCGCATTGGCCTTATCCACTGGAGCTGGAACCTGGAACACTTGTTCAGAACGCACAAAAACAATATCAGTTTACGTTACGTTTCAATAAAAAAGAGGGAAATGAATGACAAAGTTACCTTTAAAGTATCCCAAAGGTCTGCATTGGTATTTGTTGTATTTACCTAATTATATGTTGTATTTAGTTTGGTTATTGCTATTGGTTTCGATTGTTGCTTATCCATTGTGGCAAAACTGGACAATACATCAACGTATTTCAGCATTAAAACAAACTCTAGTGGAATTAACTAGTTTGGAGCATAAACAGCAGCAAATTTTACAGTTATTGCAACAGCGAGTAAGTGAAGGCAGAGATTCACAAAAAAATACGCAAAAACTGGATAAATTACATCAAGATTTAACGGAATTAAGTAGCGAACAGGCTTTCACTTTTGATATGCAAATGAGTAACAAGGATTTATTACGTGTTGACTTACGTTTGCATATTGCATTTCAATCTTTTATTGAGCATTTTGATTTACTATTCCAATCCATTTTGGCTAATTGGGCGATTTCTTCGATTCAGATAGAACGTAATTCTGATCCTGCTTCGCATGGTTTGTTGTCCATCTCCATTCATCTATTTTCTGAGGAGTTACGCTGATGAAATCGTTAATGTTTTCTCTGTTATGTGTCGCGTTCGCAATGGATGCCTTTGCGAAACCTTCTATCAAGGATCCTTTTTTCGATACGGTCACACCTAATTTTGTCAGTGATCTTCCTGTTGATGATGTGAATATGGTTGCCGATGAATTTGAAGCTATTGCAGTGAAATATATTCAAGTGAATGAGCTGGCAAAAGTATTTAGTGAAAATGGTGGCGGATTATTGTCATCATTGTCTGGTTTTAGTGTTGAACCTCGTAATAATTTGATTGTAGTAAAAGGAGATAAAAAGCAGATTGCACAATTTCGAAAATTAATTGCTCAATTGGATAAACCGGGTGAGCAAATTGCAATTGAAGCAAGGATTGTCACTATAAATAATGAAAGTTTAAATGAGTTGGGTGTGCGTTGGGGGATGTTTAGTAATGCAGATAATTTTCATAAAGTTGCTGCAAAGCTAGATAGTTTTGGCACAGAAAATTTAAATGCGCATCTGAATGTGAATTTCTCAACTAGTTCTGAAGCAGCCTCTATTGCATTACAAGTAGCAAAAATCCATGGACGTTTATTAGATTTAGAATTAAAGGCATTGGAACAAGAAAATAATGTGGAGATTATTGCTAGTCCGCATTTATTAACCTCTAATCAAAAACGAGCAGTGATTAAACAAGGCTCTGAAATTCCTTATGTAATTGAAGATGATACGGAACGGAGTAGCCGTACACATATTGAGTTTAAAGAAGCGGTATTAGGGTTGGAAGTTACGCCGCAAATTTTGCATCAAGGAATGATTGCTTTAGATCTGATTGTAACACAAAACTCGGCAGGGGCCAGTATTCCATATGGTGCTGGGCAAGTAGTGACAATTGATAAACAGGAAGTACAGTCACAAGTTATGGTCAAGGATGGTGAAACCGTTGTATTAGGTGGAATCTTTCATGATTTGATTGGTAAAGGTGAAAATAAGGTACCTTTGTTAGGCGACATACCAGGGTTAGGAAAGTTATTTCGTAGTAAATCTGAACGCCATCAGAAGCGAGAATTAGTCATCTTTATTACCCCTAGAATTATCCATAATGCAGCAGAAACATTAGAGAATTATCAAAAACGCAAAGATGAATTTATGCAAAAGAATAATCTTTGATAAAAATTCAATGTGAGGTTGAAAAATGCGCCTATTTATTGAGATAATATCGCGCTATCTCAATGAACATTCGAGGTCTTGGGGATCTTTTGAGTGTTGTGATTATAGAAGAATACTTCGGTATTCTTTTTCTTTTGCAGTAAAAACAACATAAATTGAGTAACTTAGATTGAGTTACACACACTCAAAGATCAAACTATTCATTTATCTTTAAATCATTTAGAACGATAAAAAACATGGCAGAAAAAAGAAATATTTTTTTAATTGGCCCTATGGGAGCAGGAAAAAGTACGATTGGTCGTCAACTTGCTCAGTTATTAAGTATGGATTTTGTGGACTCAGATACTGAGATTGAACAACGTGCAGGTGCTGATATTGGTTGGATTTTTGACGTTGAAGGCGAAGAAGGCTTTAGAAAAAGAGAAGAAAGAATTATCAATGAATTAACGCAGCGTCAAGGTGTAGTTTTATCAACAGGTGGCGGTGCAGTGATGTCAAAAGAAAACCGTAACCATCTTTCAGCACGTGGCATTGTGATTTATCTTGAAACTACCGTTGAGAAACAACATCAACGTACACTGCGTGATAAAAAACGCCCTTTATTACAAGGTGTTGAAGATCCACGCCAAGTGTTAGAAGATTTAGCGAAAATTCGTACACCGTTATATGAAGAAATTGCCGATATTACCTTACAAACTGATGATCAAAGTGCCAAATTAATGGCGAATAATATCATTGATTTGTTAGAGAATTTTACTGGTTAATCAATAGAGATATTAACGCTTTAAAGGATAGAAAAATGGTAGATGTTTACGTAGAACTCAAAGAAAGACGTTATCCAATTAGTATTGGATCAGGATTATTAACAGAACCAAGTAGTTACTATCCTTTAAAGTCTGGCGACAAAGTCATGATCGTGACTAATCCTACGGTGGCAGCGCATTATTTACAAACAGTGCGTGCAACTTTGGAGAAAGTCGGGTGCCAAGTGAGTGAAGTGTTATTGCCTGATGGCGAGCAATATAAAACATTGGATTCACTCAATCTTATTTTTACTGCATTACTTCAAGAAAGACATGGACGTGATACCACCATTTTAGCCTTAGGTGGGGGAGTAATTGGCGATGTGGCTGGTTTTGCTGCAGCTTCTTATCAACGCGGTGTTCGCTTTATTCAAGTTCCAACTACATTATTAGCACAAGTTGACTCTTCTGTCGGCGGTAAAACAGCCGTTAATCATCCACTCGGCAAAAATATGATAGGTGCATTTTATCAACCAGCTAAAGTCATTATTGATACCGATACTTTGCATACATTACCAGCTCGTGAAGTAAGTGCGGGTTTAGCTGAAGTGATTAAATATGGCGCAATTTTAGATAACGACTTTTTTACTTGGTTAGAACAAAATATTAGCGCTTTAACTGAGCTAAACGCACAAGCAATGCAATACTGTATTCAACGTTGTTGTGAGTTAAAAGCGGCGACTGTGGCGAAAGATGAAACTGAACAAGGTGAACGTGCGTTACTTAATTTAGGGCATACATTTGGACACGCTATTGAAGCACATCTCGGCTATGGTGAATGGTTGCATGGTGAAGCTGTATCAGCGGGAATGATGATGGCTGCCTATTTGTCTTATCGTTTAGGTGATCTAAAAATTACAGATATTGAACGTTTACAAGCATTGTTACTAGCGGCTAATTTACCAGTTCTCTCGCCAGAGCAAATGACAGCAGAAGAGTATTTGCCTCATATGATGCGTGATAAGAAAGTGTTGGCAGGGAAATTACGCTTAGTCTTATTGAAATCATTAGGGCAAGCTTATGTGACTGCTGATGTTGAGAAAACGTTGGTGTTGCAAGCGATTCAAGATTGTATCCGTAGCCACTAATCCATGTCGCACAAAATACATTCAGTAAAACATCGTTCGTTTTTAAAATGGGCTGGTGGGAAATACCGTTTAATTGATGAGATTAAAAGCCTTTATCCAAAAGGCAAAAGCCAATTAATTGAACCTTTTGTTGGCGCAGGAACGGTTTTTCTCAACAGCGATTTTTCACAATATTTACTTGCCGATATTAATCCTGATTTAATTAATTTATTTAATCTTGTTAAAGCCGATGTTGATCAATATATTCGGGATACAAGAGCGTTATTTATTCATCCTGAAGCGAATACCGCATTACGTTACTATGCATTACGAGATGAATTTAATCAGAGTGCGGATCTTTGGCGACGAGCGACGATCTTTCTTTATTTGAATCGTTTTGGTTTTAATGGCTTGTGTCGTTACAATAGTGACAATGAGTTTAATGTGCCTTTTGGCGCTTATCGGCAACATTACTTCCCTGAAAATGAATTGCGTTATTTTGCTGAAAAAGCGGCTCAGGCTAAATTTATTTGTGCTTCATTCCAAGAAACTTTTGCCTTGGCAACTGAGCAAAGTGTGATTTACTGTGATCCACCATACGCTCCGTTACAGCAAGAATCCAATTTTACGCGTTATGCAGGTAATGAATTTAGTCTATTACAACAGCAAGAACTTGCGGATGTGGCTCGTGCAACAGCACTACGGCAAAATGCTACGGTATTAATTTCTAATCATGACACGCTGTTTACTCGAGCTTTGTATCAAGGGGCGAAAATCAAAAAAATTAAGGTGCAACGTTCTATCAGTCAATCGAGCGAAAAACGAGTGAAAGTAAAAGAGTTAATTGCGCTGTTTTCACCACAATCTTTAGCCAAATGGCAGCAGAAAATGGCTAACTCAAACTTGGAATAACTTTAAATGTTAATTGTTTGATATTGGGATATTGTTGTTGAATGTTGGCTAATAATTGTGCTTGTTGAAATAGTAAACTCTGATAAACAACACCATTTGCTACATGAAATAGAATAGAGTTTTCCGTTAATTCAGCCAATCTCATTTTTCCACGAAATTGTGCTGGAATCAGTTTTTCAATATCTTGATAAAATTGTTGTAGATGATTATGGCGCTCAATAAGCGAAGAGAGTGAAGAACGTTGTAAGATATCATTTACATTCATCACTTTTTGATTGCGAATATTTTTATTGGTTGACATCTTGCCGCCTTAATCCAAGCAATTTGTATGACATTATAGAGGAATTATTCTATAATCGTCACTGGTTATTTTTAGAGGTGTTGTTAGGTTTATTATTGTGGATTATCAATTAACGAAAATCGGAAGAAAAACGTTGTGGCAGCGGCTTTTATTGAGCGTTTTGACACTGTTTTTTTTACCACTCCATGCGGAACAGCCGGAACATCTAACAACAACTCCATTAGAAGCTAATCAAACCGTTGCGGTTAATCAACAGCAACAATTTAATTTACATTTTTTGTTGTTAAAGAAAGTACAGCAACAAACTATCGTTTCACGTCAAAAAATTAATGTTCAGCCAGTGTTGCAGGTGATGCAGCAACATAGGCTACCACAAATCAATCGTTATCAAATTTCGATTCGTGCTGGCCCGACATATCAAAGTTAAATGAGAATTTATATTTTGGTGTTCTGACTAGAGCAGTCAGTAAGTTTTATTTTGTAACAAGAAAAGAAATTATTATGTTATCAGCTATTGCAAGAAAAATTTTTGGTAGTCGTAATGACCGCATTTTACGTCGTTTAAATAAACGTGTAGCACAAATCAATAAATTAGAACCTAAATTTTCTGAGTTATCCGATGATGAATTAAAAGCCAAAACTGCGGAGTTTCGTGATCGTTTAGAAAAAGGGGAAACTTTAGATCAGTTATTACCAGAAGCGTTTGCTACTGTGCGTGAAGCAAGTAAACGTGTGTTGGGCTTGCGTCCATTTGATGTGCAATTAATTGGGGGAATGGTTTTAAATAATCGCTGTATCGCAGAAATGCGTACTGGGGAAGGGAAAACGTTAACGGCAACATTACCTTGTTATTTGAATGCGTTAACAGGTAAAGGCGTACACGTGGTAACAGTGAATGATTACCTTGCTCGTCGTGATGCGGAAACAAACCGTCCGTTATTTGAATTTTTAGGAATGACAGTTGGGGTAAATATTCCTGGATTACCGCCAGAAGAAAAACGTGCTGCTTATGCGGCTGATATTACCTATGCGACTAACAGTGAATTAGGTTTTGACTATTTGCGTGATAATTTGGCACATAGTATGAATGAGCGTTTCCAACGTCCGTTACACTATGCGTTAGTCGATGAAGTGGACTCAATTTTAATTGATGAAGCACGTACACCGTTAATTATTTCTGGACAAGCAGAAGATAGTTCAGAACTCTACATTGCGATTGACAAGTTAATTCCACAATTAATTAAACAAGATAAAGAAGATAGCGATGAGTTCCAAGGCGATGGTGATTACACCGTTGATTTGAAAAATAAACAAGCTTATTTAACCGAGCGTGGTCAAATCAAAATTGAAAAATTATTGATGCAGGCTGGTTTGATGAAAGAGGATGAATCTTTATATTCACCTGCAAAAATTACTCTATTGCATCATGTTTATGCTGCATTGCGTGCGCACTCACTATTTGAACGCAATGTTGATTATATTGTGAAAGATGGCGAAATTGTGATTGTGGATGAACATACTGGACGTACGATGGCAGGACGTCGTTGGTCAGATGGTTTACACCAAGCAATTGAAGCGAAAGAAGGGGTAAAAATCCAAAGTGAAAACCAAACAGTAGCATCAATTACTTATCAGAATTACTTCCGTCTTTATGAAAAATTAGCCGGAATGACAGGAACTGCAGATACAGAAGCCTTTGAGTTCCAACAAATTTATGGTTTAGAAACCATTGTTATTCCAACTAATAAACCAATGATTCGTGATGACCGTACCGACTTGATGTTTAAGAGCGAAGAAGATAAATTCAAAGCGATTGTTGAAGACATCAAGGATTGTGTAGCGAGAAAACAACCTGTCTTAGTCGGGACAGTGTCTATCGAAAAATCTGAATTATTATCAGATATTTTGAAAAAAGAAGGCATTAAACATAATGTGTTAAATGCGAAATTCCATGCGCAAGAAGCAGAAATCGTTGCGGATGCGGGTTATCCGGGTGCTGTGACTATTGCAACGAATATGGCTGGTCGTGGTACAGATATTGTGCTTGGTGGTAACTGGAAAGCTGAAATTGCGAAATTGGAAAACCCAACTGAAGAACAAATTGAAGCAATCAAAAAAGCGTGGCAAGAGCGCCACGATATTGTGATGCAAGCAGGTGGTTTACATATTATTGGTACAGAACGTCATGAATCACGTCGTATTGATAACCAGTTGCGTGGTCGTTCTGGTCGTCAAGGTGACCCAGGTTCCTCACGTTTCTATCTTTCTCTTGATGATGCGTTAATGCGAATTTATCTGAATGAAGGTAAATTGAATTTAATGCGTAAGGCTTTCTCTGAACCAGGTGAAGCGATGGAATCGAAGATGCTGACTAAAGTCATTGCTTCAGCACAAGCGAAAGTGGAAGCGCATAACTTTGATGGACGTAAAAATCTATTGGAATTTGATGATGTTGCGAATGACCAACGTCATGCAATTTATGCACAGCGTAATGAGCTATTAGAGAACGATGATATTTCAGATACGATTGATGTGATTCGTCAAGATGTCTTTAATAGCGTGATTGATCAATACATTCCACCGCAATCATTGGAAGAGCTTTGGGATGTTGAAGGCTTAGAAAAACGCTTAAAAACTGATTTCAATATGGATTTACCAATTGCAAAATGGTTGGATGAAGATCACAACTTACATGAAGAAACTTTACGTGAACGTATTGTTGAGATTGCAATTGAAGAATACAAGAAGAAAGAGGCAATGGTGGGTGCAGAAACCATGCGTAATTTTGAAAAAGGCGTGATGCTGCAAACATTAGACGAACTTTGGAAAGAACATCTTTCAGCAATGGATCATTTGCGTAAAGGGATTCATTTACGTGGTTACGCACAAAAAGATCCAAAACAAGAGTACAAGAAAGAGTCATTCCAAATGTTCACCGATATGCTAGAAACATTGAAATTCAATGTGGTAAGTATTTTAACTAAGGTTCAAGTGCGTACTCAGGAAGAGATTGAGGCAGCGGAACAAGCGAGAATGCAAGCGGCAGCCGCTGCAGCTAAGATGGCTGAACAAGCTCAAGTGCAATATCATAGTGATACTTCTGCATCAGGTGATGAAGCTACGCAACCACAACGTAAAATTGGACGTAATGAACCTTGTCCTTGTGGTTCTGGTAAGAAATACAAACATTGTCATGGACGTATTCAATAAGCGTTTTAGTTTTGTAGTTTAAATGAGGTAAGCTGTACATTTGCAAATGTACAGCTTTATTTTTAGCAATTGGAAAATGAACGATGAAGAAACCATTAATTAAAGTGGCTGCTGGCATTATTCGTAATGAGTTTAAGCAAATTTATCTGACGCAGCGGTTAGAAGGTAAAGATTTTGCGCAATCATGGGAATTCCCAGGTGGTAAAGTTGATAAAGGTGAAACACCTGAGCAAGCGTTAAAACGAGAACTTGAAGAAGAAGTGGGAATTTTTGTCTTGCAAAGTAAATTGTATGAACATTTTCAATTTGAATACCCAACAAAAATCATCTCTTTTTATTTCTATTTGGTTGAAGAGTGGGTAGGTGAACCATTCGGTAGAGAAGGGCAAGAAGGGTTTTGGTTGGAACAAAAACAACTGGATGTAGGGCAATTTCCACCAGCGAACGTGAAGATCATTCAGCGCTTATTAGCAGAAACAGAAAAGGATTAACTTTTCTAACTCGCCATTGTAATGGTAATTTCTTGTAGCGCTTGCCAAGCATTAGTATCTGCATTTTGCTTTAAGTTTTTTTCTAATGCCGTTAATAAATGAATTAAATAATAGATCTGATGATAAGAGAGGCGCTGGAGTGCCGCAGTATAAAACGGACGGCGATTTTTCCAAATGCGTAGTTGATCAAATCGTTCTTTTAAACCTGTCGTGGCTAACATTTGTTGGCTTTGTGTGATTTTGGCAGTAGGTTCTGTTCCCAATTCTAATAGTAAAAAGAGTTCTTTTTGCAATATACGCAGTAGCACAACTGCTTGAATATCACCTTCATTTTGTAGCTGTTCTAAGATACGTGTAGCACGATATTGTTTTCCCTGCAAAATCGCATCAACTAATTGATAGGGAGTAAAAACGGCTGCTTGCTCAATACACTGATTCGCATTTAATAAAGTTATAATTTGTTGTGGATATAACAATTGCATTAATTGCAACACTTGTTTAAGTGCAGCCAAATTATTTTCATAGTTATAAGCTAACAGCTCAATCGCTGCTGGTTCTAATTCCAACGACATTGTTGCAGCACGTTGTTTAATCCATTGAGGTAATTGTTCTGCTGGCGGCGTTTGGCAATTGATTTGTAAAATTGGCAATTGATTTAAATGGGTAAACCACGCCTGTTTCTCGGTTGAAAGAGAGAGTTTAGCCATTTGTAGTACAACAATAACATCTTCATTCAATAGCGAAACTAATTGTTGTAACTGTTGTTGTAATGTCGTAGAAAGATTTTCGGGAAGTGTAAGAAAAAAGAGTTGTTTGGTAGAGAAAAGTCCAAACGTTTGTAGTTCATTAAACAGTTGCGACCAATCTGTGGTGGTATCAATAATCAGATCTTGCTTTTGTTCTACACCTTGTTGTTTGGCAAATTGCAAGATAGTTGCTTTAGTTTCTTCCAATAATAAAGGATCTTGCCCAACTAACAGATACCCAAGGTAGGATTGTTGTTGTAATGAATGAACTAATTTGTTCGGGAAGATCCTTATCATCATAATAATTAATATTGTTGTTGGATACTGATCATTTTGATCATTATCTGTTGAGCTGCTTGGCGATACATATCGTTCCAGATAGTACGTTGTTCCGCATTTTTCGCTAATGCAGCACGAGAGTTATCAAAGAAGGTACGAGAAACCTGTACATTAATTGGATAACGTTTCTTATCAGGCATTTGTAATGATGCACTTACTGATAATGTTAATAAACTTTCCGCTTCACGACCTTGTTTAAATACAGAGGCAACAGTATCACCGGTAGAAACACCATTTAAGCGTAAGATAGGTACATTACCTTGCTCAACTAAAGTCACACCACGTAAGCGTAACTCTTTTTTCATTGCCATAGAGATGTCGCTATATTTATCGCCTGTATCTAATTGCACTTCATTAAAGACTTTTTGTGAAAGGGCATCATTGGCAAAATGAAAACCACAAGCAGATAACAACAAGGTCAATGATAAAGTTAAAAGGTGTTTTAGCTTTTTCATAGGGATTCCTTTAGAGCTATGCCAATTAATAAGGAAATGCCATTTAAGGCATTTCCAAATAATAAATATGGCATTATTAGATTATTATTTCGCTACAAAGCTGAGTAATTTACCCGGAACATAAATGACTTTGATGATGTTTAATCCATCTAAATGTTTTTTCACATTCTCATCAGCCATTGCAGTTGCTTTAATTTCATCTTCAGATGCAGATGCCGGTACGGTTACTTTACCACGTACTTTACCATTTACTTGCACCACGACTAATTTTTCATCATCAATCATTGCTTTTTCATCGGCGACTACCCAAGGTGAGAAATCGATCACATCTTGGTTGCCAAGATCTTGCCATAATTGGAAGCAGATATGTGGTGTAATTGGATAAAGCATTTTCACCACTGCGTTTAATGCTTCTTTCATTACCGCTTTGTCTTGTTCAGTTTCTAATGAAGCTTTGGTGAGTTTATTCATCAACTCCATTACTGCAGCAATCGCCGTATTAAAGGTTTGACGACGGCCGATATCATCACTCACTTTAGCAATGGTTTTGTGTAAATCACGACGTAATGCTTTTTGTTCTGCATTTAACGCTTTAACATCAATCGCAGTTGTTGCCGGTTGTTGTTGATAATCGTAAACCAATTTCCATAGACGGCGAAGGAAACGATTAGCGCCTTCTACACCTGACTCTTGCCATTCAAGTGTCATTTCAGCTGGTGAAGCAAACATCATAAATAGACGTACTGTATCGGCACCATATTTCTCAACCATCTCTTGTGGGTCAATACCGTTATTTTTGGACTTAGACATTTTGGTCATACCAGCGTGCACTAATTCATGCCCTTCTGGATCTACTGCTTTAATAATGCGTCCTTTTTCATCACGAGTTACGGTAACTTTGGTTGGTGATACCCAAATACGTTCATTTGTTTCTGAGGTGTAATAGAATGCGTCTGCTAACACCATACCTTGGCAAAGTAATTTTGTCGCAGGTTCATCACACGCTAATAAACCGGCATCACGCAACAATTTGTGATAGAAACGGAAATAGAGCAAATGCATTGTAGCGTGTTCAATCCCACCAATATATTGATCAACAGGTAACCAATAGTTAGCTTCTTCGCTATTTAACATACCTTGTTGATAATCTGGACAGGTATAGCGAGCATAGTACCAAGAAGATTCCATAAAGGTATCAAAAGTATCAGTTTCTCTTAATGCAGGTTGACCGTTGTAAGTTGCTTTTGCCCAATTTGGATCAGCTTTAATTGGACTTTGTACCCCGTCCATTACTACATCTTCCGGTAAAACAACTGGTAAGTCAGCTAATGGAACTGGCACTACTTCGCCATTTTCGAGTGTCATCATTGGAATTGGTGCACCCCAATAACGTTGACGTGAAACACCCCAGTCACGTAAACGGTAATTGACTTGACGCTTACCAACACCCATTGCTTCTAATTTATCTGCAATACCATTGAAAGCTTTTTCAAAATCTAAACCGTTAAATTCAGCAGAATTAATCGCAATACCATGTTCAGTATAAGCGGCTTTGCTAATATCTAATGCGCTACCATCAGCAGGTGTAATAACTGGTTTTAATGGTAAGTTATATTTTTGGGCAAATTCCCAGTCACGTTGGTCGTGTGCTGGTACAGCCATTACGGCGCCAGTACCATAGTGCATTAAGACGAAATTTGCTACCCAAACTGGTACTGCTTCACCGGTGATTGGATGTAACGCATAACGACCAGTGAACATCCCTTTTTTCTCCATTGTGGCTAATTCAGCCTCAGCAACTTTGGTATTACGACATTCTTGAATGAATTTGGTAAGTTCTGGATTATCTTTTGCTGCTTGTTCTGCTAAAGGATGTCCTGCGGCAACAGCAAGGTAAGATACGCCATAGAAAGTATCTGGACGAGTCGTATAAACGGTTACGTTTTCATCGCTGTCTTGCATCTTGAAGGTAATTTCTACCCCTTCAGAACGACCGATCCAGTTACGTTGCATTGCTTTTACTTGATCAGGCCAGTCTGGTAATTGATCTAAACCTTGTAGTAACTGTTCAGCATACTCAGTAATTTTTACGAACCATTGTGGAATTTCTTTTTGTTCCACTGGTGTATCACAACGCCAACAACAACCATCATTCACTTGTTCGTTAGCTAATACGGTTTGATCGTTAGGGCACCAGTTTACCGTAGAGGTTTTTTTATAAATTAAGCCTTTCTTATACAACTCAGTGAAGAACCATTGTTCCCATTTGTAATATTGTGGTTTACAGGTGGCAATTTCACGATCCCAGTCATAGCTGAAACCCAACATTTTAAGTTGGTTTTTCATATATTCGATATTGTCATAAGTCCAAGTTGCAGGTGCAGCTTTGTTTTTGATCGCTGCATTTTCTGCTGGTAAACCGAAAGCATCCCAACCGATTGGTTGTAATACATTTTTACCATTCATACGTTGGTAACGAGAGACAACATCACCGATAGTGTAATTGCGTACATGTCCCATATGTAAACGCCCAGATGGGTAAGGGAACATTGATAAGCAGTAATATTTTTCTTTTTGTGGATCTTGTTGAACTTTGAAGGTTTTATTGTCTTGCCAGAATTTTTGAATTCGACTCTCTACTAAGTCGGGACGATATTGTTCTTGCATGATAAGTTGTCCTATTAGTACCGATAATTAAGTGAAAATTTAGAATTAAAAAATGTGGTATAGAATAGCTTAAAATGCAGTTAATTAATAGAAATATTATTGGTATTAGCGCTGAATTTGAGTACACTTGCATTATGTTGTAATGATGATGATTGTACTATGTCTGAAGTTTTTATTGCTTGGGGAAATATTCATCAAGAATATCCTCTTCATTTACTCTCACCGTTAATTGATTCTAATACAGAAGTAACCACCGTAAAAAAACGAGAACGGCAAATTGCTGATTTTTTGTTATGGCAATTGCTGCAACAAATTGATCGAGAGGATGTTTATTTAACAGGAATAGGTAAAGCGGATAATGGCCGTCCATTTTTGTTGAATACTGAATTTGATTTTAATTTAAGCCATTCGGGAGATTGGGTAGTGGTGGTTTTATTAAAAAGAACAACTGCTGATGAAGTGGTTGGTATTGATATTGAACATCCTAAAAAGGCCCGCAATTTCTCTCGTTTATTGCGATATTATGCGCAACCTGCAGAATTGGCGTGGTGGCAAAAACATTATGACCAACATGGTGCTTTTTATTTAAGTTGGTGTGCTAGGGAAGCGATTTTGAAGGCAACAGGGCGTGGTATTGGCGCATTGTCGAAAGTCGTTTTTGCTGTCGATCGTCATCAATTTCTTACTAAGGAAGCGCCGGAAGGTACTTTGCTTTTTGCGCAATCATTGCCATTTTATTTGGCTTGTTTTGTGGAAAAGTATCAATCAGCAAAAATACAGTATTATGGCTGGGGTGGGGAAAAATTATCATCAGCCAAAATGATTTTGACTACATATCCAGTGACTCATCAGGAGTGAGCATGACAGAAGAACAACATAAAAATGTAGATCAACATGCTTTTGGGATTAAATTTGCCAATATTTTGCAATGGATTCTCAATGCCGCATTAATTGTCCTTTCTGTTATTTTGGTTATTCTACTTGGTAAACAAACCTTTGAATTGGGCCAAATTATTGTTCTGAAAGCTAGCGATACCACGATTGCCTATGTGTTAGCAGAGCGGATAGTGGTGTATTTCTTGTATTTTGAATTTTTGGCATTGATCGTGAAATATTTCAATGCAGGCTTTCACTTCCCATTGCGTTATTTTTTATATATTGGAATTACAGCGATGATTCGCTTAATTATTGTGGATCATTCAAGTGCGATAGGGACATTAGCGATAGCAGCCGCAATTTTATTGATGGTAGCGGCGCTCTTTTTAACAAATATCGCAGAAAAAAGAAAATAGAGGAATTGAAGATGACAGTAGAAACAAAAATTCGTCAATATGGTCAACAAGATGTTGAGATGTTACATGATGAAGTCGTGTTTAAAGGGTTTTATACGATGAAGCGTGTTCAATTTCGTCATCGTTTATTTTCAGGTGAAATGAGCGGTGTCGTCACGCGTGAAGTATTAACGAAGAATGAAGCAACTGCAGTTGTGTTGTATGACCCACAACAAGATAATGTGGTATTAGTTGAACAAATCCGAATCGGGGCTATTGATGCTAATTCAACTGCTTCACCATGGTTGTTAGAGTTAGTGGCAGGGATGATCGAAACAGGTGAGAAACCAGATGAAGTGGCAGTGAGAGAGAGTGAAGAAGAGGCCGGTGTGCATTTGACAGAACTCTATCCAATTATGCAATTTTGGGATAGCCCGGGTGGTATGTCGGAGCGGATTCACTTATTCGCTGGTCGTGTGGATTCCAGTACTGTTGGTGGTGTACATGGATTAGCAGAAGAAAATGAAGATATTCGTGTGCATGTTGTAAGTCGTGAAACTGCTTACCAATGGTTACAAGAAGGCAAAATTGATAATGGTGTCGCTGTCATTGGTTTGCAGTGGTTACAATTAAACTACACTAAGTTGCAGCAAATCTGGCAATAAATCTGTGATAGAGCAAGCAATTCCGAAAAAAAATTGTTAAAAAATGTGCGGAAACTAACATTTTTACTATTTGCCTACTGACTTTTTTACTGAAATGTCTAAAGTAGTAAGGAGAAATTTAAAATTATTTTAGGGGGCATTATGTCAGATCTATTTCAAGATGAATCGACTGGTGTAATAAAATTGCTCCAAGTGACAGACCCTCATCTATTTGCGGATGCGAATGGTGAGTTATTAGGCATTAATACGTATGCAAGTTTTCAGCAGGTATTAAGCGAAATTAAGAGTTCTGGCTTTGAGAGCGATTTTATTTTAGCAACGGGAGATTTTGTGCAAGATGGTAGTGAAGAGGGTTACCATCGTTTTGTTAAAGAGATTGCACAATTAGGCAAAAAAGTTTTCTGGATTCCAGGCAATCATGATTTCCAACCAAAAATGGAAGCAGTGTTTGATGTCTATAAAGCCATCATTCAACCACAAAAACACCTTTTACTAGGCGAACAATGGCAAGTTATCTTATTAGATAGCCAATTATATGGCGTGCCTCATGGAATGTTGGCTGAAGATGAATTAACTTGGTTAGAGCAACGTTTAGCAATGTATCCTGATCGCAATACATTGGTTGTATTGCATCACCATTTATTACCAACTCGTTCTGCATGGTTAGATCAGCATAATCTAAGAAATCCATATGATTTTTCTGAGGTATTAGCAAAACATAAAAAGATTAAAGGAATTTTTTATGGTCATATTCATCAAGAGGTAAATGGTGAATGGCAAGGAATTCCAGTGTTTTCAACACCATCAACTTGTATTCAGTTCAAACCGGATTGTGCCCATTTTACATTAGATAATTTACAACCAGGTTGGCGTGAAATTACGTTATATCCAGATGGGCATTTAGAAACGAGAGTACAACGTATCAAAGAGAAAGTATTCTTGCCAAAAGATAATATGAATGGCTATTAGTCATTGATAACAAGTGATGTTACGCAGTTTGTTTGCGTAATATCACTTGTTGCATTAAGCCAAAATGACAGAAATGACGCCGTTCTATCACTAATGGCAAAGGTTCGATTAATTCTTGTAATCGCAAATTAATAGTTGTACCTAATGCGGTAGTAACTGCATCAAAACCTTTGCGACAAAGAGACGCTTCTTTTCCATCAGGTAAAAATTTATCCCATAAAGAGATAACGCCATTAGGTTTGAGTACTCGAACTGCTTCATTCAGTAACTCTTGTGGCGTTGAGGTAACTGCTAGGATCAGGTGTAATAAAACCAGATCGCAGCTATTATCTGCTAATCCACTCTGTTCGGCGCGTCCGACTTTTGTAGTGATTTGCCAAGGATATTGGCGTTGCTGAATAAGTTTTTCAGCTCGTGCCAACATCTCGGAGGAAAAGTCAACCAAAGTTAATTGGCTGTTGGTAGCTAATCTATTAGCAAGATAAGGTAAATCTAAACCAGTGCCAGCACCAGCAATATAGATCTGTTGTGGTACGTTTTGCCATACTTGTTGTTGGTCAAGTAAATCAAATTGGTGATGGCGCATATTATCTGCAGCCTGTAAGAAAAAATTATAAATCTTGCTGTAATAATTCCAACGTGCTGCAGATGCCATTTTTTTACTCCTAATGATTTAAGCGTTCTTGCTCAGCTTTATTAATTAGCCATTCGCAAGGTTGGAAACGCTCGCCATAAAGTTTGACGTGTTCATTTAACGCCTTAACAATAGAGGTTGCACCAATATGTTGCATATAAGCGTAAATACCACCGCGGAATTCTGGGAAGAATACGCCCAATACCGATGCCATATTACCTTCATCTGGATTACTAATCACACCTTCCTCTAAACAGCGGGCAGCTTCATTTAACATCATTAAAATACAACGGCGGACAATTTGTTCAGACTCAAGATTGTTTTCTGAAATGGTTTCCATCACATAATAGATACTCTTATCTACCATTGTGCGTTCATCAGTTTGCGAATTATAGAGATAGAAACCACGTTTATTTTTACGACCTTTACGATCATCACGCAGTAAATTCCCCAATTTTGCCGGGACAGCAAAAGGCTTACCATAATAACGTTCAAGATTTGGCAACATTTTTGCTAATAGATCTAAGCCAAAATCATCCAACATCGCGAGAGGGCCAACTTCAAAGCCAAATTCTTGTAAGGCACGATCAACAAAATCAACTGCTTCGCCGTCGCATAAGCAATAAAATGCCTCTAATAGATATGGAATCAGAATACGATTAACAAAGAACCCTGGTTTATCAGCAACTAACAATGGAATTTTTCCTTGTTGAATCGCAAAATGGATTGCCGTTGCAATTGTCTTTTCGGAAGTTGTTGCATGAGGAATAATCTCTAGCATCTTCCGTTGTGAAATTGGCGAGAAATAGTGGAAACCGATCACATTCTCTGGACGATTAGCAACGCTAGCAATATCGGAAATAGAAAGTGTGGAAGTATTGCTGGCGAAAATTGTATTTTTACCATAGAAAACTTCACTTTCTTTTAATACACGTTGTTTTACTTCTAACTCTTCATAAACGGCTTCAATAACAAAATCGGCATCTGGTGCTGCCAGAAAACGTTCTCCGCCGGAAATCAAATACATCATTTGTTGCATTTGACCAGACGAGAGTAGTTTTTTACTGACTTCTCGCTGTAAGAGCGAGTGTGTCATATGCAACGCTTTGGTAATACCGCTCGGGTGAATATCCTTAATACGAACAGGAATTTTGGCATTACGCACAGTGATATAGGCAATACCTGCACCCATAAAACCACCACCAATAATAGCGAGTTTATTGACATCACGCACATTACCGCGTGTTTCATATTGCAACCGCATTGCTCGTTTGGTTTGTTCAAGGTTGCGTAAAACACGAGAATTATCGCTATTAAATAGTGCAATAAATGCATTTTTCTCGGTATTTAAGCGTTCTTGATGTGTCGGCTGTTTCAAAATTTCAATAATTTTGAACATAGCTGGATAATTATCAATTGGGCCTAACCATTCTTTATTTTCAGCGGCATCAAAAAGAAAATGGCGAGTCACTCGATTGTTATGCAAATGACTTTGCACTTTTTGCCAAAGTTGAGCAGTTTGCGAAAGTGTTTTTGCCACTAATGTTTTTTGCGCAAAATATTCATAAGCAGTCACTGTTAGTAGGCTTCTCGGTACAACAGCATCTACACAATTCAATGATTGCATAGTATGAACATCAAGTTTATCACCAGATAATAAAAAGGAGAGGGCATTTTTTAACCCAACACGCTCTACTAAGAATGAACTACCATTTGCGAATGGTACGATCCCGGAACGTACTTGCGGCATAGCAAATTGTGTAGTGATGTCATCAGATGCAATACGATAACGACAAGCTAACGCTAGCTCTAAGCCGATACCATAACAAGCGCCATGAATTACGGCGACAGTTGGAAATGGCAAGTTTTGAATTTTTTCAATTAATTGATGTACTTGATTGATAAATGCCTCTAGTTGTAAATCAGATTTACCAATTAAGCTATTAAGATCAAAACCTTGAATAAAATTATTTTCTTTAGCAGATTGGAGAATTAAACCTTTTGTTCCTGCCGGCAATGATGTCAACAATTGATCTAACTGAGCGACAAAATCTACTGAAAGAGTATTGCGTTTTTTATCTTGTACATTAATCAGTAAACAAGCTATTTGTTGATCATCAATGCTTAAAGTAAATGGAGATAATTGATTGTTTTGTTCTGTCATATTCATTATTCACTCTCCAAAATCATTGCGCCGCCAATTCCGCCTAAACCACCAGAGGCGATTAATGAAGTGCCACCACCACGTTGTTTTAACGCGTATAAAGATTGAATGATTAAACGTAAGCTACTTACCGCACGTGGGTTACCATAAGCAATAGAACCACCTAATACATTAAATTTATTCATATCAACAGAACCTATTGCTGTGGTTCGATTAAGATGTTGGCGCGCAAAGGTATCGGATTCGAGGAGTTTTAAATTAGCTAATATCTGTGCGGATGAGGTTTCGTGAAAATCAATTAAATCAAGATCATTTAAACGCATATTGGCATTATCAAGCACTTTAGCGACTGAATGAGTAACTCCAACAAACATATTTTTCCACACATCATTAGCGGTCATAGTGTAGTGACGAATGTAACCTAAAATATTTAAGCCTTCTGCTTTAGCGGTATGTTCATTCATTAATAAGACTGCGGCAGCACCATCACAAGAGTGAGAAGTATTCCAGTCGGTAGCAGTGCCATAGCTTTTACCATTAAATGGTTTAAATTTTTGATAAAATTCAGGTTTCAGATTTTTCTCAATTTGGTTGTCAGAAACGACGAATTTTTCATAAGGTGGTGGAAATGACACCATAACTTGTTGACGTAAAACACCACTTTGCCATGCTTGATGTGCTAAACGATGCGAGCGCGCTGCATACTCATCTAATTCTTGACGGCTTAAATGAAAATCTTGCGCCATTTGTTCAGATACATCAGAGAGAGATAACTGGGTTAAAGGATCTTTTAAATTAACAGCTTGTAATTTCAAATCCTGCCAACTAATTTGACGAAATAAACGGTATTTTTCCTCGTAACTTTTTGCCGCTAAAATTTCTCTGACAAGTTGAATTAAATGGGAATTTAATCGAATTGGTGCATTAGATAATGAATCAGCACCGCCAGCTAAAGCATAATGTGTATTTTCCATTAAAATACTATTGCTTAGATTCACTAGAACTTGTAATCCGGTTGGGCAAGAGCTGCTTACCGTATAAGATTGCGCATATGGCATATTTAGCAACAATGAAATTTCACGTGAAATATTTGGAATATCAGGATCTTGGATAACTTGACCAAATACCACTTGTTCGATTTTTTGTTTTGGAATTGCTAAACGGCTAAGTAGTTCATTAGCAACCATAGCACCGAGATCTTTCGCTTTAGCGTCTTTAAACAGCGTGTTTTGTTTGATGAAAGGAGTACGCAGACCATCAACAACGGCAACGCGCGCACCTTTAGATGTAGTTAAAATCGCTTGTTCAGACATAACGTCCTCATCTTTTTAAAATAATATTGCCAAATTGTAGCGCATTCTATACTAGAGCGCGATAACTGGGAATAGGGACGCTTTTCTTTGTTTTTCTAAAAGTGATTGGGTAGAATAGCCAACAAAATTGACAGGATTTAAAAAATGACCAAGAAAAAGATTACGAAAAAAGATAATACCATTGCATTAAATAAGCGTGCTAGACACGATTATTTTATTGAAGAAGAAATTGAAGCAGGATTGGCTTTGCAAGGTTGGGAAGTAAAATCATTACGTGCAGGTAAAGCAAATATTGGCGATAGTTATGTGATTTTCCAACGAGGTGAAGCGTTTTTATTTGGTGCAAATATTACTCCATTAAATGTTGCATCTTCACATGTTGTATGTGATCCAACACGCACAAGAAAATTATTACTAAGTAAAAAGGAAATTGATTCTCTATTTGGGAAATCAAATCGTGATGGTTATACCATTGTCGCTTTATCACTTTATTGGAAGAGTGCTTGGGCAAAGGTGAAAATTGGTATTGCTAAAGGTAAAAAACAACACGATAAACGAGAAGATATTAAAGAAAGAGAGTGGAAATTAACGAAAGATCGCATTATGAAGAATGCGGGAAGGTAGAATTAAAAATCCCTAATTTTTGTTAATTAGGGATTTTTTATATGATTAGATAGCGTTATTGATAAAATCTGCAAGTTTTTGTTTTGGTACTGCGCCCACTTGAGTTGCTACTGGTTGGCCATCTTTAAAAAGAATTAAAGTTGGAATACTACGAACACCAAATTGTGCCGGAGTTTGTTGGTTTTCATCGATATTAATTTTTACGATTTTTACTCTATCACCAAATTCTTCTGCAAGATCGTCTAAAATTGGTGCGATCATTTTACAAGGTCCGCACCATGGTGCCCAAAGATCCACTAATACTGGTACATCAGATTTTAAAACATCCGCTTCAAAGTTAGCGTCGCTTGAGTAAACGATTTTATCACTCATAATTTAATCCTTTTAGTTAAACAATAAATGCCATGATGATTTTTTCATCAATGTTAAAAATGTTGCAATAGTATAACACTATTCTATGAAAAAACATGAATTCCATTGATAGCTAAAACTAAAGTAAATTTGCACAAGGTTGTTGGTGTTCAATTTGTGCAATATTGTTTAATGTTACTTCAGAAATACTGGTTAATGCTTCCTCAGTTAAAAATGCTTGGTGCCCTGTGAGTAAAACGTTATGACAAGAAGATAAACGACGGAAAACATCATCAAGGATCACTTCATTTGATTTATCTTCAAAGAATAGGTCGCGTTCATTTTCATAAACGTCCATACCTAAAGAACCAATTTTTCTTGATTTTAATGCTTCGATAGCAGCTTTAGTGTCAATCAAAGTGCCGCGACTGGTATTAATGATCATCACACCATCACGCATTTTATTGAAAGCATCAGCATTTAATAAATGGTAATTTTCTGCAGTAGCTGGGCAGTGTAAGGTGATTACGTGAGAATGAGCGTATAGTTCATCCAACGAAACATAGGTTGCTCCTAATTCTTCAGCAGCAGGATTTTTAAAAGGATCGTAACAAAGGATATGCATACCAAAACCCTTTAAAATACGCATTACAGCTAAGCCGATTTTCCCTGTACCAATAACACCAACAGTACGGCCATGCATATTAAAACCAATTAATCCTTCTAGTGAAAAGTTAGCTTCACGAGTACGTTGATAAGCACGATGAATACGGCGATTTAGCGTTAGCATTAAACCAACAGTATGTTCAGCCACTGCTTCAGGAGAATAGGCTGGAACACGTACAACATTGATGCCTAGTTCTTTAGCAGCAGCAAGATCAACATTGTTAAATCCTGCACAGCGTAAAGCAACAGTTTTGATACCGAGTTGCGCAAGTTGTGTTAAAACTTCACGATCTGCACTATCATTGACGAAAATACAGACTGCCTGACAGCCCTCAGCCATTTTGGCTGTACGTTTGCTAAGCATAAAATCAAAGAACTCTAGATCAAATCCATATTTCACATTAACGAGTTCGAGATATTTTCGGTCATAACTTTTTGTACTATAAACTGCAATTTTCATGGTAATACTCCTTAATTGAGGAAAATATCTTAACGCTTATTGATTGATAAGTGTTACTAGGAAATGCAGAAAAAATTTGAAAAAAGATAAAATGCACTTGTTGGGAAAATAGACTATTTCGAGTAAATTTAAGATAATTTGAGTGGTACGAGCAGATAAATGCTGTGATTTTCGATAAAATCATTATAATGTTACATTTCATTTAGAGAATGAAGAGGAAGCTATGTCATTTCATATTTTGCTGTTAAATGGACCAAATTTAAATATGTTGGGAAAAAGAGAACCTAAACATTATGGTAAGCAAACGTTACAAGATATTGAAAACGATATGCTGAAAATGGCGGCGCAATATGATGTTGAGTTGACTTGTTTCCAAGCAAATAGCGAAGAAAAACTTATTAATAAAATCCATGAAAGCTTAGGCAAAGTGGATTTTATTTTGATTAACCCTGCAGCGTTTACCCATACAAGTGTAGCGTTGCGAGATGCTCTATTATCAGTTGAAATTCCCTTTGTGGAAATTCATCTTTCAAATATTCATCGTCGAGAACCTTTCCGTCACCATTCATACTTAAGTGATGTTGCTGTTGGTGTGATTTGTGGCTTAGGTGCGGCGGGATATCAATATGCGTTACAGTTTGCCGTTGCGCATTTGCAACAGCAACAAGCAAATTAATCATTGCCACAGATTTTTAGTGGTTTGTCGATTAAACAATTAACTTATAACGGATCAAACTATGGATATTCGTAAAATAAAAAAACTCATCGAATTGGTTGAAGAATCAGGCATTATGGAAATTGAAATTTCCGAAGGTGAAGAGTCTGTGCGTATTAGTCGTGGCAATGTTGTTGCGGCACCTGTTGCACCACAACAAATTGTCCTACCTCAAGCTGCTGCGCCAGCACCTGTTGCTGCAGCAGATACTAGTGCAAAACCAGCACCAGCAGAAACAGCGGCTAATGCCGTTTCTGGCCACGTTATTCGTTCACCAATGGTGGGAACCTTCTATCGTAGCCCAAGCCCAGAAGCAGCACCATTTATTGAAGTGGGTAAAACCGTTAAAGTTGGCGATACCCTTTGCATTGTAGAAGCAATGAAAATGATGAATCGTATTGAATCTGATAAAGCAGGTGTGGTAAAAGCGATTTTAGTCAATGATGGTGACGCGGTTGAGTTTGACGAACAATTAATCGTGATCGAATAAACTCGGTAAATATACAGCGCAGCGGTTGCTTGATGTAGTTTCTCACTAAGCGAATTTTAAGTTGCGTTGTTAATCTTTAAGTCATGGATACAAGTTATGTTAGAAAAAGTGGTTATTGCTAACCGTGGAGAAATAGCATTACGTATTTTAAGAGCGTGTAAAGAGCTAAATATCGCAACGGTAGCAGTTCATTCGACCGCAGATCGTATGTTAAAGCACGTATTGCTTGCTGATGAAACGGTATGTATCGGTCCAGCACCTTCAGCAAAAAGTTATTTAAATATTCCGGCGATTATTGCTGCTGCAGAAGTGACAGGTGCAGATGCTATTCACCCAGGATATGGTTTTTTATCTGAAAATGCTGATTTCGCGGAGCAAGTTGAGCGTTCAGGTTTTATTTTTATTGGGCCGACTGCGGATGTTATTCGCTTAATGGGTGATAAAGTGTCTGCGATTGAAGCAATGAAAAAAGCTGGTGTTCCTTGTGTGCCAGGTTCAGATGGTCCATTAGGTCGTGATATTAATAAAAATAAAGAGATTGCAAAACGTATCGGTTATCCAATCATTATTAAAGCTTCTGGCGGCGGCGGCGGACGCGGTATGCGTGTGGTTCGTCAAGAAAGTGCTTTAGAAGAAGCTATTGCAATGACAAAAGCGGAAGCGAAAGCAGCATTTAACAACGATATGGTATATATGGAAAAATATTTAGAGAATCCACGCCATATCGAAGTGCAAGTATTAGCGGATACACATGGCAATGCGATTTATTTGGCGGAACGTGATTGTTCAATGCAGCGTCGTCACCAAAAAGTGGTGGAAGAAGCGCCAGCACCAGGTATCACTGAAGAAATGCGCCGTCATATTGGCGAACGTTGTGCCAATGCGTGTAAAGAGATTGGTTATCGTGGCGCAGGTACATTTGAGTTCTTATATGAAAATGGCGAGTTCTTTTTCATTGAAATGAATACTCGTATTCAAGTAGAGCATCCTGTGACCGAGATGATTACTGGTGTTGATCTAGTGAAAGAGCAATTACGCATTGCTGCCGGTTTGCCTTTATCATTTAAACAAGAAGATATTAAAGTACGTGGTCATGCGATTGAGTGCCGTATCAATGCAGAAGATCCAACAACTTTCTTACCGTCACCAGGTAAAATCGAGCACTTACATTCACCAGGTGGTTTTGGTATTCGTTGGGATTCACATATTTATGGTGGTTATACTGTACCACCTAACTATGATTCTATGATCGGTAAATTGATCAGTTATGGTGAAGATCGTCAAGTAGCTATTCGCAGAATGCAGAATGCGTTAAGTGAAACTATTATTGAAGGTATTAAGACCAATATTCCACTGCATGAATCAATTTTATCTGATAAGAATTTCCAAAAAGGTGGTACCAATATCCACTATTTGGAGAAAAAACTCGGTTTAAGAGATTAAGATAGCAAATTAAGGAGAGCCTTATGCCAGCACAATCTAAAGATACCATCCAACCTAAAGATACGATAAGTTTCCTTATCATCGGTAATGTACTGTCGGCGCTGGCAGGGCTTGCGCTCGTAGCTATTTTGGTCTACTACATCGTGTATGGGTTCATTGATCCACATATTGCTCGCCCTTGGTCTCGTGATCTTCTCTACGTAGTCGGTGGTGGCTTGGTTTGTACTGTGATTGTGAGCTTGATAGGTAGCAGCATCAAAAAAGCGAATTATTATCCGATCGCAGGGTCAGGACAAGCCTCACATACAGGCGATATACTGGCGGGTACTTCCACAATTTTCATTAGTGGCGTGGTGATAGCATTTATTATTATGTCTGTGGAAGATTCTCTGAGCTTGTCTTGGTTTATGTATGGTCTCATAGTTCTATTTGCTATTACAACATTTCTTTACTATCTCGTGGTGGTGATTACATTCTTAGAAATCAAGAAAATCAGATAAAATCGTATAAGGTGATAAAGGTAAGTGAAAAATCGGAACATCTAATGCAGATTTAGCTTTCAGAGAAAAAGAAGCTTGGTTTTCAGGAAATTTTGATACAAGAAAATGCCAGTAGTGATACTGGCATTTTTGTTGCTAGATTTTCATACAGAGATATTTCATTTCCATAAACTCTTCCATACCATAACGGGAACCTTCACGACCAAGTCCAGATTGTTTTACCCCGCCGAATGGTGCAACTTCAGTAGAAATAATACCTTCATTAATGCCGACCATACCATATTCTAAGGCTTCACTTACGCGCCAAATACGGCTCATATTTGGTGTATAAATATATGATGCCAAACCAAATTCGGTATCGTTTGCCATTTGAATTGCTTCTTCTTCGCTATCAAAACAGAATATTGGTGCTAATGGGGCAAAAGTTTCCTCTTTTGCCACTTTCATTGCTTGTGTCACATTAGTCAAAATAGTCGGTTCAAAGAAAGTACCGCCTAAAGCGTGTAATTTACCGCCACAAACTTTAGTTGCTCCTTTGGCTAAAGCATCGGCAATATGATCTTCAATTTTTTTCACTGCATTTTGATTGATGAGTGGGCCAATTTCGACAGCTTGTTCAAACGCAGAACCGACCTTCATTTGTTGTACGCGCGCTAAGAATTTTTCTACGAAAGCATCATAAATACCACGTTGTACATAAATACGATTAGTACAGACACAAGTTTGTCCTGCATTTCTAAATTTAGAGGCAATGATACCTTCAATCGCATTATCTAAGTCAGCATCATCAAATACGATTGATGGCGCGTTACCACCTAATTCTAATGCGACTTTTTTCACTGTAGAAGCACATTGCTCCATTAAAATCTTGCCGACGCGAGTTGAACCAGTAAAGGTTAATTTACTGACGATTGGATTCTGGCTTAATACTTTACCAATGCCAATTGCATCAGTTCCTGTCACCACATTAAAGACACCAGCAGGAACGCCTGCTTGTTCAGCTAAAACAGCTAATGCTAATGCGGATAATGGCGTTTCTGGTGCAGGTTTTAATACCATTGTACAGCCACTTGCTAGTGCTGGGGCGGCTTTACGTGTAATCATGGCATTAGGGAAATTCCATGGTGTAATTGCAGACACCACCCCGATAGGTTGTTTGATTACCACAATACGACGATTGGTTTTATCTTGTGGAATCACATCACCGTAAGCACGTTTCGCCTCTTCAGCAAACCACTCTAAAAAGCTAGCGCCATAAGCAATTTCACCACGACTTTCTGCTAATGGTTTCCCTTGTTCAAGGCTTAATAGTTGTGCTAACTCTTCTTGATTTGCCATTACTAATTCAAACCAGCGACGTAAAATTAGCCCTCTTTCTTTACCGGTTTTTGCAGCCCAGGCTTTTTGTGCCTGTTGCGCCGCTTGTAATGCTTGTTCGGTTTCATTAATGCCAAGATCACTGACTTGGCAAAGTACTTCTCCCGTTGCCGGATTTTGTACATCAAAGACTTTGCCTGACTCAGCTGCAACGAAACGTCCGTTGATATAGCCTTGAGTACGCAACAGAGAAAATTTTGCAATATCCATACTATCTTCCTTAGTGATTAATACACACTATTTTGGTTAGCGCTCATCGTAGTGGTATTTTGTTTAAAACTATTTGCTAGTTTTACTAATTCACGCATTAGAATTGAGGTATCGACACCAACAGCAACAAATAAACAACCTAAATCTAAATAATGTTGTGCCATTTTTGCGTCCGCATATAAGATACCCGGTGCTTTACCTGCTTGACGAATAATTTGAATTGATTCCTCAATTTTTTGTTGTACTTCAGGATGTGCTGGATTACCAAGATGACCTAGCGAAGCACTTAAATCTGCTGGCCCAATAAAAATACCATCTACCCCATCCACTTTAACGATTTCAGATAGATTTTGTAAGCCTTTTTGCGTTTCAATTTGCAATAATAAACAGATTTCTTGATCTGCCTGATGTAAATAGTTAGTTACGTTATTCCAGCGTGAAGCTCTGGCTAATGCGCTACCTACACCACGAATCCCTTTAGGCGGATAGCGTACTGCACGTACGAATTCTTCTGCTTGTTCGACTGTTTCCACCATTGGAATCAGTAATGTTTGTGCACCAATATCTAATAATTGTTTAATAATAACCGGATTACCAATTGGTGGGCGCACAATAGCAGAAGAATCAGGATAGCCGCTGACTACTTGTAATTGGTGTAATAAGGTTTGAATATCATTTGGCGCATGTTCGCCATCTAATAATAACCAATCGAATCCCGCATTTGCGGCAATTTCGCAAGCATAACCATTTGCCATACCAATCCAAAGCCCAATTTGTGCTTGCTGTTGTTTAATAGCAGCTTTAAAACGATTTTCAGGGAGTTTCATCTGTATTACTCCTTAAACGAATTGCATAGAGATACTGCCAAGTTCATGGTAATCAACATGGAAAGTATCACCTTTTCTTGCAGGAACAGGGCGAGTAAATGAACCGCCAAGAATAATTTGTCCAGCTTTCAAACCAACACCATGCGGTGCTAATTTATTAGCAAGCCAAGCGACGCCTTTTAAAGGATTATTTAAAACCGCGGCAGATACGCCTGACTCTTCAACAATACCATTGCGATATAACACTGCGGATACACGACGTAAATCAACATCCATTGGCTTAATCGCACGTCCACCTAATACAACGCCAGCATTAGCAGCATTATCAGAAATAGTATCAAAGACACGACGTGGCACTTTGGTGTGACGATCGAAAGATTCGATACGTGCGTCAATAATTTCTAGCGCTGGAATCACATAATCGGTGGCATCTAGGACATCAAAAATAGTACAGTTTGGACCTTGTAAATCACGTTTTAAGATAAATGCTAATTCCACTTCAACACGAGGAACAATAAAGCGTGACATTGGAATTTCACCATTTTCTTCAAAAAACATATCGTCTAATAAGGCGCCGTAGTCAGGTTCATCAATTTGAGAACTATTTTGCATTGCTTTGGATGTTAAACCGATTTTGTGACCTTTTAATACACGCCCCTCAGCGATTTTCATTGCCACCCACTCTTTTTGGATTGCATAAGCATCTTCGATAGTAATGCCGGGATACTTTAATGAAAACTGTTCAATTTGAGTGCCACTTTTTTCTGCTTCATTTAATGCAGTTGCTGCTTGTCGAATGATGTCTGGAGTTAGCATAATTCACCTCAATTTTTATGATCTTTGTTGGTTGTTTGGTAAGAACGCTGCCAATAGGAAGCCAATGACAGCACAGCAAGAACAGACACAAAGTACCGTCAGCATAGTTTGTGGTGTTCCTTGGAAGAAATATGACAATGTGGCACTAGCAAATAATCCTCCAGCAAATTGCATAGAAGTGGCTAATGCCATTGCGGTACCGGCACGTTCACGATGTAATTGTAATAACTGTGCCATAATGTTCGGGGCGATTGCGCCGGTAAGGGCAATAAAGAGAAATAACGGCAGCATAATGGCGATAAGGCTATCAGGATCAGCGAGGAAAAAGCCTAAGCCGGCAATAGCGACTAAACATACTTCTGCACGTAATAAAGTAGGTAATGGATATTTTTTAGCGAATTTGTTGTTTAATACGGTGCAGAGAATAATGCCGATAACATTGACACCGAAGAAGTAGCCATACTGCTGTGGTGAGAAATGGAAATAATCAATATAAACAAAAGGGGTACCGGCGACATAAGTAAATAATCCACCAAACATTGCCGATAGACAGAAGATATAGCCAACAGTGGTGGTATCACGTAATACAATACAATATGGATGGAAAATAGTATTAAAACGTAAAGGTAAATCGGTATTGACGTGATGAGTTTCTTCTAAACGAAAATAAATAATTGCCCAACAAACACAGCCTAATATCGCGAGTAAAGTAAAATTAGCTCGCCAGTCAAAAAGGAATAGCAACCATCCACCAATCATTGGCGCTAATAAAGGCGCTAACATAGTAATTAATTGCATCATAGATAAGATGCTGACAGTTCGTTGTGGTGGAAAGCGATCGCGGACAATGGCTCGCCCTAAAACAGGGGCAGCGCCGCCGCCAAAGGCTTGTAAAAAGCGAAAAATCAAAAGTTGTTCAATGTTGGTAGCAAAGGCACAAGCAATACTAGCAAGGACATATAAAGACATACCAACAATTAAGATAAAACGTCTGCCATAGCGATCGGATAATGGTCCATATAGCAGCATACCGGCACAAAAACCGGTTAAAAATGTACTCACCGTAAATTGCACACTGGCAATATCAGTTTGCAATGATTGCGCAATATTCGGGAAAGTAGGTAAATACATATCAATGGAGAGCGGGCCAAAACCAACCAAACTACCCAAAAAGATAATTAACGCAATTTCTGATAATGGTTTGACTGGTGTACGAGGGTTTGGCATACACTCTCCTAATAAAGTTAGTTATTTTTTAAAGCGATGATGAACATTATTTTTCTTGAAATTTAAGGTTTCACTTAATTCACTAATTTCAAATGACAAGGCGAAATAACGTTTCTCAAAAAGCGGTTGGAAAAAATCGGTCAGAATGCCAAAAAGGGTTTCTCCCACTTTTTTCAGTTCCGCTTGATCTCTGCCTGCACCAATTTTTAAGGTGATATGGACAAACGCATCATCTTCTTTACCGTCTGCCATACGATAAACATCTACCCAATGTACGCGACTGCGAATACCGCCTAACGGGAAAATCCCTGTTCCGGCAAGGTATTTATGCACTTTTGGAAATAACGCAGCAAAATCAACATCACCTTTCAGATTGTCGGTAGCTTCTACAATAAAATGCGGCATATTAGCTCCTTAATTTAATGGGAAAATAGCGTTGATTTGCCCAGTACCAGAACTTGGGAATAGATCTGTTAAGACTTCAACACCTTTATCGTATTTATCCCAACCGAGCATACCCAATAACATTACGGTATCGTGCATATTGCCTTCGCCACGACAAAATTCAGCATATTCTGGCAACATAGCGCAGAAATCTTTGAAGTTGCCTCTTTTCCACATATCGACAACATGCAGATCGATTTGATGTTCAAATTCGCGGGTATAACTATTCATTCCCTCTGTGGCGCGATGATCAGGAATAAAGTAGTGAGATAAAGATCCGCTCGCTAATACTGCTACGGTACCATCATAAGCCTCAATCGCTTGTAATACTGCTTCGCCTAATTTGCGACTATCGGCAAAATCATGAGAGGTACAAAATGCCGAAATAGATACTACTTTGAAATGTTTGTCACCATTCATATAGCGCATTGGTACGAGCGTGCCATATTCTAATTTTAGACTTGGAATTTCGTGTGCTTGTGCACGTACACCTTTTTTCACAGCAAACTCGGCAATTAAACGCCCCAATTCAGGATTACCGTCATAATCAAAAGTAATATCTTTAATAAAATGTGGTAATTCATTACTGGTATAAACACCTTGGAAGTGATCGCAGCAATTGATATGGTAAGCGCTGTTTACTAGCCAGTGTGTATCGAACACAATAATGGTATCGACCCCTAGTTCACGACAGCGACGACTAATTTCTTTGTGCCCTTGAATAGCGCTTTCACGACAGCCATGATTTTTCCCTGGTAATTCAGAGAGATACATGGACGGTACATGCGTAATTTTGGCAGCTAAGGCTAATTTTCCCATAATGTATCTCCTTTAATTACTTCACACCCCAACGAGGGATCGTATGATTTTCTAGTGGTAAGCAAACATTTTTGATTTCAGTAAAGACTTCAAAACTATATTCACCACCTTCACGTCCGACACCGGATGCTTTGATACCACCAAATGGTTGACGTAAATCACGAATATTATGGCTATTGATAAAGACCATACCTGCTTCAATGCCATGAGCTAAACGGTGGGCTTTACCTAAATCGTTAGTCCAAACATAAGAGGCTAAGCCGTACTCAACGTCATTTGCTAAACGTAATGCTTCATCTTCATCTTTGAATGGAATTAAACAAACTACCGGTCCAAAGATCTCTTCTTGCGCAATCCGCATTTTGTTATTCACATTGGCAAAGACTGTTGGACGAATGAAGTTACCTTTGCTGAGATGTTCAGGTAAACCTTCAGGGCGTTCTAAACCACCAGCCATTAAAGTTGCGCCTTCTTCCATACCAATACGGATATAACCAGTTACTTTGTCATAGTGCTGACGAGTAATCATTGAACCTACTTGGGTATTGAAATCTTGCGGATCGCCGACAATGATACGTTTTGCTCTTTCTGCAAATTCTTTTACAAAATCATCATAGATAGTTTCTTGGATAAAAATACGCGAACCAGCGGTACAGCGTTCACCATTGAGCGAGAAAATTGCAAAGAGAGAAGAATCTAAAGCTCGACCGATATCTGCATCATCAAAGATTAACACTGGTGATTTACCGCCAAGTTCCATTGATAATTTTTTCAAACCAGCGCTACGCATAATATTGCGTCCAGTAACGGTACCACCAGTGAAGGAAACTGCTCTTACATCATTGTGACATACTAAAGCGTGACCAGCTGTTGCACCATAACCTTGAACAACGTTAAATACCCCTTCCGGAATACCCGCTTCTAACACTAAACGTCCTAACTCATTGGCAGTTAAAGGAGAAAGTTCAGACATTTTCATTACTGCGGTATTACCAAGCGCTAAGCAAGGTGCAGTTTTCCAAGTGGCGGTCATAAATGGTACGTTCCAAGGAGAAACTAATCCGCAAACACCAACTGGTTGATATAACGTATAGTTGAGCATTTTGTCATCGACAGGATAGGAGTGCCCATTCATACGAGTACAGACTTCGGCAAAGAAATTAAAGTTATGGGACGCACGTGGAATTAATACATTTTTGGTTTGGTGAATTGGTAACCCGGTATCTAAGGTTTCTAATTCAGCTAATTTCGCCACATGTTTATCAATTAAATCGCCAAGATTACGCATCAATTTAGCGCGTTCTTTTGCTGGTGTTCTTGACCATTTTGGAAAAGCATCTTTAGCAGCTTGTACAGCCGCATTGATCTCTTTTTCACCACCACTAGCAACTTCACAAATTACTTCACCAGTTGCCGGATTGATATTTTGGAATGTTTCTTCGCTGGCGACTTCTTTACCGTTGATCCAATGTTTAAGCATAGTCATAGTGTTTCTCCTCTCTGAAAATTTTATTTATTAAAAAATGCACGTTCACTAACGAGATAATTGGTTAGCTTGCCAACCTGTTCAATTTCAACATCAACAACATCTCCTGGTTTGACATCGGCTAAACCTTTCGGTGTGCCTGTCGCAATCATGTCACCGGGTTGCAATGTCACTCTATGCGAGAGGTACTCTACTAAGAAGGGAATATCAAAAATCATATCTTTAGTGCTGCCTTGTTGTTTTAGCTCACCATTGATCCATGTTTTTAAGGTGAGATTCATTGGATCGAGGATATCTTCTTTATCGACAATCCAGGGACCAACTGGCGTGGTGGCATCACGATTTTTGACGCGAAGATTTGGACGATAATAGTTTTCTAGATAATCACGAATAGCGTAATCGTTGCATAAGGTATAGCCAGCAATATAATCCATTGCATTTTCACGTTTGATGTCTTTAGCTGCTTTACCAATCACCGCAACCAATTCACATTCATAATGCATATATTCAACATTATCCGGACGCCAGCTAACTTGTTTGTGTCCTGTATAAGTATTAGGCGCTTTAATGAATACTAATGGGGTAGTCGGTGCTTTGAATTCAAGTTCAGAAGCGTGATCAGCATAGTTTAATCCTAACGCATACATCGTGCCTGTTGATGGTGGTAACCATTGTACGGCGGCAGCTGGGATTTTTTCCTGATTGGCTAACAGTAAGGTGTCATCATCTAAAACTGTCACAATTTGAGCTTGATTGCGATATAACACGCGTGCATATTTTGCCATAATCTGCTCCTTATCTCGCTTGCTCAATAACGGTATTGCTAACACTGCCTAACTGTTCAAAAGTCGTTTCTACACAGTTATTTTTGGTGACAATAATTGGGCAATCATCTGTACCAACTAATAAGATATCTCCGCATCTAAAGGTCATAAACTGACTTAAAAATGAAACTAATTGATTGATATTACGTAGCATCTTATTTCCCTCGCTCTGTTTTTTCGGTTGTCCATCTACACTGATATGGATAGCAATTTGATCTGGATTGTTGATTGCGTGTTTTGGTACTTCTTGCCCAATTGCACAGAAACCGTCGCGGCAACGCCCAGTAATATCAGGACGATAGTAATTGTCATTCGGTAAGGAGAATAAATTGACAGGTACAAAACCTCGAATATATTGCTCAACCTCTGTTTCAGTAATACGAGAAGTGTCTTGTGCAAAAACAACACCAATATGTGGTTCAATACGTAATTCATTTTCCCCTTGTGGTAAAACCACATTGCCACCGTTACGATTTAATGTGCTTGGCGGTTGTAAAAAAATGACTGGTGTTTTAGGCGGTTCTTTATAAGGTGCTTGTTGAAAAACCGCATCAAGTCGAGCTAATTGTGCTTGGCTATTTAATGCAATGGCGAACACAGTAGGTGCTGCGGTGGTACAAGTTGTAACGACTTGTTTAGCTAATGATGATTGAGTCATAAAAATACCCTTATTCAAATACATGTACGAGTCCGTACGCTAAAACTGGTACTACGGTCACTAAAGCAATACGCATAAAGTCTGATAAGAGGAATGCCATAATCCATTTTGAGGTTTGCCCTAACGAGGTTTCACCATCAATTTTATTGATAATAAATAGGTTCATTCCTACTGGTGGCGTTACCAAGCCAATTTCCACAACCATTAAGGCTAAAATACCAAACCAAATCGATTTATCTTGTGCACCTAATCCCCAGAAATCTAATCCCATAATGATTGGATAGAAAATAGGAATAGTGAGTAGGATCATTGCGAGCGAATCCATTACACAACCTAAGAATAGATAGATTAATAAAATGGTTAGCAACACTAATAATGGAGGAAACTGTTGTTCGACCACCCAAGCGGCTAATTGATTTGGCATTTGCGTAATGGCTAAACCAGAGTTCAATAGATCGGCGCCAATCAACACCATGAAGATCATCGCTGTTGTTGTTGCTGTTCCTAAAATACTGTCGAGAACACCACGCCAATTTAGTCCGCCATTTAACCAAGCAATGATTCCACAGGCTGCCGCACCAATTGATGCTGATTCAGTTGGATTTGCCCAACCAGCATAGATACTGATGATGACAATCAAGAACACAATAAAAATTGGAATAACTTGGAATTGACTTTTCAATGCTTCTTTAAATGGCATTTTTTGTGCAGTTGGACCTGCGTCCGGATTAATTGATACTAAGATTTTGACGACTAATACATAGCCTAGCATTGCCAATAATCCAGGAATAATGGCAGCAACGAACAATTTACCAATAGATTCTTGCGTTAATACGGCATAGATAATTAATGGTACAGAAGGCGGAATTAAAATACCTAAAGTACCGCCAGCCGCTAAAGTAGCAGTGGATAATGCACCAGAATATTTTCTTTTCTTCAGTTCTGGTAACGCAACTTGTCCCATTGTTGCAGCAGTAGCAAGGGAAGAACCGCAAATAGCGCCAAATGCTGCGCAACTACCAATCGCCGCCATGGCTAAACCGCCTCGCCAATGACCGATAAAGCTACTGGCTGCTTTAAATAATGCTTTCGACATCCCACCATTTAGGGCGAATTGTCCCATTAGAATAAAGAATGGAATAACAGCTAAATCGTAATTGGATAAGCGAGCATAAACTAGACCATTTAAGGTAAACATCAGCATACTGGCATCGCCTTGCCCTAGGTATAAATATAGACCTACGGCGGCTAAGAACATTGCGATCCCAATATGAATACGGATAAGTAATAAAGTTAATAAGATAAGGAATCCCACAATTCCCATTTCTACACCGCTCATCATAATTTATACCTCTTTTTTCGTAGCGTGTACGACGCAGTAATAGAGAGAGCAAAGTGCCATTAAAATGAATCCAGGGATCATCAACATATTAGGCACCCAGACAGGAATTGACATTAATGCAGTGACTTCGGCGAAGTCATATAACGCCATACTTTGAAATATCATTCGATACACTAATAAAATTGCCACCGCAAACAGTGCAAGATCCGCTAAGGCATCCATTTTGTTTTGGATAGCTTTTGGCAATTTCATCGTAAAGAAATCCACTTTTAGGTGTTCGTACATAATGGTACAAAATGGTAAAAATAGTGAACCTGCGACGGCACTGCCAGCTTGAACCAGCTCAATATCGCCAACGACACCACCGAAGCCTAATTTTCTTCCGACTAAAGAATAGAGCGAAATCGCAATTAGGATTAAAAAGATAAAGCCACCAAGTAGAGCTAATTTTCTAGCAATTTGATAGAGAACACGACCTACAGGAGTATCAACTAGAATAGGGATTTGGTTGACAGACAATGTTTCACTCATTGTATCCTCCTGCCCCACAGCGTGAATGTGGGGCGAAAAATTAGGAAAAGTTATTGATGGTTTTATTGTTGTTCTTTAACCATTTGTTTAATGTCATCGATCAATTTTTGTCCATCAACTTTGCTTGCTTTTGCGTCATTGATCCATTGTGCAGTGACAGATTTTGTCATTTCTTGCATTTGTTGGATCTTCGCAGCGTCATATTTAGCAATAACGCCTTTACCAGATAAAGTTTTATCAATAGCGTCTTTTTCAGCTTGTTCCCACGCTTTAGTAATACGTTCAACCATTGCTGGGCCGCTATATTTGTCGAAAATTGCTTTTAGATCAGCTGGCATACTGTTGTATTTGTTTTTGTTCATTAACAACATTAATACAGTAACTGTTGGATAAGGTTGGCCGCTTTCTGGTAATACGTGGTATTTGGTTACCTCATCTAATTTAGATGGTGGAACCACTTCCCATGCACCCATAGCACCATCCACAACCCCTTTAGAAATACTTTCTGCAACTTGTGATGGTGGAATAGAGATCGCTTCACCACCAAGTGCTTTCATCATTTGAGAAGCTAAACGAGTAGGTGTTCTGAGTTTCATTCCTTTTAGATCACTCACATTGTCCAACGGTTTATTGGCGTGGAAAGTTACCCCACCGTCAGTTTGTACGCTGATCACTTTGAAATCTTTAAATTCACCATCTTTGGAATATTTTTCAAAGAATTTCCATGCAACTTGGTTACCTACACGAGAATTAGGAAGCAAGAATGGTGTTTCTAGCGCTTCAATAGTTTTGAAACGTCCAGCAGAATAGCCAGGAGCTGTCCAAACAATATCCGCTACTCCATAACGAACTTGGTCAACGAGTTGTGCTGGAGTACCGCCAAGTTGGTTTAATGGATAAAGCTGACATTCAATGCGACCATTAGATTCTTTATTTAGATCATTACACCATGGAGTAAGAATATGTTGGTGAATGGTTGATAGCGGCGGTAAAAAGTGTCCAATTTTTAATGTAACTTTATCTGCAGCTAAAGCGTGCGTTGCAGCTGAAAGAGCTAAAATAGGGACTAATAATGTCATTTTTTTCATGGTAGGTCATCTCCATCACGAATATGAGGTGTTGCATGAACACTTGCCTAAAACCATAGAAGCAAGCAGAGTAGTTATTATTAAAATCGTTAAGACAATTTAGAAAACAGACATAAAGGTCAAAACTCATCTTAATACTTTATGGTTAAAAAAATATTAAGATTGTTAAAATTTATAATAGATTTTTTACAAACTTGAAATGTACTTTTCTGGTAAAAAAATGTACTTTTCCTGTTCTACAGGAAGAGTTTTTATGATGTGTGATCTCGATCGCGAAATCTTTTTGGTGATACACCAACGCGAGCTTGAAAGTAACGAGAAAAGTAAGCGGGGTCGCTAAACCCTAAATCGTAAGCAATTTTGCTGATCGAATCTTGGGTAAATAACAATTTAAATCTCGCTTCTTGTAATTGCCGCTCAATAATGATTTGTTTTGGCGAAAGTCCGGAAAACTTTTTGCACAATACATTCAAACGACTTTCACTAATACAAAGATGTGTTAGATATTCAGAAATGACCCAATTCTTTTTAAAGTGTTGTTCAATCAGTTGGTTAAATTGATTGAACATATCAATATCGCCGCCTTTTACCGGTAATTTCTCGGCAACCTGTACATTTTTCTCTTTTAGACGTGCAATATTGATAAATAGAATTTTGGTATAGAGTCGCAACATCGTGTGCTTTTCTGCGCGACTTTCTTGATACTCCTCAACGATTTTATCCAAAATCGTTTCCATCTCTTTAGTGTCAGGACTGTTTTTATCTAATTCCATGCAAAGTTGCTGGAAATAGTTATTGTTTTGCTGGATAGAACGAAGTAAATCCCAAATGAACTGTTGGGGAATCGTTAATACGTGACCGACGGTATCAAGTTCTGTATAGAAACTATGAGGTACTGATGGAGAGGTTAAAATAAAACAAGGTGCTTTTAATGAATAAATATTTTCGCCAAGTTGTAAGTAAATTGCGCCTTTCGTTAAATAATGCAATTGAAAATAACGGTCGTGAAAATGCAATTTTGAAAATTGCCCATAGAAAATCCGTAATTTCTCAAACGATTCATAATGAATTTGTGACCCATCTTTAGGTGCACCGTAAGTGAGATTAATATCGATATTGATAGCTTCATTTTTGGAGTCATCTAATAGTGTAATAAAACTTTCCTTATCATAAATGCGCATAAACGAAGCCTCAAAAATTTATTGAACATTAAATAACAGAACAACAGGGAACGATTTAATTCTATCACTATTTTGTAAGTAAAGAAGTCATTAACCTAAGTAAATGAGATCTAACTCACATTTTATTTATAAAACAGTGGAATAACAGAAAAGTACATTTTTTAACTTAAAAATTACATTTTAATAACACATTTTCTCCTCTATAAATGTTAATACTTACCCAATAGGGGGTAAAACTTCCAAAAACTTTATTAAGGAGTGACTGCCATGACCAACCAAAATCGTTATGAACATAAAAGACCAGATGATTGCCGTAAAGAAAAAAATCGTCCTTTCACTGGTGAAGAATATTTAGAAAGTCTGCGTGATGGGCGTGAAATTTATATCTATGGTGAACGTGTTAAAGATGTAACAACCCACCCAGCATTTAGAAATGCCGCAGCCTCAATTGCGAAACTTTATGACGCCTTACATGATCCAAAAAGTAAAGATGAATTATGTTGGGAAACGGATACCGGTAATGGCGGTTACACACACAAATTCTTCCGTTATGCAAGAACTGCTGAAGATTTACGCGAACAACGTGATGCAATTGCTGCTTGGTCTAGACTCAGTTATGGTTGGATGGGTAGAACACCAGATTATAAAGCGGCATTTGGTACATCATTAGGCGCAAATGCAGATTTCTATGGCCCTTATGCAGATAATGCACGCGAATGGTATAAACGTATTCAAGAATCTTGCCTCTATTTTAACCACGCTATTGTTAACCCACCGATTGATCGTAATAAACCAATTGATGAAGTAAAAGATGTCTATGTGAAAGTCGAAGAAGAACTAGAAGACGGTATTATTGTGAGCGGTGCTAAAGTGGTGGCAACTAACTCTGCATTAACTCACTATAACTTTATCGGTTTTGGTTCAGCACAAATTATTGGTTCAGATGAAAAATTTGCGATGATGTTTATTGCACCAATGGATGCAAAAGGGGTGAAATTAATTTGTCGTCACTCTTATGAATTAGCAGCTGGTGCAACAGGTTCACCGTATGATTTCCCACTTTCTAGCCGTTTTGATGAAAACGATGCGATTTTGGTGTTAGATAAAGTATTTATTCCAAAAGAAAATATCTTGATTTATAAAGATTTTGATCGTTGTCGTAAATGGGCACAATATGCAGGTTTCGCAACACTATTCCCAATGCAGGCTTGTACACGTTTGGCAGTTAAATTGGACTTCTTATCAGGAATTATTCATAAAGCGTTGCAATGTACTGGGGTAATTGAGTTCCGCGGCGTAGCGGCACAAATGGGTGAAATTCTTGCGTGGCGTAATTTATTCTGGTCATTAACAGATGCAATGTATGGTAACTCATTCTCTTGGGAAAGTGGTTGCCGTATGCCAAGCTTACCGGCGATTCAAACTTATCGTGTAATGGCGCCAATGGCTTATTTAGCAGTGAAGAAGATTGCTGAACAAACCGTAACCAGTGGTTTAATTTATCTACCGTCACACAAATTAGATTTTGAAAACCCAGATATTGATAAGTATCTCGAAAAATATGTGCGTGGTTCTAACAATATTGAATATCGCGAACGTATTAAGATCTTAAAATTACTTTGGGACGCTATTGGTACAGAGTTTGGTGGACGTCACGAGCTTTATGAAATTAACTATGCGGGTAGCCAAGAAGAAGTACGCTTACAAGTGCTTGGACAATCAACTGCTAATGGTATTCTGCAAAAATGCTTTGATCTTGCTGATCAATGTTTGGCTGATTACGATGAAAACGGTTGGAAAGTACCGCACTTGACTAACCCGGATGATATTAATATGCTCGGTGACCTTAATAAATTCTGTAAATAATGATGTATTAAGGTACGTGAGCAGAGATCACGTACCTTCTTTTATCCTGAACGCTAGGAGTGTTTTATGTCGAAAACCTTGACCCCAGAACAACAAAATTTCCGTAATGCAATGTCAAAGATGGCTGCTGCGGTAAATATTATTACAACGCATGGTGAAGCGGGAACTTGTGGTATTACTGCAACAGCGGTTTGCTCGATTACGGATACCCCTCCTACGGTGTTGGTTTGTGTAAATCGTAATAGCCAAATGAATCCTGTATTCCAACAAAATAAACAAGTTTGTATTAATGTTCTTTCCGCAGAACAAGAAGAGCTGGCTTGTCATTTTGCTGGCATGCGTGATAGCTCGATGGAAGATCGTTTTAAAATGGATATCTGGAAAGAGAAGTGCGAACCGGGACATGCACCCGCTTTAGTAGGTTCTTTGTCTAATTTACATGGCAAAATTACTACAGTGCATGAAGTCGGAACACATTCATTATTTCTAGTGACATTAGATCAGATCGATGTGCATGAGGGACAAGGTTTAGTCTATTTCAACCGAACATTCCAAGTAGTGAAATAGTAATAAATACAGACTGCTGACAAACCTTTAGAGGTATAGGTTTGTCAGCAGTCTGCAATAACCTTATATAGGAAACATATAAGGTTATTTGTTGTGATTAATGGATTGTTTTAGCTTGCCATTCGCCATTGCCTAATAAGGTAAGTAGATCGGAATGATGTTGATGTAAGGTTGAACGGTGACCAACGCTGATTAAAATCGTATTAGGCAAACGTTCTATTAGCAATTGATACATTGCGAATTCTAACCCCTCATCCATACTAGAAGTCGCTTCATCTAGGAAAGCAACTTTTGGTTGCGCCAGCAATAAACGTGCGATAGCAACACGTTGTTGTTCACCTAAGGATAGAATTTTAGTCCAATCGCGTTCTTCATCTAATTTATCGATTAAATGTGCCAATTGTACCGATTTTAAGATTTCCGCTGCGCGTGCTTGATCATTGTCAGGAATAGTATTTGGGTAATATAGGGTTGAACGTAAAGTCCCTTGCGGTAGATAACTTTTCTGAGATAAGAACAATGCTTCATCTGGGCGTTGAATTTTCCCTTCTGAATATAACCATAAACCCGCGATTGTTCGCAATAATGTGGTTTTACCTACACCGGAAGGTCCTTGGATTAATAAACGTTGCCCTGTTTTTAAGGTTAAATTGAGTTGTTTTAATAGTGTTTTCCCTTCGGCGTTATAAACGGATAATTGATCAAAAACAACGTCGTCTGTATTGAGGGCAATTTGTGCTACATTGCTTTGCTGGCAAGTTTGAATTGCCGCAGTAAAACCGCTTAACCGTTCTAAAGTTGCACGATATTCGGTAAAAGCGTCATAACTATTACGGAAGAAAGAGAGTGAAGAGTGAACTTGTCCAAATGCTTGCGCAGTTTGTACCATATCACCTAAGGTAATTTGTTTAGAGAAGAAACGGTGTGCTTGGATAATAAATGGAAAGACGACCGAAACCTGGCTGACGACTAAGTTAAAGCCTGATAATTTCAATGTACGGTAAACGAGCTTCCACACGTTATCAATAATCTTTCTGAATTGATCATTTAATAGAATTCGTTCGATTTTTTCACCGGCATAAAAGGCAATACTTTCCGCATACTCTTTGATACGAATTAATGAGTAACGATAATCCGCATTAAGTTTTTCATTAGCAAAATTAAGTTTGATTAATGGGCGCCCTAATCTAAATGCGAACACACTGGTAATCAAAACGTAGATAAATACTAAAAACACCATCATATGTGGAATTTCAAAACCAGCGATGGTCATTGGTCCAGATAAATTCCATAAGATACCGGTAAAGGCGACAATGGATACAGTCGCACTAATGACGCCGGTAGAGAAATTCATTGAGTTTTCGACATAAGCAGTAATATCTTGTTGAATACGTTGATCAGGGTTATCTAATTGGTTGTAAGTATATTGCGTTTTATAAAAACTTTGATTGCTGAGCCAGCGATCGAGAAAATTGCTGTTAAGCCATTCCCGCCAGTGAATATTAAATTTACTTTTTACAAAATAAATCACTAGTACATTGATTAAATTGATCCCGGCGATGATACAGAAGAAGATCATTTGTTGCCAAAACGCTTCTTCATTTAGATCCTGTAAGGATTTATACATATTGTTGTACCACTGCGAAAAGATTACATCGAGTCGCACAGATAAGAGCGTTAAAAAGACAATAATGGTGAAAGTAATTAACGGCACCACGCCATGTTTACCAAAAAAATAAGTTTTGGTTAGTTGCCAAAATTGATGCCCCCAACGGGTAAATTTAATCAATAAGGTGAGTGCTAAACAAAAACAAATGCTGCTGATAATTAGACTTTTGAGTATCCAAACAAGAGAAGTGACTGCTTCTGAAACTAAATCCATTCTGTTAAAACCTAAAATTGCTAAGTAATTGATACAACGTTGCTTATTATTTTGCCTACAGACAACAATTTAAGCAAAAAATTTCGAAAAAATTTAGCAAAAATTGCCTTTTCTCAGTTTTTTTCCAAAAAGAAAGCACTATAATTTTGCGCAGTTTTATTTTTTAACTATTAAGGAGTAGTTGTATGAGTGATATTGCTATCACTATCAGTCTCCTATCATTAGTTGCTGTACTTGGATTATGGATAGGACACTGGAAAATTAGGGGCGTCGGTCTTGGTATCGGCGGTGTATTGTTTGGCGGAATATTAGTTTCCCATTTCACTACACAATATGGTATCACTTTAGATGCGCACACTATGCACTTTGTGCAAGAATTTGGTCTCATTCTCTTTGTTTATACCATAGGGATTCAAGTTGGACCGGGCTTCTTCTCTTCACTACGATCATCTGGCTTAAAACTCAATTTATTCGCCATGATGATCGTTTTTTTAGGTGCGGTGTTAGTGGTCGTTATGTACAAACTATTTGGTTTGGAATTGCCTGTAATACTCGGTATTTTCTCAGGTGCGGTAACTAATACGCCATCATTAGGGGCAGGGCAACAAATTCTTGCTGAATTAGGTTTTACCAATATTACTGAAACGATGGGTACTGCTTATGCAATGGCTTATCCATTTGGTATTTGTGGTATTTTGCTCACTATGTGGTTAGTGCGCTTATTCTTCAAAATCAAGATTGATCAAGAAGCCGCAGCGTTTGAACGTGAAATGAATCACGACAAGGAAACCTTAAGTGCGATCAATGTTAAAGTGACCAACCCAAATCTTGAAGGCTTACGCATTGGTGAAATCCCAGGATTAGAAGTAAAAGAAGTGATTTGTTCTCGCTTAAAACGCGGCGATACTTTGTTAGTGCCAAAAGATGAAACCATTGTTCAGTTAAATGATTACTTACATTTAGTCGGTGAGCCAGCAGCGTTGCATCGTGTGCAATTAGTTGTTGGTGAATTGGCTGGTAGTGAATTATTAACAACTCGTGGTACAGATTTACGTACTGTGCGTGTGGTAGTTACTAATGAACAGGTGCTTGGTAAGAAAATTCGTGATTTAAATATTCATCAAAAATATGAAGTAGTAATTTCTCGTTTAAATCGTGCTGGGGTAGAACTTGTACCAAGTCAAAGCACCAGTTTACAGTTCGGGGACGTGTTAAACCTTGTTGGACGTTTAGATGCGATTGAAGCCGTTACTGCGATTATTGGTAATGCACAACAAAAATTACAACAAGTACAAATGTTGCCAGTTTTTATTGGGATTGGTTTAGGGGTATTACTCGGTTCTATTCCAGTACAAATTCCTGGTTTCCCAGTAGCATTAAAACTCGGGTTAGCAGGTGGGCCATTAGTGGTAGCGTTAATTTTGGCAAGAATCGGTAGTATCGGTAAACTTTATTGGTTTATGCCGCCAAGTGCTAACTTAGCATTACGGGAAATTGGGATTGTCTTATTCCTTTCTGTGGTTGGTTTAAAATCAGGCGGTAATTTCTTAGAGTCATTGATTGATGGTGATGGTGGTGAATGGGTGCTTTATGGTGTCTTTATTACCTTTATTCCACTCTTTATAACAGGAATCATCGCGAGAATTTATGGCAAGTTAAACTATCTTACTATTTGTGGTTTACTCGCCGGTTCAATGACCGATCCCCCAGCGTTAGCTTTTGCTAATGCAATGAAAGAAGAAAGCGGTGCAGCGGCGCTCTCTTATGCTACTGTGTATCCGCTGGTAATGTTCTTACGGATTATTTCACCGCAGTTGTTAGCGATATTGCTGTTTGCCATTTAAATGACAACATAATGAGAAATAACCTAGCCGATGTGCTAGGTTATTTTTTGTCTATTTCAAATATTTATTAAGTGATAGGATGACACAATATGCTAAAACACAAAGAGGAACTAGTATGAAAAAAACAGTAATTCTATATGCGCCTATTGCTCACGAACTTCGCGCTCGTTTAGAACAGGAATTTGAAGTCATTTTTTTCAATAAAATTGATCAGAATAATGAGCAACAATTTTTAGCAGCATTACCCACTGCGGTAGGTGTAATTGGTACAGGAATTGATATTAAAGGCGATCGTTTAGCGAAAGCAGTTAATTTAAAAGCGATTTCTACCATTTCTGTTGGCTATGATAACTTTGATGTAGCAGAGTTAACGGCGAAAGGGATTCGTTTGATGCACACGCCAGATGTATTGACTGATACTACCGCTGATTTGATTTTTACGTTGTTGATGGCAACCGCAAGAAGAATTGTAGAAGTATCTGATTTTATTCATCAAGGACATTGGAAAAGAAGTGTTGATCAATCTTTATTTGGCGTTGATATTCATCATAAGAAAATCGGCATTATCGGAATGGGAAATATTGGACAAGCAGTAGCGAAGCGGGCTTATCTAGGCTTTGATATGCAGGTATTTTATTACAGCCGTCATCGTAAACCAGAAGTAGATCAACAATATCAAGCTGTATGGTGCGAGTTAGATCAATTATTAAAAGAGGTGGACTTTGTTTGTATTACCTTGCCATTAACAAAAGAAACTGAACATTTGATTAATCAAGAAAAATTAAGTTTGATGAAACCGAGCGCGATCTTAATTAATGGCGGACGCGGTAAAATTATTGATGAGCAGGCGTTGATCAATGCATTAAAAACAAAGCAAATTCGAGCAGCAGGTTTGGATGTCTTTGTGCAAGAACCGTTGCCAATGGACTCTGAATTATTGCAATTATCCAATGTTGTGTTAGCGCCACATATTGGTTCAGCTACTTTTGAAACCAGATATAAAATGGCGGAATTAGCCGTTGAAAATCTCATTGCTGCGTTACAACCAGAAAAACCAAAGAAAAATTTGGTTAATCGCGAGGTTGCTTAAACATAAAATAAACCCCGATATAGGTTCGCCATATCGGGGTAAGTCTAATAATAATGACTAATTAAGCTACTTCACTAATTTTCACTGGGCGGCCTTCGTCCAATGATTTTTTCGCTGCTAATGCGATTAATACTGGTTGTAAGCCGTCATTGCCATTCACTAATGTTGGTTTGTCATTAACAATAGAATCCACAAAGCATTTAATTTCATCAGCAAAAGATTGCATATAGCGTTCAAGGAAGAAATATTTTGGTTTTTCAGCAATCACGCCAGCTTCGCAAGAGTAAACTGCAGTAGAGTCTGTATCATTGCGAGTTTGTACCGCACCTTTAGAACCAAATACTTCGGCACGTTGGTCATAACCGTAAACTGCTTTACGGCTATTATCAATCACACCAATTGCACCATTGGCTAATTTTAACGTGATTACGGCAGTGTCAATATCGCCAGCTTTACCAATTTCCGGATTAACTAACACACCACCTGCTGCATACACTTCCACTACTTCGCTGCCAGATAAGTAGCGAATCATATCGAAATCGTGAATGGTCATATCAAAGAATAGACCGCCAGACACTTTGACATATTCGATTGGTGGCGCATCTGGGTCACGAGAAGTTACACGAATAAGATGTGGCTCGCCAATATCACCTGCCACAACACGATCTTTGATTGCTTTAAAGTTGTGGTCAAAGCGGCGGTTAAAACCTACTTGGAATTTCACGCCAGCTTTTGCAACGACATCAAGCACTTCACGAATTTTATCTTTGTTTGGATCGATTGGTTTCTCACAGAAAATATGTTTTCCTGCTTGTGCTGCTTCAATTGAGATTGGTGCGTGAGTATTGGTTGATGAACAAACTAATACTGCATCAATTTCTGGATCTTGTAAGATTTTACGATAATCATCGTAAACATTTGGGATCCCCATACTTGCTGCCCAAGATTGCAACTCTTCTGTTACTTTAATATCAGAAATCGCTTTAATTTCAGCGCCTTTTACATATTTGCTGATACTTTCTGAATGGACACGACCAATACGACCAGCACCGATAATACCTACTTTAATCATCATAGACTCCTTAAATACCTGCAACTTCTTTGATATATTTACGACCTTTTAATGCGTATTCAAATGGATTCGCTAACGCAGGATCTTGTTCTGCTTCTACGACCATCCAACCTTTGTAATTGTGTTTTTCTAAGATCTCAAAAATTGGTTTGAAATCAATAACGCCGTCGCCCGGAACAGTGAAAGTCCCTTTTTTCACGCCTTCTAAGAAGCTAAGATCTTTTGCTTTCACTTCAGCAACTACTTCATCACGCACATCTTTTAAGTGAACGTGAACGATGCGATCGATATATTTTTCTAATACATCTAACATCGCTTTTTGACTGCCTTCTGAATAGTAAAGGTGACCTGAATCGAAGAGGAGATAAACATCATCGTTAGTGATTTCCATATATTTATCAACTTCTGCAGGTGTTTGAATACCTGTACCCATATGGTGGTGTAAACAAACTTTCATTCCTTTTTCAGCAGCGAGTTTCGCTAATTCATTATAGCCTTCTGCTAATAGTTGCCATTCTGCGTCAGTAAATACTGTTTTTTCTTTGAAAATCGCTTTCTTTTGTCCTTGAATACTACGGCTTTGCTCTGAACAACCGATCACTTTTGCTCCCATTGCGTGGAGAAAATCACGATGCTCAATAAAACCTTTAATAGTTTCTTCTTTTTTACCATCGACAAAAAATGTACTAAACCACGCATTACAGATTTGAATACCACGTACATCTAACTTATGTTTCAATACGGCGATATCGCGAGGATATTTGTTACCCACTTCACAGCCCTGATAACCCGCAAGCGCCATTTCACTTACACATTGCTCAAAGGTATTTTCGCTGCCTAGTTCAGGTAAGTCATCGTTAGTCCAGCCAATTGGTGCGATACCAAGTTTTACATTTTCTGCTTTCATAAATTTCTCCTACTGGAAGATAAGTTAATTATTAATAACGTCTAGCTTCATTGATGCGTAATTGCGCATTGGCATAAGCTTGGCGTACACGTTCTTTAGTGGAAACTTCGGCAACGCCAACGTGCCACCAACTGCCATAACCATGAACCATTGTTTTCGGCAATACTTTGACATCAATTAAAGTTGGAACTGTTTGTTTTCTTGCATCTGCTAATGCAGCAAGTAGTTCTTCTTCGTTGCGAACGGTATAGGTTTTGCAACCATAGCTTGCTGCATTCATTGCAAAGTCGATTGGAATAAAGCCAGCATCTAATTTATTAGTATTCGGGTTTCTAAAGCGGAATTCGGTACAGAAGCTATCCATACCATGACCAACTTGTAAATTGTTGATACAACCATTAGTCATATTATCGAATAACACTACATTGATTTTTTTATGCTCTTGAACCGCGGTAACTAGCTCAGTATGGAGCATTAGATAAGAACCATCGCCTAATAAGGTATAAACTTCTTTATTTGGTTCGGCGAGTTTGGCGCCTAAAGAAGCCGCTACTTCATAACCCATACAAGAGTAGCCATATTCAAGATGATAGGTATTTTCGCCTTTTGCCTGCCATACCCGTTGCAAATCACCCGGTAAGCTACCTGCCGCTGCCACAATAATGTCATTTTCGGTCAGTTGTTGATTTAAAATGCCTAAGACACGACTTTGTGTTAAGCAGGATCCAGTTAATTTAATAAACTCGGCAAAAATCTTGTCGCGATTTGGTAAAGCGTCATTCACTTCAGGCACAAAGTTTTCGCCATAAGTCACGTGAGCAACACGATCTAATTCTGCTGCCATTTGTTGTTTAGCAGTTGCAATTTGTTCATCCCATTGTGCTTGATAGCCCGCAAGTAATGGTTGTAATTGCTGTAAAGTTGCTTTGGCATCTGCGGTTACTTGTACTCCATCAAGTTTATAAGCATCAAAACGAGCAACATTAATATTAAGGAATTGCACTTCTTCATTTTGGAAAATCCATTTAGATGAAGTGGTGAAGTCGGTATAACGAGTACCAATACCAATCACTAAATCAGCTTCTTTTGCTAATAAATTTGCAGCTAAACAACCAGTTTCACCAACACCGCCGACATTTAATGGATGATCTGCCACGATAGCACTTTTTCCTGCTTGAGTTTCTGCAAATGGAATTTGATAGGTTTCAGCAAAAGCTTTAAGCTCTTGAGCTGCTTCTGAATAACGCACACCACCACCGCAAACGATCAATGGTTTTTTCTTACTCTTAATCAATTCAACGGCTTGTGCCAACATTGCTGCAGTTGCTGGTGTTCTTTCAATACGATGAATACGTTTTGCAAAGAAATATTCAGGATAATCATAGGCTTCGGCTTGCACATCTTGTGGTAATGCGATAGTGACTGCCCCAGTTTCAGCTGGATCGGTAAGCACACGCATTGCATTGATACAAGCACTCATTAATTGTTCTGGGCGAGTAACACGATCCCAATATTTACTGACGGCGCGGAAAGCATCATTGGTACTGATACTTAAATCATAAGGTTGCTCAATCTGTTGCAACACTGGATCGGGTTGGCGAGTAGCAAACACATCACCCGGTAAGAGTAATAAAGGAATACGGTTTGCTGTTGCAGTTGCTGCAGCAGTGATCATATTTGCTGCACCTGGACCAACAGAAGAAGTACAAGCATAAATTTGTTTTCTTAATTTTTGTTTGGCAAAACCTGTAGCGATATGCGCCATTCCTTGTTCATTACGACCTTGGTGAACAATTAACTCACCACTATCTTGTTCTAATGCTTGACCTAAACCGAGTACGTTACCATGTCCGAAAATACCAAAAATACCTTTGACGAACTTAGTCACTTTGCCATCAACTTCGACATATTGATTATCTAAAAATTTGACCAGCGCTTGAGCAACTGTAAGACGTTGAGTTTTCATTTACCTCTCCTTAATGAATCGTATCAATTAAGATTGATTTGTGGTTATTCTACTCAAAAAATTTTTCAATAAAACGAAATATGAAATATAAATTTCATTTTTGAGAGGTGGATCAACTATTTTAAAAAAATTTGTTGATGATTGAGGAAGAAATAGCCGCATACTTTATATGTATTAGTCAGAAAAAATATAGTTTTGATAGTAAGTGAAAAAAATTTTGCGATCTTTCTCGCAAAAAAGATGATAAGATGTGGAAAATTGAAATTTTTATTCTAAAATTAAATTCATTAGATTTTTTATTTTCTTTAAATGCAAAGCAATACTGATTTTAGGAGGCAGGAAATGTCTAAAACGCTAGATGTCATTTGTTTAGGACGGGTTGCAGTGGATTTATATTCACAACAAATTGGTTCTCGTTTAGAAGATGTGAGTAGTTTTTCCAAATATTTAGGCGGTTCATCTGGTAACGTTGCTTATGGTACTGCAATTCAAGGTTTGAAATCTTCAATGTTAGCTCGTGTTGGTGATGAACATATGGGGCGCTTTTTACGTGAAGAATTGCAAAGTGTGGGAGTGGATACTAGCCATTTAATTACAGATAAAGAGCGTTTAACTGCGTTAGTTATCTTAGGTATTAAAGATACAGAAACATTTCCATTGATCTTCTATCGTGATAATTGTGCAGATATGGCAATTACGGCAGATGACTTTAGTGAAGAGTATATTGCTTCTGCGAAAGCGCTGGCGATTACTGGTACACATTTATCACATCCGAAAACTCGCCACGCTGTATTGACTGCATTAGAGTATGCAGGACGTAATGGTACTAAACGTTTATTAGATATTGACTATCGTCCTGTACTTTGGGGATTAACTTCTTTAGGTGATGGTGAAACTCGTTATATTGACTCAGCAGCAGTAACTAAATCATTACAAGAAGTTTTACACCATTTTGATGTATTAGTGGGAACAGAAGAAGAATTTCATATCGCTGGTGGTTCAACAGATACGCTAACTGCATTAAAGAATGTGCGTACATTTACGAAAGCAACTTTAGTATGTAAACGTGGTGCATTGGGTTGTTCTGTCTTTGAAAGTGAAATCCCTGATGATCTTGATGGCGGTTTAAATGTTTATGGTGTACGCGTTGCAGTCTTGAATGTATTAGGCGCTGGTGATGCCTTTATGTCAGGTTTATTGCGTGGTTATGTCAATGGTGAAGGATGGGAACAAGCCTGTCGTTATGCTAATGCGTGTGGAGCGTTAGTGGTTTCTCGTCATGGTTGTGCGCCGGCAATGCCAACAAAAGCGGAATTAGATGATTATCTATCACGAGCAGAATCGGTACCTCGTCCAGATTTAGATAGTACGTTGAATCATTTACATCGTGTGACTACCCGTAAACAGCAGTGGGAAAATCTTTGTATTTTTGCCTTTGATCACCGTATGCAATTAGAAGAGATGGCAGCGAAGTGCGGCGCAGATGTGAAACGTATTCCACAGCTTAAACAATTATTATTGCGAGCGGCAGAACAGACTGCGCAAGAAGAGGGAATCTATCAAGGACACGCAGGCATTTTAGCGGATACGACTTATGGACAAGATGCGTTAAATGCGATTACTGGTAAGAAATGGTGGATTGGACGTCCGATTGAAAAACCGGGTTCTCGTCCATTGGAATTAGAACATGGTGATTTAGGTAGCCAATTAATTTCTTGGCCGAAAGAGCACGTCGTGAAATGTTTAACTTTCTATCATCCAAATGATAATGACAGTATTAAACAACGCCAAGATCATAAATTATTAGAAGTTTATCAAGCGTGTTGCCGTACAGGGCATGAGTTATTACTCGAAATCATTTTGCCAAAAGATATGGAGCAAAATGAAGCCTATTATGTAGATATTGTGCGCCATATTTATCAATTAGGTATTAAACCAGATTGGTGGAAACTTCCGGGAATGACGTCAATTACTTGGCAGCAATTAACCGCAGTTATTAATGCTAACGATAAATATTGTCGCGGTATTTTAATTCTTGGTTTAGATGCACCAGAAAGTGTATTTGATGCAACTTTTAAAGAAGCAGCATTAGCTCCAATGGTGAAAGGGTTTGCGGTGGGTAGAACCATTTTTGGTGAGCCTTCTGCACAATGGCTAGCGAATGAGTTAGATGATCAAGCATTAGTGAAAGCAGTTTCAGAAAAATATCGTCGCTTAATTCATCTTTGGAAGAAATATCGTGGTTAGTCGTTAATTTTAAGTGGAAGCGTAAATGAAATAACCTAACCTTTTTTGGGTTAGGTTATTTTTTGCAAATAATTCAATTTTTAAGCCTCTTCTTCCTGTTGGAAAGCTAATGAAATCGCTAGGCTTTGCACTAAGTTCATTGTTGAACATTGTGAACGAAAGCCGTTAATGTGAGCCTCTTTAATCACAAATGAGATATCACTAAAACTGACTAATGGGCTAAGCTGGCTATCTGTAATTGCAATTTGTTTCACACCTTCTTTAGCAACAGAATCTAGAATATTGAGCGTTTCTTTTGCGTATGGAGCAAAACTAATCGCCACCACGACATCACCTGGTTTAATCAGATTTAATTGCTCTTCAAACATTCCGCCTAAACCATCAATGATATAAGAACGACGATTTAAGTGATGTAAAGCATAATTTAAATAACATGCAATGCTGTAAGAACGTTTTAAACCAATAATAAAAATATTATTTGCTGCATCTAATAATTTAACTGCTTTATTCAGTTGTGCTGTATCAATATTGGTTGCTAATTGCGTGAGGGCGGTTGCATTGGCGTGGGAGAAAACTGCTAAAATATTTTCAGGACTATGTTGTTGAGTATGATCCGCATCCATTTTATGAAAGAGTTCAGCACGCTCTTTATAGTCTGCAGTAGATTCCATCAAACTTTCTTTGAATACCTGTTTCATTTCATTAAAACCGCTGAAATCAAACACATTGGCAAAACGAATTAATGTTGATGGTGGGACTTCCGCTCGTTCTGCGATAACTGCAACCGTATCAAAAACCACGCTATTTGGGTTATCTAAGATATATTTAGCAACTTGTTTTAGCCGTTTACTTAAACTGTCGTAACGTTCCCGAATTTGATTTTCTAATTGTTCAACTTTGATTGATTTGTTCATATTCTGTGAGTAAGTAGTGAGTGAAATATAGACAATATTCTAAGGGATAACTTTACGATTTGAAAAGGAAATTTCATTTTTATTGAGTATGATATAGAACGCTACAACAAATTATGCGTAAATAATGTAAGATCAAAGGTAATGTTTCTCTTGAAATCTTATTGTTATCCCCAATAACTAGGGGCGTGTTTTTTTATAAAGGATCATATCATGTCAAATCCATTACTTAATCCACAAGGATTACCTGAATTTTCAAAGATCAAATTAGAACATATCCAACCCGCTATTAGTCAATTAATCCAACAATGTCGAGATACTGTTGAACAAGTTTTAAAACAAACAGAATTCACGTGGCAAAATTTTTATCTGCCATTGGCGGAAGTAAACGATAAATTGAGCAAGGCTTGGTCGCCGGTTGCGCATTTAAATGCGGTGAAGAATAGTGCGGAATTGAGAGAAGTTTACCAAGCTTGTTTGCCATTATTATCAGAATACAGCACTTGGGTTGGTCAGCATCAAGGATTGTATCAGGCTTATTTACAATTAAAAAATAGTCCAGAATTTGCAAAATTGTCTAAAGATCAGAAAAAAGCGATTGAAAATAACTTGCGTGATTTTGAATTATCTGGGATTTCTTTGCCTGCAGAACAACAACAGCGTTATGCAGAGATTGTGGCGCGTTTATCAGAGTTAAGTTCACAATTTAGTAATAATGTTTTAGATGCCACTATGGGCTGGGAGAAAGTGATTACCGATGTGAATGAGATCGCTGGTTTGCCAGAAAGTGCGTTACAAGCAACAAAAGCTTCTGCTGAAAGCAAAGGGGTTGCAGGTTATCGTTTCACATTAGAATTTCCAAGCTATTTACCTGTGATGACTTATTGTGAAAATCGTGCGTTACGTGAAGAGATGTATCGTGCTTTTACGACTCGAGCTTCTGATCAAGGTCCAAATGCTGGTAAATGGGATAACACGCCAATTATGCAAGAAATTTTGAGCTTGCGTTATGAATTAGCCAAATTATTGGGTTTTGCGACTTATGCCGATTTATCTTTAGCCACAAAAATGGCGGAAAGTCCACGTCAAGTGTTAGATTTTTTACAAAATTTAGCACATTGTTCTAAGGAGCAAGGTGAGAAAGAGTTTGCTGAATTACAACAATTTTGTCGTGAGCATTTTGCTGTTGATGCTCTAGAACCTTGGGATATTCCGTTTTATAGTGAAAAACAAAAACAAGCGTTATTTGCTATTAATGATGAAGAGTTAAGACCATATTTCCCAGAAGATCGAGTATTATCAGGGTTATTTGAAGTTGTTTCGCGTATTTTTAATATCAAGGCAGTAGAGCGTTTTGATGTTGATACTTACCATCCAGAAGTGCGTTTCTTTGATTTAATTGATGAAGACAATGAGGTTAGAGGTAGTTTCTATCTCGATCTCTACGCTCGTGAACATAAACGCGGTGGAGCGTGGATGGATGATTGCATTAGCCGTAAACGTAAAGCCGATGGTTCATTACAAAAACCGGTCGCCTATTTGGTATGTAATTTTAATCGTCCAATCGGCGATAAACCGGCACTCTTTACTCATGATGAAGTTACGACGTTATTCCATGAATTTGGTCATGGTATTCATCATATGTTGACCAGAATTGAAACTGATGATGTTTCTGGTATCAATGGTGTGCCTTGGGATGCAGTAGAGTTACCGAGCCAATTTATGGAAAATTGGTGTTGGGAAGAAGAGGCTTTACGTTTTATTTCAGGACATTATCAAACAGGCGAATCTTTACCGAAAGAGAAATTGGCGCAATTAATTAAGGCGAAAAATTTCCAAGCGGCGATGTTTGTATTGCGTCAGCTTGAGTTTGGTCTATTTGATTTCCGTTTACATTATGAATTTGATCCAGCGAAAACTGATCAAATCACCACGATTTCAGCGGAAGTGAAACGTGAGGTGGCAGTGATTAAAGTGCCAACATGGGTGAGAACACCACATAGCTTTAGTCATATTTTTGCAGGCGGTTATGCAGCAGGCTATTACAGTTATTTATGGGCGGAAGTGTTATCTGCGGATGCGTTCTCACGTTTTGAAAAAGAGGGTATTTTTAATGCAGAAACAGGCAAATCTTTCTTGGATAATATTTTAACGCAAGGAGGATCTGAAGAACCAATGGCGTTGTTTAAACGTTTCCGCGGTAGAGAGCCGAAGTTGGATGCGTTATTGCGTCATAAAGGCATTGCGCGTTAATAACAAAATAATTTTGTCTTAACAAGTGAACAGACTGATTTATCGTTATGGTAAATCAGTCTGTTTTTTATGTCGTAATGGTGAATTCCTCGTTGTGAAGCACTGTTAAATTATCCTATCTTCATTCAGTATATTCCATTTTCTTATATTATTTTGTTTTTTAATATATAGAAACGTTATATATAAATTCTTATTTAATTATTTTTTATCTAAAAAAACTGTTTATTTTTAGATAATTATTCATTTTTTAGTGTAATTTTATTATTTACATCTATATCTATTTAATGTGTTCGATTTTTTAAATGTAATTTGGCAGAAAAAAATATAAGACAAATCTTGAGTTAATCAGTAAGTTATTTTTATTGGTTAGAGAAAAGAGGAGAGCTTAGATGTCAGGTTATCAACAACTTATTTTAGGGCATATTGTTTTACCTTTTAAAGAAATTGCAAATGGGTATGTAGCAATCAACAATGGCAAAGTGGCTCGTGTTGGTGCTTGTGAGGCAGGTGTACCTGAGGCAAAAGAGATTATTGATTTTAGTGGTAGTTATATTTTGCCAGCGGCAATTGATGCACAAGTACATAGTCGCAGCCAAAAAGGGCAGGAAGATTTTATTTGGTCAACACAATCAGCTGCGGTTGGAGGTGTTGGCACGATTGTTGATATGCCGTACGACGCAGGTTGTTTAATTTGTAATAAAGAACGCTTTACTGCAAAAAAAGAGTCGGCAGCCGAACAAGCTAGAGTAGATTTTGCGTTATATGCCACCGTTCATCCAGAAGAGGGAACGGAAAAAATTGATGAGCTTATTAAAGCAGGTGCAATAGGTTTTAAATTTTCCACTTTTGGTACTGATCCAGAACGTTTTCCGCGAATTTCCCCACGTTTAATGCACGATTGTATGGCGCAAATTGCTAACTATGATTTAGTCGTTGGCGTACACAATGAAGATGATGAAACAGTGAAGAGTTTAATCGCAGAGTGTAAGGCAAAACAATATACCGACTATACCGCGCACTCGGCGTCGCGTCCGATTTATGCTGAAAACCTAGCAGTACAACAAATCTATGAATTAGGTGCAGAAACAGGCTGTCGTGCGCATGTTGTCCACTGTTCAAACAGTCGTGGTTATGACATCTGTAACAGTTTCCAAAAACAAGGGTTTGATACCACTATTGAGGCTTGCTTGCACTATTTAGTGCTATCAGAAGATGAAGATGTTTCTCGTCTAGGCGGTCGTGCAAAAGTAAATCCACCGATTAGAAATTCACAAGAAAGAGAAGCTTTATGGCGACACTTAGCTAATGGCAATGTTACTGTGGTTTCTACTGACCATGTGAGTTGGTCTTTAGATAAGAAACAGCATAGCAATATTTTTGATAATGCTTCTGGTGCAACAGGGCTTGGGTTATTAGTCACTTTATTAGTTGATGGTGCAATCAAACGGAATGTGTCTTTGACAAGATTGGCGCAAGTATTGGCATATAACCCTGCCAGATTATTCAGAATTAGTCATGTAAAAGGAGCGTTAGAGGTAGGTAAAGATGCGGACTTGGTTGTCGTGAGAAAAGATCCTTATATCTATTCTGCGAAAGAGGGCGGTTACCATTTTTCAGATTGGAGTCCTTATGACGGTATGAAAATTGATCATCAGGTAACAGCTACCATGGTCAGAGGTCAATGGGTTTATAAAGATGGCAAAGTATTAGCCGAACCAGGTTATGGACAATTTGTGTCACCACCAGCGTTTGAGGATTAATTTATGCTTATTAATCGTAGTAGGTATTGGCAACAATTAATGGCGTTAGGTGAGATCACAGATCCTGATAAACCTTACACTCGACGCTCTTTTTCACCTCGATTTCTTGAGGGCAGAAAATGGTTGACCGAGCAGATGCAAAATGCGGGTTTGACTGTTTCTGTTGACGCAGCAGGTAATTTGATTGGTAAGAAGCAAGGTAATAAACCTGAATTAGGTAGCATTGTTATTGGTTCGCATAGTGATTCTGTACCATCGGGCGGTCGTTTTGATGGGATTGCGGGGGTGATTGCAGGATTGGAATGCGCTCAGGTGTTACAAGAACAAGGGATTTCGCTAGATCATAATTTAGAAATTATTGATTACCTAGCTGAAGAACCTAGTGAATGGGGGATTTCTTGTATTGGCAGTCGCGGGATTTCGGGAAAACTTTCCGAAGAATTATTACGTACACCTCATCCGGTTACGCAAGAAACGTTGGCTGATGCAGTGAACAGAATGGGTGGTGATGTTACTAACCTGCAAAAAAGAACCGATATTGCTGCCAGCTTAGAATTACATATTGAACAAGGTTCAGTTTTAGAGAGTGAACAGCTCAATATTGGGATTGTGACTGGTATTGTCGGCATTATTCGCTTGAGCATTTTATTAGGTGGGCAGGCAGCACATGCAGGAACAACACCAATGTATCTAAGAAAGGATACCTTAGTTGGTGCAGCGGAGATTGTTGTTGCAGCTGAACAGATCGCACAAGATTTTGCAAAGAATAAAAATGGCTATTTTGTGGCTACTTGTGGACAGGTTTTCAACCAACCTAATGCTAGCAATGTTGTTGCTGGTGAAACTCAACTTGTCTTTGATATCCGTTCGGATAAACGTGAATTAATGGATGAATTTATTGTTGCGTTGCAAAGTGTGATTAACCAAGTTGTGCAAAAACGTGGACTCACTTTGCGATCATTCGATCGTTTAACTGATACCTATCCAACACATTGTGATCAAAAGTTGATGGATAGTTTAGAGGCTATGTGTCAACACTACCAATATAGTTATCGCAAGATGCCAAGTGGTGCAGGACATGACAGTGCTTTCCTCAGTCTTATTGCACCAGCAGCAATGATTTTTGTCCCGAGTGTGGCAGGTAAAAGCCATTGTCCAGAAGAGTGGACGGAAGAAGCTGATTTAAGCAAAGGGATAGAAGTATTACTGCATACCTTGTTGGATTTAGATCGTCATTTATAACCAATATGAATTAAAAAGGAGCAAATAATGTCCAGAATTTTAACTTTACAAGATGTTGAATTTGCCATTAAAGGCGGTTCTATTTTCGCTTGCGGTGGTGGTGGTTGGGTTCATCATGGGAGAGAGCTTGGTACTTTAGCGGTCACTATTGGACGTCCCGAATTGGTGAGCTTAGATGAAGTAGATGATGATGCGTGGATTGCAACAGCCGCGGCAATTGGTGCTCCTGGCGGCTTAACCGATTGGGAAATGCTCGGAGTAGATTACGTAAAAGCAGTGCAATTATTACAAGATGCGTTAGGTGAAAAACTATACGGACTCATTATCGGACAGAATGGAATGTCCTCGACTTTAAATGCTTGGTTACCTTCAGCGTTATTAGGTACCAAAGTGATTGATGCGGTAGGTGATATTCGTGCTCATCCAACAGGTGATATGGGTTCAATCGGTATGGCTAACTCACCAGAGCAGATGATTCAGACCGCAGTAGGCGGTAACCGCAAAAATAATCAATATATCGAGTTAGTAACACGAGGAGCTACAGCGAAAGTTTCGCCAATTTTACGTAAAGCGTCAGATATGTCAGGTGGTTTTATTGCAAGTTGCCGCAATCCGTTACGAGCTTCGTATGTCAGACAACATGCAGCGTTAGGCGGTATTTCAAAAGCATTAAGTTTAGGACAAGCAATTTGTGCGGCGGAACCGAAAGGTGGTAATGCGGTAGTTGATGCGATTTGTAAAGAAACTGGTGGTTCGATCTTAGCTGCTGGAAAAGTAACGGCTAATACTTTGCGTTATACCGATGAAGCGTTTGATGTAGGCGTTATTGAGATTGGTCAAGGCAAAGATTTGGTTCGAATTCACGTGATGAATGAACATATGGCTGTCACCAATGGAGAAGGTGAAAGATTAGCAACTTATCCTGATGTAATCACAACATTAGATAGAAATGGACAACCAATTAGTGCAGGAAGTGTAAAAGAAGGCAGTGAGATTTTGGTGTTCCATATTCCTAAAAACAAAATTCCATTGTCTTCTAGTGTGGTTGATCCGAGCGTTTATCCACATGTTGAAGAAATTTTAGGCATTAATTTAAGTGATTATGCGTTAAATGGAAATTAGTAGGGGGATCATAATGAAAGCAGAATTTACAGTAACAGGCGGATCAACTTTGCGTTGTCGTAGCTGGCGACAAGAGGCTTTGTTGCGTTTATTAGAAAATGTGTTAGCTGTGGGGGAAGATCCCGATAATTTGGTGGTTTATGCCGCATTAGGTAAAGCGGCACGAGATTGGCCAAGTCACGATGCAATTGTGCATGCCCTTAAAACAATGACAGAGGACTATACACTGATTATTCAATCAGGAAAACCAATCGGCTTGTTAAAAACTCATGAGAAAGCACCATTGGTAATTATGGCCAACTGTAATATGGTCGGTCAGTGGGCAAAAGCCGAAATTTTCTATGAATTAGAGAAAAAAGGATTGATCTGTTGGGGCGGATTAACGGCTGGAGATTGGCAATATATTGGTTCTCAAGGTGTGATCCAAGGTACCTATGAAATTTTCAACCAAATTGCAGCGCGTTATTTCAATCATGATTTAACAGGACGATTTATTTTAACTGCTGGATTAGGTGGTATGGGTGGTTCTCAACCATTAGCGGGATTTATGGCAAATGCAGCAACTTTAGTGGTTGAAGTTGATGAAGAACGAATTGATAAGCGCATGAAAATTGGTTATCTGCAACAAAAAGCTACCGATCTTGATCAAGCATTAGCTCTTATTCGCGAGGCGCAAGCAGCGAAAAAAGCGATTTCTGTAGGATTGTTAGGTAATGCCGCAGATGTTTATCCTGAATTACTAAAACGTAACATTATTCCAGATATTGTTACTGATCAGACTGCGGCGCATGACTTGGTTTATGGTTATGTTCCAGCAGGTTTAAGCAAAGAAGAGATTCTAAACTTACGTAAAACGGATCAAAAAACTTTAATGGCTGCTAGCCTAGCAAGTATTAAAAAACACGTGACTGCGATGGTTGGTTTCCAAAAGCAAGGATCAATTGTTTTTGACAATGGTAATTTGATCAGAACACACGCTTACAATGCTGGTGTTCACAATGCTTTTGATATTCCGATTTTTACAGAAGCTTTCTTACGACCACTATTCTGTAGAGCGATTGGGCCATTTAGATGGATCGCTTTATCCAATGATCCTAATGATATTGCGATCATTGATAACTATATTTTGACGCATTTCTCTGAAAACAAAACTGTGACGAATTGGATCAACTTGGCGAAGAAATATATTCCATTTGAAGGATTACCTGCACGTATTGCTTGGCTAGGTCATTTAGAAAGAACCCGTTTAGCTTTAGCTGTTAATGAAATGGTGGCTAAAGGTGTATTAAAAGCACCTATTGCTTTTACGCGTGATCACCTGGATGCCGGTGCGATGGCACATCCAAATATTATGACGGAAAACTTAAAAGATGGCTCAGATGCAATTGCCGATTGGCCATTGATTAATGCAATGGTGAATTGTTCATCACAAGCTGATTTAGTGGCAATTCATTCTGGCGGTGGCGGTTATAGCGGTTATATGACTTCAGCAGGTGTGACCGTTATTGCTGATGGTACTGAGCAGGCGAAAGAAAGATTGCAGTTGAGTATGACTAATGACACTAGTCTTGGTGTGATGAGATATGCCGATGCAGGTTATCCAGAAGCCTTAGATGAAGTAGTCAAGAAAAAGATCAATTACATATCTTTGGTTTAAAAATAATAAAGGTATCAGGAAGGTGAGATATGCAAACAACAACAATTAAAAAAGAACAAAAAACGGGAACCACAATTGCGGCGGCGTCCATTGGTAATGCATTAGAGTGGTATGATTTTAGTGTATTTGCTTTTTTTGCGGCTTATATCGGTCATGGTTTTTTTATCGATGGCGATGATACTTCAGCGTTAATTAAAACATTTCTTGTTTTCGCAGTAGGATTTATTGCAAGACCGCTGGGAGCGATTTTCCTTGGTTTGTATGGCGATAGAGCAGGACGTAAAGCTGCATTAACATTGACTATTGCATTAATGGCAATTGGTACCTTTATTATCGCGATAGCGCCGCCGCTTGCTGTGATTGGTGTAGGTGCTCCAATCTTGCTATTGGTTGGTCGTGTATTACAAGGATTTTCTGCCGGTGGTGAAATTGGTGGTGCGACAGCATTCTTGGTGGAATCTGCACCGCAAGATAAAAAAGCACGATATGCTTCGTGGTTACAAGCAAGTATGGGCTTATCAAACATTATTGCGGCATTAGTTGGTGTAACAGTAACATCGTTGTTCAGTGAATCAGAAATCCAACAATGGGCGTGGAGAATTCCATTCATTATTGGTTTATTAATTATTCCTGTAGGTTTCTATATTCGTAAGAATTTAGACGAAACAGAAGATTTCCAAGTTGAACAACAAAAGAACAAGGCTCATGTACCTTTTATTACCATTCTTAGAGAATATCCAAAACACTTAATTCTAGGTTTTATGTTCTCCATTTTATGGACAGTTTGTGTATATACATTAATTATCTATATGCCGACATATTACGCTTCACCTGTGATTGGGTTAGGTTTTACTAAGAATGAGGCGTTTACTGCTTCCTTTATTGGTAATATTTTTATGGTGATTATCTGTTTGGTATCTGGTCAGCTATCGGATAAATTGGGTGTTACTAAAGTACTAAGATTTGGAACAATCTTATTAGCGGTAGGTAGTTATCCATTGCTTTTATGGTTACACAGCGAGCCGGTATTCTCGCATCTTATTATTGTGCATATCCTATTCTGCGTGATGGTTTCTATTTTTGCAGGAACAGCACCAGTTGCATTAGCAATGATTTATCCGGTATCGATTCGTTCGACAGGAATGTCCGTTTCATATAATGCAGCAGCAATCTTTTTCGCCGGCTTTACGCCTGCATTGTTAACTTGGGCAACAAAAGAGATACATGTGTTATCACCATCACTATATTTGGCATTTGCAAGTGTTGTGGCGTTAATTGCGATGCAATTTATGTTTAAATTGAATAATAAATAACAATATGTTGCGAGTAACGTGATATAGTTTGTGTTTATTTTCTTATAATAGAATTTAACTGTGGTTAGTGAAAATGTGGATGCAAAACATTCATTGATGATTTAACCACAGTTATTTTTCAATTTGTATCAATGAAAGAACCAATATTTCCCACAAAATTCAAACGTGCCGAATGGATAGAGTTTGCTAGCTTTTTATCGGTGTGCCAAACCAACAATTTAAGTGTTAGTGCTAAATTTATGCAAGTTTCCCGATCAACGATGAGTGAACGCTTATCGAGATTGGAGGAGTTGTTAGCTTTACCTTTATTACAACGTGAACATCAAAAGGTTTACGTGAATGAAGCGGGCTTATATTTAGCTCGATATATTATGCCGATGATGGTGTTGGAAAATTTTGCTGCGCAGTTATATCGAGAGGATACAGAAGTGTATTGGGTAAATATAAAATTTCCATTGCACTTTTATGGACATCGTATTTGCCGAGCATTGGAACAGGCAATCCAATATTGTCAGCAACGCTATCCTAATGTTTTATTTTGGCCGCAAAGTTCAGATAGTTTTGATATCAGACCTGTGCAAGATTTGCAATGGCAACCATCATGGACAAAATTAGGCACAATAGAGTTAGATTGGCTAACAGAAGAAATCGCAGACAATCAATACTTAGAAGGGAAATGGTGTTTATTAAGTCGCTATTCTTATTCCTTAGCCAAAAATATCAGTATCAATGAAATCAAAGAACAGAAGATTTTACTGCCTAGAATTCCTTGGAAGCTGTTACAACAGATTTCCGCATTAAGTGAGCAATATCAGCTCAATATAGAATATCTAAACATTGATTATAAGAAGGTCTTTTTTACGGATAATGAGCAAAATTATTATTTGTTAAATAGCTTATTAATTGATCAGATTGAGCTTTCTGATGAGTGGCAAATTAGTTATATCGAGGATTTGCCTAAAAGTTGTTTAGGCATTAAGCAAGATAGTTATAATCCTATCATGCAAGATTTTATCGATATTTATCAGAAATGCTTTTTTGAAACACAGAAATTTTCTTGGCAAACGCATTCTCAACTAAAACATTGGCAATATTTTTATAGGACGATCAAAGCAGGTTCAATTTCATTGGCTGCGCAACAGTTATATATGTCGCAATCTGCTCTCAGCATCCAATTAAAACAATTGGAAAAAAATTTGAATTTACAATTATTACAGCGCAGTGTTGGTAAGAATAAACAACTTATGACCAGTAAAGGGGAGATTTTTACTGAATTATGTGAAGCGTTGTGTGAAATCCTAGATTATGTAGCGGAGAAATGTGAACGCTATAAGCATTTATATAATAAAAGCATTGTATTAGGTATTTTGCCTAGCATTGATACAAAAAGTACTCTGATCAAGATGATTGTCGAACAAGTGGATATTTGGCAGCAAAAACATCTTGATGTGAAATTGGAGATTGTTGAAGAACGTCATCGTTATTTAATTGATGGTTTACGCAACAATGAAATTAATATTGCCATTGTCGAAGCGGATTCACGTTGGGTAGTACATTATCCTTTGCAAAAAGAGGAAGAAATGGGGTTGGTGATTAGCCCGACTTTAATAGAAGATAGTATTAAAGAGTTGAATTGGTTGGATTTAAGAAATTTCAATTTAGTATTACCTAGAAAAGGCAATGGTATGCGTATGATTATTGATCAACACTGTTTAGGTCTAGGGATTCGTTTAGATTGGGCGATTGAGTCGGATAGTTTGAATTTAAATCAATATTGGGTGCAAAAAGGTAAATATGCCACTATTTTACCGAAATCTGCAGTGGCGAGTTTAGTGGAAGCTAAAGCATTAAGATTTGTTCGTTTAAAACCAACGTTGAATCGAGTGTTACGATTAGCACATTTGAAGAATAAATCATTAAGTCCGATTGAGAGCAATTTATTACATTTTTTGTTAAATGATGTGTAGTCAGGATGTAGTGAATGTGAAATGATGAAGCCTAGCAATTGCTAGGCTTCTGTATCTAATGTTAGATTTTAGCGCCAAATATTTGGCTTAACTTTTTTCGCTAGTTCAGGGTAATTTTCTACTTTAAATTCAGGTTCTTTGGTTGTTTTTAGCTGTGACTGATAGTCTTTGAGTAACAACCATACCACCGGAGAAAGTAACAAAATAGCAATTAAGTTAATCATTGCCATAATTCCCATAAAGGTATCAGCCATATCCCATACTAGCGCCATTTTTTGTACCGCCCCAAAATAAACCATCGCTAATACTGCCATACGGAAAACCATAATAACGGTAGGATTATTTTTAATAAACTGAATGTTCCCCTCAGCGTAAGCATAGTTACCAATAATAGTAGAGAAAGCAAACATAAACAGGATCACTGCAAGAAAATCTTTTCCCCAAGCACCAACTTGATGTTGAATTGCTAATTGAGTAAGTTGTGCACCAGTCACGCCAGAAGTAAGGGATTCACCGGAAAGCAATACGATAACGGCAGTTGCGGTACAGATAATAATAGTATCAACAAACACACCAAGCATTTGAATTAAGCCTTGACTCACAGGATGTTTAACATCTGCACTCGCGGCAGCATTTGGTGCCGAACCCATACCAGCTTCGTTAGAATATAAACCACGTTTGATACCGTACATCATCGCTTGAGAGAATACTGCACCGAAAAATCCTCCTGCTGCGGCATCAAAATTAAAGGCTGAAGAGATAATTAAACTTATTGTTGCCGGCACAATACTTAGGTTGTTGAATAGAATATAAACTGCCATTGCTAAGTAGAGTAATGCCATTAATGGTACAAGCACTTCAGCAATGCGTGAAATTCTACGAATACCACCAAAAATCATTGGCGCAGTTAAAATAACTAATGCAACACCAACAGCTTGCGGCGAGAAACCCCACGCACCATTACTTGCTTCGGCAATGGTATTGGATTGAACGGCATTAAAAACAAAGCCGTAAGTAATGATGAGTGAAATGGCAAATATCCAGCCAAACCAGCGTTGTTTTAATCCTGAAGTAATATAGTAAGCCGGACCACCACGAAAATGCCCAGCAAGATCCTTAACTTTAAATAGTTGAGCGAGAGAAGATTCAGCAAAAGCACTACTCATACCAAGTAATGCTGTCACCCACATCCAAAAGACGGCACCAGGTCCACCCATTGTGATAGCGATTGATACACCGGCAATATTACCGACACCAACTCGGCTAGCAAGACCAGTAACAAAAGCCTGAAATGGCGAAATGGCATGTTTACGTTCGACATTTCTACCGCCAAGCATCTCGCGAATACTTTGTGGTAATAAACGGATTTGGACAAAAAAGAGTGATAAAGTGAAATAAAGCCCTGTTCCTAATAAAGTAATAATAACAATATTCCACAGCGGCTCATTAATTTGATTGATTAGATTATGAAAGGCTTCCATTCATAAACCCCATTTTGTTATAAGATTAGCAAATGCGCGCAACCATAACATAACCTAATCATAAAAAGAACAAGAATTTTATATTATTTAATGATTAAATCCTTTTTTTGTAATTTGTATCACAAAATTTGTATTTTCCTAGTCAAACCATAAAGGTAATTGCATTTTTACTAATAAACCACCTAATTCACTGCGTTGAGCTTCGATGGTACCATGATGTTGCTTTACAGTATTAAATACAATTGCTAAGCCTAAACCAAAACCGCCAGATTCACGAGTGCGAGCAGTATCAACACGATAAAAAGGCTCAAAAATATTTTTATATTCACTATCGTCAATACCATTACCATCATCTTCAATCGAAATATTGAGGTAATCATTCACAATAGAAAAAGAGAGTTTTATGGTTTGTTCGCCATATTTTTTTGCATTTTGGATAATATTTTCTAATGCACCAGCTAAAGCAGAAATATTGCCATTAATAAAATAGCATTCAGGGTGGGCAATATTATTCTCAACAATTAATTGTTTATTAGTATTTTGTGCTTTATTAAGTTGTTCTAATTCAAAACGTGTATTTTCAATCACATCTTCCCAAATATCATTAATTGGAAAGATTTCATGTTCAAAATGATGGCTAATTTGTTGTCGAGAAATATTTAATATATCTGAAATCATTTGTTCTAAACGTTCAGCTTCTATTTCGATACGTGCAAGTTCTGGTGTTTCGCCATGACGACGGCGGATAATTGCCGCAGAGAGTTTTAATCTCGCTAAAGGTGTTCTTAATTCATGCGAAATATCGGACAACATTCTTTTTTGTGAAGTTAATAAGTTTTCGAGCGCAGCTACCATCTGATTAAAATTCTTTCCTACTGCACGAATTTCTATTGGTCCTTCTTTTTCTAAGTCGGGATTGATGGTGAAATTTCCCATAGCAACGTTATTGACAGCCTTACGTAATTTCACGATTGGTTTGGTGATACGATAGGAAAGAATAAGTAATAGCGGTGCAGTCATCACAATAATGACGAGCAGCATTATTAGATAATTATCAAAGAATTTCTTAATAAAAGGGTGAGTTGGCGGTACATTCTTGATGAAATAAACGTAATATGTAGAAAGTTTATCGCTACCATCAGAAAGTTTAATTAAAAAAGGTCCAACAATTTCAGAATTATCGAATTGTTTTTCTTGTGGATAAAGTGGGTTGTTGGAGCGTGAAATAAATTCCTTAATATTTGTATAGTCTTGGTAATTTACGTTTAGAATTTTTCCGGCTTGATTAACAAGAGCAAATCTTAATTTCCTCTCTTTTTCGATAAATTCTACTTGTGATTGGAGTTCAAAAATATTATTAGCATCCGTTTTTTCCATCATCGCAAACACAATATTATTGTAATAATTAATTTCTTTATCGTTTAGTATTGAATAATTTCTGGCATCAAAAGATGGTAGAACAACGGCAATAATAAATGAGATACAAAATACGAGAATGAAGAAAAGATATATTTGCCCTGTTAATGAAGAAAATAGTTTTATTATGCTTTTTTTCATAAATAGCTCGATAACTTAAAAATAAAACCCTCATTTCTCATGGAAAACGAGGGCTTTATCAATTTTTATAAACGTACCATAAGTTTATTTATCTGTAATTAAGAGATAACCTCGTCCTCTTAATGTTTTGAACCATGGTAAATTATCTCTTCTTGGTGGTAATTTTTTACGCAAATTAGACATATGCATATCGATTGCACGATCAAAAGGCGTTAAGCGTTTACCTAAAATTTCAATAGAGAGTAATTCTCTAGAAAGAATTAATCCAGGATTACGAATTAACATATGTAATAACGCAAATTCTGTACCAGTTAATTCAAGATCTCTGCCTTGATAGATAACTTGTTGGCGTCCTGGGTGAAGAGTAATATCATCGAATTGTAAGGTTTTGGAGTCATCGGAAGTATTAATTTCAATATTAGTACCGATAGTATTGGTGGTTGAGTTGGTTTTAACACGACGTAAGATCGCTTTAATACGAGCAACTAACTCACGATCATTAAATGGTTTAGATAGATAATCATCTGCGCCCAATTCTAAACCTAAAATTCTATCAACATCATCGCCTCTTGCTGTGAGCATTAATACTGGCGTGGTATATTTTTGTCTAATTTGTTTTAAGGTTTCGATACCATTGAGTTTTGGCATCATAATGTCTAATAAAATAAGATCATAACTTGGATCTAACTTGTTTAGCGCTTCTTCACCATTATAGACGACATCAACATCGAAACTTTCCATCACTAAGACTTCAGTTAATAAATTTGTAAATTCTATATCATCGTCAACAAGAAGTATTTTAGGCATTTTATCTGTCCCCTATTTTTATAAATGGCGTCTATTGTATCTAAATATAATACCTAAGAATAGATTTTAAGAGGGTAAATCTTGAAAAAATTGCTCGTATTAGATCAATTTTTATGTAGAAAATAGTCAAAAATGAAAAGAAGGATTGTTTTAGCTAGGTGAAAATAAAGCCCCGTAAAAGAACGGGGCTTGTAACAATCAAAGATTAAAGTTGATCAGCATTTTTCTTCAAGTATGCAGCAACACCTTCTGGGTTGTCTTTCATACCTTCTTTACCTTTTGACCATTGTGCTGGGCAAACTTCACCATGTTCTTCGTGGAATGCAAGAGCATCAACCATACGAAGCATTTCATCGATGTTACGACCTAATGGAAGATCGTTAACAACTTGGTGACGAACAACACCATTTTTGTCGATTAAGAAAGATGCACGTAATGCAACGCCTGCTGCTGGGTGTTCGATACCATATGCTTCAGCGATTTCATGTTTAACATCAGCAACCATAGCGAATTGAACTTCACCGATACCACCTTTATCTACTGGAGTTTTACGCCATGCGTTGTGAGTATATTGAGAGTCGATAGAAACACCAACAACTTCTACACCACGTTTTTTGAATTCTTGATAACGGTGATCGAATGCAATGATTTCTGATGGGCAAACGAAAGTGAAGTCTAAAGGCCAGAAGAATACTACTGCAGCTTTACCTTCAACATGTTTTTTGAAATTGAAATTATCAACGATTTCACCGTTACCTAATACTGCTGATGCAGTAAAATCTGGTGCTTGACGAGTTACTAATACCATAACTATCTCCTTGTGAGTATCTAATTAATGATTAAGATTGAAACAACGAAATAATAACAAAGCTCGTTGTTTTGACGTGGTAAAAGATACCGCTTTCCCTATTAAATATACAGTTGTTTTTATCTATCAAATCAATTAATGTTAAACCATATATTTACCAAGAGAGGTTTAATAATGGTAACGCAATCACAACAAAAAAACACGCAACTTATCCATTCCGGTCGTAAAAATCGAGTTACTCAAGGTAGTGTAAATCCAGTTATCCAACGTGCATCTTCTTTAGTTTTTGAAACTGTCGCTGATAAAAAAATCGCTACTCGTCAACGTGCAAAACAGGCATTATTTTATGGCCGTCGTGGCACATTAACCCATTTTGCATTACAAGATTTGATGTGTGAATTAGAAGGTGGCGCAGGCTGTTATCTGTATCCTTGTGGCGCTGCTGCAATCAGTAATAGTTTATTGTCATTTGTACAGCAAGGCGATCATATTCTAGTGACTGGTGCAGCTTATGAACCGACACAAGAATTTTGTCAGGTGATATTAAAAAAATTAGGTGTAGAAACAACTTTTTTTGATCCAATGATTGGTGCAGATATTTCAGATCTTATTCAAGAAAATACAAAAGTCGTCTTTTTGGAAGCACCAAGTTCATTGACTATGGAGGTTGGCGATATTCCAACGATGGTTAAATCAGTGCGTGCGAAAAAGCCTGAGATGATTATTATGATCGATAACACTTGGTCTGGTGGATTATTATTTCCAGCATTACAACATGATGTTGATATATCAATTCAGGCAGGAACAAAATATTTAGTAGGCCATTCTGATGCGATGATTGGAACGGCGGTGGCGAATGAGCGTACCTGGGATCAATTACGCGAGCAATCCTATTTAATGGGACAAATGGTAGATGCGGATACTGCGTATATGACAGCACGAGGTATTCGTACCTTAGCGTTGCGTCTAAAACAACATGGTGAAAGTAGCATTAAAATTGCAGAATGGTTAGCACAACAACCAGAAGTTAAAGCCGTTTATCATCCAGCATTACCAAGTTGCCCAGGGCATGAATTTTTTAAACGTGATTTTAGTGGGGCAAGTGGCCTATTTTCATTTGAATTGACACAACGTCTTGATGAACAACAAGTTGCTGCATTTTTAGATCACTTCAAGTTATTCACTATGGCATATTCATGGGGTGGTTATGAATCATTAATCTTAATTAACCAACCAGAAGAAATTGCACGAATCCGTCCTAATATTCAGCGTAAATTAACGGGCAGTTTAGTACGTATCCATGTTGGTTTAGAAGATCCTGAAGATTTAATTGCCGATTTAGCAGCGGGCTTTGCGAGAATTCGTTAATTGTTATAGTTAGAGTACAATTTTATTGTACTCTAGCTTTTTCCTCAGCAATATTCATCATTTTGATTAATAACTTACGATCGACTTTACGTTGACTATCTAAAATTTTCTGCCATAAATCAATCGCTTGTGAGAAATGTTGTTGATTAAAGGCATCATTAGCAAGCAGTAATAAAGCTGCTGTATCTTGTGGATCGAGTTCTAGTGCTTCATCTAACCACTGTTGTACTTGTTGGGTGATGGTTTGATTAGATTTGTAGTAAAGTGCAGTGGCAGCAGCGCCAAGAATATAAGATTTTCTGCCTAATAAAATAGTTGCTCTAGAATAGGATTCTATTGCATTGTCAAATTCATTATTTTGAGCATAAGCTAAGCCTAATTCATACCAATTTTCACCATTATTGGGATTAGTACGAATTTTATTCTGTACAGCAATAATCATTTCTTCATTTGGATTTTTGTTGTTATCTGTTTGGTTGATGTGCTGGCTTGTAATTTGTTGCTGTTGTTGTAATTGTGAAAAACGTTCAGTTGTAAAGTAGTAACCAAACACTAATAAAATTAACAGTAGAGCAAAAGAAATTGCGATAGTTTTTGCATAAAGAAGAGGATTTTTTGCGCTATTTTGTTGCTCTTGCATAAAACGATAGGCAGTTTCATTGATTAAAATGATATTTTGCTGCTTTTTACCTTGCGCTAATTGTTGATTAAGTAGTTGTTGATTAAGCTTTTTATTATTTAAATCTTCTCGTGTAGTTGGCTTGTAAAAATATAGTATGGCTAAGATCAATACACAATAAATAGTGATACCGACAAAGAAAATCATATTATTCATGTTGTTCCTGTTGATCTAAAAAAGCTTTGAGTTGTTGTTGTTCCTCAGCATTGAGCAGAGTATTTTTCTTACGTTTACGGAGATAAAAAATACTAGAAAATATCGCAATTAGTAATGCAAGTAGTGGTAATAACCATAAGAAGTAAGTTTTTGTTGTTAATGGTGGATCATAACGTACAAAATCACCAAAACGTTCTGTCATTGTTTGCACAATTTCATCATTACTTTTTCCCTGATTTACCATTTGATACACTTCAAGACGTAAATCATAAGCGACAGCTGCATTAGATTCGACTAAGTTTTGGTTTTGACATTGTGGGCAACGCAAGGTTTTAGCTAAGGCAATAGCACGTTGCTGTGCTTCAGGTGAATTAAATTGAAATGTATCAACAATTTCAGCTTGTACAAAGCAACTAAAACCAAGAATAAGTAGCAAGATAAATCTCATTTGTTTTCCATTTGTAGTTTTTTAATTAATGGCAACATTTCTGTTTGCCAAATCGTTTCGTTAATTGCTCCACCATCAAAGAAATAGCGCATAATTCCTTGTTTATCAATAATGAAAGTATAGGGCGCACCATTGATACCTAGTTCTGCAGCAAACATACCTTGACTGTCATAGGTATTCAGTTTGAATGGGTTACCTAACTGCTGTAATGTTTGTAAGGCATTTTCACGCTTGTCTAAATAGTCAATGCCAATAATTGGTACATGATATTGTTGTGTAATTTTATGCAGTAATGGAAATTCTTGTTGGCAAAATTGACACCAACTGCCCCAAATATTGATTAAGTAAACCTCGCCTTGTGGAAAATCGTTATTGTGCAAAATACGATTCTGCTCTTGAAGATCAGATAAGGTAAAAGCTGGTAATGGTTTATTGAGATGATCTTTCATTTTTTGTAATGGATCCTGATTTAAGCTAAGAAAGAGCATTACAGCAAAAATAAAAATAATAATAAGGGGAATGAATAACAGCCAACGTTTCATAGTGATACCTGATTTATTTGACGCGGTTTTCTTGCTTGCCACATTGCAAAGAAACCACCTAACATAGCTAATAAACCACCGAACCAGAGCCAGCGAATATATGGTTTATAGTGTAAACGGAAAGCAAATTCAGTAGGTGAGAGTTTATTGCCCATTACGATATAAAGATCGTGTGTCCAACCCCATAAAATACCCACTTCACTCATATTCATTGTACGTACATCATAAAAACGTCGTTCAGCACTAATTTGTGCAATGTTGCTATTGTTATGGCTAATATTAAAAAAAGTACGTTCCGCAGTATAGTTTGGACCAATCTCATTGCGATAACCAAGATAAGTAAATTGATATTGGTGTAAGGTTTGTGTATCGCCAGCTTTCATTTTCACACTCATTTCTTCGGCATAATAATTACTCATTGTTCCACCGATAATACTGATCGCTAAGCCTATATGAGCAAAACGCATACCCCACTGCTTTTTATCTCGTAACCAGTGTGAAAATAAAGTATTAAAGCATAGCCACCATGACAAAGTTAGTAGTATAAAAGCCACAGGTGAAATTGCTTTTAATTGAAAATTTGTTTCATACAAGATTTGCGCAATGGTAAGCAAAATTGCAGGAATTAGCAGCAAGCTTGCTTTGTTCAGACGTGAAAGTGTTATTCGCTGCCAAGTGAATTGTGGTGAAAAAATAATCAGTAATAAGACAATCAATAATAATGGCAGGAATAGGTGATTAAAATAAGGCGTTCCTACAGAAATACTTCCCCAACCCATCATAGTAAAAATCATGGGATAGAAGGTACCAACAAACACAATTAAGGTTGCTAAGGTAAATACAATATTACTGATAAGAATAGCGCTTTCTTTAGATAACCATTGGAAGCGTACAATAGAAGGTGGAGTATTGGCGCGTAATGCAAATAATGTTAGACCACCAATAACGAATAAGAAAAAAATGAGCAAAAGAGCATGACCACGTTGTGGATCAATGGTAAATGCATGGACAGAGGCTAATACACCTGAACGGACAATAAAGGTTCCTAGTAAACTGAGGGCAAAAGTAAAAATAGAAAGAAGCATTACCCAATAAAGCAATATTCCCCGTTTTTCATAAACAATTAAGCAGTGCAATAATGCGGTAGCAAGGAGCCATGGCATTAGTGAAGCATTTTCCACAGGATCCCAAAACCACCAACCACCCCAACCGAGTTCATAGTAAGCCCACCAAGAACCTAAAATAATTCCTGCAGTCAGAAAAGCCCAAGATGCTAATACCCAAGGACGACATAAACGCGCAAAAGCAGCATTGAATTGTTGATACATAAGGGCAGCAATCACTAGGGAAAAATTAACTGCAAAACCAACATAGCCCAAATAGAGTAAAGGTGGATGTACGATTAAGCCTATATCTTGCAACATAGGATTTAAATCTCGTCCTTCTAATGGAATTGGAAACAAACGATGAAAAGGATTAGATAGGCATAAAATAAATAAAGCGAAACAAAAACTAATTAACCCCATTATTATCAGTGCAGTACAGATAATTTTTTGGTCAGCGTGGCGATTTAACCAAGCAAATAATCCAGTCCATACAGAGAGAGAAAATAACCAAAACAGCATAGACCCTTCATGACCACCCCATGTTGCGGCAATTTTATAGAAAAGGGGTAAGTTTGAATTGGAATGTTGAGCAACATACTCCAATGAAAAGTCATTGGTAGCAAAAGCGTAGGCAAGTAAGACTAAAGTAATAACAGTAAAAATAGTATAGAGATAACTTAATGGGAATGCTAATTGGAAAAAAATAGATTGTTTTTGCCATAAACCGTAAGCTGGTAATAACCATAAAAAGAAAGTGAGTCCAACGGTTAAGAGTAAGCTGATAAATCCTAATTCTGCTAGCATAAAGTATTAAGTTCTCTGTTATAAAAATTAAAATGATATGTTGGTGGCCAACATATCATTTTTCTATGTTATATCAATAAGTTATTTTCATTAAGCAAGTGTCATTTGCCCTGCATATAGCGCCCAGAAACGTAGGCATAGCACACCGATTAAACTTAAACTGGCTACAAGGATAATAAATCCTTTACGGTGTTTAATTTCTTGTGGCATGACAGCATTTAGGAAAGTTGGCAATACTAAACCAATTCCCACTAGCCCAATCCAGAATACGTAAGACCAAAAACCACCGCCAACAGCATTATATAATGCAACAGTTTTTTGACCGCCACCTAAATAGAGCCCAATACAGAATGCAAAGAGTAAGAAGGCTTCAATTAAAACTACCGGTAATTCAAACTTATGCACAAAGTTGAGTGCTGGTGAATGTGTGCTTTCTTTGGTAAATAATACTGTTGCCAACATTAGTGCCGCAATTCCTGAAGAAGTACCTGAGGCAAGGAACAATACTGGTAATACTGGGTTATTTAGCATTGGATAACTGATCAATGCTGAAAGTAGGAAACCAGTATATGCCCCTAGCAACACAGATAAGAAAATCAAAATGATTTCAACAGGGGAATTGAAGCGTTCTAACTTAGCGATAATGTGATTAACAAAAACAAGTTTAGGCATAAAACGAGCAATGAGTTGGGCAATTAATCCTTTGAAGAGAAAAGCTAACCACAACAATAAAAATGCCATATAGATTTGGAATAACATTACCCCCATAGACATAATGGAAGTGTGATGATAATTGAACATCAAATACCAGAACGTCCAAGGTTTAGTTAGATGGAAGATCAAAATAACCAAACCTAAAATAATGGTAACTGGAGCAATGATTGCTGCACAGCGAATGATATTATTTTGATCTGGGTTTGTTCCTGCAAGACCGCTACGCTTTAATAGTACTGCCAACATCGTAGCACCAGCAGAGATCCCTAATAAAAAGAGATAAATAGCAATAATTTCGTCCCACACGAGAGATGGGAAATGAAATGGATTATTCATCGTCTGATCTCCCCGCGTTTACTTGGAATATGATAAAGATTCGGTTCTGTACCAAGTTCTACTTTAGTACGGTAAACCTGTTCTTGACGAATTTTTTGTGAAATCTCACTGTGCGGATCATTGAGATCACCAAAAGTTAATGCTTTAGTAGGACAAGCTTCGACACAAGCAGGTAACTTACCTTTTGCTAAGTTAGTGTCTCGGCAGAAATTACATTTATCTGCAGCCTTCGTTACGGGATCAATATAACGGACACGATATGGACAAACCGCAATACAGTATTGACAGCCAACACAAAGATCTGCGTTAACATCAACAATACCTGTTTTGGCATCAATAAAAGAAGCGCCAGTTGGACATACATGTACGCAAGGTGCATTACTACAATGCTGACACGAATGACGGAAAAATTCATATTCAACATCAGGAAACTCACCATAAGGTTCACTACGAATGATCTGTAAGCGAGAAACGCCTTCTGGTACCTGATTTACTTCACGACAAGCATCCATACAAGCAGTACAACCAATACAGCTACGCTCATCGTGTAACATTCCATAACGTTTATTTTTTTCTTCGGTTTCAGACAGTGCGGTCGCTAATGTTTTATTGCTTGTTCCAGCCACCAACACTAGCGCTCCAATCCCTGAAACGAAATTGCGGCGTGAACAATTCATTGTGTATCCTTATTCGGTTGTTTAGCTTTCTCTTCACGAATCGCTTGTTGCTTTCCATGACAATCTACACAGAGTTTTACACGTTGTTTTGGTTGAATATCTTTCATTGCATCATGTTCCGGATGCAGAGTATGACAGCTAGCACAAGGTAATTTCATTGCGTGTACATCATGTGCCCAGAATTTCTCTCTTAATTTGTCAGGTTGGTGGCAAGCAAAACAAACTTGGTTTTGTTCTTGTGCAGTGTACATTGGTGTTTTGCCATCAAAAATATCACCATGGAAACGCATAACATCTTTCACACCACGACGATGGTCTTCAGAAATTTTGCCATGGCAACTGACACAATTAATTGGTTTACCAGTATTCGGATTTGTTTTGCTTAAATGTGTGCCATGAAATTGTTGATTATTAAATTTATGACATTTTGCACAATATTGGTTCGGATCACGTTGATTTTCCAATTGTGGTTGATAAGTCAACGTATTTGCTGTCTTTTCATTTGCAGCACTGGCAGTCGCATTATCCGCTGTTGCATGGAAGGCAAATGCGAACAATCCTACTGCAATACTGCTAAACAGTCCTTTTTTAAAAATGTTGTAGAAATTCATTGTTCTTTCCTCAAATAAGTACAGATTCTGTTGGTTGCCTCACTAAGAGAGGCAACCTTATACTGAGATTTATTTTGCATCAGCAGGTAATAAACCTTTTTCTTTTGCTTCTTTATCCCATTGAGGAACAACAGTTTTTAAGAACTCTTCTTTTTCACGTTTATGTTTTTCCATATCAATACCGATAGCAGCTTGTGCTTTTTCTTTGGTAGAGATATCCGGAATTGCAACCGGTTGAGCCACATTGTGTTTAGTTAAAATAACGGCAAGTTTACGGCGAGCATCAGCTGCTTTATCTAAACCAGAACCTAAAACATTTAATGCAACTTCTGGTGCGTGTACATATGCGCCATGGCTAGCAGAAGTGTAATCCCAACGCCATTGTGCATGACGAATATCTTGTAACACTTCTTTCATTTCATCTTCTGTTGCACCAGCATCCCAAGCCGCTTTAGCTTCAAAGTGAGCATGTACAAGTTGATCTTCTAATTTAATCAACATTTGAGTTACGCGTTCTTTACGAGAGTTAACAATGCCTTGTAATTTTTCTTTGCTTTGATCGTGGCAATTTGCACAAGTATTTTGGAAGTTATCAAATGGATTACCGATATTGTGATCGGTGAATACCCGACCATCGGCAGCTTGAGTTTTTGCCATATGGCAATCTACGCAGGTTACGCCATTTTTACCATGCATACCCATAGTCCAAATTTCAAAATCTGGGTGTTGTGCTTTAAGCATAGGAGCTTTAGAAAGTGAATGAACCCAATCTTTGAATTGAAGATCATCGTAATATTTTTCCATTTGTTCAACACTCATACCATTTTGCCATGGGAAAGTAACGGTCTTCTTATCACCGGCAAAGAAGTATTCAACGTGACAGTTTGCACAGACTGCAGCACGTTTATCAGTTTGATCAGAACGTTCAAAGTTCCAATCAACTTTATCTAATGCACGTAATACATGAGGACGAGCGATTCGTAATGCTGGCTTGCCTTCAGCAAATTCTTTGGAGTTAGTATCATGGCAATCAGCACAACCAATAGGATTAACAATTTCATTACCCCATTTAGCCCATTTCACACCAAAATAACCATCTTCACCTTTTTCAGTGATTAAACGAGCAACATCGGGGCTTTTACATGTCCAACAAGCAGCCGGTTGAGGACCGGTAGTTTCATCTTTTGGAGCACCAGTACGTAAAATATTGCGTACGTCAGTAATGGCATAGTAGTGTCCACGAGGATGATTGTATTCTACAGAAAATAAATAACCGCCCCATAACACAACTAAACGAGGATCTTCAGCTAAAGCATCACCAATTTTTTCTGATTTTTTTGTACTAAGCCAAGATTGATATTGTAAAGGGTATTTTTCTGCATAAAGGTCATTACGGACAGATTTAGCATCAATATCAAACTTCATATCTTTAAATTTATCATTATTGATCTGATTTTGATCGATTACTGGTTTAGTTGCTGGTTGTTCTGCTGCATAAGCAGTAGAAATACCCATCGTTGCTGTACCAGCTAGTAGTAGCAACATAGCTTGCTTGAAAGTTTTCACGATAATTACCCCAACATAAAAGTTATTAAATAAATAACAAAAATTGAATAAATTAAATGTTCCTAATCCCTTATGAACACAGGCAAGATAGAGTTATGAACGATAGCTACTCTATCAAATAATCACAATAATTCTAAGGTTATATAGCTGTTTTTTGAGTTTAATCAAAAAGTTTTAGCCATAATAGTTAGAAATGGGATCAGAATCACTATTTATACCTATTAAGTGTTAGAAAAGTGAATAATATCAATGAATTAAGAATTTTATTTTTAATACCTAGTTATGGGTATATTTTGATTAAATTTTGATCTTTTTAAAAAAGTAAAGGCACATATAGTGGTGGATATGTGCCTTTGTTATGATGAGAATATAACTATTTTTGTTGATTTATATTTTCTCTATAACGGAAATGAGTAAATTCGGCAGTTAATTCATAACCAGAATAATCTATACAAGCTAGACCGACAAATGCACCTGTGAAGAATCCGCCATAAGATTGTAAAACATAATCATCGGAGAGTATTTTAGCGTCTAGTTTTACTGGAATTCGGGTGTATTGCTGACCATCGAATGAATATTCATAGTGATAAAATTGTTTTTCTACAATGGTTTTTAACCAGATGTATTCAATGTTATCTGGAACTTGGATAGCATTTTCTTGTAATAATGACCGATATTGTCCTCGATTGTTTTCTGCTACCTCAATCACACGACCTTTTTGCTCATCATATGTAATAAAGACAAAAGACCAATGACGATCATTATAGAAATTAGTCAAACCAGCCATTTGTTGATAACTAAAAGGATCAAATTTGACTTTTGTTTCAGCTTCAAAATAGAAATGCTGCCAACGTCTTGCAATCATTGATACTTCATGTGTATTGGCAAGAGAACCACGACCAATTAATGAGAGTTTACCATTACCTACTTCACCAAAATAATCAGAGAATGGTACGCGTAATGTATTCCAATTTGGACTTAATTCGGAAGAAGTGAAGTCATCAAATTGATCATTTACAGTAGATTTTGTTTGAGCTGTAACACCCTGTGGTAGATCAATATAAATTTGTCCGCCAGTGCCACCTTCTACTTTTGGCCAGCCATTATCATTCCAATACACTTTTTGTAGAGAAGTTTCACGACCTAAAGTACACCAGCCACGAGGATCTGTAATGGATTCTGTACTATGATGCCATGGACGACCGCATAAACTAGCATAATACCATTCGCCTTCAGGTGTGTTTACTAATGCACCATGTCCTTGTTTTTGTAATTCAAACTTAGGTGTATCAAAATTCGTAATAAATGCACCATCAGGATCGGTTTCAAAACTATATGCATCAAGAGTTTTGGATCTTGCAACCACCTCTTGATGAGTATATACAGTACCGCCTTCAGCAGCAAAAAGATAGTAATAGCCATTAATTTTGTATAAATGAGGACCTTCAACTAATTTTACATCGGTGCCGGTGTAAATGGTTCTTGCTGTCTGTGGTTTTAGTTTCATCGTTGCGGTATCGAATTCTGTAAGAGTAATACCGTTAAATGGATGTTTATATTCACGATGATCCCAAGTTTGTTGGACTAAATATTTTCTACCATCATCATCATGAAAGAGAGAAGCATCAAAACCAACGCCATTTAATTTAATTGGATCTGACCAAGGCCCTAAAATATTCTCTGCAGTTGTGAGATAGTTGGTCATATCTTTAAATGCACCTTCTGTGACTTTTACATCAGTATAGACAAGCCAAAATTTACCATCTGCATAAGAAAGATCCGGCGCCCAAATACCGCCAGAAGAGGGATTTCCTTTCATATCGAGTAATGTTTTTGTTGATAATGGGGAAGGTAGTAATTCCCAATTCAATAGATCTTTTGATTGATGTAAACGAACACCGGGAAACCACTCAAAGGTAGAATTTGCAATGTAATAAGTATCATCAACACGAATAATCGAAGGATCTGGATGGAATCCAGTAAGTATTGGGTTTTTTATTTTCATAGCATATCTCCTGAATTATTTATTTGTTGTAATGTTAATATTCATTTTTTCAATTTCTTCATCGGATAATGGATAAAGAGAGATAACAAAACCAGCAATAATGGCAAGGATAATTGGCATCCAAATCATTGAAATATTGATACCAGATAAAGCTTGGAGAGTTTGTGATTCTTTTGTACCATCAAAGCCAAAGAAAGCATTAATATAAGCAGGAATAATACCGCCTAAAGCCAGACCAATTTTAAAGAATAATCCCATCAATGAATTGATAATTCCTGCGACACGTTTTTTCGATTTAAATTCTCCATAGTTGATAACTTCCGGAACAAGAGCCCACATAAATCCAGTAGCTGAAGTTAATCCCCATTGTTGGAAGAATCTACCGATATAACCAAGTGTTGGAGAATCTTTGAAGGAATCAAATTGCCAAATATAGAGTAATAATTGTCCAATAATAAAGATGCCTAAGAAAACAAAGAAAAATCTTTTTTTGCCTAAGGTTTTTCTTAAATAAGGCCATAATGCAACAAGAAAGATACCGGGTAATGAACCAATTAAGCCTATAGTTCCCATCCATTCTTGATGTCCAATATTATAATTCATATAAAATGGCCAAACAGTATTACCAAAGAACATAAATATGAAAGAAATTAGAAAGAATAATCCTAATATACGGAGTGGATAATTATTTTTTAACTCTAAAATAAGATCAATATATCTAATTTTACTTTCACTATTTTCCTTAGGGAAAATACGCTCTTTAGTACCAAAATAGCAGAATATTAAAGCAATAAAACCAATGGTCATATAAACAGCATATACTTTGAACCAGGCAAAACCGGCATCTGGTGTCATATAATTACCAAGATTTAATTGAATGCCAAAAAATCCAATATCACGTAAAGATTGATGTGGTGAAGCTAATTGGATAAATAATGGGAACAATGTATAAACTAATAAATTTGCAACATTAGCCATTGTCATTCTAATTGTTGTAATTTCGGTAATTTCACTATTATCTCTGGTTAAGGAAGCATTTAATGAGCCATATGGGATATTCACAAAAGAATAAATTAATGCAGTTGCTAAGTAAGAGAGAAAGGCATATAAGAAACTACCTTTAGTTGCCTCTATTGGTAAAAATAAAAATGCAGCAATAATTGTTAATGGAATACCAAATCTTAAAATATAGGGTCTATATTTTCCATTTTTAGTGATTTTACTTTTGTCAACAACAGTACCAACCCAAGGATCCCAAAAGACGTTAATCCATTTTACAATGAAGAAGATAGTTGCACCTGCAGCAGTAGAAAGTGTATTTACGGTGATTAAATAAACTAATAAGAAACCACCAATAGTCCCAAATATTAAATTTTGTGCTAGATCGCCAGAACCATATGCTATTTTTTCTTTTAATGAAAGTTTAGCAAATTCGTTATTAAGACTTGGAGTGTCTGACATAAATATCTCCTATGTTAAAATATTAAGATAATTTTATTATTGTTATTTATGTTTTATCCTCAATTTATAAATTTTTCTTCTCGATTACGTTTTTTGGTTTTTGTGATGAATGTCACAATAAAAATATAGTATAAGATAAGTAAATATGTACTCTTTAAAAGTGGTTTTTTAATATAGTAATTAAATTAAATTAAATTAAATTAAATTAAATAATGTGAGAGGAAGGGTAACTAATTTTAGTTTAGATAGGGGTTATATTTAATATAGTATTTAAATTAACTTTATTATAAATAATAATACCCTGTTATAACACAGGGTATTATATATTTTTTAGAGAAGAGGGAATTTCAATTATTCTTTTTTCTTACTAATAGAATCAACCCATACTGCTAGTAATAAAATTCCACCTTTGACAATATATTGCCAGAAGGTTGGTACGTCTAACATACTCATACCATTATCCAAAGCAGCGATAATTAATGCACCGATAATGACACCAAAAATACTACCAACACCGCCGGCTAAACTTGCACCACCGATAACACAAGCCGCGATAGCATCTAATTCAGCATTTTGACCAGCAGAAGGTGAACCTGCACCAAGACGAGCACTTAAAATCAAACCTGCTATTGCAACCATTAAGCCATTGATTGAAAAGATGGCTAATTTAATTTTTTCTACTTTAATACCTGATAAACGCGCTGCATCAATATTTCCACCGATTGCATAAATATAGCGTCCGAAGGCTGTTTTCTTGGAAACAAAATAACCAATAACAGCAAGGATAGCTAACAGTAAAACAGGGAATGGAATACCACGATAATCGTTTAGTAAATAAATAGAACCAAGTAGTAAAACTGCAAGTGCTGCATAGGTGAGAAAATCTTTTGACATAGTTGGAACAGGCAATTGCAATTTTTGGCGTGCATGGCGTTGGCGACTGTTCCAAAGTATAAAGGCAATTACAGCTAAGCAACCAATACCAAGTCCCCACACATCAGGAATGTAACCTTGTCCAATTAAAGTCATTGATTGTGTAGTTGGTGAAACAGTTGAACCATCAGTAATACCGATCAAAATACCACGAAACGCTAACAAACCAGCTAAAGTAACAATAAATGAAGGTACACGTTGATAAGCTACCCAATAACCATTCCAAACACCAAAAATAACACCAAGAATCAACGTTGCGAAAATAGTTGCTGGTAATGGCCAACCCCACCATACGTTGGTAATAGCAGCAAAACCGCCTAATAAGCCCATTAATGAACCAACTGAAAGATCAATTTCAGCAGCAATAATGACAAAGAGCATTCCAATGGCCAGAATCCCGGTAATGGAAGTTTGACGTAATAAATTGGAAATATTTCTTGCACTAAGATATGCGCCATCAGTGGCAAAAGAGAAAAATAGCATAATTACAATAATTGCAATCAGCATAATATAAACTTGTAAATTAATGGATTTAAGGTTTTTCATAGACTACTCCTTGAGTGCAGTTTCCATTACTTTTTCTTGAGTAAGATGATCATTGATTAGATTTCCTTTTAATTTGCCGTGATGCATAACGAGCACACGATCGCTGATTCCTAATACTTCAGGTAATTCAGATGAAATCACAATAATCGCAACACCTTTTTGCGCCAATTCGTTGATTAATTTATAAATTTCATATTTTGCCCCCACATCAATACCGCGAGTTGGTTCGTCCAAAATAAGAATTTGTGGATTAAGTAATAACGCTTTCGCTAAAATCGCTTTTTGTTGGTTACCACCGCTTAAACGAGCGATAGCTAATTCAGGAGTTGGAGTTTTTACTTTAAGATCTTGAATTGATTGTTGAATCACAGTTTCTTCCAAGGCCTCATTAATAACTGCACCTTTGCTGCAATATTTTGGTAATGCTGAAAGGGTAATATTTTTATTAACGCCCATAATTGGAATAATACCGTGGCGTTTACGATCTTCTGGTACCATAAAAATGCCATTTTTGATCGCTTCAGCGCAATTTTTATGTTTTACCGTATTGCCATTTAAGATAAATTCGCCTGTAAATTTACCTGGGTAAGCGCCAAAAATACATTGCACAATTTCAGTACGACCTGAACCCACCAATCCAGCGATACCTAAAATTTCGCCTTTATGGAGTTGGAAACTAACATCATCAATGCGTTTGATATGAGTATTAACATGATGCCAAGCTGTTAAGTTTTTTACTTCTAGAATCGTTTCACTAATTTGATGAGGTTCGTGTGGATAGAGAGAAGTAATTTCACGACCTACCATCATAGTAATGATATCGTCTTCTGTCATTTCAGAAGCTGAACGAGTCCCAATATGTTTACCATCACGAATTACACAAATTTCATCCGAAATTGCCTTTACTTCATTTAATTTATGAGAAATATAAATACAAGCAATATTATGAGCTTTTAAATTACGAATTAAATCGAGCAATATATCAGTTTCTTTTTCAGTTAAAGAAGCAGTTGGTTCATCTAATATTAATAAACGTACATTTTTATTTAATGCTTTTGCTATTTCGACTAATTGTTGTTCTCCTAAGCCTAGCTCTCCGACAACAGTATAAGGATCAACATTAAGTTGTACTTGAGATAACATTTTCTGACAACGAAGGTACATTTCATTTTCATCTGCAATACCATAATTAGTAATTTCATTGCCAAGAAAAATATTATCCATAATAGTCATATTTTTCACTAAAGCTAATTCTTGGTGAATAATGGCAATACCTCTGCTTTCCGTATCTTTTATATTTTTTGATTTTAATAATTCACCGGAAAAATAAATATCGCCCTCGTAATCACCATAAGGATAAATACCACAAAGTACCTTCATTAAAGTTGATTTTCCTGATCCATTTTCTCCACAAAGAGAGAGAACTTCACCAGGTGAAACAGAAATAGAAATATCATCTAGTGCTTTTACATCACCAAATTTTTTTACTATTCCTTTCATTTCTAATAAAACATCCATAGGAACCACCTTAAATAAATTGAGGGAGAAGAAACTCCCTCATAATTTATTATTTATAAACACTATCTTTAGTATGGAAACCATCTTTGATGACAGTTTCATCAATATTATCTTTAGTGACTACAATTGGTGTTAATAAATAAGATGGGACATCTTTAAGGCTATTATTTAAGACCGCATTACTTTCAATTTTTTCACCTTTACCAAGTTTCACTGCAATTTCTGCTGCAGTTGCCGCTAATTTAGCGATTGGTTTATAAACGGTCATAGTTTGGGTACCAGCAACGATACGTTTGATACCAGCTAGGTCAGCATCTTGTCCTGAGATAACAACTTTACCAGCCAATCCTTGAGCTTGTAATGCTTGTACTGCACCGCCTGCAGTCGCGTCGTTAGAAGCGACTACCGCATCAATTTTGTTATTATTTGCAGTGAGTGCATTTTCCATAATTTGTAATGCTTTTTCTGGTAACCAAGAATCTACCCATTGGTCACCAACAATTTTAATATCACCTTTATCAACTAATGGTTGAATAACTTTCATTTGTCCTTTACGGAAAAGTTTTGCGTTATTATCAGTTGGTGAACCACCCATTAAAAAATAATTTCCTTTAGGTTTTAATTTAACTAAACTTTCTGCTTGTAATTCCCCAACTTTTTCATTATCAAATGAAACATAGAAATCAATATTAGCGTTATTAATTAAACGGTCGTAAGCCAATACTTTAATTCCAGAACGAGAAGCTTCCTCAATTACATTGCTTAATACATCACCGTTATGTGGAATAATGACTAATACATCGACATTTCTATTAATCATATTTTCGATTTGAGAAATTTGGACACTATCATCACCATTTGCAGATTGTACAAATACTTTTGCACCTAACTCTTCCGCTTTTTTACTAAATATTGAACTATCTTTTTGCCAACGCTCTAAGCGTAAATCATCAATAGACATACCAATAGTTAAATCTTTTGCATTAGATACACTGCTCATACAACCTAAAATAATTGCAATAGATAATAAAGTTTTTTTCAATTTCATTTGAGCCACCTCATATTAATTAAAGGGATAAGTATTACAGCGGCTATTACTATTCATAATTTCTACATGCGGAACAATTTATAAATTTTGTTTTGCAATTACGATTTTTAGTTTCTGTGATAACTCTCACAATATTGAAAATAAGTCTATTTTATTGATTGTGTGATATTTATCACAAAAAACAATTATCTAAATGGCAAAAGAAAATAACGTAATTGAAGAGATATTTTTTCATATTTACTCTTTGCACATCTCAATTCATTACTCATGCAAGGAGAATCAAAAATGACAACTTATTTCGATCAAATTGAACAAGTAAAATACGAAGGCCCTCAATCAACCAATCCATTCGCATATCGTTATTACGATACAAATCGTGTGGTGCTGGGTAAAACAATGGCGGAACATTTACGTTTAGCAGTATGTTATTGGCATACTTTCTGTTGGAATGGTACAGATATGTTTGGTACTGCTTCATTGGATAGACCTTGGCAAAAAAATCCAACTGCATTAGAAGCAGCAAAAGAAAAAGCGAATATTGCTTTTGAATTTATTAAAAAATTAGGTGTGCCTTATTACTGTTTCCATGATGTAGATGTAGCACCAGAAGGCAATTCTTTTAAAGAATATATCTATAATTTCTCAACTATTGTTGATTTATTAGCACAAAAACAAGCAGAAACTGGCATTAAATTGTTATGGGGTACAGCGAACTGTTTCACCAATAAACGTTATATGGCAGGCGCAGCAAGTAATCCGAATCCGGAAGTATTTGCTTGTGCAGCAACTCAAGTATTCAACGCTATGCAAGCGACTCATAAATTAGGCGGTGAAAACTATGTGTTATGGGGCGGACGTGAAGGTTATGAAACCTTGTTAAATACTGACTTAAAACGTGAACGTGAACAACTTGGCCGTTTTATGCAGTTAGTAGTAGAAAATAAATATAAACTTGGTTTCAACGGTACATTGTTAATTGAACCAAAACCACAAGAACCAACTAAACACCAATACGACTATGATGTTGCGACAGTTTATGGCTTCTTAAAACAATTTGGTTTAGAAAAAGAAATCAAGGTTAATATTGAAGCCAACCATGCAACCTTAGCAGGTCATACTTTCCAACACGAAGTAGCAACTGCTGCTGCATTAGGTATTCTGGGTTCAATCGATGCGAATCGTGGTGATGCACAACTTGGTTGGGATACAGACCAATTCCCTAACAGTGTTGAAGAAAATGCATTAGTCATTTATGAAATCTTGAAAGCTGGTGGTTTAGGTACCGGTGGTTTCAACTTCGATGCGAAAATCCGCAGACAAAGTATTGATCGTTATGATCTTGTACACGCTCATATCGGTGGTATTGATGTCTTAGCTAAATCTTTATTGATTGCTGCAGAGATGATCGAAAATGACCGTTTACAAGCATTAAAAGATCAACGTTATGCTGGTTGGGATGCACAATTTGGTCAAGACATTCTTAATGGTAAACTTTCATTAGCTGATTTGGCCCAATATGTTACTGAGAAAGATCTTGCACCAGCACCAGTTTCTGGACGCCAAGAATTATTAGAAAATATTGTGAACTCTTATATTTATAAATAATAAAAGGAGATCAGGGAAAGAATAATGGCGGTTTCTTTCCCTTTATTTTTGTTATTGGTTTGGGTAGAGATGAGGGGGTACTTATGTATCTCGGTATTGATTTAGGAACATCAGGTATTAAAGCAGTATTATTGGATGAACAACAACAGATTGTTGCGACTAGTACTGTTGGATTGACAGTAACTCGGCGACAAGCATTGTGGTCGGAGCAAGATCCTGCTGATTGGTGGCAAGCAGTACAACAATGTTTTGTTCAATTAGCCTTGGAACAAGATCTTACTAAAGTAAAAGCGATTGGTTTAACTGGACAGATGCATGGTGCAGTGATGTTGGATCAGCATGATGAAGTGCTTTATCCTGCGATTTTATGGAATGACGGTCGTAGTTTTGCTGAATGTCATGAGTTAGAGCAACTAGTACCAAATTCTCGAGAAATTACAGGTAATTTAATGATGCCAGGATTCACTGCGCCAAAAGTGAAATGGATTGAAAAGCATGAACCTGATGTGTTTCAGAAAATTGCGAAAGTCTTATTGCCAAAAGATTATTTGCGATTGTTGATGACGGGCGATTATGTGAGTGAAATGTCTGATGCAGCCGGAACAATGTGGTTAGATGTCGGAAAAAGATGTTGGAGTGAAACATTATTGTCGGCTTGTCATTTAACTGAACAACAGATGCCTCGTTTAGTTGAGGGAAATCAGGTTACAGGTTATTTATTGCCTGAATTAGCACAACAATGGGGAATGAATTCGGTACCTGTCGTTGCTGGTGGTGGTGATAATGCCGCAGGAGCAATAGGGGTTGGATTATATCAAGCTGGACAGGCGATGTTATCGTTAGGAACATCAGGTGTTTATTTTGTAGTTACTGATAAATATTTGAGTAATCCAAGTAAAGCAGTGCATAGTTTCTGCCACGCATTACCAAATCGCTGGCATTTAATGTCTGTTTTGTTGAGTGCTGCTTCTTGCATTGACTGGGCAAATAAAGCGTTGGGCATTAATGATATTTCTCGCTTTTTTGCATTGGCTGAACAAGCACAAAGTAGTAAGGATGTGTTATTTTTACCTTATCTCTCCGGAGAACGTACACCGCATAATGATCCTTATGCAACGGGTGTTTTTTGGGGATTGCATCATGATACAACTCAAGCAGAAATGGCAAGAGCTGTGGTTGAAGGGGTCAGTTTTGCATTAACAGAAGGGATTGAAGTATTACATGAAACAGGTGTTGTTGCTGAATCCATCACTTTAATTGGTGGCGGTGCGAAGAGTCATTTTTGGCGCCAGTTATTAGCGAATATTAGTGGTAAAACCTTTGAATATCGAGTCGGTGGCGATGTAGGGCCGGCATTAGGTGCCGCTAAATTAGCACAAATGGCATTACATCCAGAACAAGATGTTGCCGATTTTTGTCCACCATTACAATTAGAAGCACGCTATACACCTGATCCACAACAATTTAAACATTATCGTGAAAAGTACGAGAAGTTTAAACAGCTATATCAACGTGTTAAGTATTTGTAATTAAAGAAGATAGATAAAAAACATACTGACAGTAGCCAGTATGTTTTTTACGATTTAAGCTAATGCCTCTGAATTATACTTTGCTCGATACTCATTTGGGGTTTGTTGAAACTCTTTCTTAAAAACAAAATAAAAATACTGCACAGAGGGATAACCACAAATTTCAGCAATTTCTTGAATTGGAATTTGGGTGTCATTTAATAACTGTTTTGCTTTATTCATTTTTTCATCATGTAAAACTTGATGAATAGTTTTCCCCATTTCGATACGAAAACGATTTTCTAAATTAGAACGTGAAGCCTTAACGTAGTCTAAAACTTGTTCCACTTTGATCCCAGAACAAGCATTTAAGCGAATATAATGTAGTGCTTGAATGATTAAAGGGTCTTGAATAGAGCGATAATCTGTTGAGGTTCTGGCTTCAACATTGATTGGTGGAATTAAAAATGGGCTATGCTTAATTGGACGATTTTCAATTAATGCATGTAGTAATTTAGCAGCTTGATATCCCATATTTTTTGTTCCTTGACGAACTGATGATAAAGGAACACGTGAAAATGCTTGAATGAGTTCTTCATTATCAATACCAATAATGCAAAGTTGATCAGGTACTGGAATATCTAATAAGTCGCAGGTTTGCAGTAAATGTCTAGCGCGAGCATCGGTAACCGCAATAATTCCGGTATGTTTAGGTAAGGAGAGAATCCATTCGGTTAATTCTTGTTGGGCTTGCTGCCAATTTTGGGAATGTGTTTCATGACCAAGATAAATTTCTGGTTGATAATTGTTTTTAGCCATAATACGTTCAAACGCCATTTTGCGTTCAGTGGACCAATGTTGAAATCCCGGATCGGGTAAACCGTAAAAGGCAAAATTATTAATCCCTTTTTGTTGCAGGTGCTCAAATGCAAATTGAAGGATGGCATTATTATCAGTGGCAACATAGGGAATATTTTTCGGATAATTATTTTCATCTTGATAAGAGCTACCCACTGCTACCACAGGAATATCGCTATTAATGAGTTTTTGGACTAAGACTGGATCATCAAAGTCAGCAATAATGCCATCTAAATTTTGTGGATCTAAAGCTAATTCGCGATGAATAAAATCATCTTCTAAGAAAACATTCCAAGAAACACGAGAAGCTTGAATGTATTCGCCAATTCCTGCCATTACTTCACGATCGTAAACTTTATTTGCATTAAAGAATAAAGCGATTTGGTAATAAGGCTTTGACATTGTGCTCTCCTTGCTTAATTAAGCGATAGTCATTTGAAAAAATGTAGTTTGATCACTCCTTGATCTGTTTTACTACACTTAAGATCTCTCCATTATTGGTTTTGGTCACCAACATCTGCCCAATGGCAACTTGTTTTGCACTCGTAATAAGTTGATGGTTTTCTGTTGTTGTCACAGTATAACCACGTTGTAGCACCTTTAATGGACTAATACTGTCTAAACGACTGCTAAGTTGAGATAACTGATAACGTTGTTGTTGTAACAGCATATTCATTGCAGCGGTTAAACGATAATGCCATTGTTGTAAGTTCTGTTGTTGATACAAAATATTGTCACTAAGGCGAATTTGCCATAAACGTTGTTGTAATCGTTGTTGCTGTTGTTGTCGTTTTTGCAAGTAAAGTTGGATAGCTTTATACAAACGATCATTCAGATATTGATATTGCTGTTTTTGTAATGCTAAACGAGTTTGAGGATGTTGATTTTGTAAGCGTAGTTGCAATTTTTCTAGGCGTTGGCGAGCCTGATTGATAAGGTAATTAAACGCTATCTCAAGTCGTTGCTGTAAATAATCAATTTTTTGCCATAGTTCTTTTTGATCACGACTTAATAATTCAGCGGCAGCTGATGGTGTTGAGGCGCGTAAATCTGCGACAAAGTCAGCAATCGTCACATCTGTTTCGTGTCCAACAGCACTGATAATCGGAATAGATGAAGTAAAAATCGCACGAGCTACAATTTCTTCATTAAAACACCAAAGATCTTCTAATGAACCGCCACCGCGTCCAACAATTAAAACATCACACTCTTGACGAACATTAGCAATTTCAATACTGCGTACAATATCTTGTGCTGCTTCTTTACCTTGTACCAGAGTTGGATAAATCACTACTTCTAAACTCGGGTTACGTCTTCGCAAAATCTGCAAAATATCGTGTAAAGCTGCACCGCTAGAAGAAGTAATCACACCAATTCGTTGGCAGACAGAAGGTAATGGCTTTTTCCATTGTTGTGCAAATAATCCTTCAGCGGCTAATTTCATTTTCAGTTGTTCAAACTGTTGTTGCAATAAACCTTCGCCTGCTGGCTGCATACTATCAACAATAATCTGATAATCGCCGCGGGGTTCATATAAACTAACACTAGCTTTGACAAGCACTTGCATACCGTTTTGCGGTTTAAATGCAACACGCAGGTTACGCATACGGAACATTGCCGCTCTCACTTGTGCATCATTATCTTTTAACGTGAAATACCAATGCCCTGATACAGGTTGCGTAAAATTAGAAATTTCACCAGTAAGCCATAATGATCCTAATTGCTGTTCCAATAACTCTTTTGCACAACGGTTAAGTTGGCTAATAGATAAAATTGGCGGATTAGTTTGGTTCAGCATCATCGTAGTTATTCCGTATCTAATAGCAACCAACCATTGTCAAGCCAGTCACACAAGCTATCTAATAATAAATTGAGCGGAATATCTTGGCTGACATATTGTTGTAAAGTCTGCCAATCTAATGCGTTGCCATCAGCAAGATAAGCTAATAGCTGACACTCGGTGTCATTTAATTCATCAATCCATTCACCGTTAATAAAAATATTGCCATTGTCGGTATAGATAATCTTACTATTCGCATCTTGGATAATGATATCGCCTTGTTGTAAGGCTTCTTGTAACTCTTCCGGATAATATTCATCTTCTGTCGCTAATAAATTGTAACGGCGCGTACTGACTGTGGTTGCTACCGCTTGACTAAATAGGTCATCAAATTGTGAAGAGTTTTGTAAGAGTGAAATAAGTTGTTGTTTTAATGTTGCGATATTTTCTGGAGAGAGTAAGCCATTATTTTGTAGATTCGGTGCTAAACGAAATGGGATGGCAAAATCACTGCTGTTAAGTTGTTCACTATGATGTTCTAGTGCTTTGCAGAAATTTTCTAAAATGTCGCTAGCATTTGGGTAACGTAAACCAAAAGAGAAGGTAAGACAATCGCTCTCTGCCACACCGTAATGCGATAAACGAGATGGCACATATAGCACATCACCGGGTTGCATCACTTCATCAAGGATTAATTCACCCATCTCATCAAAAATACGGATAGGCTGATTCGCTTTAAATTCAGTAGAAGGATCGCACCATTTACCTAATTGCCAACGGCGTTGTCCATAACCTTGTACTAGAAAAACATCATATTCGTCATAATGTTTACCCACTGAACCGCCTTTCGGGGCAAAGGAAACCATAATGTCATCACGCTGCCATTGCGGAATAAAGGCAAAGGCTTGCCATAATTTGCCAAGCTCTGGCGACCATTGTTCTAAATTTTGTACTAATACTGACCACTTTTCAGGTAAATTTTTAAAATCTTTTGCCTTCAGCGGACTGGTTTTCAATTGCCATTTTTCTTCACCGTTGTGTTGGTGCGTTTGAATTAAACGTGCTGTTACCTCTTCTTCTTGTGCTAATTCGATAATATCCTGTGGTTCAAACATACCGACAATTTGTGGTAACCCTTGTCGAATGAGTAATGGCTGTTTTTGCCAGTAATCGCGTAAGAAAATTTCTGGAGTAATCTGTTTTGGTAGGCAAAAAGGAATAGTATTCATATTATTTTTTCTCTTTTGATATTTTAAAACTGGTCATAAGTGTTAGCGCTAAACTAAGGCTATAAAGGCAGAATAATAATAGGAAAATACCTAAGCTCCAGCCTAAAACCGAGTGTGGTAAAGGAATTAAGTTTGCGGATTGTAATGGTAAATGAAACATTAATGTCGGAGCAGTCAATAAGACAATGACAATGCTGTAAATAAAGGCCAGCCATTCCGGTAATAACCAGCCAAGTTGAATTGATATTGCATAAGGTACGATGATAATGAGTAACAATATGACAAAAATAATCATCGCCGGTTTATGTAGAGAAGCGTTTTTTTGCTTAGACATTTAGGCATTTCCCTTAGCATTTTCTTCTTTACGTTGTTGTTTTTCCAATTCTTTCTGTTGCTGTTGTTCTAATTGTTGCTGTGCAGCACGTTTACGACGAATTTCTTTTGGATCGGCTAATAAAGGACGATAAATTTCGACGCGATCTCCTTCTTGCAAAATGTCAGTTAATTTCGCTAAGCGACCGAAAATGCCGACTTTATTTTCGCGTAGATCAATATCGTGGAATACTTGTAATACGCCGGATTGTAAAATGGCTGATTGTACATTGCAGCCCTCTGGCAAACGGACTTTTTTTAAGAAAAATTGTTGTGGTAGTGCGTATGTGACTTCAACATTAATTTCAGCCATGATAAATCTCCTTGGCACGTTGCTTAAAGGCTTGCACCATTTGTGAGGTAAGTTGTTGGAATATTTTGCCAAACATCTTTTCCACTAAAGCGTTGCTGAATTCAAATTGTAATTGCAGGCTGATTTGTGATGAAAATTCATCTAAGGGTAAAAAACGCCATTCGCCTTGTAGTTGTTTAAATGGCCCCTTAACCAATTTCATCTGGATTGATTGGTAAGGAGTCATTGTATTATGTGTAGTAAAGGCTAAACGAATCCCTGCTTTACTTACCACTAACTCTGCATCCAATTCATTACCTTGTTGTTGCAAGGTTTGGCTAGCAACACAACCAGGTAGAAATTGAGGATAGAGTTGATATTGATTCACTAAGTGATACATTTGTTCAGCGCTATGCGGTACTAATGTGGTTTGTGATACTTTATTCATAATTGTTAGAGATAAACACAAATGCCATGTATTATACGCATTTTCGATAGGAATTATAGCTTCTGCATTGTTAGAAGCTGGACGAGTGAAAATAGATAATGAATATAGCCCTATTAACTTTATTGGCAGACGCTAAACCACATACTTATTCGCAAATTTGTCAAACTTTAGCGCTAGACAGTGCAACATTAATGACGGAGTTGGAACAATTACAACAATCGGGAATTCAGCTAATCAAAGAAGAGCAACATTGTTATTGGTTACCAACCGCTGAATTATTAGATCGCGATTTTTTACAACAAGCATTACCACACAATCATCTTATTATTAAACCGGTAATTGATTCGACTAATCAGTATGTTTTAGATCATTTACGGGAATTAGCAAATAACAGTGTCTGTTTAGCAGAATATCAAACAGCAGGGCGTGGCCGGCGTGGCCGTAAATGGCTTTCACCTTTTGCAGGACAAGTGATTTTAAGTTTTTATCGTACCTTTGCTAAAGATATTCCTTTATCAGGCTTAAGCCTAGCAATTGGAATTGCGGTAGCCAGAGCGTTGACACTGTTAAATTTCCAACAAGTGCAATTAAAATGGCCAAATGATATTTGGCTAGCGGGAAAGAAATTGGGTGGAATTCTGATTGAGATGAAGCAACATTCCGATTTATCACATTACCAAGTAGTGATTGGTATAGGTTTGAATGTAGCTTTGCCAACGGAAATTACTTTAGATCAACCGATTGCAATGTTGAGCCAGCAGCAAAAAATCGATCGTAATCTAGTGATTAAAGAGTTAATTTTGCAGTTAAATAGTGTGTTGGATCTATTTAGTGAACAGGGGTTAACACCGTTGTTAGCAGAATGGCAGCAATATGATCTTTTTTATCAGCAACCAGTAAAATTATTATTGGAGAAGCAACAATTGAGCGGTATTGAACAAGGTATTACGGCACAAGGAGAATTGTTGTTGCAAACTGAACAAGGAGAGATTAAAGCTTTTGCGATTGGAGAGATCTCTTTGCGAGGTAAGGAATAAATAATGGTAAAAATGCTAAGTATTTTGTAGTTAAGGTACTTAGCATTTTTAGAAAATTTCAGTGATAAATTTTATTGATCAGTTTGCTGATATTCAGCGGCAGTAGTCACATAATTTTGTGCTGAAATAGGTAAAAAGGCACGCTCACTCTCTGTTAATGGTCGCACTTGTTTAACTGGTGAACCTAGATAAAGATAACCACTTATTAAACGTTTTCTTGGTGGTACTAAACTACCAGCGCCGATAATGACATCATCTTCAATAATTGCATCATCAAGAATAATCGTTCCCATACCGACTAATACGCGATTGCCTATGGTGCAGCCATGTAGTGTCACGTGATGACCAATGGTGACATCTTCGCCGATATGTAAAGGCGAGCCTTGCGGATTGCTTTCACTGCTTCTCGTAGTATGCAAAACACTTAAATCTTGAACATTGCTGCGCGCACCAATGCGAATATCATTAACATCGCCGCGTAATACTGCACCTGGCCAAATTGATACTTGATCAGCTAACCATACTTTCCCGATTACTGTGGCGGCTTCATCAATATAAACATGTTCACCAAGTTGTGGTTGATAGGATAAGTATTTGCGTATAGTCATAGTTGATCCTTGCTTTGTATGAAAATTATAGAAAATAAATGGTCAGCATTTGCTGACCACTTATCAGATTAAGGATTACGTTTAAATTTACTAAAGTCAGGTTGGCGTTTTTCATTAAAGGCATTACGGCCTTCTTGTCCCTCTTCAGTCATATAGAATAACATTGTTGCGTTACCTGCCAGCTCTTGTAAGCCAGCTTGTCCATCGCAGTCTGCATTAAGTGCAGCTTTTAAGCAACGCAATGCAATCGGGCTATTTTGTAACATTTCACGACACCAACGCACCGTTTCTTTCTCTAAATCAGCATATGGCACCACAGTATTAACGAGCCCCATATCTAGCGCTTCTTGCGCATTGTATTGACGGCAAAGGAACCAAATTTCACGAGCTTTCTTTTGTCCTACGATACGAGCCATATAAGAAGCACCCCAACCGCCATCAAAAGAACCTACTTTTGGACCTGTTTGACCAAAAATGGCATTTTCTGCAGCAATGGTTAGATCACACATCATATGTAAAACATGACCACCGCCGATCGCATAGCCAGCTACCATTGCGACTACTGGTTTTGGACAGGTACGAATATCACGTTGGAAATCAAGTACATTCAAATGATGTACCCCTTGATCATCTTTATAACCACCGTAATCACCGCGCACTTTTTGATCGCCACCTGAACAGAAGGCTTTTTCACCTTGTCCAGTTAGTACAATTACACCGATTTTTTCATCAAAACGTGCGTCAGCAAAAGCTTGGATCATCTCTTTAACGGTTTGTGGACGAAACGCATTGCGAACTTGAGGACGGTTAATCGTAATTTTAGCGATACCGTCAGTAGATTTGTGATACAAAATATCGGTATAACCTGCACTGCAATCTTGCCATTCAACTGGTGCATATAAAAAGTCTTCACTTGGATATAACATAGATTTTCCTTTTTTATTGACAAAATAGGGTAGCCAACTTAGCAGCAAACTCGGTTGGCTGATGAACATGCGCATTATGCCCAACTTTACTAATTAATGTTAGGTTTAATTGTTGTTTTTCGGCGAGTTGGCGAAATTTTTGATCGTTTTCACCACATAAATAGTGAAATTTTTCTGGTTGTGAACGAATGATTTGCCATAATTTAGGTTGTTTAGCTAATGATGTTGCTAATAACATTTTACTCAAGGATTGTGGTTGGTTATTCGCTCTTAATTGAATTAACTGTTGGCGTTGTTGATCGTTAAGATCAGCAAATACAGCTTGCTGATACCAATCCTGTAATACCGTATAAATTGGTTCTTCAGCAAAACGAGTAGCCCAAGATAGATCATTTTGCCAACGTAAATCTTGTTCTTGTTGGCAAGTAAGCCCTAAATTCGCCCCTTCTAAACACACTTTTTGTAAAGCATATACTGGAAAGGCAGTTTGTGTCGCAAAGTAGGCAGCTAAGCGCCCACCCAAAGAGTATCCTATCAAATGATAAGGTTGTTGTTGCACGCATTGGTAAATTTGTTGCGATAACCACGCTGCGGTGTTGGCAAAATCTTTGACTTGAATATGGGTATTTTTGCCATGTCCTGGTAAATCTAAACAGTAACAACGTACCTTATTAGGTAAGTGTGCTACAACAGCGTTCCAGTCTTCACTGGAACCAAGAAAACCATGTAAAAAAATAAAGTTTTGCATATTTCACTTAATACTTTTGATCGAGCCAGTGTTGTAAGTATTCAGTATGTTGCTGCCATTGCTGTAATTGCTCAATACGTTCGTTTAAATGCTGTTCCCAATCAGGCTCTTCGCCATCTTGAATATGTTTACTAATTTCTTGTAACTGTTTTAAACCTACGGACGAAGCTGCGCCTTTAATTTTATGCGCAATTTCACAAAGCGCTTGTTTATGCTGCTGATCTTGACGGTAAGCTTCTGCTAAATGTACTAACTCTTGCATATAGTCTGGCATCATTGATGAGAACAAATTGAGATTGTTTTGAATCGTCTTTTTACCAAGAATATTGGATAACTCATTCAACATCATTACATCTAATTTTTGCCAAAGTTCTGAATCTTTAGTTTTGTTGAGTATTGTAGGCTCTGTAACAGATTCTTCTGATTCGACAGTTTGTGGTTGTAAATCAAATAAAGAAAGCAAACATTGGTTGAGTGCATCGAGTGAAAGTGGTTTTTGTAATACATCATCCATACCATGCTTAAAGTAGTCTTGTTTATTTGCAACAACATTTGCAGTGAGGGCGACTAATGGTGGCAGATAATCATATTTTTCTTGTTCATATTGTTGATGTAAATATTCTGCAACTTCAAAACCGGTCATATCTGGTAAATGAATATCCAGTAATACCAAATCATATTGTTTTTCTTCGCACATTTTGATGGCATCTTTACCCGTCATAGCTACATCAACTTGATAACCTAGTTTCTCTAAGACCGAGCGAGCAACAATAACATTAATTTCAATATCTTCCACTAATAAGATAGAGAGATGTTGTAATTCCGGAATAGTGACAATCGGCGGCAATTTAATCGCCTCTTCCGCTTTGAAGGTAAAGGTAAATGTGGAACCTTTGCCTGGTTCACTCTGTACCGTCAAATTACCATTCATTAGTTTGGCAATACGTTTTGAGATCGATAGTCCAATACCACTACCAAGTGCTTTTTGATTACCGGCTCGGACTTGATAATACATAGCAAAGATTTTTTTCTGTTCAGATTGTGGGATACCAACGCCGGTATCGGTGAGTGCAAAACTATAAGTCTGTTGATCTAAACGAGAAAAACGTAATGTTAAACCACCCACCGTAGTGAATTTAACGGCATTGTTGATTAAATTCCATAGGATTTGTGAAATACGTGCATAGTCCAACATTAAGAAATTTGGCAAGTTATCATCGTACTCTAATTTGAAATAGAGATTTTTTTGGTTTGCCATAAAGGTAGCAAAATTATCAATATCGCTTAATAGACGTAATACATCCGTTTCTTTTTTATAGAGCTGAATTCGGCGTGAGTCTAATTTTTCTAAGTCAATGATATCGCTAAAAATATGACCAAGTGAAACGGCGCTTACATTGATAGTGTGCAAATAATTACGTTGTTTTTCATTAAGCTGGCTATCTAAAAGAATACGGCTTAAACCGATAATACCATTTAATGGAGTACGTAATTCGTGACTAATGGTTGCCATCAGTGTCGATTTATCACGATTCGCCTTTTCGATAGTTTCTTGGTAGCGTTTGTGTTCGGTAATATCACGACCGAAACCGAGCAAGCAGTGCTGCTGATTAATTTGGTCATAATAAGGGACTTTCCTAATTTCAAAACAGGCTAATTTGCCATTTGGATATTTAAACCATTGTTCATAAGTCATACCAATATTATTTTCTAATACGGCTTTATCAGTACCTTCAATATATTTTGCAATATCCTTTGGAAAGGTTTCGGCAATGGTTAAACCTTTTAAGTCACTTTCACTTTTTCCAGTCAATAATTCCATGGCACGATTACATTCGAGAAATTTACCATTTTCTGAACGAGAAAAGACTAGATCGGGTGAAGCATCAATAAATGAGCGTAGAAAATCAGCTTTTTGTTGCAAGGCAAGTTGTGCTTTATTTTTTTCCTTGATCTCTTTCTCTAATAGTACGAGAGTTCTAGAGAGTTCTTGATTGGATTCATGTAAACGCTGACGAGAACGTTCTAATTTTTCTACGATAACATTGAAAAAATAGATAACAAAAGGCGCTGAAATTAAACCAAAGCTAATGGAGCGAATGATGTCCATCCAATAGATTTGTCCAGTAACAAAAATGCTAAGCAGAATTTGCACACAGAGCGCAAAGACAGCTAATACCGCAATACCGAGAATGGAAAAACGTAAACGTCCTAACCGAATAACCCAATCAATATATTTTTGTACTGAGTGTCTGACATCAATCATATTTTATCCTTGGCAATGAAAACATAAAAAGAAAGGATAAATTCATATATGAAATTTATCCTTATCTCTTTAGGAATATTAATATTTAAATAGGCGTCTTTGGCGTGTTGAATAACCACGTTTAAATTGGCTTAATGCAACGAATAGCCAGATAACAATATAGATAGCAAAAACAACTACTAACCATTGCGGCATAGTATAACCAAGAAAACGCCATGTGATATCACTGCAAGAACCGCTAGCTTGGAAAATTTGTGGAAACCATTGATCTAGCGGTAAGGTTTGTGGAAAGTCAGGACGGAATTCACATTGTTTCCAAGGCGCAGGATTAAGTTGTAAATCAACATGTTCTAATGCTAATAATAGACCTTTAATTGCACCCCACGCTCCGACAACAATGCCTGCGATCCTAACTAATAAAGAAGCAGGATAAATAGCACCAATTAATGCACCAAAAATTACGCCAAGCAATGCAACACGTTCATAAATACACATAACACAAGGATGTAATCCCATACCATGTTGAAAATAGAGGGCTGTACCCTCAAGCGCTAAACCGGATAGCGCCATAATTAGCCAAGCTGTTCGTGTTAAAGACCAAGATTTAAATAAAGTGAGCATCGCCTATCCTTTTTAATGTACTGGTGGAATATGTGGTGCTGGAATTAATCCCCATTGTGTAAATAATGCAGCAAGTTCCGGTAAGAAGAACTCAACGCCAATTAAGCCTACAAGAGATAACACAATAGTATAAGGTAACGCCATAAGCACCATTCTACCATAAGATAAACGAATTAATGGGGCAAATGATGAAGTTAATAAAAATAAGAATGCAGCTTGCCCATTTGGTGTTGCAACAGACGGTAGATTAGTACCAGTGTTGATAGCTATGGCAATGTTTTCAAATTGGGAAAGGGTAATTTTGCCAGCCTCTAATGCCGCTTTTGCCTCATTAATATAAACGGTACCAACGAAAACATTATCTGAAATAGAGGATAATAGTCCGTTGAAAATGTAGAACAACATTAATTGTGAGCTTTCATTAGCACTTAATACAAATTGAATAATGCCACCGAAAAGATGTTGGTCAATAATTACTGCAACAACTGTGAAGAAGACAACGAGTAATGCAGTAAATGGTAATGATTCTTGGAAGGCACGACCAATAGTATGTTCATCGGTAATACCACAGAATGAAGTAGTAAGAATAATAATGGTTAAACCAATTAAGCCTACTGCAGCAAGGTGGAAAGCAAGACCAATAATCAACCAAACTGCGATAATGGCTTGGATTGCCAATTTAATACGATCGTTGCGAGTCATTTTTTCACTTTGGCTGCGATCTAGAATTGCTAACACTAACCAAACACGACGCGGTAAATGTGCACCATAACCGAATAATTTAAATTTTTCCAAAATGTAACAGGTGAATAAACCACAAATTAATACGGGTATGGTGACTGGTGCCATACGGAAGAAGAACTCACCAAAATGCCAGCCAGCTTGTTCAGCGATAATTAAGTTTTGTGGTTCGCCCACCATTGTCATTACGCCACCTAATGCTGTCCCTACTCCAGCATGCATCATTAAGCTGCGTAAAAATGCGCGGAACTCTTCTAATGTTTTCTTAGCGCTAGTAATTTTGTCATCATTAGTAATATCAGTGGAATCATCAAATTTATTTCCTGAAGCTATTTTGTGATAAACACCATAAAAGCCCATACATACACTAATAACAACAGCGACAACGGTTAGAGCATCAAGGAAAGCAGAGAGGAAAGCGGCACTAATACAGAAAGCTAAAGATAAGGTGATTTTAGAATGAATAGCGAGTAACAATTTAGTGAAGAGAAACAGCAATAATTGCTTCATAAAATAGATACCAGCCACCATAAACATCAATAACATAATCACTTCAAAATTGGCCATAATTTCATGTTTGATATGTTCTGGTGTCGTCATTCCAATAATGACCGATTCTAGAGCAAGTAAGCCGCCAGGTTGTAATGGATAACATTTTAATGCCATGGCAAGCGTGAAGATAAATTCTGCTACAAGCAGCCATCCAGCTAGAAAGGGATCAACGTAGAAAATAAGAGGATTAATAATTAAGAAGCCGATAATTAGTAATTTGTACCAATTTGGACTTTGCCCTAAAAAATTTTGCATACCTGCTTGCAAATAGGTCATACCGTCATCTCCATAGACTTTAGATTATATTTCTCAAAATGTTGTGTTTTTTTAATTTACAACTGGCCCGATTGTAATACAATCTTGCAAATTTATTTCACTCGATGTTAGGTTTATTTGTGAATGATCAAAGATTTTTATCTTTTTCATTTACTATGAGCAATTTATAGTGTGAAACGCACAAAATATAAGTAATAAAGAGCAGTATATAATCCTTTTTTAGTAATAGTTGTAAAGAAAAAGGTTTTATCAGTTCTCTATGTTGAAATAGAACAACAAGGTAAGGTAATGGCGGCAGTAAATAATGATGTCATCAAAGCACATAGTCCAGCTGGATTGGCGGAAGAGTACATAATTAGAAGTATTTGGAATAATCATTTCCCACCGGGGAGCGATCTTCCAGCGGAACGAGAATTAGCGGATAAAATCGGCGTAACACGTACAACGTTGCGTGAAGTCTTGCAACGCTTAGCGCGCGATGGCTGGCTAAGTATTCAGCATGGTAAGCCAACTCGAGTTAATGATATTTGGGAAACTTCAGGGCTGAATATTTTAGAAGCCTTGATTAAATTGGACGGTACGCGTGTACCAACAATTATTGCCAATATTCTCTCTGCAAGAACGAATATCTCTGCAATTTATATTAGTAAAGCATTTCGTATTGCTAAGGAAGAATCTCTCACGATTTTTGAACCATTAGCTAAGCTTAAAGATACAGCAGAAGCTTATACTGCATTTGATTATGATTTATTTCGCAAATTGGCGTTTGCATCTCATAATCCAGTGTATGGCTTAATTTTAAATAGTTTAAAAAGCTTATATGAGCGTGTAGGACGTTTTTATTTTTCTAATCCATTAAGTCGCGAATTGGCCTTAAAATTTTATCATCAGCTACATGCAATTTGTCAGGCTGGCGAGGTAGAACAGGTCAGACCATGTATCCGTCAATATGGAATTGAAAGTGGATTAATCTGGTCATCTATGCAACAACATTTGCCAGAAAACTTTAATGAATAAAATTTGATGTAGATCACAAAAAAGTTATCTGTTATCTTGCGATTGCACAATGGCGGATTTTCGTAAAAAAGAAGTTTATGCTATAATTCGCCGCAGTTACACCATGGTTAATTTTATTTTTATAGGATTAAACGTGGTTTAATTAGATTTTTGTTTAACATTTAATATAGGTAAAAATACTATGGCAATTAAAATTGGTATTAATGGCTTTGGCCGTATCGGTCGTATCGTTTTCCGTGCAGCTCAACATCGTGATGACATCGAAGTTGTTGGTATCAACGACTTAATCGATGTTGATTACATGGCATATATGTTGAAATATGATTCAACTCACGGTCGTTTCGACGGTTCTGTTGAAGTTAAAGATGGTAACTTAGTAGTAAACGGTAAAACAATTCGTGTTACTGCTGAACGTGATCCAGCAAACTTAAAATGGAACGAAATCGGTGTTGATGTAGTAGTTGAAGCAACAGGTTTATTCTTAACTGATGAAACAGCTCGTAAACACATCACTGCAGGTGCGAAAAAAGTTGTTATGACTGGTCCGTCAAAAGACAGCACTCCAATGTTCGTAAATGGTGTTAACTTTGATAGCTATGCTGGTCAAGATATCGTTTCTAACGCATCTTGTACAACTAACTGCTTAGCACCAATTGCTAAAGTATTAAATGACAAATGGGGTATCAAAGACGGTTTAATGACAACTGTTCACGCAACTACAGCTACTCAAAAAACTGTAGATGGTCCATCAGCTAAAGACTGGCGTGGTGGTCGTGGTGCTTCTCAAAACATCATCCCTTCATCAACTGGTGCTGCTAAAGCAGTAGGTAAAGTTATCCCAGCATTAAATGGTAAATTAACTGGTATGGCATTCCGCGTACCTACTCCAAACGTATCTGTTGTTGACTTAACAGTTAACTTAGAAAAAACAGCAACTTATGCTGAAATCTGTGCAGAAATGAAACGTGCTTCTGAAAATGAATTAAAAGGCGTTTTAGGTTATACAGAAGATGACGTAGTATCTACAGACTTCAATGGCTGCTCATTAACTTCTATTTTCGATGCTAAAGCAGGTATCCAATTAACTGATACTTACGTTAAAGTTGTTTCTTGGTATGACAACGAAACTGGTTACTCAAACAAAGTATTAGACTTAGTTGCTCATATCTCTAAATAATTAATCATTTAGCAATAAAAAACCGCCGGAATGGCGGTTTTTTTGTTAGAAGTATTATTTAAAATATTTCTGAGCATTGTTGAAACAGATATTCTTTACCATTGTTCCTAATAGGTTAATGTCGTTTGGTGCTTCTCCATTTTCTACCCATTTGCCGATCATCTCGCAGAGAATACGCCTGAAATATTCATGTCTAGTGTAAGATAAGAAACTACGAGAATCAGTTAACATACCAATGAATTGGCTCAATAGACCTAATTGAGACAATTGTTGTAGTTGTCGTTCCATACCATCTTTCTGATCATTGAACCACCAACCTGAACCAAATTGGATCTTTCCAGGGATTCCTCCAGTTTGAAAATTACCAATCATACTAGCGATCATTTCATTATCTCTAGGATTTAAACAATACAGAATAGTTTTAGGAAGACAATTTGTTTGATCCATAAGATCTAAAAGATGGGATAATGATTCTGCATAACATCGATCTGCAATAGAATCAAAACCACTATCTGGTCCAAGTAATTTAAACATTCTCGTATTATTATTACGTAGAGCACCAATGTGCATTTGCATAACCCAATTACGTTCTGAGTATTGTTGTGCTAACCAAACTAGAATTGCAGTATTAAATTGAGCTATTTGTAAGTCAGACAGTTCTTTCCCTTGTAAACGATTTTGTAAAATATGGTCTAATGTTTGTTCGTTAGGGATAGAAGCGAAACGGACGATTTCGATACCATGATCTGCTGATTTACATCCATGTTTATCAAAATGATCTAATCGTTTTATTAGTGCTAGTTTCAAAGTAGAAAAAGAGTGGATATTTACATTACTTATCTCCGACAAATCAGCAATATAATCTATGAAGTTAGGTAATTCGATCTTAAATACTTTGTCTGGTCGCCAGCTTGGAACAACCTGAATTCCAAATGTTGAATCTTTGGTAATTTTCTGGTGATATTCAAGAGAATCGATAGGATCATCAGTTGTTCCTATCAGTTTGACATTCATCTGTTGCAAGATACCTCGTGTAGAAAATTCAGGTTGTTGCAATAACTCATTACATTGATGCCAAATTTTTTCAGCAGAATCTTGGTTAAATAATATATTTGTGATACCAAAAGGACGACGTAATTCTAAATGTGTCCAATGGTAAATCGGATTTCCAATGCAAAGTGGAACAGTTTTTGCCCATGCAAGATATTTCTGATAATTGCTAGCTGTACCTGTAATCAGTTCTTCATCAATACCAGCTGTTCTCATTGCACGCCATTTGTAATGATCTCCAGCTAACCATATTTCTGTTAAATCCTTAAATTGTCTATTTTCAGCAATATCCTTAGGACTTAAATGACAGTGGTAATCAAAAATAGGTTGAGGTGCTGCATATTGATGATATAACTGTTTTGCAGTTTCTGTTGATAATAAAAAATCTTCATCCATAAAAGGTTTCATTTTACACTCCACTATAAGCAGAAAAACCACCATCAACAGGGACAATAACACCGTTTACAAAACTAGAGTATTCACTATCAATTAAAAATAGTAAGGTACCTAGTAATTCTTCCGGTTCTCCAAAACGTCCCATTGGAGTATTAGTTAAAATCTTATTGGCTCTGGCTGTTGGTTTACCATTTTCATCAAATAATAAAGCTTGATTTTGATTGCTAACCAAGAATCCTGGTGCAATTGCATTACAACGAATACCCACTTTAGAAAAATAAACCGCTAACCATTGAGTAAAATTACTAATTGCAGCTTTTGCACCAGAATAAGCAGGAATCTTTGTTAATGGAGTGAATGCATTCATGCTAGAAATATTGATAATGCTCGCGCCAGACTTACCGATCATGTCTTTGGCAAATACTTGGGTTGGTAATAGAGTACCTAAGTAATTAAGATTAAATACAAATTCAATACCAGATTTATCTAATTCAAAAAAGGTTTTGGTATTTTCTGGTAAATCTAATAAATGGAATTCATTATCGGTTGTTGCTTTTGGATTATTACCGCCTGCACCATTAATTAAAATATCACAAGTACCGAAATCTGTAAGAATTTGATCTCTGGTTGCTTGAATACTTTCCAATTCTAAAACATTTGTTTTATAGGCTTTTGCACAACCCCCATTTTGATTAATCTCTTCCGCTACTTTATTTGCTGCATCATAATTAATATCTAGCAAAGCAATTTTTGCTTGTGTTTTTGCCAGTTCTTTAGCTAAAAAAGCACAAAGTACACCACCAGCACCAGAAATAACGATCAGTTTATTTTTCAAATTATGATTTTTTGCTATATTCATGATTCAACTCCTTGTTTTTATTAAAATAAACGGCATTTTGGTAAATGCCGCTAATAGGTGATTAGATTGAATAAGTTTATTTACCTAATTCATCTATTCTTTCAATATATGATTTAATTGTAGGATTTTGTCTAGCGGCATCATGCATGCTTTTTACTGCTTCCACAAATGGTTGTTTGTCCACTTGTATAAATTGAACATTCAATTGTTTTTTTGCTTTTTCAACTTCTTCTGCAATCATTTTTGTCCAAAGTTCTTTATGGAATAACATTGATTCATCAGCAGCTTTCTTTAATGCAGCTTGTTGTTCAGGAGTAAGTTTATTCCAAGATTTTAGACTGATTAATAAAACATCTGGAATCATAGTATGTTGGTCTTCACTAAAATATTTAGCCACCTCGCCATGACGAGCCAAAGTTAAAGCAGTTTCATTGTTTTCAGCACCATCTACAACTTTTTGTTGTAATGCAGTATAGAGTTCACCATATGCCAAAGGTGTTGGTGATGCCCCCATTAATTTCATCATTTCTACAGCTGAAGGGCTAGGTTGTACACGAATCTTCATCCCTTTAAGATCTGCTGGGGTTTTTATTGGTTTATTAGCATAGAAACTTCTAGCGCCACCATCATAGTAGGTTAAACCGATAAAACCTTTATCTTTAGATACTAGAAGAATTTTTTGACCGACTTCTGAATCACTTAAAGTACGATAGTAGTGTTCCCTGTCTTTAAATAGATAAGGTACATTGAATGCAGTATAAGATGGTTCGAATGCTTCCATTTCACTTGCATTTGATTTAGCCATATCAAGTGAACCAGATTGCAATAACTCCATTGATTCACGTTGTGTACCTAACTGGCTATTTGGATAAATTCTGATAATAACTTCTCCATTAGTTAATTTTTTGACTTCATCTGCCATATGCTGCATTGAGATGTGTACAGGATGTGTTTTGTCGTTATTATGGCTAAGTTTTAATATAGTTTTAGCTTGAACTGAAAATGCAACTCCCATAGAGAGTAAAGAAGTTAAAGCTACGGAAATAATAGTCTTCTTCATAAAAAGATCTCCTGCCAGTTAATAAATAAGATGATTTAACTATTTTGAAAATAGGTAAACCAATTTTCGTTTATTCACAATATCGTTCATATTGTTGGTGTAAATATAGCCATAAGATTAGATAGTTCAATCCAATTTTTCTTAACTGGTGAACCAGATCACAAATTCGAGATAATTTTATTGATATTTGATTTATTTTAATCAAAATTGGAGTACCAAAATTGATATAAAGAGGTAAATGATATGAATAGATTCATTAATATTATTAATCGAATTCTTTCTAGTATGTGTGTAGTGCTATGTTCAGTGCTAGTTATCTGCATAGTGTGGCAAGTATGTTCTCGATATGTCTTAAATACACCAAGTACTTATACAGATGAAATGGCTAGATTTTTATTTATTTGGGTAGGGTTAATTGGCGCTGCTTACGCATTAGGACAGAAAAAACACTTAGCGATAGATTTATTAGCTACAAAATTGGAAGCATCTCCAAGTAAACAAAATGTATTGAATTTGTGTATCAATATTGTTGGTGTTGTTTTTACGCTTTCTATTATGTGTTATGGCGGTATGAGATTAGTACAAGACACTATTGCTAATGGCCAAATTTCTCCAGTCATAGGTATTCAGATGGGAATAGTTTATTTGGCTATTCCTATTAGTGGAATATTTATGCTGATTTATTTGGTTCGAGATATTTTAGAAAACTTTAAACAATTCTCTCATTAATAAGGAATATTATTATGGAATGGTCAACAGTCCTTGTTCTTAGTGGTAGTTTCTTTGTATTTTTATTTATTGGTGTACCAATTTCATTCTCAATTGGTATCGCATCATTACTAACAATTATGCTGTCACTTCCTGTAGATTCGGCAATTGCTGTTATTGCACAAAAGATGGCTTCAGGATTAGATAGTTTTTCTTTATTAGCAATTCCGTTTTTTATTTTAGCTGGAAATATTATGAATCGAGGCGGAATTGCATTGAGGTTAATTGAATTTGCAAAAGTGATTGGTGGAAGACTACCTGGTTCTCTTGCTCATGTGAATGTATTAGCTAATATGATGTTTGGGTCTATTTCAGGATCAGCTGTAGCTTCTGGTGCTGCAATGGGTGGTATTATGTCTCCATTGCAAAAAAAAGAGGGATATGATCCCGCATTTTCTGCAGCAGTTAATATTGCATCCTGTCCTACAGGATTACTAATTCCACCAAGTAACACATTTATTGTTTATTCTTTAATTTCTGGTGGAACTTCAATAGGTGCGTTATTTTTAGCAGGATATATACCTGGGATATTGATGGGGTTATCTATCATGTTAGTAATAGGGTTTATTGCTAAAAAACGTCATTATCCAGTATCACCTAAACCAACGTATAGTGAAGCATTAAAGAAAACATTAGATGCATTGCCGAGTTTGGGATTGATTGTAGTCATTATGGGAGGAATTATAGGAGGTATTTTTACGGCTACAGAAGCTTCCGCCTTTGCAGTTGTTTATACTCTTATTCTAGCAATGGTAGTATATCGTGAAGTTAAATTAAAAGAATTACCTCAAATTATCCTTGATTCTGTTATTACTACTGCAATCGTATTGTTGTTAATTGGGACTTCAATGGGTATGTCTTGGGCTATGGCGAATGCAGATATTCCTTATACTATTAGTGATGCATTATTATCTATTTCTGATAATCCAATTATTATTCTACTTATTATTAATGTGATTCTATTAGTTGTTGGTGTCTTCATGGATATGACTCCAGCACTTCTTATTTTTACCCCAATTTTTCTGCCTATTGTTACAGAACTAGGTATGGATCCTGTCCATTTTGGCGTTCTAATGGCATTTAATCTTTCTATTGGTATATGCACACCACCAGTCGGTAGTGCATTATTTATAGGATGTTCTGTTGGTGGAATTAAGATTAATCAAGTAATTAAACCTCTTTTACCTTTCTATGCTGTTTTGGTACTGACATTATTCTTAGTAACTTACATTCCTGATATTAGTCTCTTTTTACCAAGAGTTTTATTAGGTTATTAATTTATAAGAGGCAGAAAAAATGAAAACATTGAAAAATTGGATATATCAAAAACAAGCTAATAATCAAATTGATATTGAATGTGAACATAATTTTAAATTACATATTTTTGTGTTAGAAGAAGATATTTTCAGAGTTGCATTTTCTCGTAATAATGAATTTCGTGTACCACACACTTGGGCAATAACTCCAAATAAAAAAGATATTGCATGGACGGGTAGAGATAAATGGACAACAGATGGATTCACTTTACCAGAATATAAATTTCATCATGATGAATCTAGTATTGAAATTTCAACACATAGGTTGAAAGTAATAATTCATAAACCTTTGTGGCTTGAATGGCAATGTTATACAGAAAACGGATGGCAAACATTTGCTCAAGATAGAAAGAGTGGTGCTTATTTATTAGGAGTATCTCAAAATAAAATTTCTCATTTTATGCAAAGAACAGCAATGGATCGTTATTATGGTTTAGGAGAGAAAGCTGGAAATCTAAATCGTCAAGGCCGTCGTTTTGAAATGAGGAATTTAGATGCGATGGGATATAATGCAGAAAAAACGGATCCATTATATAAACATATTCCTTTTTATATCACTAATATCTCTAATATTAGTTATGGCATTTATTATGATAATTTGGCTAATTGTTGGTTTGATTTAGGAAATGAGTTAGATAATTATCATGCAGCATATCGTTCATATCGTTCAGAAGATGGAGATTTAGATTATTATTTTATATTAGGTCCTAAAATCTTAGATGTAACTAAAAAATATTGTGCATTAACAGGAGGAACTATTTTCGGACCTAAATGGAGTCTAGGTTATAGTGGTTCAACAATGCATTATACTGATGCACCAGATGCGCAAGAACAATTAAAGAAATTTGTAGATTTATGCAGAATTCATAATATTCCATGTGATTCATTTCAACTTTCTTCAGGATATACATCAATTAATGATAAACGTTATGTATTCAATTGGAATAGAGAAAAAATTCCTAATCCTAGAGGTATGAGTGAGTATTTTCATCAAGCTAATATGAAATTAGCTGCAAATATTAAGCCATGTTTGTTACAAGATCATCCAAAGTATGAAGAGGTTGCTAATCAAGGCTTATTTATACAAGATTCTATTGTAGATGCTCCAGAACGTTCAATGTTTTGGGATGATGAAGGATCACATTTAGATTTTACTAATCCTAAGACCATAGAATGGTGGAAGCATAATGTCACATCTCAATTATTGGAGTATGGGATTGATTCAACTTGGAATGACAATAATGAATTTGAAGTTTGGGATGAACAAGCTCGTTGTTGTTATTTTGGTAATACAAAACCGATTAAATTACTTCGCCCGTTGATGCCATTATTGATGATGAAAGCATCTTATGAGGCACAATTATCATATAAGCCTAATAGTCGTCCTTATTTAATTTCTCGTTCTGGTTCACCAGGAATGAATCGTTATGTACAAACATGGAGTGGGGATAATAGAACAAGCTGGAATACACTGAAATACAATATCAAAATGGGATTGGGAATGAGTTTGTCTGCATTATATAACGTAGGACACGATGTGGGCGGTTTCTCTGGCGACAAACCAGATCCAGAATTATTTGTACGTTGGGTACAAAATGGAGTGATGCACCCTCGTTTTACAATTCATTCTTGGAATGATGATCATACTGTTAATGAGCCGTGGATGTACCCTGAAGTTACTGATATTGTTAGAAGAACAATTCAATTACGTTATCATCTAGTTCCTTATTTATATAATCTTTTATGGATGGCACATAAATATGATGAACCAATGTTACGTCCAACATTTTTAGATTATGAAGAGGATGTAAAAACGTTTGAAGAAAATGATGATTATCTACTAGGTAGAGATTTATTAGTAGCTTCTGTAGTGGAACCATCTCAAAGAGAAAGGAAGGTTTATTTACCAGCAAATAAAACTGGTTGGTATGATTTTTATACTCAAGAGTGGTATAGCGGTGGACAAGATATTATTGTTCCTGCACCACTAGAACGTATCCCTTTGTTTATTAGAGCAGGCTCCGTTATCCCTATGAATCCGAAAAATTCAAATAATACAATCGAAGATCAATGTCGAGAATTTTTAGTTATGCCATTGCTTGGTACTGGTGAATATGAAGTTGAAATTTTTGATGATGATGGTGAAAGTTTTTCTTATTTAGACAAACAATATTTAATTCTAAATATGAGGGTCAGTTGTTTTGATAATCGTATCGATATTAATTTATCTAAGTCAGGGTTATTTATACCTCAATATGAGAAAATATACTTTAAATTACCAAATAATGAAAAAAGAGAATTATTTGTTAATGGGGAAAAAGTGACAGCAAATATGTCAATTTCATTATTGAATATCCATTAGGTTAGTTAGGAGATCATTATGATCACTGAAGATTTACGTTCTTATAAAAAGATTGGGAATGAGTTAAAGCAGCAACTATTTGATGGAACATATAAAATCGGTGATAAGTTACCAACAGAAAGAGATTTAGCTGAATCCTTTAATGTTAGTAGAACGGTCATTAGGGAAGCATTAATTATGTTGGAAATAGAAGGATTCGTTGAGGTAAGAAAAGGATCTGGAGTTTATTTAATTGATCTTCCGAGAGTGGCTGAGAATGATGATTCCATGCATCAAATAGATGTTGGTCCCTTCGAGTTATTACAGGCACGGCAGTTATTAGAAAGTAGTATTGCTGAGTTTGCAGCTATTCAAGCAACAAGGGGCGATATTATTAAATTAAAAGAAATATTATTACGTGAAAAACAAACATTAGAGCATGGTGATGAGGATTATGTAGCAGATGAAGACTTCCATCGAACTATTGCTGAGATTACTCAGAATGAAGTCATTATTCAAATGCAAAAATCGCTATGGGAGTTAAGGAATAATAGCAAGATGTGGCAAGGATTGCATATGCATATTCCTGATCAAAATTATCGTTATTTGTGGATTAAAGATCATGAAAATATTGTACTTGCTATGCAGAAAAAGGATCCAGTTTTAGCCAGAAAAGCAATGTGGCAGCATTTAGAAAATGTAAAACAGAAATTGTTTGAACTTTCTGATGTGGACGATCCGAATTTTGATGGTTATTTATTTAATATTAGCCCTGTTGTTGTAGGGATTGAAACGGAATGAATTAGAAGTTTATTGATATAAGGAGTAGAAAATGGAACAAACTTGGCGTTGGTATGGGCCGAATGACCCAGTATCTTTATCTGATATTCGACAAGCAGGAGCAACAGGTATTGTGACTGCATTACATCATATTCCAAATGGTCAAATTTGGAGTATTGATGAAATTGAAAAACGTAAAGCATTAATTGAGCAAGCGGGATTAACATGGTCTGTGGTAGAAAGTGTCCCTGTACATGAAGAAATTAAAACGCAGACAGGGAACTATCAACAATGGATTGATAATTACAAACAAACTCTACGTAATTTATCTAAATGTGGTATTGATACAGTTTGTTATAATTTTATGCCAGTGTTGGATTGGACTCGTACTGATTTGGCATACCAATTACCAGACGGCTCTAAAGCACTTCGTTTTGATCAAATTGCATTTGCAGCATTTGAATTATATATTTTGAAACGTCCTGGTGCAGAGCAAAGTTATAGTGAACAAGAGCGCCAGGCAGCCAAAGCTTACTATGAAAAAATGTCGGCAGAACAAATTGAGCAATTAACAAAAAATATTATTGCTGGATTACCAGGTGCAGAAGAAGGTTATACCTTAGAAGAGTTTCAAGCCCAACTAGATCGTTATAAAGATATTTCTCCTGATAAATTTCGTACTCATTTGGCATATTTTTTACATCAAGTTGTGCCTGTTGCGGAGGAGGTGGGAATTAAACTAGCAATTCACCCAGATGATCCGCCACGTCCGATTTTAGGGCTACCTCGTATTGTTTCAACAATTGAAGATATGCAATGGTTTGTTGAGACAGAACCGTTATCAGCAAATGGATTTACAATGTGTACTGGTTCTTATGGTGTCCGTTCAGATAATGATCTGGTCAAAATGACAGAGAAATTTGCTGATCGTATTTACTTTGCTCATTTACGTTCTACTTGTAGAGAAGATAATCCTCTTAGTTTCCATGAAGCAGCACACTTAGAAGGGGATGTGGATATGTTTAATGTGGTAAAAGCATTATTAACGGAAGAGTATCGTCGTTTATCTAATGGCAATAAACGTTTGATTCCGATGCGTCCAGATCATGGGCATCAAATGTTAGATGATTTAAAAAAGAAAACGAATCCTGGATATTCAGCGATTGGGCGCTTGCGTGGATTGGCTGAATTTAGAGGTTTAGAACTAGGATTAAAGAAAGTTTATTTTGAAAATAAATAACAAACTAAAAAAGCTAGCAAATTGCTAGCTTTTTTACTAAGAAAGTTGTTTATCCTTTGAACTCATCTGATAAACAAGGTTGTAATTTATTGAGAATTTGTTTAGTGATGCGAGGTGCGCCTGCAACGATATGGCCAGAGGTGAGGTAACTGTGTCCGCCGATAAAGTCAGTTACAATACCGCCAGCTTCACGCACAATTAAATCTCCAGCAGCACAATCCCAAGGTTTGACGCCCATTTCAAAATAACCATCAACACGACCAGCTGCAACATAGCAAAGATCGAGCGCAGCAGAACCAGTACGACGGAAATCTGCACACTCTTCAATAAGAGCGGTAATCATATTGAGGTGAATTGGAATATAACGTTTTACTTTGAATGGGAAACCAGTTGCTAAAATAGCGCCAGTTAATTCATTACGACCTTCTAAGCGTAAACGGTATTCGTTGAGTTTAGCACCTTCACCACGAACAGCAGTAAAGAGCTCGTTGCGAATAGGATCATAAACCACACCAACTTCAGTACGTCCTTTTACACGCACCGCAATTGAAATGGAGAAATGCGGTAATCCTTTCACGAAGTTGGTTGTACCATCTAGTGGATCAATGACCCATTGTACGTCGCCTTCTTTACCTTCTAAAGCACCACTTTCTTCACCAATAATGGTGTGATCAGGGTAAGATTTACGGATAATTTCAATAATTGCTGCTTCAGAAGCTTTATCTATATTAGTTACATAGTCATTAGCTGATTTCTCGCTGGTTTGAATTTCATCAAGACGTTCAAAACCTTTGGCAACGATGTTGCCTGCTTTTCGCACTGCGCGAATAGCAATATTTAACATTGGATTCATTATTATCTCCACCAGATTTTAAAGAACAGTTTTTGTTTAAGTGATGTATGTAAAATCGGCGTGCATTATAGGGAAAGTTTAGGCAAATTGCGAGTAATTTTCTGGGTTTCATTAATATGTTAGAATTTGCCATCATTTTTTAAATAAAAACAAGTTTATGTCATTTGAACAAATCAAAATTGTATTAGTAGAAACTTCTCATCCTGGCAATATAGGTTCCGCTGCCAGAGCAATGAAAACAATGGGATTATCACAGCTTTATTTAGTATCCCCAAAAATTCTCCCTAATGAAGAGTCTATTGCTTTATCTGCAGGATCTTCCGATGTTGTAGAAAATGCAAAAATCGTCTGCTCTTTTGATGAGGCTATTGCAGATTGTACATTGGTTATTGGTACAAGTGCTAGAGCAAGACATTTAACAACAACAGCAATTACACCAAGACAATGCGGTATGCAAGCAATCGAAAATGCAGCAAAAGGTAAAGTAGCGATTGTGTTCGGACGTGAGCGTATTGGTCTGACAAATGAAGAGCTTTTGAAATGTCATTACCATTTAAATATTCCTGCAAACCCTGAATATTCTTCGTTGAATTTAGCAATGGCAGTACAACTGGTCAGTTATGAAATTCGAATGGCTTATTTGCAATCACAAACTGAAAATAGTTCACAAAAAGAGTATCCTATTGCAGCGCCAAGCGGTGTTGTTGCTGAGGATTTAGAATATTTCTTTGAGCGCACTGAAAAAGTGTATCAAGAGATTGGTTTTATTCAGAACAATGCGGTAATGAAAAAATTACGTCGTCTTTATTTGCGTACTGCAATCCAACGTAATGAGCTGAATATTTTGCAAGGAATGTTAACTGCCGTAGAGCAATTATTACCGTCGAAACATCGGAAATAACGATAGTTAAAAACGTTATTATAGATGGAATAATACTTGACTGTTTTAGTAGGTTATGTGAGAATTTTCCCCGTTTGAAACAAGGTTAGGGAATTTACGATGAAACTTACTTCAAAAGGACGTTATGCAGTTACCGCTATTTTAGATATTGCGTTAAATGCTGCTGATGGTCCTGTTACTTTATCGGATATTTCTGAACGTCAAAAAATATCACTTTCTTATTTAGAACAATTATTTGCCAAATTACGTCGCCATGGATTAGTCAAAAGTACTCGTGGTCCAGGTGGTGGTTATCAATTGGGGTATCCTTGTGAAGATATCTCAATTGGTATGATTATTTCAGCTGTTAATGAAAATGTACAAGCTACTAAATGCCGCAGTAAGGGAAATTGCCAAGATGGTGTGCAATGCTTAACCCACTCTTTATGGCAGAAATTGAGTGATCGTATCGAAGATTTTTTAAATGAAATTACTGTTGCTGAATTAGTGAGTTCTCAACAAGAAAAAATGCAAAAGCGTTATCGTGCTGAAATCAATGTCCAGCAACAATTAGAACGTATTGAAAATTAAGAAAGTATTCTTATCGGAGTGAAAATGAAATTACCTATTTATTTAGACTATGCGGCAACCTGTCCAGTCGATGAACGTGTTGCTAAGAAGATGATGGAATATTTAACAATAGATGGAACTTTTGGTAACCCAGCATCTCGTTCACACAAGTTTGGTTGGCAAGCAGAAGAAGCAGTAGATGTTGCGCGTAATCATATTGCCGATTTAATTGGGGCAGATGCGCGTGAGATCGTGTTTACGTCAGGTGCAACAGAATCGGATAACTTGGCGATCAAAGGTGCTGCGCATTTCTATCAAACGAAAGGTAAACATATCATCACCTGTAAAACAGAACATAAAGCGGTATTAGATACTTGTCGTCAATTAGAACGTGAAGGCTTTGAAGTTACTTATTTAGCGCCAAAAGCAGATGGCTTAATTGATCTTGAAGAATTAAAAGCAGCGATGCGTGATGACACCATCCTTGTTTCTATTATGCATGTAAATAATGAAATTGGTGTTATTCAAGATATTGCCGCGATTGGTGAAATTTGTCGTGAACGTAAAGTGATTTTCCATGTAGATGCAACGCAATCTGTAGGTAAATTACCGATTGATTTGTCAACATTAAAAGTAGATTTGATGTCAATGTCAGGGCATAAACTCTATGGACCAAAAGGTATCGGAGCGTTATATGTGCGTCGTAAACCGCGTGTGCGTTTAGAAGCGATTATCCATGGTGGCGGTCATGAAAGAGGAATGCGTTCAGGTACTTTACCAGTGCACCAAATCGTAGGTATGGGTGAAGCTTATCGCATCTGTAAAGAAGAAATGGCAACAGAAATGCCACGTTTAACTGCATTGCGTGATCGCCTATATAACGGCTTAAAAGATATTGAAGAAGTGTATGTGAATGGTTCAATGGAACATCGTGTTGGTACAAACCTTAATATGAGTTTCAACTATGTAGAAGGTGAATCATTGATGATGTCTTTACGTGATATCGCGGTTTCTTCTGGCTCTGCGTGTACTTCAGCAAGTTTAGAACCTTCTTATGTATTACGTGCATTAGGTTTAAATGATGAATTAGCACATAGTTCAATTCGTTTTACCGTAGGACGTTACACTACAGAAGAAGAAATTGATTATACGATTGAGTTAGTGAAAAAAGCGGTGGCGAAATTACGTGAGCTTTCTCCACTTTGGGATATGTATAAAGAAGGTGTTGATTTCAGCACCGTTGAGTGGTCTGCACATTAATTGAGGAGTGAATTATGGCATACAGTGAAAAAGTGATTGATCATTATGAAAACCCACGCAATGTCGGATCATTCGATAAAAAAGATCCAACTGTTGGTAGTGGAATGGTTGGTGCACCAGCGTGTGGTGATGTAATGCAGTTACAAATCAAAGTAAATGATAACGGCATTATTGAAGATGCAAAATTTAAAACTTATGGTTGTGGTTCTGCCATTGCTTCTAGCTCATTAATTACTGAATGGGTAAAGGGTAAATCTTTAGATGAAGCACAAGCGATCAAAAACAGCGACATTGCTGCAGAATTAGAATTACCACCAGTAAAAGTGCATTGTTCAATTCTTGCAGAAGATGCAATTAAAGCAGCAATCGCAGATTACAAAGCGAAAAAAACAAAATAAGATTTTTTAGGTGTTATCAGTAGATAACACCTTTTCCTGTTTGAGGAGCAAAATATGGCAATTTCATTGACTGAAAGTGCAGCGCAACGAGTAAGAGATTTTCTTGCAAATCGTGGAAAAGGGATTGGATTACGTCTAGGGATTAAAACATCAGGCTGTTCAGGTTTAGCTTATGTTTTAGAGTTTGTAGATGTGTTGAATGAAGATGATCAAGTGTTTGAAGACAATGGCGTAAAAATCATTGTTGATAATAAAAGCTTGGTCTATTTAGATGGTACTCAATTAGATTTTGTTAAAGAAGGTCTAAATGAAGGGTTTAAATTTACTAACCCGAATGTGAAAGAACAATGCGGTTGTGGTGAAAGTTTTCACGTTTAACTGTTAAAAATATCTTATTGAAAATACTATGTTTAATCCATTTGAATTGTTTTCTCTGCCAGTCAGTTTTCAACTCGATCTTGCAATGTTATCTCAGCAATACTTACAGTTACAAAAACAGCTACATCCTGATAATTTTGCGGCTGCCAGTGAGCAAGAACAACGTTTAGCATTACAGAAATCAACCCAAGTTAATGACGCTTATCAGATCTTAAAAGATCCTATTTTGCGTGCAGAAGCGATTTTGAGTTTAGCATTACAAAAGCCAGTAGATAATGAAAATACAACGCATGATTTGGCATTCTTAATGCAGCAAATGGAATTGCGCGAACAACTAGAAGAAGCGGAAGCGCAACAAGATGAGCAAAAATTGGCTGATTTACAACAACAAACAGCAGCAAGTTATCAGCAAAATATCGCAGTATTAGCTGAAAAAATTGCTCAACAAGATTGGACTGGCACTAAACAAACCATCGATCGTTTGAAATTTATCAAAAAATTACAACAAGAAATTGAACGTTTAGAAGAAAAATTATTTGATTTTTAATTGTGGGAAATAAGGCAAATGGCATTATTACAGATTGCAGAACCAGGACAGAGTGCTGCACCTCATCAAGCAAGATTAGCAGTTGGTATTGACCTTGGTACAACAAATTCATTAGTGGCGACTGTTCGTAGTGGGAAAGCAGACATTTTGTTGGATGAGCAAGATAGAGCATTGATCCCTTCTGTAGTTTATTATGGCGCTCAACAGCCGCTGGTAGGTGTTGAGGCGAAAGTTTATGCAGGGCAAGAACCCGATAATACGATTATCTCTGTAAAACGTTTAATGGGACGCAGTCTGGCTGATGTGCAAGCGCGTTATCCTAATTTGCCTTATCGTTTCCAAGCCAGTGAAAATGGCCTACCGCTAATTATTACTAAGCAAGGATTACGTAGCCCTGTTGAAGTTTCTGCTGATATTTTGTCACGTTTAAATCAATTAGCAGAACAACGTTTAGGCGGTGAGCTAGTAGGTTGTGTTATTACTGTACCGGCTTATTTTGATGATGCACAGCGTCAGGGCACTAAAGATGCTGCTCGTTTAGCTGGTTTAAATGTACTACGTTTATTAAATGAACCTACTGCCGCAGCGATTGCTTATGGGCTAGATAGCGGACAAGAAGGCGTTATTGCCGTTTATGATTTGGGCGGTGGTACTTTCGATATTTCGATTTTACGTTTAAGCAAAGGTGTTTTTGAAGTATTAGCAACAGGTGGTGATACGGCGTTAGGTGGCGATGATTTCGATCATTTGCTAGCAGAGTATTTAGCAGTACAAGGGCAATTTACCCCAGAAACCGATCAACAAAAACGCCAATTATTAGATTTAGCCGCTCAAGTTAAGATTGATCTCTCGGCTAAGGAACAAGTGACAGTACCAGTAAATAACCAAGATGTGACAGTTGCTCGTGCTACCTTTAATCAACTTATTCAATCGTTGGTAAAACGAACTTTGCTAGCGTGTCGTCGTGCGTTGAAAGATGCGAATGTTGATGTTAGTGAAGTGATTGAAACGGTGATGGTCGGCGGTTCAACAAGAGTTCCTTTTGTGCGTGAACAAGTAGCAGAATTTTTTGGCAAAGCACCATTAACTTCTATTGATCCTGATAAAGTTGTTGCATTAGGTGCAGCGATTCAAGCGGATATTTTGGCTGGCAATAAACCAGATAGCGAAATGCTATTACTTGATGTCATTCCTTTGTCATTAGGTATTGAAACGATGGGAGGATTGGTCGAAAAGATCATTCCTCGTAATACCACTATTCCGGTAGCACGAGCACAAGAATTTACTACTTTTAAAGATGGGCAGACTGCAATGTCAGTGCACATTGTGCAAGGTGAACGTGAATTAGTGCAAGATTGTCGTTCATTGGCTCGTTTTAGCCTAAAAGGGATTCCACCGATGGTGGCTGGGGCGGCACATATTCGGGTTACTTATCAAGTTGATGCCGATGGTTTATTAAGCGTGACAGCAATGGAAAAATCGACTGGTGTTCATTCATCTATCCAAGTAAAACCGTCATATGGTTTAACAGATGAAGAAATTAGCCAAATGATTAAATCTTCTTACGAAAATGCGAAAGCCGATATGCAAGCACGTGAATTGGCTGAACAACGTGTAGAAGCTGCTCGTGTATTGGAAAATGTCTATAGTGCGTTAGCAGAGGATGCGCATTTATTAAATGAGCAAGAATTGACTGACGTAAAAGCTGCATTAGAAAAATTAGAACAATTACAACAACAGGATGATAGCCAACAAATAGCGCAAGGAATCAAACAACTTGATCAAGCAACTCGTGATTTTGCAGCAAGAAGAATGGATAATTCTATTAAGCAAGCGTTAGCGGGACATTCTGTTGAACAATTTGCTGAATAAAGGAAAGTTATATTATGCCGAAAATTGTTTTCTTACCTAATCAAGAACATTGTCCAGAAGGTATGGTAGTAGATGCTGCTAAAGGTGAAACTATTTTAGATGCTGCACTACGTTCGGGTATTGAGATCGACCATGCTTGTGAAAAATCTTGTGCTTGTACTACCTGTCATGTAATTGTGCGTGAAGGATTTGATTCATTAAATGAGAGTTCAGATCTAGAAGATGATATGTTAGATAAAGCGTGGGGTTTAGAGGTAGACAGCCGTTTAAGTTGCCAAGCTGTAGTAGGCGATGAAGATTTAGTGGTGGAAATTCCTCGTTATACTGTTAATCATGCAAAAGAGGAACATTAATAATGAAATGGCAAGATGCACAACAAATTGGTGAAGCGTTATATGAACGCTTTCCCGATTTAGATCCGAGAACAGTACGTTTTACCGATATGCATCGTTGGATTTGTGAATTAGATGAATTTGATGACGATCCCGAAAAATCAAATGAACGTATTTTGGAAGCTATTTTTTTATGTTGGTTAGATGAATTTGAATAAATCATTACAATATAAAGCTCCCAAATTTAATTCAAAAGTGGGAGCTTTTGATTGATATATTTTCTTATGTAGAGAATTTAATAAGATCAATATAATATTTTATCATTTCGTAATCCCCTTCATTACTTATCCTATTTAAACTATATATTTTATTATTTTTTGTTTAATATGCTAAATTTCTTGTTTTATTTGGTATTAAATATTAGTTTTTATTGGTTAATTCCGTTTTTTTATGTCGTGCATGAGGTTTACAATTGTTTTTCATATGTTACAATCGGCGTCAAATTGCGCAGCAGTTTTACTCAGTTTTCTCAATTATTGTCATTACTGATTTAAAGGAAAAGTTATGAATCATATTTTTCGTGTTATTTTCGATCATACGAGAGGTGTGTTTATTGCGGTATCGGAATTAACTCGTAATAAAATTAAATCCTCAAAATCTTCTCGTTCTCTCAGTTCAACAAACCCGCCAAAACGTTTATTAAGCCTTTCTGCGATTGCTCTCCTAGTGTGGGGGGGGGGTACTAGCACTTTATACTAATCCAGCTATTGCTAGTTATGGTTCTATACAATGGTGTAGCGATCATTCTAGCATAGGAATGGATTTTGGGGGGTTCAGTGTCTGTAAGATACCTTCTAACTCAGTGGCTTTAAATTATGGTGGAGAACATACCGGTAGTAATTCTGTTGTTATTGGGATACAAGCAAAGGCAAAAGCAACAGGTGTTATTGCTGTTGGTTATCAGGCTAATGCGACTTCCAATTATACTACAGTTCTTGGCTATCAAGCGGAAGCAAGTTCTAATAACTCTATCGCTATCGGTTATAACAGTAAAGCAAAAAACAATGAATTTGTTACTGTTGTAGGATCGAACAGTAGAGGCTACAATACACAAGCAACCGTATTTGGGAGTTCTTCTGGTGCAAATTCACAAGCGACTGCAATCGGAAATGACGCTTATGCCTATGGACAAAGTTCTGTTGCACTAGGAAGTGATGATTTAATTGGTCTTGATACGGGTAAAGCTGAAATTCTTAGTAAGTTTGGTGATAAATTAGAAAGCGGAGTGATTGATACAATCTATAACTCTCTTGGAAATGATCAGAATTTTTTTGATTCAGCAACTGCATTTAATAATAAATATAAAGGCGATAAAGCTATCTATTCGCCAACCTATGCTGGCGGTCGTGGTGCGATTGCGATTGGTTCTCGTACCGTAGCAGCGAAAGATTTATCTACGTCTTTAGGTTCACTCTCTTTTGCTTTAGCCGAGCGTTCTACTGCGGTAGGTATTCGCTCTTTTGTTGAATCAAGCGCCATTGGTGGAACAGCGATCGGTGAACGTTCCTCAGTATTTGCTAGCAACTCGGTAGCGATTGGTAACCGTACTGAATCCACCAATACAGGTACCGTTTCCTATGGTTATTTAGCCAAAGCGGTAGCACAAAACTCAATAGCGATTGGGAATAGGGTAGCAGCAGGAGCAAAATTTAATGCTACTATAACTGCTGCTGATAACCCAAATGACAGCACCACTTTTAATCTTCAAAAACAATATGAAACAGTAAATGCAGCGGGAGTTGACAATATTAGCTCTGCTTTAAATGAGTTTAATACAAAATTAAATAAGATGTTAGAAACTGACTTACCGCTCGTAAAAGAAAATAATACTTATTTGACGTTTGGTAATGGCAGCAAAGTACAAAAAACCAGTACCTATACGACGGATAACAACACTGCTTCGAAAAATGCGATTGCGATTGGTAATTCCTCTTTTGCGGTGAAAGAAAACTCGCTAGCGATGGGCTTTGGTACTTTGTCTGATGCAGATAATTCGTTTGCACTCGGTTCTTACTCTTATGTAAAAGCGGGCGCCAATAACTCAATTGCAATAGGGGTGGCGACAATCGTGAGTGGTGCTAACTCTTTTGTAGCAGGGGTAATGGCAGGAACAACGGCACAAAATACCACTGTATTAGGGACATCAGCACGAGGAACAATTCAAAACTCAGTCGCTTTAGGTTATCGTTCGCAGACGCTCTATTTTTATGATAATACGTTAAATGACAGCCAACAGCGTATTGCTACCACCACTGGAACCTCGGCATTAGGTTTAACAGCCTACGCACCTGTGGGTTCTACCTATAAGCCTGTATCTTCTGATAGTGCTGGGGTTGTTTCTGTTGGTGGTTGGGTTGATAACGGGACTATTGGTACTCGTCGTATTATTAATCTTGCACCGGGGGCGTTGGATACCGATGCGGTCAATGTTGGGCAATTACGCCAATTAGAATCGGTACAGAAAGAAGCTAATATGGTTTATATTGATACCAAAACAGGCGTTAAAGTAGGCAAAGCAACTGATGGTAAGTATTACCCGTTAGATCAATATAATGTGCCGAACACTGCTGCAACGGCAGTGGATCTTGCTAATATTGCGATTGCAGTAAAAGATTTGTCTGGTGATACTGTAGCTAATGTTGATGCTGGCAATAGTCAGCAAGCAGCTAATGCAGGTACGAGAGCATTTGCCTATGAAAATGTGGCAAAGGGCATTATAGAAGCAGAAAATACCACCAATAGCCAAACGACAAGACAAGGACACCAAGCTATTAATGGCGCACAATTTAATCAACTTGGCGTAACTATTTTAGGCTTGACGGTGGATAGTAATAAAACAGGCTTTACTACGCCGACCTTTACTGCGATTAATGCAGCATCAGCAACCGTACTAACTACCTATAAAGGGGCGATTGATGATTTAATCACGGCGGTGAATAAAGGGGTTAAAGTCAATAACCAGAAGATGGAGCTTGGTGGTAATTTGACAATTCAAGGTACGACGAATGAGATCAAGGTAACAAATTCAACCTCTGGTGATCCAACGATAACTGTTGCTTTAGAAGATCAAGCTAAAGCTTCATTGAAGAAAGCTGATACTGCCTTACAATCTTTTCAATATAAGGCGGGAAGTACAGAAAAAACAATTAATCAAACTACCAATACTCTTGAATTTGCCAATGGTACTAATACAACGGCTGAAATTGATTCTAGCAGTAAAATCAAATTTAACCTAAATGCAGACTTAACGGGAATTTCATCTATTTCTCAAGGGAGTACTAAGGGAACTGGAGTGAGTATTTCATTGAACACTAATTCTTTAGTTCTATCTGGTCCTCAAAATGGTGCAATGCTGACACTTGATGCAAATGCCATTACTGCCAATAGTAAAAAAATGACAGGTCTAGCAAATGGATTGATTAACGACAGTTCTACCGATTCAGTTACAGGTCAGCAACTTTACTCGCTATTTATTGATCCAGCTAAGATAACGACTGATCAAACAAAAGCAAAAGATCCATCAATTAATGAGCAAGCAAAAGCTAACTGGAAATCTTGGTTAGGTGTTAGCAGTTTGGACTTTACTTATAAATCCAATGGTGGAAAGACTACGAGTACTAAGAAAACAGTAAGTCTATCTGATGGATTAGATTTTACTAACGGTACTAATACAACGGCAGCAATAGCGGATAATGGCGTGGTGAAGTTTAACTTAAATAAGGATATTACCTTAGGTACAAGTAAAGATGACACAGGTTCATTAACCATTAATACTTCAGCAGGTGAATTAGCTTTAACTAACGCAGGTAAAATCACTGGGTTGCAAGATGGAGAAATTTCTGCGACATCAAAAGAGGCAGTGAATGGAAGCCAGTTAAAAGAAGTTGCTGATTTAATTGCTAATGTGAGCGATAACAGCGGTAAACCTGTTTATGATGTGAAGAAGTTAACTTTTAGCGGTGATAGTAATCCTGATGCGGAAAAAGATTACTATAAACGTAGTTTAGGGGATACAGTTGTTATTACAGGTCATGCATTAAGCACAGACGATAAAATTGAGGATTATGTTGCGACAAATGTTGCTACTAAAATAACTAGTAGTGGTATCAGTATCCTATTTGCTAAAAAACCAACTTTTGATGGAATTAAATTAGGGAAGATCAGTTTAACTCCACAAGAAATAACTGGGGAAAAAGCGGGATTAAAATTGGTATTAGGTAAAGTTGGTAGTACTGCAGCAGATTATATTTCTTTATCTGGTTTAGCGAATGGTTTAGTAAAATCAGATTCAACGGAGGCGATTACTGGTCAACAACTTTACTCGTTATTTTTTGATCCAGCTAAGATAACGACGGATCAAACAAAAGCAAAAGAGGAAGATTCATCAATTAATGATCAAGCAAAAGCTAACTGGAAATCTTGGTTAGGTGTTAGCAGTTTGGACTTTACTTATAAATCCAATGGTGGAAAGACTACAAGTACTAAGAAAACAGTGAGTCTATCTGATGGATTAGATTTTACCAATGGTACTAATACAACGGCAGAAATAGCGGATAGTGGCGTGGTGAGATTTAACTTGAATAGAGATTTAACCGATATTTCTTCAATATATCAAGGAAGCAGTAAAGGTAGTGGAGCAGGTTTTGCTCTAACGAGTGACACTCTAACGATGCAAGCTAAGGATGGAGGTTCAACATTAAAACTAGATAGTAATGGAGTAACTGTAAACAGTAAGATCACTGGGGTAACGGCAGGTACTATTGGGAAAGGCTCTTCTGATGCTATTAATGGTAGTCAGTTATGGAAAGCATTGGGTTTTGATCCAGATAAGTTATCTACAACAGGTATTGGAAACACTGGTAAGTCAACAATTGCTGAAGCGATTGCTTACTTAAAAGATGGTTTTAAAATTTGGTCTGATGATAACAAATCTAATCATAGTAATGGTGGTAATACTTCTAATAATAGTGATAGTGGTAATGCATCTAATAATGGAGATAATACTTCTAATAATGGTAATACCGCTAATAATGAAATTAAGGTACCAATTGGTGGTGAGATAGGTATTAAAGGTGATGGCCGTAATACTACAACTCGTGTTGTTGATCAAAATGGTAAAAAAGCAGTTGAAATTAGCCTTAATGATCAAGTGTCATTCGGTAATGATGGCAAAGATGGAAAACCAGCAACCGATGGTAAAGTTACAATTAAAGGAACTAATGGAATTACCATTGAAATTGATGGTAAAACGGGAGCGATTAATATTGTTGGCCAAGATTCAAGTGGACAATCTGGGACAATTAATATTGCTAGCCAAAAAGCAAGTGCAAAAATTGGTGTAACAGAAGCTACAGATAACAATACACAGCTTGATGGTACAAAAGTTTCTCGCCTAAGTTATCAAAGCGGTAATGGTGGTGGAACAGCGTTTAATCCACAACCTATCCAAATTGCTACTATGAACGATGGTTTGAAATTTACCACAGATAGTGGCGAGATGTTGAAAACACTTAATCAAACTGTTTCTATTGTAGGAGGACAAACTGGTACAGATGGTGCGAAAAATATTGAAACTGTTGCTAAAGATGGTCAAATTCAAGTGAAACTTCAGGAGAAAATTAATTTAGGCAGCAAGGGATCAATTACTGCAGGTAAAATCACCATCAATAATGATGGACGTATTAGTGGTTTAGCCGATGGAAAAGAGTTAAACGATGCTGTGACAGTTCGTCAGTTAAAACAAGTTAATAATGAAACCAAGCAAGAAATTATTAATTTGAATAAGCGTGTTAACAAATTAGCTACGGAATCTAGGGCTGGTATTGCAGGAGCAATGGCAATTGCCGGATTACAAACTTCTGCAATAGCTGGACGTACGGTTGTATCAGTCGGAACAGCGACATTTAAAGGTGAAAACGCTGTTGCAATTGGTATTTCTAAAATATCCGATAATGGTAAGTTAGGTATTCGTATTTCAGGTATGAGTGACAGTAGCGGAGATCGAGGCGGTGCTATTAGTGTTGGTTATGGCTGGTAAATAATGCAAATAAGGAGGTGTATCGGAAGGTACACCTTTTTTAACAGTTAATGCTTAAATCTAAAATAATGATGTCGCCCAAATAAGAAATGTAAGATCTCTTTTCCAGACACCGTCAAAATAATCGCGGAAAGAATTAACACAATGCCAAGGAAAATTCTCGCCGTCATCTGTTCGTTAAAAATTAAAACACCGACTAATAAAGCAGTGATTGGTTCTAAAGCACCAATAATAGATGCTGTTGTTGGCCCAATCATTTGGATAGAGTGATTCATCAAGATTAAAGAAACAATCGTAGTAAAAACAGCTAACCCCAAGACATTAAAGATTAATGTTGGCGTGAAATCCATTGGTAATGCAGTACCAAAATCAAGACGAATGAAAAAGACCAATGAGCCAAATAATAGACCGTAGAATGTGAGTTTTATAACAGGAATATTATGTAATGGCGATCTCTCTACTGCAATAATATAGATTGCATAAGTCAATGCAGAAATAAAAACGAGAAAGACACCAAACGGATCAAGGCTGGTGCCATTATCATTTTGGTAAAGTAATGAAACGCCAAAAATGACTAGAGTAATCGCCAGCATCGTAATCAGATTTAATCGCTCATGGAAGAACAGCACCATAATAATGGCAACCAATAGTGGATAAATAAACAAAATGGTTGAAGCGATGCCTGCTTCTATTAGTTGATAACTCACAAACAGTGTTAATGAAGAAACTGCGAAAGTTACCCCTACTAGCAATAATGTCAGTAACTCTTTTTTCGTTAGCGCAAATGAAATTTTTTGCTGATACATAATTGCAGCAAGAATAAGGCTAGCAACAAAGAAACGGTAAAAGAGTACAGCGTCAGCTGTTAAACCGATTTGGTATAACGGTAAGGTAAATAAAGGATTTAAACCATAGAAAAACGCGGCAATACAGCCGAAGATTAATCCTTTAGCAAGTTGTTTGGAAATCATTATTAGAACGGAAAAAGGAATAAAACAAAGATGTGGCTTATTATAGAACTCGTAAAAGATTATTCAATAGAAAGTGAGATTGGCTCGTGATTTTATTTAATCTTTACACGAGCCAATGCATTAAATGGTATTGTTAATCCACCATAAAACAAGCGATTTTTACACCGTCAGGATAAGTTTTTAATTCAGGTTGTTCCTGACGACAACGTTCGGTGGCGAATTGACAACGAGCATTAAAAGCACAACCTTTTGGTGGATTCAGTGGACTTGGTAATTCCCCTGATAATTTAATCCGTTCGCGACGCAATTCAGGTGATAATCTTGGCGTTGCTGATAACAATGCTTTGGTATAAGGGTGACGTGGGTTGCCAAAGATCTGTTCTGTTGTACCTTGTTCAACACAGCGACCGAGATACATTACCATTACTTCATCAGCAATATGTTCCACCACAGAGAGATCGTGCGAGATAAAAATATAGGATAAACCTAAATTTTCCTGCAATTCCATCATCAAGTTTAATACTTGTGCACGTACGGAAACATCGAGTGCTGATACAGGTTCGTCTGCAATAACAATATCAGGGTTTAACATTAATCCGCGGGCAATCGCAATCCGTTGGCGTTGTCCACCAGAGAACATATGCGGATAACGATCGTAAAATTCAGGACGTAAGCCGACTTTCTCCATAATAGATAACACAGTGGCTTTGCGTTCTTCTTTGGTTAAATTGGTATTAATTTTGAGAGGTTCTTCTAAAATGGTACCAATTTTCTTACGTGGATTGAGTGAAGCGTAAGGGTTTTGGAAAACGATCTGAATTTTTTGCCGACGTAATTTGACGGTTTCGTTATCTTTTTCTAAGAAGTTTTTACCTTGATAGTAAAGCTCTCCTTCTGTCGGTGATTCAATCATTGTTAATAGACGACCTAACGTGGATTTACCACAACCAGATTCGCCCACTACTGCCAATGTTTTACCTCGTTCAAGAGTAAAAGAAACCCCATCTAGCGCTTTGACATATTGTACAGGGGAAAAGAATCCCTTTTTGACAGGATAATATTTTTTTAGATCAATCGCTTTCAGCAAAGGAGTAGCCGTTGGCGATTGTGCTTGTGAAATTATAGCTTCAGACATGTTCTGGCTTTCCTTCTGCATTAAGTGGCATATGACATTTCACTTGGCGATTACCAACACGATGTAATTCAGGTTCGCTTTGACGACATTCATCCGTTGCATAAGGGCAACGAGGATTAAGCAAACAGCCTTGCGGACGATCATATTTTCCAGGTACAACACCAGGTAATGATTCTAAACGAGATTTACCAGAAGCAAATTCAGGTAAAGAACGTAATAATGCCTGAGTATAAGGATGTTTAGGCTCATGGAAAATATCTGTGGCTAAACCTTCTTCTACTACTTGCCCTGCATACATGACGATGATGCGATGTGCAGATTCAGCAACGAGAGCAAGATCGTGCGTAATAAGGATTAACGCCATATTCTCTTTTTGCTGTAATTCTAGTAATAGATCAATGATTTGTGCTTGAATAGTTACATCAAGCGCGGTAGTTGGCTCATCAGCAATTAACAATTTAGGTTTACAAGCAATTGCCATTGCGATCATTACCCGTTGGCTCATTCCACCTGATAATTGGTGCGGATAAACATCAAGACGTGATTCTGGATCAGGGATTCCAACCATTTTTAATAGCTCGATAGTACGATCACGACGTTGTTTTTTACTACCGCCTTGATGGACTTTTAATGCCTCCATAATTTGGAAACCAACAGTATAGCAAGGGTTTAAACTGGTCATTGGATCTTGGAAGATCATCGCAACGTCAGCACCTACCAGCTTCTGTTTTTGTTTCTCATTTAACTGGAGCAAATCTTGATTATCGAAATGTAATTGATCGGCAGATACTCGACCAGGAAAATCGATTAGCCCCATAATCGCAAGAGAGCTGACTGATTTACCTGAACCTGATTCGCCCACAATACCTAAAACTTCACCTTGTTCAACTTGATAGCTCACTCGGTCAACAGCTTTAAAAGGCTTATCTTTCTCACCAAAGTGAACAGAGAGATTATTTACAGTTAATAATGCCATGGTTCACTCCTTATTGTTTTAATTTTGGATCTAGGGCATCGCGCAAACCATCACCCATTAAGTTGAAGGCAAGCACCGTAAATAAAATTGCCAAACCGGGGAAAGTAACTACCCACCAAGCTCGTTGTACGAATTGTAATGCTTCTGCTAACATCGCTCCCCATTCCGGTGTTGGTGGTTGTGCGCCAATACCTAAGAAGCCGAGAGCTGCCATATCTAAGATTGCATTTGAGAAACCCATTGAGGTTTGTACAATGAGTGGTGCCAAACAGTTAGGTAAGATAGTGATAAACATTAAACGGAGAATACCTGCACCGGCAACTCTTGAAGAAGTAACATAATCGCGGTTGATTTCATTTAGTACCGAAGCACGAGTTAAACGTACATAACTTGGTAAGGAAACAAAGGCGATAGCAAAAGAGGCATTCAGTAATGAAGGGCCTAAAATGGCGACAATTGCAATAGCGAGCAATAAGCTTGGTAATGCCAACATAATATCGATAATTCGCATAATGATAATATCGACAATACCACCAAAATAGCCAGCGATTAAACCTAAAGTTACGCCGAAAATGAATGAAAGTGAAACTACCAATAAGCCAATAAATAGTGATAAACGTGCACCATGAATTAAGCGTGAGAGAATATCACGACCAACATCATCGGTACCGAGAATATGATTCCAAGTTCCACCATCTACCCATGCAGGCGGTAATAAGAACGCATCACGCACTTGCATAATAGGATCATGTGGTGCAATAAAATCAGCAAATACACTAATAAAAAAGATAATCACAATATAGATTAAACCAACCACAGCACCTTTATTACGGCTAAAATTAAACCAAAATTCTTGTAGCGGTGTACGTGGTGTTGGTGCGGAAATAGAGGGATTTGACATGCTTTAATCCTTATTTACGGTATCTAATACGAGGATTGACCACACCATATAAGAGATCAACCAATAAATTCACAATGATAATAATTGTTGCAATAATTAATACGGCACTTTGTACAACAGGATAATCGCGGGCGCGAATTGCTTCGATAACCCATTTACCGATACCTGGCCAAGAGAAAATGGTTTCAGTCAAAATAGCGCCAGATAATAGCTGTCCTACGATAAGACCGATAACAGTTACAACAGGAATTAAAGCATTACGCAAAGCGTGAATAACGATAACACGCATTGAGGAAAGCCCTTTAGCTCGTGCAGTTCGAATATAATCTTCACCTAATACTTCTAACATTGAAGAACGTGTCATTCGTGAAATAACCGCCAATGGGATAGTTCCTAAGACGATAGATGGTAAGATGAGGTGCATTACTGCTGATTTAAATGCGCCTGGTTCGCCGGATAGCCAGCTATCGATTAACATAAAACCAGTGACAGAATCGATCCAATATTCAGCATCAATACGACCGGAAACAGGGGTAAGGTTCCACTGTACAGAAACCAACAACATTAATAATAAGCCCCACCAGAAAATTGGCATAGAGTACCCAGTCAGAGAAATTGCCATCACCGAGTGATCGAATACCGACCCTCGTTTAATTGCAGCAATAATCCCAATGGGAATACCAATAATAATGGCAAATAGAATTGCAAAAGTGGCTAATTCAATGGTGGCAGGAAAGAGTGATAAAAACTCATCTAATACAGGAACATTATTTTTGAATGATGTACCAAAATCACCGTGAGCGATCCCTTTTAAATAATCGAAATATTGTTCTGGTAAAGATTTATCTAAACCTAATTGGTGCATCATTTGTTGATGAACTTCTGGACTTAACCCACGTTCGCCCATTCGTATTTCAATTGGATCACCAGGAATAAGATGAATTAGGGCAAAAGTTAAAAGAGTGATACCGATAAAGGTTGGAATAACCATGGCCACCCGTTTGAAAATGAATCGAAACATATTAACTGCTCGCTAATTATCAAAGATATTCTTGCCATAGATCCTATGGCAAGAATAGTTATTATAGTTATCAAAAAGTCAAGTAATATAGCTGGAGCGACTATTCTAAGTCAACGCCATAAAACGGATGAAGCCCGAATGGATTGATCACATAGTTCTTCACTTCTTTACGAACTGGTTCGTAAGTGGTTGAGTGAGCAATAGTGATCCAAGGTGCTTGTTCTTTAAATATCACTTGAGCTTGTTTGTATAATTCAACACGTTTCGCGTGATCGTTTGATTGAACCGCTTCACGAATTAATTTATCAAATGGTGCGTAACAGAATTTAGCATAGTTAGAGCCTTGTTCTTTTGATGCACAGCTTAATAGTGTACCGAAGAAGTTATCTGGGTCACCGTTATCACCAGTCCAACCCATCATACCTGTTGGATCTTCACCTTTTCTCATACGTTGTAAGTATTCACCCCATTCGTAGCTAACAATTTTGGCGTCAACACCAACTTTTTTCCAGTCAGCTTGAACCAATTCAGCCATACGGCGAGCATTTGGGTTGTATGGACGTGAAACCGGCATTGCCCACAATTCAGTGCTGAAACCTTTTTCAAAGCCAGCTTCTTTTAATAACTGTTTCGCTTTTTCAGGGTTATATTCGTAGTCTTTGATGTCATCATTGTAAGACCATATTGTTGGTGGAATTGGATTTTTCGCTACTTGACCGCTACCTTGATAAACTGCATCAATAATCGCTTTCTTATTTACAGCATAGTTTAATGCTTGACGCACTTTCACATTATCAAATGGTGATTTGGTTACGTTGAAGCTTAAGTAGCCAATATTAAGTCCAGGTGCTTTATACACATTAAGATCTGGATTTTTTTGCATATCCGCAATATCTGCTGGGTTTGGATATGGCATTACTTGGCATTCACCTTTTTTCAATTTCGCATAACGTACAGATGCATCAGGAGTAATTGCAAATACTAAACGATCAATTTTTGCCTTGCCTTCCCAATAATTATCAAACGCTTTATAGCGAATTAAAGAGTCTTTTTGATAAGAAACAAATTCAAATGGACCTGTACCAATTGGATTGGTATCAACAGTTTCAGGTTTTCCTGCAGCTAACATTTTATCGGCATATTCTTTAGAAAGCATAGAAGCGAAATCCATCGCCAAGTTAGCTAAAAACGGTGAGTTTGGAGCTTTTAAGGTAAAACGAACAGTGTAATCATCAATTTTTTCAATTTTATCAATGATATTATTCATATCCATACCAATAAAGTATTCGTAAGAACCGCCAGAAACTTTGTGATATGGGTTATTTGGATCTAACTGACGATTAAATGAGAATAAAACGTCATCTGCATTAAAGTCACGAGTTGGTTTGAATAATTTATTAGATTGGAATTTTACGCCTTTACGCAGATGGAAAGTATAAACTTTACCATCTTCTGAAACATCCCAACTTTCCGCTAATGATGGTACCACGTCTGTTTTACCGCGTGCAAAAACAGTTAATCGGTTATAAATTGCTTGTCCACTAGCATCAATTGATGAACCGTCGGTAACGAGTTGTGGGTTGAAAGAGGAAGGAGAGGCTTCAGAACAATAAACTAATGTTTTCGGAGCGGCGAATACTGCAGTAGATAAAGATAAGGCTAATGTAGTCAATGAGAGTTTTGTGAGTTTTTTCATAGTTTCTCCAGTTTGAGTGTGTTTAGCAGTAATTTTTATATAAAGTTGTATAAAACCCGTTTATTTACATATTAATAACTGATTTTGTCAAGAGGCAAAAAAGCATCTTAACTAATATAAATGTAACACTTTTTGCTGAGGTTGTATTTATGTTTTTAAATTGTTAAATAAATTTTTGAATGGAGTCACAAATTTAACAAATTAATATTTATTATTTTAAACAATCTTTTACACTTATGTTCGTTTATTTCTCATAACATTTGATGGGTAGAGTCTAAAATGCAATATCAATATGCCAATGATTTCAGTCAAAAATCTGAATTACGCCAATTAATTAGCCAAAATTATGCTTGTTCTGAAAAAGAAGCAGTAACTAAATTAGTTAATACATTAAATTTTTCCGCAGAACAGGAAGCTTCCATTGAAAATGTAGCTAGACAGTTGATCACAAAAATTCGCGAGAAAAAACAGAAACATTATGGTGTTGATGCTTTAATGCACGAATTTTCTTTGGGATGTGATGAAGGTATTGCATTAATGTGTTTAGCGGAAGCGTTATTACGTATTCCAGATACTGAAACACGTTATGCGTTAATTGATGACAAATTAAAATTAGGTAATTGGCGAGCACACGTAAAAAGATCTGGTTCGTTATTTACGAATGCGGCAAGTTATGGCTTATTGTTAGGCAGTAAAATTAGTGCTGCATTAAGTGAAGAAGTACTTTCGTCGGCGTTAATGAAGAGTTTCGCTAAATTATCTGCGCCAATGATGAAATTAGCCATTGAAAAAGCAATGGGTATCTTAGGTGATCAGTTTGTTACTGGCGAAACAATGGAAGATGCGTTAAAGAATATTGTTGATCGTGAAAAGATGGGATATTGCTTCTCGTTCGATATGCTTGGCGAAGCAGCAATGACAATGCAAGATGCCGATAAATATTTACAAGATTATATAGAAGCAATTCATGCAGTAGGGCGCCAATCAGCAGGGCGTTCGCTTTATGATACTAATGGTGTTTCAGTTAAATTATCAGCGATTCATCCACGTTATTCTCGTTCACAACAACAACGAGTAATGCAAGAGTTATATCCACGTTTAAAACAGTTATTTGTATTAGCGAAACAATACAATATTGGATTAAATATTGATGCAGAAGAGGCGTCACGTTTAGAAATCTCTTTAGATTTATTGGAGAAATTATTACAAGATCCTGATTTAGCTGGGTTTGATGGTATTGGTTTCGTAGTACAAGCCTACTCAAAACGTTGCCCTTATGTTTTAGATTACATCATTGAAATGAATCGTCGTTATCAACGCAAAATGATGGTGCGCTTAGTAAAAGGAGCTTACTGGGATAGTGAAATTAAATGGGCGCAAACGGAGGGCGTGGTAGGTTTTCCGTTATATACACGTAAAGTACATACCGATATTTCTTATTTAAGTTGCGCACAAAAATTATTAGCGGCACAAGATGTTATTTACCCACAATTTGCTACACACAATGTACAGACGCTTTCGACAATTGCTGAATTAGGCAAAGGTAAAGAGTTTGAGTTCCAATGCTTACATGGTATGGGGGAAACGCTTTATGATAATGTGGTTGGTGCGCACCAATTTAACCGTCGAGTACGTGTATATGCACCAGTAGGTACACATCAAACTTTATTGGCTTACTTGGTGCGTCGTTTACTAGAAAATGGTGCGAACTCTTCGTTTGTCCATCAGTTAGTTGATCCTAATATTTCCATTGCAGAGTTGATCGAAGCGCCTTGGAAAAAATTCGTTCGTTTCCAAGGGGAGCCGAATAAAGCCATAAAATTACCAGCAAATTTATTCGCAGGACGTCGTAACTCTAAAGGATTCAATTTAAATGATGAAACAGCATTATGCCAATTGGAAACAGCACTAAATCAAGCTCAATATGGTGATGTGAGTTCTTTATGTGCTGTTGAAGTTTCGACGGGAAGTCAATTTACAGTCATCAATCCAGCACAGCAAGATCATAGCTTGGCTCAAGCCAATTTTATGGCTGCGGAATCAGCAGCAGCGGTATTCCAAGCTGCAGCAAATAGTGTATGGAAAGAAAAATCAGTAGAGGAACGCGCCGTTATTCTGGAAAAAGCGGCTGATCTTTATGAAGAAAATTATGGTTTATTAATTAAACTCGCGATTGAAGAAGCGGGTAAAACCTTACCTAATGCAATAGGTGAATTACGAGAAGCAGTTGATTTCTTACGTTATTATGCTGAGCAAATTCGTTTCTTAGCAGAAAAAGGTGCATTAGCAGCGCCATTAGGCTCGATCTTATGTATTTCTCCATGGAATTTCCCATTGGCTATCTTTACAGGACAAATTGCAGCAGCGTTAGCAGCTGGCAATAGTGTAGTCGCCAAACCAGCAGAACAAACTTCATTGATTGCATATTATGCTGTGAATTTATTACATCAAGCAGGTGTGCCACAAGACGCTCTCCAACTGACCCTAGGGGCAGGAGAATTAGGTGCTGCATTAGTAGCACAACCATTTAATGGTGTGATGTTTACTGGTTCTACCGAAGTGGCTCATTTAATTAATAAGCAATTAATCACAAGAGATGATCAACCTGTGTTTATCGCTGAAACAGGCGGTATGAATGCGATGATTGTGGATTCGTCAGCATTGTTAGAACAGGTGGTTACGGATGTTTTAAGTTCAGCGTTTGATTCTGCTGGACAACGTTGTTCTGCTTTAAGAATTTTATTGGTACAAGAAGATATTGCAGATCGTTTGTATCAAATGTTAACGGAAGCAATGCAAGAATTAGTATTAGGTAATCCGGCACATTTAAATACAGATATTGGGCCGGTTATTGATCAAGAAGCACAGCAAAAATTACTTGATTATCAAGAAACCGTCCGTAAAATCTCTCGTCGTTATTTGGAATTGACTGCACCAACAAATGGACATTTTGTCGCTCCATCAATCTATGAATTGGGTTCTTTAGATCAAATTACCCATGAAGTATTTGGTCCAATTCTGCATTTCGTTCGTTATCGGATTCAAGCATTACCAAGATTGCTATCAGAAATTAATGCGAAAGGATATGCGCTTACTGGTGGCTGCCATAGTCGTATTCAACGGACAGTGAAGTTTGTTGAAGAGAATTTGCAGTGTGGTAATTTCTATATTAATCGTAATATTGTTGGCGCAGTGGTAGGTGTTCAACCGTTTGGTGGACATGGTCTGTCTGGAACAGGTCCGAAGGCTGGTGGTGAGTTGTATGTGCAACGTTTAACTAAAACTGCTCAATATTATTCGTCTTTGGTAGAAACACCGAAAGTATTACCAAGTATTACAGGTGAGCTTAATAGTATCGATTATAAAACGACAACGGTTTTATTACTTGGTGATGATACTGCACGTTTGCTTGCAGCTTATAAGAATTTACAACAAGCAGGGTTTAAAGTTGTAGTGGAAAAAGGTAATCCATTACTTGAACAAGAGTTGACTGATTTAGAGTGTCGCATTGATGGGCAGTATTATCAAAAAGGTGTTTTCGTTTCACCAATTAGCCAAGAGCAACGTCGCGCTTTAACGGAAAATAATCCAGCGATTTTCTGTTTATATGATTGGACAACAACTCAAGATTTAACTTTGTTGTATCACGAGTTTTCACGTAGTGAAAATATTGCGGCCGCAGGTGGAAATGCAACACTGATGGCTATTGAAGAACAATAACCAACAAATACAGGAAGAATGTATGCAAAACTATCAAATTTATACGGCTTTCGCCTTATACCTTTTCGTTATTTTAGGCATAGGTATCTATGCGTATTATTCCACCAAAAATTTTAATGACTATATTTTAGGTGGTCGTAAAATGGGCAGCTTTGTTACCGCAATGTCAGCTGGTGCGTCAGATATGTCTGGTTGGCTATTGTTGGGATTGCCAGGCGCAATTTTTGTTACTGGCTTATCAGAAGCGTGGATTGCAGTAGGTTTAACCATCGGTGCTTACTTCAATTATCGTATTGTTGCTGGACGGTTGCGGGTATTTACTGAACAATATGGTAATGCATTAACGCTTCCTGAGTTTTTTGCTGTGCGTTTCCCTCGTCGTGCGAAATCACTAAAGATTATTTCATCTTCAGTAATTCTGTTTTTCTTCACCATCTATTGTGCATCTGGGGTTGTGGCAGGAGCAAAATTATTCCAAAGTTTGTTAGGTATTGATTATGGTACTGCCTTGCTGTTTGGTGCAATTGCTACTATTACCTACACTTTTATTGGTGGCTATTTGGCAATTTCATGGAGTGATACTATTCAAGCCTCTTTGATGATTTTCGCCTTGTTATTAGCGCCTGTGATTGTCTTATTGAATATTAGTTGGGGAGATATTACTGCAGCATTGGCAGTGAAGTCTGAACAAACAGGTATCCCATATTCAAATTGGTTGTATAACGTATCTGGAATTGGCGTAATTTCAGCGCTTTCTTGGGGCTTAGGCTATTTTGGCCAACCGCATATTCTTGCTCGTTTTATGGCAGCAAGCTCTGTACAAGCATTGGAAAAAGCACGTGTTATCGGCATTACCTGGATGATCTTATGTCTTGGTGGTGCTTGTGCGGTCGGTTATTTCGGTTTAGCTTACTTTGAAGTTAATAAAGTGATGTTGGATTCTGCTGAATCGGTGTTTATCGAGGTTTCAAAAGCAATCTTTAATCCATGGATTGTTGGAATCGTATTGTCAGCAATTTTAGCAGCGATAATGAGTACCTTATCAGCGCAATTCTTGATGTGTTCAGCGGCAATTACAGAAGACTTTTATCATGGTTTCTTACGCAAAAATGCGTCAAGCAAAGAGTTAGTTTGGGTTGGTCGTGTGATGGTATTAATTATTGCTGTAGTCGCAATGTGGATTGCACAAGATCCAAATTCTAAAGTGATGGGCTTAGTTTCTTATGCGTGGGCAGGCTTTGGAGCATCTTTTGGTCCATTAGTTATTCTTTCACTATTTAATCGTAACATTACTTCTAATGCTGCATTATGGGGAATGTTAGCTGGTGCGGTGACCGTAGTAGCGTGGAAACCATTGATGCAGACATTAAATTGGAATGATATTGCGAATTTATATGAGATTATTCCAGGATTTTTAGCTTGTTCGATCGTTACTGTAACATCATCTATTTTCTCACCAGTTGCTGAAGATGTTGCTGAGAAATTTGATGCAGCAGTAGATGCATTTAATACTCAGAAAAGTGCATAAATAAATTAAAATTTTCTGAAAGGCTGATAATTGAGATCAGCCTTTTTATTGTGTTACGACTAGATTTATCTATTCTTTAGTCAAAGAATAGATAATCTGAAAGGATTGTCCTAAAAAGACTTGACGAATTTAGGGAAAGTGAATATATTGCAACTCCTTAATTTCATTGATTACTTCATTTTAAGGTGAGATGTCCGAGAGGCTGAAGGAGCACGCCTGGAAAGTGTGTATGTGCGAAAGTGCATCGAGGGTTCGAATCCCTCTCTCACCGCCATTTTTATTTATCCCTTTTAACGTTTAGATTTCAAATACTATTTCTGTATTGCAAATTAATGATGATGTTTGGTTTAGCGTGAGAAAAACCTACAATCTATAAATAAATTGTAGGTTTTGATTATGGACGAATTATGGGGTTTATTGATTTGTATAATCTATTTTAGATTTCGTCTTCGGCATCTTCTTTTGCCCATTCTAAGGCACGTTTGACCGCTTTTTTCCAACCTTTATAACGGCGTTGTTGTTTTGCCTCATCTTGATCTGGGGTAAAGGTTCTTTCAACAGAAGCTTTATCACGCAACTCTTCAAGATCTTTCCAGAATCCTGTTGCCAAACCAGCGAGATAAGCTGCGCCAAGTGCGGTTACTTCTTTGACGGTTGGACGTTCAACTTTGGTGTTCAAAATATCAGATTGGAATTGCATTAAGAAATTATTTGCTGTGGCTCCGCCATCAACCCGTAAAGTTTGTAGTTTTTCACCTGAATCAGATTGCATTGCTTCAAGAACATCTCTGGTTTGGTAAGCAATAGATTCTAAGGTTGCACGTACAATATGATTACGATTTGCACCACGAGATAAGCCAACAATCACACCGCGTGCATATGGATCCCAATAAGGTGCACCTAAACCGGTAAATGCAGGTACAACATATACGCCGTTACAATCGTGAACTTTTTGTGCAAAATATTCGGTATCAGAACTGTCATGAACAATTTTAAGTTCATCTCTTAACCATTGAATTGAAGCACCAGCAACGAATACTGAACCTTCTAACGCATAAGCTGGTTCACCTTTCGCATTACAGCAAATGGTAGTTAATAAGCCATTTTTAGAGGTAATCGCTTTGTCACCAGTGTTCATTAACATAAAGCAACCGGTACCGTAAGTATTTTTGGCTTGTCCTGGATTGACACAAAGGTGTCCATACAATGCTGCTTGTTGGTCGCCTGCAATTCCTGAAATTGGAATACGAATACCACCTTTACCACCAATATTGGTTTGTCCATAAATTTCAGAAGAGTTTTTCACTTCTGGTAGCATTGAACGTGGTATGCCTAAGATTTCCAACATTTTCTCATCCCATTGTTTGGTATGAATATTGAACATCATTGTACGTGAAGCATTCGTATAATCAGTGACATGTACCCGTCCTTGAGTTAATTTCCAAATTAGCCAAGTATCGACAGTACCAAAAAGTAATTCACCTTTTTCTGCCTGTTTTCTTGCACCTTCAACGTTTTCTAAGATCCATCTTACTTTAGTACCAGAGAAATAAGGGTCAACCACTAAACCAGTCGTACTGCGAATATAGTCGGTATATCCTTCAGCTTTTAATTTATCGCAAAAATCTGCGGTACGACGACATTGCCATACGATAGCGTTATAAATAGGTTTACCAGTATTTTTGTCCCAAACAATAGTGGTTTCACGTTGGTTAGTGATACCAATTGCAGCGATCTGATCGGAACTAATACCTGTTTTAGCAACAACTTCGTTTAATGTTGAGCTTTGGGTAGCCCAAATTTCCATTGGATCGTGTTCAACCCAACCTGCTTTTGGATAGATTTGAGTAAATTCGCGTTGTGCAATACCGACAATATTAGCATCATGATCAAGTAAAACTGCACGAGAACTAGTGGTACCTTGGTCGAGAGCGATGATATATTTTTTATCTGTCATAATAATTACCTTTTGATGAAGAGTGCGTGATCAAATTTTACAACTATTGCATGGAAGATTGTTACCGATGAAGCGGCGATAACCCCAAGCGCCTAATAGACCGCCAATAATTGGTGCGATAATCGGAATTAAAGCATAAGGAATTGCTTGTCCGCCTGTCATTGCCATTTCACCCCAACCAGAAAGGGAAGCGAAAAGTTTTGGGCCAAAATCACGAGCAGGATTCATAGCGAAACCAGTTAATGGTCCCATTGCACCGCCAAGTACAGCAATCAAAATACCAATAAGTAATGGCGCCAATGGACCACGAGGTACACCGTTGCCATCGTCGGTTAAAGCAAGGATTAAAGCAACTAATGTAGCAGTAAGAGTTAGCTCAACTAAACCAGCGGTAAGTAAGTCGATATGGCTATTTGGATAAGTAGAGAAGATGCCGGCAGTAAATAGGCTGTCAGCTGAACCTCTGATAATGTGTTGACTTGCTTCGTAATCGATAATAACACCACGATATAAGAAATAAACTACGGCAGCGCCGAAAAAGCCACCAGCGACTTGTGCAACGATAAATGGCACTACTTTTTTACCATCGAAACAAGCAAATTTCCATAAAGCGATAGTGACGGCAGGGTTAAGATGAGCACCAGAAACTCCAGCAGTTAAATATACTGCTAGTGCTACACCCATTCCCCAAACAATACTAATTTCCCAAAGACCGAATTGTGCACCAGCAACACGTGCCGCTGCGACACAACCACAGCCAAAAAATATCAACAACGCAGTACCGAGAAATTCTGCGATACATTGTCCTTTAAGTGAATGATCAAGTGCCATAAACACTCCTTTTTTTCCTAATTGAAGAGTAGATAGTGGTAATTAATGTTCAAAATCGAACATTTGCGGTGTATTTAAAAGAAAAAATGAGTATTTATAAAGAGGATATTTTCGATTATGAGAGGTGTGTCAAAATATTTAAGCGAAAATAGTTTAAATTTGAGCGATATATCACAAAAAAAGTTTCATCTGAAACTATTTTTAATGAAAGGAAAGAAAGATTCTCTCGTTGAAAACAACGAGAGAATGATATGAATTAACCGCCGGCTAGTTTAACTTTAAAACCTTTATCTTCTAATAATTGTTTAAGAAGATCGCGATTTTCACCTTGGATTTCAATAGTGCCATTCTTAACAGAACCGCCACAACCACAACGTTTTTTAAGTTCAGAAGCGAGTTGATTTAATGCAGCGGATTCGAGCGCTAAACCAGTAATTACACAAACTCCTTTTCCTTTTCGACCAGAAGTTTGACGTTGAATACGTACAATACCATCGCCTTTATTGATTGGGATATTGGTTGTTTTACTTGGTTTAATACGTCCTAATTCTGTGGAATAGACTAATTGGCTGTCTGACATGGCTTACCCTTGGATAGACGCATTAATTTGTTTTAATACGGCAATAGGATCTGCCGCTTGTGTAATTGGACGACCAATAACAAGGTAATCAGAACCAGCTTCAATTGCTTCACGCGGTGTCATTACACGACGTTGATCGCCTAGTTGGCTACCTTCAGGGCGAATGCCTGGGGTGATTAATTTGAAATCAGCGCCGCAGCGTTGATGCAGAATTTCTACTTCTTGCGGTGAACAAACAACACCGTCTAATCCCGCACGTTGACTTAAACGAGCTAAACGAATGACGTGTTCTTCTGGTGAAGTGTTTACACCAATTTGTAATAAATCAGCTTCTTCCATACTTGTTAATACGGTAATGGCAATTAAAATAGGAGCATCTTTACCATAAGGTTCGAGAATTTTTTTCGCTGCTTCCATCATTCTTAAACCACCACTGGCGTGCATATCAACCATCCAAACACCTAAATCAGCCGCTGAGCGAACAGCTCTTGCAACGGTGTTAGGAATATCATGGAATTTAAGATCAAGGAATACATCAAAATGACGGTTCTGCAATTCTTTAACAAATTCTGTTCCTAAAGTGGTAAACATCTCTTTACCAACTTTTAAACGACATAAACTAGGATCTAATTGATCAACAAGCTGCATAGCTTCTTTTCTAGTTTCATAATCTAAAGCAACGATAACTTTATTTTCCATGATTTTCCTCATTATGTTTCAAGGTTAAATTTAGTTTTCAGTCGGTGTAATAGTTTCCCAATGGCGACAAGATGGGCATTGCCAAATCAATTTATGACTTTGAAAACCACAATGGTTACAGCGGTATTCAAAGCTTTGTTTCAATCTTTCATCAACAATATTGTAGAGCAGCTTTAAACTCTCTTTACCATTGCCTTCTTCTAATTCATCAATTTGATACTGGATAAAACGATGAAAAATTCGCATTGTTGGTTGTTTTTCCAGTTGATGATAAAGATGATTTTTCGCAACGGTTGCGCCAGATTTTTGTTCAATATAGTGGGTTAAAGTTAATACAACAGCGCTATTTGCTTTTTGTTGTTGTAAACGTATTAAGAATAACTCTAACTCGTGATGATTAGGTAAATGTTGATAATAATTCACTAAAGCCGGTAGCGATTCACTGACATAAGCAATATTCTGTTCAGCAATATGTTCTAAGGTTTTGATTGCTTGTTGGTAATCACCTTGTAAGGCATATTCCTCAGCTAACACTAACGAAGCTCGTACACAATTTGGTGAAACAATTAATGCTTTTGTTAAATAAGAGATAATGTGCTGACGATTTTTTTGTTCTTGTTCAAGCTGTAAAGCGAGTTCGCAATAATAATGGGAAAGCGCAATATTATTTTCTGCTTGTGTTAGTTTACGGTAACGTTCACCGACTTCGATAGCTTTATGCCACTCTTTAGTACGCTGATAGATATTGGCTAATTCATGCAGTGCATTTTCTGCATAATCAGGTTCTTCACTTAACTCTTGGTATAACTTTTCGGCACGATCAAGAAAACCAATAAACATAAAATCTTTGGCAAGTTGCTGTTTGGTAAGTAATTTTTGCTCGTAAGTGTAGTTTGGATTGTTATCTATGTTTTGGTGGATGCGTAATGCTCGGTCAACTTCACCACGCGAACGGAACAGATTACCTAAGGTGAGTTCAGCTTCAAATTGGGAGTTGTTGTCTATCGAGTTTTCAGACTCTTGCTTTTCTAACATTTTGAGAAAAAGATCGACCGCTTTTTCTTGTTGATTAGAAAGCAAGAAGTTCACCCCAGTCATATAATCGCGGGAGAGTTTATTACTAATTTCTTCTTGATCTTTTTTCGCACTCCGATGCCCCATATACCAGCCGTAAGCTGCAGCGATAGGTAATAGGAGAAAGAGAAGTTCTAGCATTATGCGTTTTTATCTCTTGCGGTCATTAACTCATTAATTTGTTGGAGTTGTTTTTTAATTTGGCGATTTAGTGCAATATTTCTCATTTTTAATTTGAGGTAGAAGAAGCCTGTAACTAACCAACCAAGTAAGAAACCAAAGCCAAATAAGATAGCAACGAGAGAGGAGAGTTGAATGTCGCTTTTGGCAATAATGTAATTGACCGCGATAACTTGGTCATTATTCGCTCCAACTGTGATACCCACTATAATTAAAGCAATCACGACGACCAGTGTTAGAATGTATTTTAGTTTCACGTTGCCCCCTAGAATTAAATAGATTCAAAGTTGGTTCATTATGCCAAAAATAGTGAAACTATAATAGTAAAATTCTGAATTTAAACAGGAAAGTTATCTTGATTGAAAAGGCAATGCCACTAATTTGGAAAAAATCAGTGGCATTTTAATTTGAATAGAACATAGTAATTAACTTTAGCTATCAACACGTTCGCGCAATTCTTTACCTGCTTTAAAATGCGGAACAGATTTCGCTTCAAGACTAACTTGAGAGCCAGTTTTTGGATTGCGTCCTGTACGTGGTTGGCGATAACGTAATGCGAAACTACCAAAACGGCGAATTTCGATACGATCTCCAGCTTCTAGGGTACTAGAAAGATGCTCTAAGATCTCTTTGACTGAACCTTCAATTTGTTTAATCGGCATAGTAGGATGACGATTAAACAATTTTTCAATTAATTCTGACTTTGTCATGTTAGTATCCTTTTGTAAAACCGCAGAAAATCCGATATGCACAGCATATCGGATTTATTCAATCAATGAATGATCTTAAGATTATTCACCTTTTGCTGCTTTGAAAGCTTCAGCCATTGCATTAGGAATAACAACTTCTTCTTGTTTGTTATTCACGCTTGCTAATGCAGCTGCTTCTTCTGCTTCATCTTTAGCGCGGATTGATAAGTGAACAATACGTGCTTTACGATCAACGCCAGTGTATTTAGCTTCAACTACATCACCAACATTTACATCGCCGTTAAGATCTGCAGTACGGATATAACCTTCAACACCGTTGTCTAATTCAACTTTCACGCCTTTAGAATCAACTTCAGCAACTTTAGCACTTACTACGCTGCCTTTTTTGTTTACTGCAACGAAGTTGTTGAATGGATCTTCTTCAAGTTGTTTGATACCTAAAGAAATACGTTCTTTAGCAGCGTCAACTTGTAATACGATAGCTTCTACTTCATCACCTTTCTTGTAGTTACGTACAGCTTCTTCGCCAGGTACATTCCAAGAAATATCTGATAAGTGAACTAAACCATCGATTCCACCTTCTAAACCGATAAAGATACCGAAGTCAGTGATTGACTTGATCTTACCTTGAACACGATCACCTTTGTTGTGAGTGTCTGCAAATTGTTGCCATGGATTTGGTTTACATTGTTTTAAACCTAAAGAAATACGACGACGTTCTTCATCGATTTCTAATACCATTACTTCAACTTCGTCACCTACGCTAACTACTTTAGATGGGTGGATATTTTTGTTAGTCCAATCCATTTCAGAAACGTGAACAAGACCTTCGATACCATCTAAAATTTCAACAAAGCAACCATAATCAGTTAAGTTAGTTACTTTACCAGTTAATTTGCTGTTTACTGGGTGATTTTCAGCGATTGCAGCCCAAGGATCTTGGCCTAATTGTTTTAAGCCTAAAGAAACGCGGGTACGATCACGATCGAATTTCAATACTTTAACAGTAACTTCATCACCAACATTTACGATTTCACCTGGGTGTTTAACACGTTTCCAAGCCATATCAGTGATGTGTAATAAACCGTCAACACCACCTAAATCAACGAATGCACCGTAATCAGTTAAGTTCTTAACGATACCTTTAACTTCAGCGCCTTCTTGTAAGGTTTCTAATAATTGATCACGTTCTTGGCTATTTTCTGATTCGATAACAGCACGACGAGAAACAACTACGTTGTTACGTTTTTGGTCTAATTTGATAACTTTAAATTCTAATTCTTTACCTTCTAAGTGAAGTGTATCGCGAACTGGGCGAGTATCCACTAATGAACCAGGTAAGAATGCACGAACACCATTCAACTCAACAGTGAAACCACCTTTCACTTTGCCGTTGATTAAACCAACAACAGTTTCTTGATCTTCGTATGCTTTTTCTAAGGCAATCCAAGATTCGTGACGAACTGCTTTTTCACGAGAAAGTTTAGTTTCACCGAAACCATCTTCAACAGCGTCTAACGCAACTTGAACTTGATCACCAACTTGAACAGTGATTTCGCCTTGAGCGTTTTGGAATTCTTCAGCAGGAATAGCTGCTTCAGATTTCAAACCAGCATCAACGAAAACAAAACCTTTGTTGATAGCAACAACGGTACCAGTAACAATTGAACCTTGACGAGTTTCAAGTTCTTTTAGTGATTCTTCAAATAGTTGAGCAAAAGATTCTGACATATAAATTAATCTTCAATAAGTTAATAACGACCGCTTAAAATCCTATTAAACGGGGCTGATAATAATTGTTTATCCATCCATGAATAAACACACAAAAATGATCTATCCCAAATGAGGGAGTCGCTGACGAATATGTTGTAATGCCAACGAAAAGACTTCATTGATAGAAAGGGAAGATGAGTCTAATAGAATCGCATCATCCGCTGGAACAAGCGGCGCTACTGCGCGATTTCTATCTCGATAATCTCGTTCCTGAATTTCGGATAAAATCTGGGCAAAATTACCATTAATTCCCTTTTCCTGCAACTGTTTTAAACGTCTTTTTGCGCGCTCTTCAGCAGTTGCATCTAAAAAAAACTTAATTTCAGCTTCTGGGAAAACCACTGTTCCCATATCCCGCCCATCAGCAACTAAACCTGGTGCTGTTGCGAAATCACGTTGTTTTTGCAATAAAGCAGCGCGAACAGCAGGGAAAACAGCAATTTTCGAAGCATAATCAGCAACTTGCTGAGTGCGGATAATATCACTGACATCTTGTTGATTTAATAAAGTGGTCACACCAGTTTCATGTGCAATAAAGCTAATTTTAATTTGGTTTGCCAATGCAGCTAAAGCTGTTTCATCAGTAAAATCAACATTATGTTGTGCGGCAGCTAAGCCTAAAATGCGATAAATTGCGCCAGAATCCAGTAGATGAAAACCGAGATGTTTGGTGAGTGCTTGACATAAAGTCCCTTTGCCTACACCACTTGGCCCATCAACAGTAATAATTGTTGCTGTCATAATTTATCTCCAAATACAAAACAAAAAGATGCCGCACATAGAGATGTGCGGCGAGATGAGTAAATTATACTGATTCTTCTAATGGTGAGCAAAATTATTTATGCGCAGAAACATGAGAATCAAAATGACTGCTTGGTGTTAGGTATTCTTCACGATTAGGATCAACCAATTTTGATTTCTTAATCATTTTCTCAATGGTGACACCTTGTACCAAAATAGAAAATACCACTACCGCATAGGTCATAATCAAAATAATATCTTTGACATCAGTACCATTCACAAATACTGTTTTGGCCGGTAAGGAAAGCGCCATTGCTAAAGCAAGACCTCCGCGTAAACCACCCCAAGTCATAATTTTTAAGGTATATGGATTATAAGTACGGAAGAATTTTAGTACTGAATATGGTATCCATAAACTGAGGTAACGAGCGATCAAACATACTGGAATTGCTAATAACATCATCAAGAAACCTTTGAAGGTAAAGTCGATGAGTAATAACGCAAAACCGATAAGGAAAAAGAGTAGTGAGTTAAGGAAGTGATCGATCATTTCCCAGAAGTGATCAAGATAACGCTGACTTTGTTCTGAGAAGCCACGATGACGTGTCCAGTTACCTACCATAATTCCAGCAACAACCATTGCTAATGCACCAGAAACACCTAACATATTAGCTAGCATAAAGCCTGCTGTTGGAATGGTTAAAGTCAATAGGATTTCCAAGCTACCATCATCTGTTGCTGAAATAAGAATATGTGCAACTAAGCCTAGGACGAAACCAAATAAGATCCCGCCGATTGCTTCGTGTAGGAAAAGATGTAGCACTTCACTAGCGGTCATCTCTTCTGTACTGAAAGCAACAGTGAAAATGGTGACGAAAATTACTAAACCTACACCATCATTAAATAAGGATTCACCCTCAACTTGCATTGATAAACGCTTCGGTGCACGTAAATTTTTAATAATTGCCAATACGGCAATTGGGTCAGTTGGTGAAATTAATGCACCGAATAATAGACAGTATATAAAGTCAATCGGTAAGCTGATAAGATTGGCAACAAGGTAAATTAATGCGCCAACGATAAAAGTAGATGCTAAGGTTGAGAAGAGAGCAAAAATAGTGATTTCCCATTTTTGATCACGTAATACAGGAATTTTAATGCCTAATGCACCAGCAAATAATAAGAACCCTAAGATCCCGTCAAGTAAGAAACTCTTGAAATCAATTTTTTGCATCACTTCGATTGCAATTGAATCGATCTGAAACCAACCAAGATAACCAAGGAGTAATAATAATAAGGAGCCTACCATTGCTGCTGCAGTAATGGCGATAGTAGATTGAATTTTATCGCTGATTTTACTGGTAACGAAACCAAGTATGATCGAGATGGCGGATAAAAAACAAATATAGGTATAAATGCTCATAATAAGCCTTCTTTGGTAAAGTCATTAACGCGCGCTATTAAAGCAATTCATTGGGGATAAGTAAAGTGGTAGTATGTAGGTATATTTTAAAATTTTCTTAGAATTTATGAAAAGTCTGTTTAAAAAGAGTTTACTATTTGTTTTGTTGTTACTATTGCTTGGCTGGTTTTTTCTGCAGCCATTAACAATCTATCCTGTACCGCAAACAGCTTATTTTTCTTTTTCAACATTAACTAAAGCAGAATCTTTCGCACCAGACGATACGACTAAAGTCACCTGTTATCAACCATTAGCAAAAACAGCAACAGTGATTAATCAAGATCACTTGCGTATCTTGGTTTGGAATTTACATAAAGGATTTGATCAAGGGTGGCAGCAAGCATTAACTCGTTATAGTCAGGATCGTGATTTGTTGCTATTGCAAGAAGTTACCAGTGAACAGAACTTACCTAAGATATTAAGTGATCTGCCACAACAATTATTTGCTAGCCCAGTTGCTTATAAAGATATTACGGCGGGAGTGGCGTTATTAACGAAATTTGTTCCACAACGCTATTGCAGTGCATCCGTAGTAGAACCTTGGATTCGTTTACCAAAATCGAGTATTAGTGCGAGTTATGCTTTGGCAAATGGGCAATCTTTATTGGTAATTAGTGCTCATTTAATTAACTTTGAATGGATACCAGAAGCTTATCAGCAACAATTGCAGCAATTAATACAGCAAGTAAAAGCTCATCAAGGGCCTGTAATCTTGGCAGGTGATTTTAATGCGTGGAATGCAGAACGAACAACCTTAATAAGAGATATGGCTCAACAATTGGGATTAAGTGAAGTTAAATTTACACCTGATGTAAGAGAACGTTTTAATCAATATCCATTAGATCATCTTTTTGTCCGAGATATGGAAGTGATCGAAGCGACTACGGAACAGAGTAAAGCTTCTGATCACAATCCATTATTAGTGGAACTCTCTTTTTAGCCTTTATAGGATAAAGTGTTCAAAAAGCGTCGAAATTCGTTGTTTTAGTGCTGAATTCCCAGCGATTTTTTCATTTTTCCACGTATCGAACAAGACTTCTGGGGTGAGTCGTTGTCGCGCTTTTTCTGCTAATGGTTGATAACTAAGATGCCAATATTCGATACCTCGTTTTTTATTGTCTGGCAGTTTAGTGTAGGGTAACTCAAAATCATAGTGCGCAATGTTATCTAGTAAAAACTCCACTAATGGGAAAAAGCAACCACCTTTTTGGTATGCTTGTGCTTCCAGAGATAAAGGTTCACTTGAAGTGAGCAAATGAGGATCAAAAAAATCGATTTCTGTTCCCCAATGATGACGACTTGCTCCAGGCGGAGAAGACCAATGCAGAATTGCTTCACAACGTTGCCAATCATCTAACATAGAAAGATTAATAATATTGCCGTATCTATCATGCACTTTTCTTATGCCATTAAATTTATGGTTCCAAATCCATTGCTGACGTGCAAAGTCACGAAAACAGCTTACTGGTTGTAGATTAAAGCCTGCTTTTTTTGCAGTTTTTTGTAGAGCAAGAAAAGCTTTAGCAGCATCTTTCTGTAAAAAATGTGCAGTGGAATGCGCTAATGGCACAAGGGATAAATGTTGACGTGATTTGCCAGTTAAACAATCAATAGATAACATACATTATTTCCCTAAGAGAGATTGTAACATTTGTATATGTACTGCAGTCAGTGTAGCTAGGTCTGTACAGCTTACACATTCATCAATACGATGGATAGTTTTATTAAGTGGTCCGAGCTCTACTACTTCAGCTCCCATTAACGCAATAAAGCGCCCGTCAGATGTACCACCACTGGTTTCCAAGGTAGGGGTAATATTAGCAACTTGTTGCAATGATTGTACGACAGCGTCCACTAATTTACCTTTTGCCGTTAAGAATGGCTGACCAGATAACCACCACTCAAGACGATATTTCAAGTTATGCTGTTTTAATAACTCTTCTACACGTTGTTTGATCTTGTGATCAGTGGTTTCAGTGTTAAAACGTAGATTAAATTGAATGTACAATTCGCCCGGGATTACGTTATTTGAACCTGTACCGGCATGAATATTTGCAATTTGCAGACTAGTTGGTGGGAAAAATTCATTACCATTATCCCATTGAATATCCACTAAATCCTGTATAAACGCAGCTGCTTTATGAATTGGATTATCAGCAAGGTGAGGATAAGCCACGTGACCTTGAATGCCCTCAATATAAAGATTGCCTGTAATAGAACCTCGACGTCCATTTTTAACAATATCGCCAACGACAGTAGTACTAGAAGGTTCTCCAACTAAACAATAATCGACTTGTTCACCGCGAGCCATTAATGCTTCTACTACTTTTACCGTACCATCTTTTGCTGCTGCTTCTTCATCAGAAGTAATTAAAAAAGCAATACGCCCTGGATGATTAGGGTGTTGTTTGACATATTCTTCAGCAGCAACAACCATTGCCGCTAAAGAACCTTTCATATCAGCAGCCCCGCGACCATATAACATATCGCCGACAATCTCTGCAGAAAATGGCGGATAGCGCCATTGCTGTTCATTACCTGTTGGTACAACATCAGTATGTCCGGCAAATACAATAGTAGGTGCTGATTGACCATGAGTAGCCCAAAGGTTTAATGTTTCGCCAAATGGCATCCATTCAATGTTAAATCCTAATTTAGCTAAACGATCCGCAATTATTTGTTGACAGCCTTCGTCATTAGGGCTGATAGAAGGACGGCGAATTAAGTCTTGAGCTAGAGAGATAACCTGTTGTTTCATTAGTTTACCTCAAAATATTCAGCGTATTGTTTTTGATTAAAGCCAATGAGTTGAACATTATCACCTAATACAATTGGGCGTTTAATCAATGTAGGTTGTGCAAGTAATAGATCGAAAACATTGTCTTGATTTAATTGTTCTTTGGTTTGTTGATCAAGATTACGCCAAGTAGTGCTTTTCTTATTTACCAAATTTTCCCAACCAAAATAATCGGCAACTTGCTGTAAAAAGTTTCGATCGATGCCTTGTTGACGATAATCATGTAATACTGCTTCGAGATGATGTTGTTGCAGCCAAGCTAAAGTCTTTTTCACAGTATCACAATTTTTAATTCCATAGACAGTGAGCATAATTATCCTATCTCAATTTAAAGGTTACGGTTTGTCAAAAACGCTCTATACTAGCAAAGAAATTCTACACAAGGGAATAGTCATAAAATAATTTTATAGGAGAAAAGAATGACACAACATATTGATAAACTCGCATGGATTTTATTAGACAATAAACGTGTATTGATGACACGTTCCTATGGTAAAGATCAGTATTATTTACCAGGTGGCAAACGAGAAAAAGGGGAAAGTGATCAACAAGCATTAATTCGTGAAATTAAAGAGGAATTAAATGTTGATTTATTACCAGATAGCTTACAACTAGTGGAAACCTTTCAAGCACAAGCACATGGTAAAGCAGAAGGGGTAATGGTGATTATGCGTTGTTATCAAGCGCAATATCAAGGAGAGCTATCTGCCAGTGCAGAAATTGAAGAAATTCGTTGGCTGACTACTAAAGATAAAGCAATTTGCTCACAGGCGGGATGTTTAGTTTTGGATTATCTTTTTGCTAAGGGACTTATTGATTAAATAATTTCATAGTGTATCTATCCAACTTAATTTGGTTGGTTTCACATTAATTTGCAGTGACAAAATAAAGAAAAATAAAGTGGATGTAGTTTCATCCACTTTTATGTTATATAAATTAATTATCTAAAGTATTGGTTATAGCAGAATCTCTGCAGCACTGGATAAGTGCATCTAGTAATAAGTCTGGCTGTACTTGTTCGTGCCAGATCATACCAACGGCACCATCCACTACACCCAAATCAAAGTCTAATTTTGTCAAGACACCTCTTTTCTGAAAATGTTCAGCGACACTTTTAGAAGCGACAGATAACATATCGCTATGTTCTAAAATATATAAATTTGCCATTTGTGATGTAGATTTTATTCGGTAGATAGGCGGTGGTTTTCCTGTAGAGGTTACGGCATTATCTAGTCGACTACGTATTGGCACACCAGTTGGCCAAACAATCCATTCATACTGCGCTAAATCATCCCAACTAATATGCGTTTGTTTGCTTAAAGGATGATTGCGGTTAGCTACTATACAAATAGGATCTCGATAGAGTAATTCACTTTGGATTCTTTCTTGAGGGGTATAACTATCTAATCGTCCCACAATAAGATCTAATTCCCCTTGTTTTAAATGTTCAATTAAACTGTCCATCGTGTCTTCTTTAATTTCTATATATACATTTTGATTTTCTTCTAGAAAACGCATAATGGCTTTTGGCACAAAACTAGGAGCTGCAGCGGGAGACATTCCTATGATTAATGTACGTTGTTGTCCTTTAGAAATGTTATCCAGATCTTGTTGGGTACGAGAAGCTTCAATCAAAATGCGTCGTGCATGAGCAATAAGTACATTACCAGCGTCAGTAGGCGTTAATCCTTTCGCATGACGCACAAAAAGTTGTAAATCTGTATCGTCTTCCAATTGTTTAAGCCAACGAGATAATGCTGGCTGGGTCATATTGGCTTTACGAGCAGTTTCACTTAAATTTTCAGTTTCTGCTAATAATATCAATAAGTTGAGTTGTTTTAACTTTAACTGTCTAATCCATTTCATTTTTTTATTTCTCTTTTATATATCATTTTTGGTATGGATTTATCATTTTTTATCATTATACAAGCATAGCTTATTTAGTAAATAATAGAGCCATCCAAAATAACAGGAGATATCGATGAAACTTTATAGTTTTTTTAATAGTTCTACCTCTTATCGTGTACGCATCGCGTTGGCGCTAAAAGGTGTTTCTTATGAGTATCAAGGGGTAAATATTCGTATTGGCGAACAAGAAACAGCAGACTATATACATTTAAATCCGGCAAAAGGTGTGCCGTTATTAATTGATGATGATGGATTCCGTTTAAATCAATCATTAGCAATTATTGAGTATTTAGATGCTTGTTTCCCTGAACCAGCATTATTACCTAAAGACATCAAACTTAGAGCGCAAGTTCGAGCATTTGCTTATGGGATCAGCTGTGATATCCATCCAATTAATAATTTACGAGTATTGAAATATTTAAAAAATCAACTTGGGGTGACAGAACAACAGAAAGCAGATTGGTATAAACATTGGGTAGCTGAAGGATTAAGTGCGGCAGAGAGCGTATTATCAGCCAGAGAGAAAACACCATATTGTTTTGGTGAACAACCAAGTTTAGCGGATATCTGTCTTATACCACAAATGGCCAATGCTAAACGTTTTGGATGTGATTTAAGTGCTTATCCACGTTTAATGGAAGTGTTTGAACATAGCATTAAACATCCTGCGTTTATGCAAGCACAACCAGAAGAACAACCTGATTTTATTAAATAAATGTGACTGCCAGTCAGCACAAAGGAGACAAGTTATGAGCGACTTAGCTACATTAGACGAATTACCAATCGAATATCGAGAAAATTTAACCAATTTAAATCTTGTACCATTGTGGCCAAGTATGAGAGCTTTTTTACCCTATGGTAAGCCAGCAAGCCATACCATTCCGATGGTTTGGTCTTATCAAAATGTTAGACCATTGTTGTTACAAGCAGGTGAACTTACTCCTATTGAAAAAGCAGAACGGCGAGTTCTTATTTTAGCTAATCCTGGCTTTGGTTTAGAAAACGCTCAAGTCACACCGAGTATTTATCTTGGCTTACAGTTAATTTTACCTGGAGAAACTGCGCCTAACCATTTACATACGCCTAATGCAGTACGGATTATTGTTGAAGGAGAAGGTGCTTATACCAGTATTAACGGGGAACCTTGTCATATGGAGAGAGGTGATTTAATTCTTACTCCGTCAGGAGCATGGCATGAGCATCGCCACAATGGAGATGGTCCGATAGTTTGGTTAGATGTTTTAGATTTACCATTAATTTATAGATTGGATAGTTCTTGGTGTGTTGAAGGTGAACCTCAAACACTTTCTTTATCAAGAGATAAGTCTTTTGCAGAGTATAGTGCTTGTGGAATCGTGCCTAATTTGGGTTTTGCACGTAATAAAGAGAATGCTCCAATGTTACGGTATCCATGGAATAAAACACGCAATTGCTTGGTTGAAATGAAGCAACACAGTAGTTCTCCACTTTTACAAGTAAGTTATGTTAATCCAGAAAATGGTCGTAGCTTATTTCCAAGTATTGGTTTTGGTGCTTTGTTATTGAGAGCAGGGATGAGTTGCACTTTACCAAAACGTACAACATCAGCAATTTTTCACGTTATTGAAGGTAATGGTAGTTTCAAAGTTGACAATGCAGATTGTATTGATTGGTGTGAGAAAGATACTTTCTGTGTACCAGGTTATTCAGAAACAACATTAATCAATAAGAGCGATAGCGATGCTTTCTTTATTACTGCTGATGAAAGTCCATTACATAGCTATCTTAATATTTTCTAATTGAATCAAAGAGGAATAAATTATGACCGATACCGTATTTCCTATTAAAGCTCCAGTACTAGCTGATATTGTTGGAACAGAAAAAAAATTTCCAATTAATAGAATTTTCTGTGTTGGGCGGAATTACCTTGCTCATGCTGCCGAAATGGGCGTGGCAGTAGATAAAAGTACACAAGAACCTTTTTATTTTCTAAAAGATTCATCTACATATGTGCCAACAGGTTCAACTATCGCTTATCCACCAAAAACCAATAACTATCATCATGAGATGGAGTTTGTGGTTGCTATTGGCAAATCTGGCTTTAATGTTGCTGAAGATGATGCAGATAGCCTTGTTTTCGGTTATGCATGTGGCCTTGATATGACACGACGAGATTTGCAATTAAAAGCACGTGATATGGGACGCCCTTGGGATCTTGGCAAAAATTTTGAAGAGTCCGCAGTGCTATCTCCAATTGTTCCAGTTAGTCAATCAGGCATCATTACAGATGGAATATTAGAATTAAAGGTAAACGGAAAAACTGTGCAAAAATCGTCATTATCTTTATTAATTTGGAATGTCCGAGAAATTATTGCCCATTTATCTCAATTTTATCATCTACAACCAGGAGATCTGATTTATACAGGTACTCCAGAAGGCGTTGGGCCAGTGAAGAGTGGTGATAAGTTAGAAGGTTCTATCGAGGGGTTAGGTAAGATCCAATTAATTATTGCATAAGTTTAAATCTCTTTCTTATTTATTATCTTCCCCCACGTTTGCTTATTACTTTGTTATATGTAGCAAAGTGGGGTTTATTTTTAATCCTATATTTTCATAGGAGGTTTTTATGTCTATTAAAAACACTCTCATATTTTTATTCCTAAGTTGTTGTTTAGTTATAAATAGCTATGCAGAAACTTTGCGTTTAGGCCATGTTACTCCGCCAAGTCATATTTGGCATAAAACATCAGTGAGATTCGCTCAGAATTTGCAAAAGATTAGTAATAATAAATTTCAAATTCAAATTTATCCGCTTGCTAAATTAGGTGGTGAAGAGCAGATGATTGATTTATTGCAGTCTGGCGCAATGCATTTTGCAATGTTAACAGGCGCTAATCTATCTAATCGCTCACCATCAATGAATGCCTGGTTCTTACCATATATGTTTTCGACAATGGAAGAATCTATTGCTGCAGTTGATACACCGGAAGCTCAAGCGTTATTGAAGGATTTAGAGAAGCATAAATTGATTGGATTAGGGTACTCAATGGTAGGAATGAGGGTTTTAATTTCTACTATGCCAGTAAATGATCTGTCTGCATTACGTAATCAGAAAATTCGTTCTTATCCTAATCAGTTATTTAATACTTGGTGGAGTGAATTACATGCTGCGCCAACAGCTTTAGGTATTAGCGATATGTTACCTGCATTAACGACAAATTTAATCAGTGGTGTTGATGCTGATTTAGATATTGTGGTGGGTATGAAAATGTATCAACAAGCTCCTTATTTAACTTTATTTAATCATATGACATTTCCTGGGGTGATGGTGGTTTCTAAAACCTGGTGGGATACGTTAAGTAGTACAGAGCAAAATCAAATTAAAGAAGCATTCAAAGAAGCTGAAACATGGGGTTTTGCACAACAAATACAGCAGGAAAAAAATAACTTCAATGCTTTGAAAGCAGCCGGAGTAACAATTATTGCGCCAGATTACGCACCTTTAAAAGAGGTTGGCAAGAGAGTATCTGCTAAGTATGCAGAAACAGATCCTCTTATGAAGGCGTTTTATCAACGTTTCAGTAACAATGGAAATTAGGAGGTAAAAATGTTGCAACCATTAATTTCTATAGATCGCTTAATTGCCCGTTTCGAAAGAACCGTTGTGATGGTGTTAATTCTAGCGATAGTGTTTATTTTAATTGCTCAAGTTGTTTTACGTTATTTTTTTGCGAATCCAATTTTCTGGGCTGAGGATGTGACAGTACAAATGCTTGGTGCGGTAACTTGTGTCGGTGTGAGTTATCTTACTTATCGTAATGAAATGGTCAAAGTGGATTTTTTACTTATGTTGTTACCAAAATCCACTATCGGTTTAGTACAGAGATTAATTTATTTTATTGGGTTGGTCACTATGTGTATTGTTTGTTGGTATGCAATTGATTGGATAGTAAGACCCGAAAATCAGCTATCAATTTCGCCAACTACAGGTTTATTAAAGTGGTATAACCATTTATTTATGGTGATTTGTTTTCATCTTATGGCATTGCATTTATTTGTGAAATGTTTGGCACCAATTGAGCAACAATCACAAATTGTGGAGGATTAATTATGTTAACACTAATTGGATTTTTCGTTGCTTTATTTATTGGTGTACCTATTTTTATCTCATTACTGTTAGCATCAATTATTTTCATGGTAGAAAATGGCAATCAGCTGTTGCTTAGTTCGATTACTATTCAAATGGATGGTGTGTTAAATCAAAGTGGATTATTGGCAATTCCTTTATTTATGTTAGTAGGTGAATTAATGAATAAAGGAGGACTTACCAAGAAACTGATAGCCTGTGCTGATTTATTTGTGGGTGGCTTTAGAGGTGGTTTGGCATATGTCAATTTATTTACTAATGCAATGGCAGCTTCCATTTTAGGAAGTGCTACAGCACAAATTTCCATTATGAGTAAATTGATGATCCCGACTATGGTTGAGAAAGGATATGACAAAAACTTTTCGGCTGCCGTAACTATAGCCGGTGGATTATTAAGTCCAATTATTCCTCCATCTATGTTGATGATTATTTATAGTGTAATTGCTTATCAGCCTGTGGCTGTCCTATTTTTAGCAGGTACTCTACCAGGATTTCTTATTATATTTTCTTTTGCATTGGTGATTATGATTATTGGTTTGGTAAAAGGATTACCAAAAGATGGTGGTTATGCTACTCATGAATCACCTAAAGCAGATTTTATTGGTGGCTTATTACCAGGTTGTATACCTTTGTCTATTATTATCCTTATCTTAAGTGGAGTTATGACACCAACCGAGGCAGGAGCTGTTGCATCAGTTCTTTCTTTTGCAATAGGTTCTTTTGTCTATAAAGAACTTAAATTTTCAGATTTACCAGGCATTTTAGTTCGTGTTGCTAAAAGTACAGCAGTAATTACAGGGTTAATTGCAGCAGCGTCAGTATTTGGCTGGTCTTTAACTTTTGAAGGGATTCCGGATCAAATCGTTACATTTATGGCCTCTTTGACAGAATCTAAAATAGTATTTTTGATGTTAATTTATTTATTGGTGATTTTGTTAGGAATGTTCTTAGAAAGTATTAGTGTAATGATAGTAATTGTGCCTTTATTATTACCAGTGCTAAAAACCTTTGGTATTGATCCTATTCATTTTGGTGTAATGATCAGCCTTGCTACATTAGTTGGTTTAGTGACACCACCAGTAGGTCCAGGATTATTTATTGCGATGGCTATTGCTAAATTACAAATTATTCCTCTATTTAGAGCTATTTTACCTTTCTTATTTGCAATGTTAGTCAGTATGATATTAATTGCATTTATTCCTGAGTTATCGCTTTGGTTACCTAGTGTATTTTTAAAATAACTAAATGAAGAAAGATGAATGGAAAGGATTCCATTCATCAATATTAATAAGATTAGATAAATTGATACATGATTTGATGCTGATAACGTTTTCCAGCTTTTTGAATCCCACCATATTGATACCATTCCGGATGATTTGGAGCATCTGGTAGTGCTTCAGGTTCAAGTGCAATTGCTTGATAATTCTGATAAGTACCACAATAGCTTGGATTTCCAGCCAAAAAGTTACCTGTATAAACCTGTACTGCAGCTTGAGTGGTGGAAAGAACTAGCGTTAAATCACCCGTTGCCGAAGTCAGTTTAGCGGCAGGTTTTAATTCTCCTACTTTTCCTTGTAGTAGAAATGCATGGTCATAACCACCAACCGCCTGCTGATCGCTATCTTGTAAAAAGTCTTGACCAATGACTTTTGCTTGACGGAAATCAAAGTGAGTATTATCCACTGCGGTCAATGGTCGATTAGGAATACCTTCGTTATTTACTGGTAAATAGTAATCAGCAAATAGTTGCAACTGATGTTGTCTAACATCTGAAACCTTATCATCAAGATTAAAATAAGCGTGGTTGGTTAGGTTTAGTGCAGTGTCTTGATCACTTTCTGCAATAAATTCAATCACAAGCGTATTATCATCTTGTAAACGGTAAATCACTTTTGTTTGTAAGTTTCCTGAGAAACCTTGATCGCCATCTGGTGAATAGAGTGATAGTGTGACACTATTTGGTCGGATAGCCTCAACTTGCCAGCGACGCTGATCAAAACCTTTTCCACCATGTAAGCTATGTAAGTTTTGTTGGTTTTTAACGATATGCAAAGTACGACCATTCAAACGAAATTTACCTTTTGCAATACGATTAGCAAATCGTCCGATCGTTGCACCTAGATAAGCTTGATTGTTCGCAAGTTGTTCAAGTGGACAACTACATAATACTTCTCTTAATTCACCCTTAACAGGAACAAGAATAGAGAGTAGCGTTGCGCCCCAATCAGTTAATTGTACTTGCATACCGTTTGAGTTTGTTAAAGTGATCAACTGATAGGCTTGTTGATCGGGAGCTAAAATACTGCTTTGTTTTAACATAGATGTACACCTTGTGAAGCGGTACAAACATAGAAATCTTCTTTTAATCCAGTTTGCTTATGATAGTTATCAGCAATGATTTTGCGGACAGCTTCGACCTTATTATGTGGTGCAATTGCCACAATACAGCCGCCAAAACCGCCGCCTGTCATACGAGCTCCGCCCGTTTTTCCAATCACTAATTGCGCTAATTCAACTAAGTAATCAATTTCCGGCACAGTGATTTCAAAATCATCACGCATAGAATCGTGAGATTGCGCCATTAACTCTCCTAAACGAGTAATATCATTGTGTTTTAATGCTTCAACCGCTTCTAACACACGTTGATTTTCGGTAACAACGTGTTTTGCTCGTTTATAAGCGAGTGGATTAGCTGCTGCGAGTTCATCACCTTTTGCATTAAATTGTTCAACCGTTACATCACGTAACGCTTTGACACCAAAGAAAGCTGCAGCTTGTTCACATTGCTGGCGACGAGTATTGTATTCTCCATCGACAAGATCGTGTTTAACGTGAGAGTTAACAATCATTACGGCTAAATTATCTGGAATTGGTGTCGGTACAGTATCTAAGCTACGGCAATCAATCATAAGTGCATGATGTTCTTGTCCTAAAGCAGAAATTAATTGATCCATATTGCCGCATTGGCAGCCAACAAAAATGTTTTCTGATTTTTGCCCAATCAGCGCTAATTCTGTATTAGTCAGCGCTAAATTTCCAAGTTGTTGACAGAATTTCCCTGTTGCAACTTCTAATGCTGCTGAAGAACTTAGGCCAGATGATAGTGGCACATTGCCGCTGATGACTAAATTAGCTCCTTGTTTAAATTCAGGGCAGGCTTGTTGAATAAAATGAACAACACCACGAATATAATTGCACCATTTACGATCGACAGGTTTGATTTCTTCGATTAAAGAAAATTGATCAGTTTCATTTAAATCTGCAGCAAAGACATAGAATTGATGATCATCACGTAAATTGCCACAGATAGCCGTACCATAATTGATAGCACAAGGCATTACAAAACCGTCGTTATAATCTGTATGTTCACCAATCAGGTTTACTCGTCCGGGCGCATAAACTTGTAATGTTGGTTGTACAGCGAAACGTTCAATAAAGACTTGTTTAGATTGCTGGATTGGATTCATAAATTCCTCGCTCGATCAATTGGTTTGGCTATAGTGAATAGTGGATAGAGCAGCAAGACGAGTCGCCGCTTGTTCAGCAGTTAAGTCACGTTGTGATTCAGCTAGCATTTCATAGCCCACCATAAATTTACGTACTGTAGCGGAACGTAGCAATGGCGGATAGAAATGTGCGTGTAACTGCCAATGTTGATTATCTTCCTGATTAAATGGCGCACCATGGAAGCCCATAGAATAAGGGAAAGAAGTAGAGAATAAATTGTCATATTTCGTGGTTAATTGTTTAATGGCAACTGCTAAATCAGCCCGTTGTACTTCATTTAGTTCAGTTAAGCGTTTAACGTGAGCTTTTGGTAATAATAAGGTTTCGAAAGGCCAAATAGCCCAAAAAGGTACGACTGCTAACCAATGCTCTGTATCAACCACAATACGTTCTTTGCGTTGTAATTCTTGTTGCACATAATCGACTAACAAAACTGAACCATGTTGCGCCAAATATTGGCGTTGCATTTGATCTTCTCGAGCAATTTCATTCGGTAGGAAACTATTTGCCCAAATTTGCCCATGCGGATGTGGGTTTGAACATCCCATTGCCGCACCTTTATTCTCAAAAATTTGTACCCATGGATACTGTTGTCCTAATTCTGTAAGTTGCTGTTGCCACACTTTGATCACTTCAACAATTTCTTGTTCTGTTAATAATGGTAGTGTTTTACTGTGATCAGGAGAAAAACAGACAACACGACTTTCTCCAGTAGCTTGAGAAACTTGAAATAACGGATTATCGCTTGCTGGTGGTGTCGGTGTTTGTGTCAGCAAAGCGGAAAAATCATTCTTAAATACAAATGGTTTTGTATATTGTGGATTTTGTTCACCAGTAATGCGCTTGTTGCCTGGACAAAGGTAACAATTTGGATCGTGGCTAGGTTTTTGCTCATCTACAACCTTTTCTTGCTGACCTTGCCAAGGGCGTTTTGCACGATGTGGTGAAACAAGAACATACTCACCTTTAAGCGGATTATAACGACGATGTGGATGTTCAGTAGGATCAAAAAAATCGCTCATGAGATATTCCTTGTATTAAAAATGAAAACGGTTACAAAATTTCTGTGTAAGATACCAATTATTTGTCGAATAAACTGTTATCTAGATCACAAAAAGAACATATTTATCCCTATATAGGTTAATTTAGCGGTATTATTTAAGCAAATTATGTAACAGAGTCATTGATGGGTTGAAAATATGGTAACAATTCGTGATGTAGCTAAGCTAGCTGGCGTTTCCGTAGCCACTGTTTCTCGGGTATTAAATAATCATGAAAGCATTAGTGATAAGGCAAAAAATAAAGTATTACAAGCAGTTACAGAATTAAATTATCAGCCAAATGCGAATGCTCAAGCTTTAGCATCGCAAAGTATTGATACGATAGGGGTGGTTGTAACTGATGTAACAGATGCATTTTTTGCTATTTTAGTAAAATCAGTTGATCAGGTTGCGGAAAAGTATCAAAAAAATATTTTGATTGGCATTGGTTATCATAATGCAGAGAAAGAACGTAAGGCGATTGATAACCTTTTACGTAAGCGTTGCACCTGTTTAGTAGTGCACGCTAAAGCCTTGTCTGATGAGGAGTTGGCGAATTATTTACGAGCAGTAAAAGGAATGGTCATTATCAATCGTGTGATACCAGGTTTTGAACATCGCTGTGTTGGTTTAGATAATACTAAAGGTACTGAAATTGCAACTGAAACCTTGATTAAATGCGGTCATCGCTGCATTGGTTATATTGGATCTAACCATCCGATTCATGATGAAACAGACCGTTTACAAGGTTATTTAAATATGTTGCAAAAATATAATCTACCTGTACGTAAATTAGCGATAACACAAGCTTCACCAAACTTTGAAGGTGGTGAAGAGGCAATGATCAATTTATTGAGTTATAACAGTGACTTAACTGCTGTGGTGGCATATAACGATTCTATGGCGTCTGGGGCAATGTCAGTACTTAGTGAAAACGGTATTATAGTGCCAAAAGATTTTTCTGTTATTGGTTTTGATGATATGCCGATTGCAAACCATTTAATTCCTAAATTAACAACTATTCGTTATCCTATTGATTTAATGGCAAATTATGCAGCTGAATTAGCGCTTGGATTAGCTAATGATGATGTAAATTTACCAAAACCGATTCAATTTAATCCTACTTTAGTAAGACGTTTTTCCGTAGAAAGACGGCAAAAATAAAAAAAATTGTAATGGAGTTACATTTTTGTGAAACCGATCACATCAAAGGTGCAAAAAAAGCGGTATGCTATTAACAGTTATTATTTCTGCAAGAGTGGTATGGAAAGATAACAAAATAGTTGGCGAATAAGTAGCGAGCTATTAAACGAAGGAAAGTTGTTAACTTTAACACTATGAATTTCCAGTAAAATATAATCAGGAGATCTGTATTATGAAGAAAATTGTATTAAGTGCGATTGCTTTATCATTAGGCTTAGGTTTAGGTTCTGTAGCACAAGCAAAAGATGTGCGTATCGGTGTAACCATTTACAAATACGATGACAACTTTATGTCATTAATGCGTAAAGAAATTAATAAAGATGCAGAAAAAGTTCCTGGCATTAAATTATTAATGAATGACTCGCAAAATGCACAATCAATCCAAAATGACCAAGTAGATGTTCTACTTTCTAAAGGTGTTAAAGCGTTAGCAATTAACTTAGTTGACCCTTCAGCAGCACCAACCATTATTGCTAAAGCAAAACCAAGTAATGTACCTGTTGTATTCTTCAACAAAGATCCAGGTCAAAAAGCAATCGATAGCTATGATTTAGCATACTTCGTTGGTACTGATCCAAAAGAATCTGGCGTTATCCAAGGTGACTTAATCGCAAAACAATGGAAAGCAAATCCAGATTGGGACTTAAATAAAGACGGTAAAATCCAATTTGTATTATTAAAAGGTGAACCAGGCCACCCAGATGCAGAAGCACGTACTAAATATGTGATTGAAGAATTAAATGCAAAAGGTATCCAAACTGAGCAACTCTTCTTAGATACCGGTATGTGGGATGCTGCGATGGCGAAAGATAAAACTGACGCATGGTTATCAAGCTCTAAAGCAAAAGATATCGAAGTTATCATCTCTAACAACGATGGTATGGCAATGGGTGCATTAGAAGCGACTAAAGCACATGGTAAGAAATTACCAATCTTTGGTGTTGATGCATTACCAGAAGTATTGCAATTAATTAAGAAAGGTGAAATTGCAGGTACTGTGTTAAATGACGGTGTAAACCAAGCGCAAGCAGTTGTTGATTTATCTAACAACTTAGCACATGGCAAAGCAGCTGACGAAGGTACACAATGGAAAATTAATAAACGTTATGTTCGTGTTCCATATGTTGGCGTAGATAAAGATAATTTAGGTGATTTCTTAAAATAATACCGTGATTTGTCATTCCTAGAGGGGAGATTCCTCCCCTCTTTCGTTAGTTTGGGGTTAGATATGTCAATGCAAGTCGAAAACCGAAGTGAAATACTGTTAGAAATGAAGGACGTCAGTAAGTCATTTCCCGGTGTGAAAGCGCTCGATCATGCAAACTTAACGGTACGTTCATATTCCGTGCATGCATTAATGGGTGAAAATGGTGCAGGAAAATCAACATTACTGAAATGTCTGTTCGGTATTTACGCCAAAGATGAAGGTGAGATTCTTTATCTCGGAAAAACAGTTAATTTTAAAACATCAAAAGAGGCACTGGAAAACGGGATTTCCATGGTGCACCAAGAATTAAACTTAGTTCGTCAAAGAAGTGTAATGGATAACCTTTGGTTAGGTCGTTATCCATTGAAAGCAGGATTAGTGGATCATGGTAAAATGTATCGTGATACAAAAGCGATTTTTGATGAATTAGATATTGATATTGATCCAAAAGAAAGAGTTGCAAAACTTTCTGTTTCACAAATGCAGATGATTGAGATTGCAAAAGCTTTCTCATACAACGCAAAAATTGTGATTATGGACGAACCAACATCGTCCCTTTCTGAAAAAGAAGTTGATCATTTATTTAAGATTATTGCGAAACTGAAGAGTCGTGGTTGTGGAATTATCTATATTTCACACAAAATGGACGAAATTTTCAAAATCTGTGATGAAGTCACCATCTTACGTGATGGTAAATGGGTGAATACGGTTGCAATTAAAGATACCAATATGGATCAATTAGTTGCAATGATGGTAGGGCGTGAATTAACACAACGCTTCCCAGAAAAACACAATGTACCAAAAGAAACTATCCTTACCGTAGAACATTTAACTGCCAAAAACCAACCTTCTATCCAAGATGTTAGCTTTGAACTTCGTAAAGGTGAAATTCTTGGTATCGCTGGGTTAGTTGGTGCAAAACGTACTGATATTGTAGAAACCATTTTTGGTATTCGTGAAAAACGCAGCGGTACAATCAAATTGCATGGTAAAGAAATGCGTAACCGTAGTGCATTAGAAGCGATTAACAATGGTTTTGCGTTGATTACGGAAGAACGTCGTTCGACAGGTATCTATGCCAATTTGAGCATTGAATTTAACTCATTGATTTCTAATATGAAATCTTACTTAGGTAAATTTGGCTTATTGAGTACAGCTAAAATGAAAAGCGATACGCAATGGGTTATTGATTCAATGAATGTAAAAACACCATCACATCGTACCAATATTGGTTCACTTTCTGGTGGTAACCAACAAAAAGTGATTATCGGTCGTTGGTTATTGACACAACCTGAAATTTTAATGATGGATGAACCAACACGTGGTATCGACGTTGGGGCAAAATTTGAAATTTACCAATTAATGATGCAGTTAGCGGAAAAAGACAAAGGGATCATTATGATTTCTTCTGAAATGCCTGAACTTTTAGGGGTAACAGACAGAATCTTAGTAATGAGTAATGGTCGTGTTGCAGGTATTGTCGAAACGGCAAAAACTTCGCAAGAAGAGATTTTGCAACTAGCAGCGAAATATTTATAGTTGATAAAAGGATTGAATTATGGCTGGTATTCAACAAAAAAAATCACTAGATTTTATGAAACAAAATGCAATCTATTTTGTTCTCTTAATCTTGTTAGGTGTGATCGTTTCTCAAGATGATACCTTTTTAAGCTTATTGAACTTCAGTAACATTCTCACACAATCATCAGTAAGATTGATTATTGCACTAGGTATGGCGGGTATTTTGATTACTCAAGGTACTGACTTGTCTGCTGGGCGTCAGGTTGGTCTTGCTGCGGTGGTGTCTGCTACTATGTTACAAGCGTTAGATAATACAAACCGAGTATTCCCAGATTTAGCTGAAATGCCAATTCCAGTGGTAATCCTTATTGTATGTGGTATTGGTGCAGTTATTGGAATGGTGAATGGTTTAATTGTTGCCTATCTTAATGTAACACCATTTATTGCTACCCTAGGTACGATGATTATCGTTTATGGTGCTAACTCACTTTACTATGATGCAGTAGGTTCTTCACCAATTGCTGGATTTAGCAAATCATTCTCAGAATTTACCCAAGGTTTCTTCCAATTAGGTGATTTTAGACTCTCTTACATCACGATTTATGCTGCGATTGCTGCGTTCTTTGTTTGGGTAGTGTGGAATAAAACCCGCTTTGGTAAAAATATGTTTGCTATCGGTGGTAACCCAGAAGCCGCAAGAGTATCAGGTGTAAACGTAGCTCGTAACTTAATCTTTGTCTATGTTCTAGCTGGTGCCTTCTATGGTTTCGCAGGGATGTTAGAAGGCGGTCGTATCGGTAGTGCAACTAACAACCTTGGTTTTATGTACGAATTGGATGCTATCGCTGCTTGTGTGGTTGGTGGTGTATCATTCGCTGGTGGTGTGGGTACAGTTATCGGTGTTATCACTGGGGTAATCATCTTCACCGTTATCAACTATGGTTTAACTTATATCGGTGTTAACCCATATTGGCAATACATTATCAAAGGTACAATTATTATCTTAGCGGTTGCAATTGACTCTTTGAAATATGCGAAGAAGAAATAATAGTTAGGTTTCATATAACATCCTTAAATAACTTCTGCATCCTATTAAAAATAGGGTGCAGTTTTTTTATTGATTATAAATAAGGATATATGATTTATTTATACAAAAGAATAAGCTCATACTAATTGTAATATGAGCTTATTAAGTTAGTGGAGGATCTATTCAAGTATTATTTTAATGCAGCTTTATCTTCGTCACTAATTTTTGCTTCACAGCTTTTCACTTGATTTTCAAAGATAGTTAACCATTTTTTATGTTCGGCATCACCTGAATTCATATAAGAATCAAGGATTGGTTTTGTTGCTGCTCTGAATTCTGCTTTTTCTTGTTCAGATGGGTTATAAATTTTACCACCTGTCTTTTTGAATTCTTCATAAGCTTCAAATTCTTTCCATTTTGGATAAGCTCTTAAATATTGATTTTGTGCAGCAACGGCGTCAATAACTACTTTTTTCAAATGATCTGGTAATGAATTAAATTTATCGTTATTCATTACCCAAGCTCCACCCATATAACCATGTCCATCTAAGATGATATATTTTAAGCTTTCATTGAGTTTCATTTGAACGATATCTACGATGCTATTCTTAGTTCCATCTACCATGCCTGTAGATAAAGCAGTATATACTTCAGGCCAAGCAATTGGTGTTGGTGCTCCTTCTAATGTTTTTACCAATTGTTGTTGAACAGCTGCTGGTACAGTTCTTAATTTTAATCCTTTAATATCTTTAGGATTATGAATAGATTTTTTTGTTGTAGCAAAGTTGCGCCATCCACCAGAATTGGAAATCATCATTAATCTTAAATTCTGAGTTTTGGCTAATAAATTAGAACGTACATCTGCCATAAATTCAGGGTTATCGTAAACGCATTCTGCTGTACGGTCATCTGGTAATAAATATGGTAAATCAAAAGTTTCAATTGGTTGCCAATAATTAGCTAACTCAGATACGGTAGTTTGGAAATAATCAAACATTCCAGATTGGACTCCTGCTAGGCACTCTTTGGCATTACCACATAGTTGGCCACTAGGATAAATATCAACTGTAATTTCTCCATTAGAATGTGATTCTGCAATATTTTTAAATACTAATAATGATTGGTAATTATAGCTATCAATATTAGTGACAATAGGTACTGTAAATTTGTATTCTGCTGCAGAAGCAAAAGCCGAAGCCATTAAAGAAGAAATTAATAAAAGTTTGTGTGTGTGTTTCATAAGTAATACCTCCAGGTATATTACATTAAGTTACATAAGCCCTAATAATTGTGGTAGCCCTATTACTAAAGCAGGGAAGAATGACATTAAGAAGATAATAAAGAATTCAACACATAAGAATGGAATTATTGCTTTTGATATCTTTTGTAGAGGAACGCCTGATACGCCAGAAGCAACAAATAAAACTAATCCCATTGGTGGAGTTGCTAAACCGATAGATAAGTTAGATACCATCACAACACCAAAGTGTACAGGATCTATACCAACATTGGTCATAATTGGTGCTAAGATTGGTGCGAAAATTAAAATAGCTGGACCTGCATCAAGGAACATTCCAACAATGAATAAGAAGATATTAACGATAAAGAATAAGATATATTTATTGTCAGTTATGGAATATAAGAATTGTGTGATTTTATTGGCTACGCCAGATAAGCTGACTGCTGATGCAAACCCACTAGCCGCTGCTACAATAATTAATATAGCTGATGCACTTACAGCAACTCTAAAAAACATTGGAAAGATATCTTTGATCTTTAAATTTTTCATTACAAATAGAGATAGAATGAGTGCGTAAAGTACTGCAACGGCAGCAGCTTCAGTTGGAGTAAAGATACCACCATAAATACCACCTAGAATGATGACTGGTGTGAGTAATGGTAAAATAGCCATTTTAAAACCAGCTTTTCTTTCCTCTCTAGTTGCTCGTTCAAATTGTTCAACTTCTGGATATTTTTTCATTTGAAAATGATTTACTATCATTAATCCAATACAAAAGATAATTCCAGGAATAACACCTCCCATGAACATAGCTGCGACGGAAGTATTCATTACAAATGCATAGATCAACATGATACCACTAGGTGGAATGATAGTTCCTAAAACTGTAGCCGCTGCAGTAAGAGCTGCAGAGTAAGTTCGATTATATTTGTATCTTTCCATTTCAGGGATTAGCATATTACCAATAGCGGATGTTGCTGCTACAGAAGAGCCTGTTAAGGCGCCAAATAATGTTGCTGCTAAAATCACTACATGGCCTAGACCTCCTTTCATATGACGAACCATTGTTTGTGAGAAAGTTATGATCCTAGTAGTGATACCACCATTAACCATAAATTCTCCAGCTAACATAAAGAAAGGAAGAGCTAATAATAAGAAGCTATCTAACCCAGAATATAGGCGTTGATATAACATATTGATGAATAAGATTTTATCATCTTGGAATAATGCTATTACAGGAGATAGTCCTAAAGAAAATAATACTGGTACACCGATTAAGAGTAATATAAGGAAATATAGTATAAATACAGGAGAAATCATAATTCACCATCCTTAATGATTGGCTAATTGTTTGAAATTTATAAATTGATCTAATTCATAAATAATTTTTTGAAGTACAGAAAGTATCGTAATAGTGAATAGAATTGGTGGCGCTATATAAATGTAATACATTTTTATAGGTAAACTATTAGCCATTACATTTCCTTTAAGGAAAAATAAGTAACCAAAGTATATCCATATAATAAATAAGCAAAGTGCAATAAGGTGGATTAACACTAAAATTATATGAGATAACCTTGTATCATTAATTTTTTCTAATAAAAATGACATAGAAATATTTTTATCTTGTAGATAAATAAGAGGCATACAAAGGTAAGTCATATAAATCATTAAAAAACAAGATAACTCATCCGTCCAATTTAGCGGGGCATTTAATAAATATCTAAAGAGAACTTGTAACAAAACAATGATAGTCATACTGCAGAGCAATATCCCTGCAATTTTTTCACCACATCTAGCTATAGGTGTGTTGATCTTGTTAAGAAATTCCCATATGCGTTTTAAGAACATAATCTGATTCCTTATTTATAGAGATACGAAAAGTATGATTTATTCATGGTATGTACTGCGAGTATGAATAAATTTCGATAATAATCCTACAATGAAAAGAAATAAAAAAACGTGATTAAGTTCACAAATAGATAAATTTGTTTTCGTTTTTTATCATTTTTGATCATTTTGTTTTTTATTGGGATATTTTTAATAGGATAAACGAATAAAAGAGAATAAATGAGAAGGGTAAAATGTTTGATAAAAGAAAACACCTGAACAGGTGTTTTCTTCATGTATTGTTAATGGCTTTTGGCAATATAGAGTTCAACCTTACACTCTTTAATTACACTAAGGAGAGATGATGGGGGTTTTTGATCAGTAAATAACATCATATCTTGCTTTAATGAGTCGATTTCTACAGCAGCTGAAGTATGAAATTTTGAATGATCAACAGCAATAATTTTCTTTTTAGAATTCGCAATCATAGCTTTTACAACAGCAACTTCATTGATATCAAAATCAAGAAGATCTCCTTCGATAGAGATGGCACCAACACTAGTGATTAAAAAATCAGCTCTAAAACTACTGATGAAAGATACCACACTAGGTCCAATGATACCCCCATTGTGTGAACGTAACATGCCACCAACAGTAATTACTTCAAAATTTTTATTTCGATATAACAAGTTGGCTACTCTTAAACTATTAGTAATAATTCGTAGGTTATTTTTGATTTCTAAAGCTTTAGCAATGAATTCTGTAGTAGTACCAATAGTCATAAAAAGAGTAGAACCATCAGGAATATGTTTAACAATTTCATTAGCAATAGCTGTTTTTTCAGCAATATGGGCAGTTTCCCTAATAGAAAATTCTGTGTTTTGAATACTAGAAACTCTACCAGCTCCTCCATGATGACGAGATATAAAACCATCTTTACTTAGAATACGTATATCTCGTCTGATTGTTTGTGTTGTTACATTAAGTGTGCTAGCGAGTTCTTCGTTACTTATATAGCCATTAGACATGACTAGTGCTATTAATTTGTCGTGTCTAGGATTTCCAGTTAATTCTATGTAATCCATAAATTACCTTTTAGATTGGAAATTAAATATTATATACAGCCTCAGTAATACTAACTTATACGATTGTATTGTAAAAAACTGTTAACTTGATCAAGTGTCGGAATGCCTTGTCTTCCACCAGGAGCAGTACATTTTAATGCTGCGACTGCATTTGCGAATGGTATGAGTTTATCATATGGTAATTTGTTTGCTACTGCAAATGCAAAAGCGCCATGAAAAACATCTCCGGCTCCAGTAGTATCAATAACATCCACTGTAAATCCCGGATAATGGTGAATAGTATTCTCTTTGATATATGAGCAGCCTTTTTCTCCTTGAGTGACATAAATATTGTGAGAACAAATTAGACTTGCTTTTTTTAGAGCTGTATCAATATTAGCTTCTGATGTTAATTTTTTTAGTCCTGGCTCAGAGAAAATAACATATTCAGCTAATTCAACTAATTTAGTAATGTCTTGTGGAGTTGTGTCTGCGTCTAAGATACTAGGAATGCCTAGTTCTCTTGCTTTTCTTAGGCTGAACAAAGCTCCTTCATGCCAACGAACATCACACAAAATTGCATCATAATTAGTAAAATCAATTTGATTTAACCATTCTTCTGTAGTTAGTAGGTCTGGGCTAGGATAATTAAGGATAAGTCGTTCACCGGTATGATCTACTAGTATTGCTGATTGTGATGATTGAGCTTGTGGATAAATTTTTACTAAATCCGTATTAACATTGTAGTTATTGAGTTCTGAAATAATAGACTTTCCAATAGTATCGTCACCTAATCTACCAATAAAATCTACCTCATTTCCTAGTTTTGCTATAGCAACCGCAGCTGTGGCAGCTGGGCCACCTCCAACTTCTTGATAGCTATGAGCAACAAATTTTCCAGAAGCACTAGGTAGATGATCTACATAATAAATTCTATCTTGGACGGCAATACCAATACATGCAATTTTACTCATAAATGTTCCTTTTTTTTGTTTTTGATGAATTGTTTTTTAAGTTTTGCATAAATAAAAATTAAAAAAAGTGACGCAGATCACTTTTTCTACATAAAAAAACAAATATGATATAAAACGAACTTAAACGAAAATAAAAGAGGTTTGTATGTCAAATATTGCATTTATTGGCCTGGGACAAATGGGATTTCCTATGGCAAGTAATTTACTAAAAAAAGGTCATACTTTGAAGGTATATGATCTAAATAGAGAACCTGTAAAGAAATTAGAGGAGTTAGGGGCCTTTGCCGCAAATAATCCAAAAGATGCTGCCGAGAATAGTGAATTTATTATCACTATGTTGCCAAATGGGCAATTGGTTAAAGAAGTTATTTTTGGAAAAGATGGTGTAATTGAATCTGTATCTAGTCAGGCATTAATTATTGATATGTCAACGATTCATCCTTTAGAAAGTGATGAAATTAGACAACAGCTAAGTTGTAAAAATATTGAATTTATGGATGCTCCAGTAGGGCGTACATCTGATAATGCTATTTCAGGAACATTGCTTATTTTAGCTGGTGGAACAGATGAGCAAGTGAATAGGGCCTCATCTGTCTTACTTTGTATGGGATCAGAAATTATTAATGCTGGTGGTCCAGGTAAAGGTATTAGAGTGAAATTAATTAATAATTTTATGAGTATTGCATTAAATGCATTATCAGCAGAGGCAGCAACATTATGTGAAGCATTAGGATTGCCTCTTAGTACAGCGATGTCGGTAATGGCAGGAACCCCTGCTAATAAAGGTCATTTTACTACAACTTGGCCAAATAAAGTTTTGAAAGGTGATTTATCCCCAGCATTTATGATTGATTTAGCCCATAAAGACTTAGGTTTAGCACTGGATGTTGCTAATAAATTGCATGTTCCTTTATTTATGGGAAGTGCATCTAGAGAAATTTATAGCCAAGCAAGAGCAAAAGGAAGAGGTAGACAAGATTGGACTGCAATTTTAGAACATGTTCGTGAATGTGCTGGATTGAATAAATAATAGAGAGGATATGGTTATGACAAATTATTCTGTAAAAGATATAGCTAGAAAATCAGGTGGTTTTGCTATGCTCGCTGTTGATCAACGAGAGGCTATGCGTTTGATGTTTGAAAGTAAGTTTCATAGAAAAATTACAGATCAAGAGTTGACAGATTTCAAAGTGAAAGCTGCAAAAATTTTATCTCCTTATGCTTCGGCTGTTTTAGTAGATAATCAATTTAGCTATAAACAAGTAGTAGAACAACAAGCTATATCAGAATGTTCTTCAATGATTGTAGCTAAAGATAAATTTATTCCAGGAAATGGTATTCCTGTAGATCAAGTTTGTCTTGATGATGAAATTGATGCTATGGAAGTTAAGAAGAACGGCGGGAAAGCTTTAAAACTTCTTGTTCTATGGAGAGAAGATGAAGATAAAGAACAAAGATTGGAAATGGTGAAACAATTTAATGCTATTTGTCATTCTGCAGGATTAGTTAGCATTATTGAGCCAGTCGTTCGTCCTCCAAGAATTGGTGATAAATTTGATCGTGAAAAAGCAATTATTGCTGCGGCAAAAGAGTTGGGTGATAGTGGGGCAGATTTATATAAAGGTGAGATGCCATTATGTGGAAATGGTGATTATTCTACTTTATTAGATGCAACGAAAAGATTAAATGAAAACATCAATATGCCTTGGGTGATTTTATCTTCTGGGGTAGCGCCAAATTTATTCCCTAGAGCAGTTAGAATTGCTATGGAAGCGGGAGCATCAGGATTTTTAGCAGGAAGAGCTGTATGGTCGTCTATTGTTGGGTTACCTGATACAGAATTGATGTTGAGAGATATTTCAGTTCCAATTTTACAGAATTTAGGAAATATCGTTGATGAAATTATGGCATCAAGATAAACAATCCAGTTAGAGAGGTTAATATGAAACTCGAACTGATAGAGAATGGTTTCATTATCAAACATAATGAACATGTTTTGATTAAACATACTTCTGAATATCCAGCTTTTTTTATTGGTACTGGTGTGGAAAAAATAGCATCTTATCGGGGAAATTTTGATATTAAAGATCATATTACTGAAAGAATACCACTATGTGCAGTACAGATAAAAAATAATGAGATTGGATTTTCCTATAATGACAGATCTCCAATTATCTTAAATATTACGTTTTCATTAACAGATAGTGAAAATATCCAGTTGAATATTAAGCAAAACCTATCTAGTTACAATCGTTTTTGGGTGAAACTGAACTCAGATCCTGATGAAAAAGTTTGGGGATGTGGTGAACAAATGTCCTATTTTAATTTAAAGGGTAGAAATTTCCCTTTATGGACATCTGAACCTGGCGTAGGAAGAGATAAAAATACTGAGATTACATTTTTATCTGATAAATATAATAAAGCTGGAGGTGATTACTATCACACTAATTATCCTCAACCTACCTTTTTATCGTCTTATCATTATGCATTTCATGTAAATACCACCGCATTCTCTGATTTTGATTTTAGCCACGATTTCTATCATGAACTGATGATATGGGAAGTGCCTGAATCGATTGAGATTTATGCTGGAGACACCTTTTTAAAACTTATTGAAAAATTAAGTTTACGTTTTGGTCGTCAACCAAAATTACCAGAGTGGATCTATAACGGTATTATTTTGGGGTTGAAAGGTGGCGAGGAAAATTCGTTTTCTCGTTTGGAAAATGCTCTAAATCATCAAATACCTGTTGCTGGATTATGGTGTGAAGACTGGGCAGGAATCCGGGAAACAAGCTTTGGGAAAAGATTATTCTGGAATTGGGAATGGAGTAAGAAACGCTATCCTCGTTTAGATAAAAAAATTCAAGAGTTACGTGACAAGAATATCAGATTTTTAGCATATGTAAGCCCATATCTTTGTGAAGATGGGGAACTATATAAAGTAGCTAAGGAAAAGGGATTATTTGCATTAAATGCTAAAAACGAGGTTGCTTTAGTAGACTTTGGTGAGTTCTTTTGTGGGGTTCTCGATTTTACTAAAAAAGATACTCGAGAATGGTTTAAGAATGAAATTCTTAAGAAGAATTTACTTGATTTGGGTATTTCTGGATGGATGGCTGATTTTGGGGAGTATCTACCTACAGAAGATATTTATTTAACTAATCATGTGGATGCAGTATTAATGCATAATGCATGGCCAACTTTATGGGCTTCTGTGAATCGTGAAGCTCTTCAAGAGAGAGGACTTGAGGGAGAAGTGATCTTTTTCATGAGATCAGGATTCACTAATTCACAACGTTATTGTCCTTTACTATGGGCAGGTGATCAATGCGTAGATTTTTCTAGACATGATGGTTTGAATACGGTGATTTGTGGTGCGTTATCAGCAGGTTTATTAGGTAATGCATATCATCATAGTGATATAGGTGGTTATACCAGTTTATTTGGTTTGCGTAGAACTAAAGAACTATTCGAACGTTGGATTGATATGGCTGTATTTACACCTGTGATGAGAACCCATGAAGGCAATCGTCCTGATGAAAATTTCCAATTTGATCAAGATGAAAGCACTTTATGTCATATGGCAAGGATGGTGAAGATCTATAAACATTTAGTTCCTTATTTGAAATCGTTAGTTAATGAAGCTTTTGAAAAAGGATATCCTGTTCAAAGACCATTATTTGTTCATTTTGAGAGCGATTTAAATACGTATGATATTCAAGATCAATATATGTATGGTTCTGAATTACTTGTTGCGCCAGTACATAAACAAGGAGTTACTGAGTGGAAAGTCTACTTACCAGCTAAAGAAACTTGGGTATATGTTTGGAATGGGCAACAAATTCAAGGTGGACAATATATCACTGTACCTGCACCAATAGGACAACCACCTATTTTTTATCGGAAAAATAGTGCTTGGGGTGATTTGTTTAAGAATATTGTAAATATTAAGTAACAGTTAAAAGGATAATTGTATGAAATGGATAAAAACTGCAGCGCATAATCGTTGGTTAGAAAATGAATTAGATCGTATTTTTGAATTTGGTTACAAGTCTGTTGTTCCAACTGGATTTGGTTGGATTGGAAATAACGGACAAATTCGAAAGGAAATGGGTACTCAATTGTGGATTACTGCACGTATGTTGCACGTTTATTCTTTAGCGGCATTAATGGGGAGACCAGGGGCATATCAATTGGTAGAGCATGGTATTAATGCTTTGAATGGCGTATTACGTGATAAAACTTATGGGGGTTGGTATGCTAATGTCGATGATAATGGTGTTATTGATTCCTCAAAACAAGGTTATCAGCATTTCTTTGTATTGTTAGGTGCGGCGAGTGCTACATTCACTGGGCATCCTAAGGCACAGGCATTACTCAATGATGCGATTGATATTATAGAAAAGTATTTCTGGAGTGAAGAAGAGCAAATGTGCTTAGAATCATGGAACGAATCTTTCACTGAAACAGAACAATATAGAGGTGGGAATGCTAATATGCATGCCGTAGAAGCATTCCTCATTGTGTATGAAGCAACAAAAGATAAAAAATGGTTAGATAGAGCATTAAGAATTGCATCTGTTATTATTCATGATGTTGCTAGAAATAATCATTATAGAGTAAATGAACATTTTGACCCATCTTGGAAACCTATAAGAGATTATAATAAAGATAATCCAGCAAGCCACTTCAGAGCATTTGGCGGTACTCCAGGCCACTGGATTGAATGGGGTAGATTGATGTTACATTTACGAGCTACATTATTAAAAATTAATGCAGATACACCTGAATGGTTGCTTGAAGATGCGAAAAATTTATTTGCTGCAGGAATTCGCGATGCTTGGTCAGTGGATGGTGCCCCAGGGTTTGTTTATTCAGTAGATTGGGATGGTAAACCAATTGTAAGAGAAAGAATCCGTTGGGTAATTGTAGAAGCAATTGGAACAGCGTATGCATTATATTCAGTTACAAAAGACTGTACATATGAAAAATATTATCAGGAGTTTTGGGATTATTGTAGGACTTATCTTATTGATTATGAAACAGGTTCATGGTGGCAAGAATTAGATATACATAATAAAGCTTCTAGTAAAGTGTGGGATGGTAAACAAGATATTTATCATTTAATGCATTGTTTGTTAGTTCCTAGACTTCCTTTAACTCCAGGATTAGCTCCAGCTCTCGCTGCTGGGCTTCTTGATAAGGAATAAATTTTTAAAAGTACTTAATCGAATGATTAAGTACTTTTATTTTTAGGTGGTAAGGGAGTGGGATATATGAAATTGTATATAGAAGAATTTGGACATATTAATAAAGAACGTGTTGATCTGATTACATTATCGAATAATAGAGGTACAACTCTTAGTGTTATGAATTATGGTTGCATAATTACCTCATTGATTATGGCAGACAAGCATGGTTGTCTTGATGATATTGTTCTTGGTTATGATTGTTTAGAAAAATATTTAGTAAAGCATCCTTTTTTTGGTGCTGTAGTAGGGCGATATGCTAATCGTATTGAACAAGGTGAATTTTTTATAAAAAATCCTCAATATGATCTGGAATATAATGAGGAAACGACAGGACAACATATTCATGGAGGTATTAGAGGGTTTGATAAATATATTTGGGCATATGATATAGAGAATAAAGAAAGATCAATTATGATTCATTTCCACAGAGTGTCTGTTGATGGTGAATCAGGTTACCCAGGAAATTTATTGGTTAGTCATACTATTGGTTTGGATGAAGATAATAATGTTTTTCTTAATTTTTCCGCAATAACTGATAAAACAACAATTATTAATTTAACTAATCATACTTACTATAATTTATTGGGTCATAATAAAGGAAATATATCTGGTCATTATTTGAAGTTGTTTAGTGATTTTTATACTCCTGTCAAAGATAAAATAATTACTACAGGTGAAATTAGGAGTGTAAAAGATTCAGGTCTAGATTTTACTAATTTGACGATGATTAGTAAAAATATGGAAAAATTACCAAATAAAGAAATTGATACTAATTTTATTTTGCGTGGTGATATATCTTTTGACAAATATTTGAAAGCAGCAGAACTTTATGAACCAGTTAGTGGAAGAGTAATGCAGGTGATAACTACACAGCCTGCCGTTCAAGTTTATAATGCTTCAAAATTATCTAATAAAAAGTGGATTGGAAAAGAAAATTATATTTATCACTCATTTGATGGTATTTGTTTTGAAACTCAACATTTCCCAAATAGTCCTAACTATTGTCATTTTCCTAGTACATTATTAGAACCTAATATGGTTTACGTTCAAAAAACAATATTTTCTTTTGATATTAGAAGTTAAAGAGGAATTTTATGATGATTGATAATATTCTTATAATCTCTTTAATTATTTTTTTAGGAAGTTTTACTCAAGGATTAACGGGATTTGGTTTAGCATTAGTGTCTGTACCTCTATTATCTATGTGTCTGGATGTGAAATTAGCAATTCCAATCGCAGGTATTTTTGGCTGGCTAGTAACTTTTCCAATCGTATGGAAAATGAAAAATCATATTAAATGGAAAGTAACAATTATTTTATTTATAGGATCTTTACCGGGATCTTTGCTAGGCGCTAATTTATTAAAATACTTACCATCAGAAGTGATTTTAGTCACTATGGGAATAATATTAGTTATATCAAGTTTATATTCTCTTTTTTCTAGAGTAAGCCTTATTAAGAAAGAATCGTACCCAGTTAGTTTATTTATGGGATTTCTTTCTGGTTCAATGGGAGCAAGTGTAGGTGAAGCAGGCCCTCCAGTGATTGCATATACTTCAATGATGCCTTGGACGAATGATGAAACAAAAGCAACTTTAGTATCTTTTTTTATGTTACAGATGATTGGTGCTATAGTTGGATTTTGGTATAAGGATCTTTTGACGGGAGAAGTTTTATCATATGTGATGAAAATATTTCCTGCATTTTGTATTGGGCTTTTAGTTGGACTGTTTGGTTATCAATTGATGCACAAATTTAATATTAATTATCATAAAATCGTGTATTGTTTTTTGATTATTATTGGTAGTGTTTTAATTGTGAAAAACATATTTTAGCAATTGAATGAAAAATAGAGAGAAAAATTTTAGTAAAAAATACAGCTATTCATCAGAAATGATTAGTAGTATGCTTAATATCATAATGAATAGTATGGATAACCGTTATGACTAAAGTATTAACTATCTTTATTTCTATCATGATACTTGCCAGCTGTGCTTTATCTCCTGAAGAACAACGAGCAAGGGAAGAGGCGAAAGTTCGTCAGCAACAAGCATTACAGGTTTCTCTAGCAAAACAATGTGATGAAGAAACAGCGTATTTGATGAAACGTCATTTTGATCAAGATATTGGTTTAACTGAAAAACAGCAAAAAGAGTTTAAAGCAGAATATACCAAAAAAGTGAATGATCCGATGTTCCAAGCTTGTTATAAATTGGCATTACAAAATTATATGGCAGAACAGCAAATTAGACAGATGGAAATTGAAAGACAATTCTATGAAGATTATCCACCTTATGATTTAGGCAGACCATTATTTCATCGTCGTTATTGGTAAACATAAGCCCTTGTGAGATACACAAGGGCTTTTTAATAGACAAGTAATTCTTTTTAAACAATACCCTGAGCCAACATTGCATCTGCTACTTTGCGGAAACCAGCAATATTTGCGCCATTTACATAGTTGATATAGCCGCTGCTTTCACTACCGTTGGCAACACAGTTTTCATGGATGTTTGCCATAATATCAAATAAGCGTTGATCCACTTCTTCTCTTGACCAAGAAAGGCGAATAGCATTTTGGCTCATTTCTAAACCTGAAGTGGCAACACCGCCGGCGTTACTCGCTTTTCCTGGAGCATATAGAATTTTCGCATCAATAAATGCAGTTACTGCACCAAGAGTTGATGGCATATTGGCGCCTTCTGCTACGCAAATACAGCCATTTTGTAATAAGGTTTTTGCATCATCTGCATCGAGTTCATTTTGGGTAGCGCAAGGTAGCGCGACATCACAAGGAACAGACCAAGGTTTTTGGTTAGCAAAATAAGCTAAACCTTGTTCTTTCGCATAAACCGCAATACGTTCACGACGAATTTCTTTTAATTCAATTAAAGCGGCAAGTTGTGCTTCCGTCATACCACTATCCGGGAATTTTACATAGCCATTAGAATCTGACATAGTCAGAACTTTTGCCCCTAACTGAATCGCTTTTTCTGCCGCATATTGTGCAACATTTCCTGCACCAGAAATAAGAACACGTTTACCTTCAATACTTTGACCACGAGTTTTTAACATATGCTGTGCAAAATATACTGTGCCATAGCCAGTTGCTTCAGGACGAATTAAACTTCCTCCATAAGCTAAGCCTTTACCGGTTAATACTGAAGCAAATTCATTACGTACACGTTTATATTGACCAAATAGATAACCAATTTCGCGGCCACCGACACCAATATCGCCTGCAGGAACATCAAGATCTGCACCAATGTGACGCGATAATTCCGTCATAAAGGCTTGGCAGAAACGCATCACTTCAGCATCAGATTTACCTTTAGGATCAAAATCTGAACCACCTTTACCACCGCCCATTGGCAAGGTAGTGAGTGCATTTTTAAATACTTGTTCAAAGGCTAAGAATTTTAAAACGCCAAGATCAACAGTTGGATGGAAACGTAAACCACCTTTATATGGACCAATTGCGGAATTCATTTGAATTCTATAACCGCGATTTACTTGAACTTTACCTTGGTCGTCAACCCAAGAAACGCGGAACATTACAATACGCTCTGGTTCAACAATACGTTCTAAAAGGCTATCTTGTGAATATTTAGGATTTTTTGCAAGGAATGGAGCTAGACTACTGAATACTTCTTCTACTGCTTGATGAAATGGTGCTTGACCAGGATCCCGTTGTTTAATTTTTTCAAATAAAAGTGTTAAGTCATACATAGTTGTTTTCCCTATTGTTGTTGTGTTTGATACTGTTGACAGTCTAACAAGCATAATGATCGCTTGACCAGCATCTTTAACAAAAACAGAAAACGCATTATGTTTCATATAAATAATGCTAATTTTTTTGCATTTTGTGTAATTTCAGGTGGTATTTAGACAACGGAGAAAGAAAAAAGCTGCCCCGAAGGACAGCTTTAAGATATGTAGTTAAGAGAATCTACATTACATAGATTGGGTAAAGGTACGAGTAATAACGTCTTGTTGTTGCTCTTTAGTTAAAGAGTTGAAACGTACTGCGTAACCTGAAACACGAATGGTTAATTGAGGATATTTCTCAGGATTTTCCATCGCGTCTAATAACATTTCACGATTCATTACGTTTACATTTAAGTGTTGACCGCCTTCAACAGTTGCTTCGTGGTGGAAGTAACCATCCATTAAGCCTGCAAGGTTACGTTTTTGAGCTTCGTAATCTTTACCTAACGCATTTGGTACGATTGAGAAGGTGTAAGAAATACCATCTTTCGCATACGCAAATGGAAGTTTAGCAACAGATGTTAATGAAGCAACCGCACCTTTTTGGTCACGTCCATGCATTGGGTTCGCACCTGGTCCGAATGGTGCACCAGCACGACGACCATCAGGAGTATTACCAGTTTTCTTACCGTAAACTACGTTAGAAGTGATAGTTAATACAGATTGAGTCGGTACTGCATTACGATAAGTTTTAAGTTTTTGAATTTTCTTCATGAAACGTTCAACTAAGTCGCAAGCGATTTCATCAACGCGGCTGTCGTTGTTACCGAATTGTGGATATTCACCTTCGATTTCGAAGTCGATAGCAACATCTTTCGCTACTACATTACCATCTTTATCTTTGATGTCGCCACGAACTGGTTTAACTTTCGCATATTTAATTGCTGAAAGTGAGTCAGCAGCAACAGATAATCCAGCGATACCACAAGCCATAGTACGATATACATCACGATCATGTAATGCCATTAATGAAGCTTCGTAGCTGTATTTGTCGTGCATATAGTGGATGATATTTAATGCAGTTACATATTGTCTTGCTAACCAATCCATGAAGCTGTCCATACGAGTCATTACATCGTCGAAGTCAAGGTATTCAGTCTTGATTGGATCAGTTTTTGGACCAACTTGCATACCGTTTTTCTCATCAATACCACCATTGATTGAGTAAAGCATAGTTTTCGCTAAGTTTGCACGAGCACCGAAGAATTGCATTTGTTTACCAACAACCATTGGGCTTACGCAGCAAGCGATCGCATAGTCATCGTTGTTGAAGTCTGGACGCATTAAATCGTCGTTTTCGTATTGAACAGAAGAAGTATCAATAGAAACTTTTGCACAGAAACGTTTGAAGTTTTCTGGTAATTTTTCAGACCAAAGAATAGTCATATTTGGTTCTGGTGATGGACCCATTGTATAAAGGGTATTTAAGAAACGGAATGTATTTTTAGTAACTAAAGTACGTCCGTCTAAGCCCATACCGCCAAGAGATTCTGTTGCCCAAATTGGGTCGCCAGAGAATAATTGATCGTATTCTGGAGTACGTAAGAAACGTACCATACGTAATTTCATTACTAAGTGGTCAATTAATTCTTGTGCTTGTTCTTCAGTGATTTTACCTGCTTTAAGGTCACGTTCGATATAGATATCTAAGAATGAAGATACACGACCGAATGACATTGCAGCACCGTTTTGTGATTTAACAGCGGCTAAGTAACCGAAGTAAGTCCATTGTACAGCTTCTTTTGCGTTAGTTGCTGGACCAGAAATATCACAACCATAAGTTGCAGCCATTTGTTTGATTTGGCCTAATGCACGATGTTGTTCAGCAATTTCTTCACGTAATTGGATAGTCATTTGTAAATCTTCGCCACTTTCTAAGCGAGGTTGTAGTGAAGTAAATTGTTTGAATTTGTCAGCCATTAAGAAGTCGATACCGTAAAGTGCAACACGACGGTAGTCACCGATAATACGACCACGACCATAAGCATCTGGTAAACCAGTTAACACACCAGATTTACGGCAGCGTAAGATATCTGGAGTATAAACATCAAATACACCTTGGTTGTGGGTTTTACGATATTCAGTAAAGATTTTCTTCACTTGTGGATCAAGTTCACGACCATAAACTTTACATGAACCTTCCACCATTTTGATACCACCAAACGGGATAATTGCACGTTTTAATGGAGCATCAGTTTGTAAACCAACGATTTGTTCTAACTCTTTCTCAATATAACCAGCTGGGTGAGAAATGATAGTTGAAGGGATATCTGTATCGAAATCAAGAGGTTCGTGAGTACGGTTTTCCTCTTTGATACCTTCCATTACTTTGTTCCAAAGCTTAGTAGTTGCTGCAGTTGCGCCAGCTAAGAATGATTCGTCACCTTCATAAGGGGTGTAGTTACGTTGAATAAAATCACGTACGTTTACATTTTGTTGCCAGTCGCCAGCTTCAAAACCAGCCCATGCTTTTTGTTGTTGCTCAGTTAATTGAGTCATAATCGTTTCCTTCATTAAATGAATAATAAAAAATAAATCTTTAGTGCGCTTTGGCTAAGAAGCGATGGAATAAGCCAATACAAATCGCACCACCAACAATATTACCTAATGTCACTGGGATAAGGTTTTTCACAATAAAGTGATACACATCAAGATCAGCATAAAGTGAAGCATCAATACCCAAGTGCTGCCAAAATTCAGGACTGCTATAGTGAGCAGTAATAATGCCCATTGGAATCATAAACATATTTGCTACGCAGTGTTCAAAACCGGAAGCAACGAACATTCCAATTGGTAAAATCATAATAAATGCTTTATCGGTTACAGTACGACCAGAGTAAGCCATCCACACTGCAACACAAACCATAATGTTACATAAGATTCCTAAAGAGAATGCTTCTAACCAAGTATGGTGAATTTTATGTTGTGCAGTTTTAAGAATGGTTAAACCCCATTGCCCGTCCGCTGCCATAGTTTGACCCGCAAACCAAATTAAAGCGACGATAATTAGGCTTCCTGCAAAGTTACCGAAATAAACCACTAACCAATTACGCAACATCTGTGCAGTTGTAATACGACCAGAAGCCTTTGCGGTAATAGTTAAAGTAGAAGAAGTAAAAAGTTCTGTCCCTAGAATAACCACCATAATCACGCCGAGGGCAAACACTAAACCGCCAACCAATTTAGCTAGACCCCAAGAGGCGTTATTTAATCCTGTTTGAGTAGTGGTATAAAAAACAAATGCTAGTGCAATACATGCGCCAGCAGAAATGCCTGATGCAAAGGATAGAAAAGGTTTTTTTTGTGCTTTATAAGCGGCAACGTCTTCCGCAAGATTTGTCATTTCTGTTGGATTCAGTGCTACTGTTGTCGCATCTTTCATAAAGACGATTTCCTTTTTCAAAAAAATTTTATATTTTCAAAAAATTTCGGTAATTATAAAAATTTTTGAAAAAAATACATAGTAATTTTATGGATAGATTTTATCCTTTTGCATTGTAGTTGATACAGATCAAATTTTAAATAGAGGTATGCTGACGATGTTAAAAAAGTGTTATTAAACAATGATCTAAAGTTTTCTACGCTTTTACAAGCATAACAAAAAAAATTTTTTTATAATAAATACCGATTGGTTTGAGCATTTTAGATAATTGTATTGTCTAAGCGGCGTTTTTTATTATTTAGGAGAAAGTGTTATGACAACTGAAACCATTTTTAGCAAAATTATTCGTAAGGAAATTCCGGCTGATATCGTTTATCAAGATGAGCAGGTAACAGCTTTTCGTGATATCGCACCACAAGCACCAACTCATATTCTTATTATTCCTAATAAAATTATTCCAACCGTTAATGATGTGACTGCTGAAGATGAACAAGTATTAGGACATCTTTTTGTGGTAGCAGCGAAAATTGCCAAAGAACAAGGTATTGCCGAAGACGGTTATCGTTTAATTGTGAATTGCAATAAGCATGGTGGACAAGAAGTATTTCATTTACATATGCACTTAGTAGGCGGTAAACAGCTTGGTAAAATGTTGCCGTAATCAGTTTAGAGGATTATTTGGATGTCAGAATTATTGATTGCCTTTATTTTAGGTTGTGTTGAAGGATTAACCGAATTTTTGCCTGTATCATCAACAGGACATATGATTATTGCAGGGCATTTCCTTGGCTTTGAAGGGGAAAAAGCCGCAACTTTCGAAGTGATTATTCAATTGGGTTCCATTTTAGCGGTCATTTTTGTCTATTGGCGCAAAATGTTTGGTCTAATTGGTATTCATTTTGGTGAGAAAGTTGATCGTAGCCAACCGCATTTAAATTTAATCCATATTATTTTAGGAATGATTCCTGCGGTGGTATTGGGTTTAGTTTTTCATTCCTCGATTAAAGCATTATTCAATATTCATAATGTGATTGGTTCTTTAGTGGCTGGTGGGATTTTATTAATTCTGGCAGAAAAATTTAGACCGCAAAAAGCGTACGCGGAAGAAGTCGATCAAATTAGCTATCGTCAAGCTTTTGCGATTGGTCTATTTCAATGTTTAGCTTTATTTCCAGGTTTCTCGCGTTCTGGTGCAACCATTTCTGGTGGTTTGTTAATGGGAGTTGGTAAAAAAGCTGCGGCGGAATATTCTTTCATCTTAGCAGTGCCAATGATGATTGGTGCAACAGGCTTGGATCTGTATAAGAGTTTACCATTCCTTTCTATGAGTGATTTACCAATGTTTGCGGTTGGTTTTGTCACAGCATTTATTGTTGCAATGATAGCGATTAGAACGTTCTTACATCTTATCGGTAAGATTTCGTTTGTATCTTTTGCGATTTATCGTTTTATTTTGGCATTATTGTTGGCGTGGATAGTGCTGGCATAAGAGGACAATAGGGTGAAATATAAAAACTTACGCGAATTTATTGCATTGCTTGAACAACAAGGGGAACTGAAACGTATTTCCCATGAAATTGATCCTTACTTAGAAATGACAGAAATTGCTGACCGAACTTTGCGTAAAGGTGGTCCGGCGTTGTTGTTTGAAAACCCTAAAGGATTTGCTATGCCAGTGCTTTGTAACCTATTTGGTACTGCAAGACGTGTAGCCTTAGGAATGGGGCAAGAAGATGTGAGTGCATTGCGTGAAGTAGGGAAGTTATTGGCATTTCTGAAGGAGCCTGAACCGCCAAAAGGGCTTAAAGATCTGTTCAACAGTATTTCGCAATTTCGCCCTGTGTTAAATATGCCGACCAAAACGATTAACCATCCATCTTGCCAAGATGTGGTATGGAAAGATGATGAAGTTGATTTGTATCGTCTGCCTATTATGCAATGTTGGCCTGATGATGTTGCACCATTAGTTACGTGGGGATTAACTGTTACCAAAGGGCCGTATAAAAAACGACAAAATTTAGGAATTTATCGTCAGCAATTGATTGGTAAAAATAAATTGATTATGCGTTGGCTTTCTCATCGTGGCGGTGCATTAGATTTCCAAGAGTGGCAGGAAGTGCATCCAGGTGAGAAATTCCCAGTGGTAGTAGCATTAGGGGCGGATCCGGCAACGATTTTAAGTGCGGTAACGCCAATTCCAGATACGTTGTCTGAATATGCTTTTGCTGGATTGTTGCGTGGCAATAAAACAGAAGTGGCAAAAGCATTAAGTTGTGATTTGGAAATTCCTGCTGGCGCAGAGATCGTATTAGAAGGTTATATTGATCCTGAAGAAAAGGCATTGGAAGGGCCATATGGCGATCATACAGGTTATTACAATGAGCAGGAGTATTTCCCTGTCTTTACCGTCACCCATATTACGATGTGTAAAGATCCGATTTATCACTCAACTTATACTGGTCGGCCACCTGATGAACCAGCAGTGTTAGGTGAGGCGTTAAACGAGGTCTTTATTCCGATTTTACAAAAACAATTTCCTGAGATTGTTGATTTCTATTTACCGCCGGAAGGCTGTTCTTATCGGTTAGCGGTGGTGACAATGAAAAAACAATATGCAGGTCATGCGAAACGAGTAATGATGGGCGTTTGGTCGTTTTTACGCCAATTTATGTACACAAAATTTGTCATTGTTTGTGATGATGATGTGAATGCAAGGGATTGGAAAGATGTGATTTGGGCGATCACTACGCGTTGTGATCCTGCTCGTGATCTTACTTTAGTTGAGAATACGCCTATTGATTATCTGGATTTTGCATCACCTGTTGCAGGTTTAGGTTCCAAAATGGGCATTGATGCAACCAATAAATGGCCAGGTGAAACACAACGAGAATGGGGCAAACCGATTAAGAAAGATCCTGCGGTAGTCGCGCGAATTGATCAAATTTGGCAAGAGCTTGGTATTGAATAATTGATTAGTTTGAATGATAGCAATAATTACCATGTAACTGACTACTCATTCCATTCTTTTATGTGATACCATGAGTGAGTTTTTTCAGACACAAGACACAATAAAGGAGTAAATTCATGTCTCAACTCGACGCACTACGTAAAATGACTGTGGTTGTAGCAGATACTGGTGATATCGAAGCAATCAAAAAATACCAACCAGAAGATGCGACAACAAACCCATCACTTGTATTAAGCGCTTCCCAATTACCACAATATGCTTCATTAATCGACGAAGCTGTTGCTTATGCGA
>NZ_JTJL01000013.1 GCF_001678495.1 Gallibacterium salpingitidis
CTCATTCCAATAAGATTTTCAGGCAAGAGTGAGAGGGAACCCAAAGCTATTTTATAGAAGTTTTTGCTAAAATTTAGGTTTGTTAGCGGTCTGAAGTGCCCGATTGGGCACTTTTTAAATGATGGAAAAATTGAAGGACAAGTTAGATAGTTCCCCACAAATCATATTCATCAGCATTGTGGATTTTTACCATTACAACATCACCAACTTTCACTTCTTGATCGCTTAAGTTATCAATATAAACCATACCATCAATCTCAGGAGCATCTGCCATTGAACGACCAACGATACCTTCCTCATCAATTTCATCGATCATCACTGGCAAAGTTTTACCAATTTTTTGTTGTAAACGTGCTGCGGAAATTTGTTGTTGCAGCTGCATAAAACGATGGAAACGTTCTTCTTTAACTTCTTCTGGTACTTGATCTGCCATTTCAGTGGCTGGTGCACCTTCAACAGGGCTAAATTTAAAACAACCAACACGATCTAATTGTGCTTCTTGAATAAAATCGAGCAACATTTGGAAATCTTCTTCAGTTTCTCCTGGGAAGCCAACAATAAAGGTTGAACGTAAAGTTAATTCTGGGCAAATTTCACGCCATTGTTTAATCCGCTCTAACGTGCGATCAATCGCCCCTGGACGTTTCATTGCTTTAAGAATTTTAGGGCTAGCGTGTTGTAATGGAATATCCAAATAAGGTAGGATTTTTCCTTGCGCCATCAATGGAATTAATTTATCCACGTGTGGATAAGGATAAACATAATGCAAACGTACCCAAACACCTAATGTGCCAAGTTGTTCACATAAGGTAATGAGATCATTTTTGATCGGCATACCGTTCCAGAAAACGGTTTTCGATTTTTGCTCTTTTTGATTTTTATCTAACGCATAAGCTGAAGTATCTTGCGACACAATCAGTAATTCTTTAACGCCAGCATCTACTAAACGTTTTGCTTCGTCTAAGATAGTATTAATTGGACGGCTATCCAAATCACCACGCATTGAAGGGATAATACAGAAAGTGCAACGATGATCGCAGCCTTCTGAAATTTTGACATAAGCGTAATGTTTTGGTGTTAGCTTAACGCCTTGTTTTGGTACAACATTGATATAAGGATTATATTCTGGTTTTGGTGCATATTTATGAACATGGTTCATTACTGCTTCATAACTATGTGGCCCAGTAATTTCCAATACTTTTGGATGCACTTCACGAATTTGATTTTCTTTCGCCCCTAAACAACCAGTAACAATCACTTTGCCATTTTCTTCTAATGCTTCACCAATTGCTTCAAGTGATTCTTGGACTGCACTGTCAATAAATCCGCAGGTATTCACAATCACTAAATCTGCATTTTCATAGGTTGGCACAATGTTATAACCCTCTGCACGTAATTCCGTCAGAATACGTTCAGAATCCACTAAATTTTTCGGACAACCAAGACTTAAAAAGCCAATATTTGGAGTAGTAGTCATATCTTTTGTTATATTCGTAGTAGAGTTTTTAATAGGTGGCGAATTGTACAGAATTTATGAAGTGAATGCTAATGTTTGTTGGGGAATATTGATGAGAAAAATTCGCCAATAGCAAAGGCTATTGGCGAATTGGTTAGTAGTGCAAATACTAGTAAATTATCTTACTAAACAAGGTTTCTTGTTATCGAAAGTCCATCCTGGGATAAGGAATTGCATTGCCATTGCATCATCACGAGCACCTAGTCCCATATTTTTATAAAGTTCGTGAGCTTTCATTACTTGATCCATATCGAGTTCAATACCAAGACCTGGTTTTTTCGGTACTTCAACTAAACCATTAACAATTTTTAATGGCTCTTTAGTAAGACGTTGATTACCTTCTTGCCAGATCCAGTGTGTATCGATAGCAGTAATATCGCCAGGCGCAGCAGCGGCAACATGTGTAAACATTGCTAAAGATACATCAAAGTGGTTGTTAGAGTGTGAACCCCAAGTTAAACCCCATTCATTACACATTTGTGCAACACGAACAGAACCTTGCATTGTCCAGAAGTGTGGATCAGCAAGAGGAATATCAACAGATTGTAATGAGATAGTATGTCCCATTTGACGCCAGTCAGTAGCAATCATATTCGTTGCTGTCGGTAATCCAGTAGCGCGACGGAATTCTGCCATTACTTCGCGACCAGAATAACCTTGTTCTGCACCACAAGGGTCTTCAGCGTAAGCAAGAACACCACGTAGTTGTTTACCAACTTTGATTGCTTCATCGAGCGACCAAGCACCATTTGGGTCTAATGTAACACGTGCATTAGGGAAGCGTTTAGCCAATGCAGTTACTGCTTCTGCTTCAGCTTCACTATGTAATACACCACCTTTGAGTTTAAAATCGTTGAAGCCATATTTTTCATATGCCGCTTCAGCAAGGCGAACAACGGCTTCTGGTGTTAATGCTTCTTCGTGACGGATACGATACCATTCACAAGGATCATTTTCTTGGCTTTGATAAGCTAAAGTGGTTTTCTTTCTATCGCCAATAAAGAAGAGATAACCTAACATTTCCACCGCGTCACGTTGTTGTCCATCACCTAATAATGAGGCCACAGACACGTTTAAGAATTGTCCTAATAAGTCAAGCATCGCTGCTTCAATAGCAGTCACAACGTGAATAGTTGTTCTTAAATCGAAAGTTTGTAAACCACGACCGCCTGCATCACGATCAGAGAAAGTTTTACGAACAGCTTCCATTACGTTTTTATATTCGCCTAAACCTTTACCTAATACTAAAGGTTTAGCATCTTCTAAAGTTTGACGAATTTTTTCACCGCCCGGGACTTCACCTACACCAGTATGACCACTGTTATCTTTTAGAATGACAATATTACGAGTGAAGTAAGGGGAATGCGCACCACTTAAATTTAATAACATACTGTCATGGCCGGCAACAGGGATGACTTGCATTTCAGTGATAATTGGGGTTGATGAACTCATAGTAAACTCCTATTTTTTTCTAAAATTAGTGAATAATAAATCTTAACTTAACGTACCATTGCTGGTCGTTTGCGATCAAATTTCCAACCAGGATAATAGAACTGCATTGGAATTGCATCATTGCGAGCGCCACTTGGTAACTTCTTATGTAGTTCATGAGCAAGCAAGACTTTTTCCATATCGAGTTCGATACCTAAGCCTGGTTTATCATTGAGTTTGATTTTTCCATTAACAATTTCTAATGGTTCTTTAGTTAGGTGTAGATCACCTTCTTGCCAAATCCAATGCGTATCTAATGCAGTTGGATTTCCAGGTGCAGCAGCGCCAACGTGTGTAAACATGGCTAATGAGATATCAAAATGGTTGTTTGAATGACAGCCCCAAGTTAAGCCCCATTCGTTGCATAATTGTGCAACTCGGCTTGCGCCTGTCAGTGTCCAGAAATGAGGATCAGCAAGAGGGATATCTACAGCTTGCAACATAATAGAATGTGCCATTTCACGCCAGTTAGTGGCAACCATGTTAGTTGCAGTTGGAATACCGGTAGCGCGACGGAATTCAGCCATCACTTCTCGGCCTGAGTAGCCTTGTTCTGCTCCGCAAGGATCTTCTGCATAGGTTAGAACATGGTGCATATTTTTACATAAGCGGATAGCTTCTTCTAAAGACCAACAACCATTTGGATCAAGCGTAATTCGTGCATCTGGAAAATGCTTTTTCAATGCAGTGACAGTTTCAATTTCTACTTCACCAGCGAAAACACCGCCTTTCATTTTAAAATCTTTAAAACCATAACGGTCTTTTGCAGCAGCAGCCAATTCAACAACAGCTTCTGTAGTCATTGCGGTTTGGCGTCTAATACGATACCACTCATGTTTACCGTTAGTTGGTTGTTGGTAAGGGAGATCAGTAATATGGTCATCACCAACATAAAATAGATAACCAAGAACAGTGACTTCATCGCGTTGTTTACCAGGGCCGAGTAATTCCGCAACAGGAACATTTAGGAATTGCCCCATTAAATCAAGTAATGCCGCTTCTAATGCTGCAACAGCATTAACACGTAATTCAAAAGTCCAAGCGCCTTTACCAAAAGTATCATAATCTGCGTCAAGATAACCATTGTGCATATCATTGACGATACGATTTAAAATTGAAATTGGGCGACCAACTACGTGTGGAATGGCTTCTTTTAATGCGTTTAGAATAGTTTCACCACCTGGTGCTTCACCTACGCCGGTATGACCAGCGCTATCTTTTAAGATCACTAAATTACGGGTGAAATAAGGGGAGTGAGCTCCCCCTACATTCATTAGCATACTATCGTACCCTGCAACTGGGATAACTTGCATTTCAGTGATTTGTGGTACAGATTGAGTATTCATTTTTGCTACCTCATTAAATGTTGGTATATATCAGTACAATTATTTGATTGGTTTTAATTCCATACGTTTAATTGGTCCAACGATGAAGAGGAAGCTAAATGCTGCAACTAAAGCGTGGACTGCAACGAAGACTAATGCCCATTCGAAGTGACCTGTACTTTTCACGATATAACCGATAGCGATTGGTGAAACGATACCAGATAAGTTACCGCACATATTAAATAAACCGCCTGCTAAACCACTGATTTCTTTTGGTGCAGTATCAGCCATTACCGCCCAACCTAATGCACCAACACCTTTACCGAAGAATGCAAGTGACATAAAGAGAACAACCATATAAATTGAATCTACATAGTTACAGAATATCATGGTCATTGAACCTAACATACCAAGTACGATTGGTGTTTTACGTGCGATAGAGAGTGAGTTTGTTTTCTTCATTAACGCATCTGAAATCACACCGCCAGCGAGACCACCTAAAAAACCACAGATAGCTGGGATAGCAGCGATAAAGCCAACAGATTTAAGATCTAATCCTCTTTCAGTCGCTAAATAGACTGGGAACCAAGTGATAAAGAAGAAAGTTAAGCAGTTAATACAGTATTGACCGAGATAAACACCGAGTAACATACGATTGCTGAGAAGTTGTTTTACATAACCAAATTTAGGACCTTCGTTTTTACCATCTTTTTTACCTTGATCCATATTAGTTAATGCACCACCAGCTTCAATATAGTCAATTTCAGCCTGATTGACTTTTGGGTGATCTTTTGGATTATAGATAACTTTTAACCAAACAACGCTGATTAATAGACCTACAGTACCCATAAAGATAAAGACAGACTCCCAACCTAATTCAGCTGTCAACCATCCCATAATTGGTGCAAAGATTACTGTTGCAAAGTATTGGGCAGAGTTGAAAATAGCAACCGCAGTAGCACGTTCTTTTGCAGGGAACCAAGCTGCTGCAATTCGACTGTTTCCTGGGAAAGATGGTGATTCAGCTAAACCAACAAGGAAACGCAGAGAGAAGAGAATAATTAATGCCCAAGCACCAGAGAATAAACCAACGGCGCCTTGTAGTAAGGTAAAGAGTGACCAGAATACAATTCCTAAAAAGTACACTTTTTTAGAACCGAATTTATCAAGTAGCCAACCACCAGGTAATTGACCTAATACATATGCCCAGGAGAAAGCTGAAAATACCCAGCCCATACCGGCAGCATCAATACCAATAGCATCAGACATTGGTTTACCTGCAATTGCTAAGGTAGCTCGGTCACCATAGTTAATTGCAGTAACAAAGAAGAGTAATACCACAATGGCCCAACGGACATTGGTACGTTTAATTACTTCTGCAGTAGTAGAAGTAGAATTGAGAGTGTTGTCGTTCATAATGATGACTCCTATGGGTTACAGATTTAAGTGTCCAGCATTATAGGAAAACACCCCATTTTAAGAATTAACGGAATATCAGAAGATCAGGCTGCCAAAATAAAATTTATTTGTGCATTTGCCAGAGAAAATGTGATTGTTATCACAAAAAAAGACATTTTTAGTCCATTTTTCGTGTAAAAAGTAACCATTGTTAAAATCAGTTTTGTGATTTTTTATCATTGAATTGTGCTATTGCATAGTTTAATAGCTAAAAAAGTTTTTATATTTGTGCTGTTGAATAGTGTTAATTTAAAAAGGCTCTATTAGACTTTTTCACAAATTATTTCCCACTGAAAGGACAAGGTTATGAACGAAAAATATCTTCCAAATCTATTTAAGCAAAAATTACTACAAGGTGAAACGCTAATTGGTTGTTGGAGTGCATTAGGTAATCCAATTACAACTGAAGTTTTAGGATTAGCAGGTTTTGACTGGTTGTTATTAGATGGTGAACATGCTCCAAATGATGTTTTATCTTTTATTCCCCAATTGATGGCTTTAAAAGATAGCAGCAGTATGCCAATCGTACGTCCGCCACAAAATGAACCAGTAGTGATCAAACGTTTGTTAGATATTGGTTTCTATAATTTCTTGATTCCATATGTAGAAACAGCAGAAGAAGCTGTACAAGCAGTGGCATCTACTCGTTATCCACCAGCGGGAATTAGAGGTGTATCTGTTTCTCATCGTAGCAATGGTTATGCAACAGTACCTAACTATTTTTCTATGATTAATGACAATATTGCAGTGATTGTACAAATTGAAAGCCAATTGGCGGTAGATAATGTAGATGAAATTGCTGCAGTGGAAGGTGTGGATTGTATTTTCGTTGGACCAGGTGATCTTTCAGCTGCGTTAGGTTATTTAGGCCAACCAAATCATCCTGAAGTACAAAAAGTAATTAAACAAATTTTTGAGTGTGCGAAGAAACATGGCAAAGCGTGTGGAATCTTGGCACCAGTAGAACAAGATGCACGCCGTTATCTTGAATGGGGTGCAACTTTTGTTGCAGTAGGTAGTGATTTAGGTGTGTTCCGCGGAGCGACCCAAAACTTATGCAACACATTTAAAAAGTAATTAAGTAAACATTGTATATTTTCCATTAATAAAAAGAGGTGAAATTATGAAAATCGGATTTATCGGACTTGGTATTATGGGTAAACCAATGAGTAAAAACTTGTTAAAAGCAGGTTATTCTTTGGTAGTAATGGATCGCAATCAAGAAGTAGTAAAAGAAGTTGTTGCTGCTGGTGCAGTGAGTGCTGAAACACCAAAAGCAGTAGCAGAACAAGTAGATGTAATCATCACCATGTTACCAAATTCACCACATGTTAAATCAGTTGTTTTAGGTGAAAATGGCGTTGTAGAAGGAGCGAAAGCAGGTAGCGTTGTGATTGATATGAGTTCTATCGCACCATTAGCAAGCCGCGAAATTTATGCTGAATTAGAGAAAAAAGGCATTGATATGCTAGATGCACCAGTTAGCGGCGGTGAACCTAAAGCAATCGATGGTACTTTATCTGTTATGGTCGGCGGTAAAAAAGAAGTATTCGATAAATATTATGACATCATGAAAGCAATGGCTGGTTCAGTAGTTTATACTGGCGACATTGGTGCAGGTAATGTAACAAAATTGGCTAACCAAGTTATTGTTGCATTAAATATTGCGGCGATGTCAGAAGCATTGATGCTTGCGACCAAAGCAGGTGTAGATCCAGAATTAGTGTATCAAGCAATTCGTGGTGGCTTGGCAGGAAGTACAGTATTAGATGCGAAAGCACCAATGGTATTAGATCGTAATTTCAAACCAGGCTTCCGTATTGATTTACATATTAAAGATTTAGCAAATGCAATTGATACATCTCATGGTGTAGGAGCATACTTACCACTAACAGCATCAGTAATGGAAATGATGCAAGCATTAAAAGTGGATGAATTAGGTAGTGCTGATCATAGTGCATTAGCTCGTTACTATGAGAAATTAGCAGGCACAGAAATTAAACGTTTCTAAGGAATATTGAGAGGAGCTATATGCTCCTCTGTTTCCCTAAGGAAAAGATTAAAGCGAGATTGTTAACATGAAAGTTGTAATTGCACCCGATTCTTATAAAGAGAGTCTTTCCGCAATGCGGGTGGCGAATGTTATAGAAAAGGGATTTAAACAAGTTTTTCCCGATGCAGAATATGTAAAAGTGCCTGTTGCTGACGGGGGAGAAGGTACAGTTGAAACCATGGTGGAAGCTACCAATGGTAAAGTTATTACAGTTGATGTTGTTGGACCACTCGGTGAAGTTATGCCGGCGTTTTGGGGCATTTCAGGTGACGAAAAAACAGCTTTCATTGAAATTGCTTCTGCCAGCGGACTAGAACAGGTGCCATTAGAAAAACGCAATCCGTTAATTACGACAACTTATGGTGTTGGTCAATTAATTCTTTCAGCATTAGATTATGGTGTTACACACTTTATTGTTGGTTTAGGTGGTAGTGCTACTAATGATGCAGGAGCAGGAATGCTGCAAGCATTAGGTGTTCAGTTATTGGATAGCGAAGGCAAGCAAATTGGTTATGGTGGAGCAGAGTTAGCTCGTTTGGCTAAGATAGATGTTTCTGGTTTAGATGCAAGATTGGCAAATTGTCAATTTGAAATTGCTTGTGATGTGACTAACCCATTAACAGGAGAGCGTGGCGCTTCAGCTATTTTTGGACCACAAAAAGGTGCAACTCCAGAAATGGTAAAACAACTGGATTCAGCATTAAAACATTTTGCAAACATTATTGAGCGTGATCTTGGTATTGCGGTAGCAGAAATTCCAGGAACAGGTGCGGCTGGTGGTTTAGGTGCGGCATTTGCTGGATTTTTACATGGAAGTTTAAAAAGCGGTATCAAAATTATTGTTGAATTATTGGCATTAGATAAAAAAGTAGCTGATGCAGATTTGGTGATTACTGGCGAAGGCCGCATTGATCACCAGAGCATTAATGGTAAAGTACCTGTAGGCGTTGCTGCAGTGGCGAAAAAATACCATGTTCCAGTAATTGGCATTGCCGGTTCTTTAGGTAAAGATATTGAAGTAGTGCATGATTATGGTATTGATGCTGTATTCAGTATCTTGAATAAAGTTTGCACTTTCCCAGAAGCAATGCAAGATGCAGAGCAAAATCTTGAGATTACTGCACGTAATGTGGCTGAAGTCATAAAAATGCAATTTTCAGCTTCTTAATTGAAAAAATGATAAATGGGTGAGTTATGACAGTGTATTTATTGGATGAAAAACTAGCGCAGAAAATTGTCGAACGCACAATGGATATTATTAACTGTAATATTAATATTATGGATGCGAAAGGCAGAATTATTGCTAGCGGCGATTTAAATCGTGTAGGTGAAATTCATGATGGTGCGCTACTTGCCCTTTCTCAAGGAAGAATCGTTGATATTGATAAAGCAGTTATTCATAGTCTGCATGGTGTGAGGCCAGGGATTAATTTACCGTTAAAATTGGATGGTAAGATTATTGGTGTTATTGGTTTAACAGGTGACCCGACTAGTTTAAAAGAATTTGGTCGTTTAGTCTGTATGACTGCTGAAATGATGCTCGAACAAGCTAGATTGTTTGATATGTTGGCGCAAGATACTCGTTTAAAAGAAGAGTTAGTATTGAATCTGATCAATAATAAGGACAATTCAGCAAGTTTAGTTGATTGGGCTAATCGGTTAGGTGTCGATCTTTCAATGCCGAGAATTGCCTGTGTTATCGAAGTGGATAGCGGGCAATTAAGTATTGAAAATGCGCGTAGTGAATTACAAAATCTACAATCTTTGCTGAAAGTACCAGAACGCGATAACTTAGTGGCAATTTCATCGTTAACTGAATTAGTTGTATTAAAACCCGCACTAAACGCATTTGGACGCTGGGATGTCCAAGAACATTTAAATCGTATTCAACAATTACTTTCACGTATGAATGAAAATGCAAAATTAAATGTTCGTATTGCTTTAGGCCATTATTTTCCGGGTGAAAATGGGGTTTCGCTTTCTTATCATACTGCAAAAACCACTTTAAAAATTGGTAAAGCTCGCTTACCAAAACAACGTATTTATAACTATCAAGAGCTCATTCTGCCAGTGTTATTAGATCAATTAAAAGACGGTTGGCAGAAAGAAGAGTTAGAACGTCCGATTCGTAAATTACAACTAATGGATACTAATGGTATCTTATGCAAAACATTATCAGTTTGGTTTGAAAATAATATGCAAACTGTTGCAACAGCTAAGGCGTTATATGTGCATCGCAACACTTTGGAATATCGTTTAAATAAAATAGCTGATTTAACAGGATTGAATCTTAATAGTACAGATGATCGTTTCTTGCTATATATGGCATTGCATGTTACATCTTGATTATTAATTTTGATTTAATTACAGAGTAAAAAGTATTAAGGACATGGATGTCCTTTTTTATTATCTAAAAGAAAGTGTTTACCTAAGAAAATTAGTATTAGACATACTGCTAAATTGCTTTTAGATATTATGCTGGAACGAATTGTTCACTCATATAACCTCAAGATAAGTTCTTAATGGAGTTGATTGTAAGGACATGTAGTTCGTAATGAATAGATATAATAGATAAACAGATATAGAAAAGGCTTAGAATTTCTTCTAAGCCTTAGTTGTTTCTAACAATGTTAAATCAGGTCACAGGCGCTGGATTAAATACGGATAATGCGTTATGTAAACCCCATTTATCTGACCAAGTGGTTTTACGTCCGCTAGCAACATCAAGAATATAATGGAATATTTCCCAACCCACATCTTCAATAGTTGCCTCACCTGTTGCAATAGTTCCTGCATTGATATCCATTAAATCGAACCAACGATTTGCTAAATCACTGCGAGTAGCAACTTTAATCACTGGTAATGCAGCTAAACCATAAGGTGTACCACGTCCAGTAGTGAATACTTGTACTGTAATACCAGACGCAAGTTGTTGAGTACCACAAACAAAGTCACTTGCTGGAGTTGCAGCATAAATTAGACCTTTTTTGGTTGGACGTTGGCCAGGCGATAATACTTCAACGATTGCGCTAGAACCGGATTTTGCAATTGAACCTAAAGCTTTTTCAACCACGTTAGCTAAACCACCTTTTTTATTTCCTGGTGATGGATTTGCACTGCGATCGGTTTTTCCCATATTGAGATAATCATCATACCATTGCATCTCTTCTAATAGACGCTTACCGACTTCTTCATTAATTGCTCGAGGCGTTAATAAATGAATCGCATCACGTACTTCTGTTACTTCTGAGAACATTACAGTAGCACCGCAACGTACTAATAAATCTGAAGCATAACCAACAGCAGGGTTGGCTGTAACACCAGAGAAAGCATCACTGCCACCGCATTGCATACCGACTACTAAGTCAGATACAGAGCAAGTTTCACGTTTGCGTTGATTAAGTCTTTCCAAATGTTGTTTAGCCGTTTCAAGGATAGATTTAAGCATAGCTTGAAAGCCAACAAATTGTTCATCTTGTAAGCTAGTGATAGTGGCATCTTCTAGTGAGATTGGATAAACATCAGGAGTTCCTTCTAATAAACGGCTTGGTTGTAATTTTTCGCAACCTAAACCAATTACCATAATTTCGCCACCAAAATTAGGGTTAAGTGCAATATTGTGAATAGTTCTGATTGGTACAATGGCAGCAGGAGCATTGATCGCTACACCACAACCATAGAGGTGATTTAAACCAACAACACCATCTACATTAGGATAATGCGGCAACAATTCTTTTTCGATAATTTTCACAACATAATCGACCACACCAGCAACACAATGAACGCTGGTGGTAATGCCTAGCATATTTTTGGTACCGACGCTGCCATCTTTATTACGATATCCTTCAAAAGTATAACCTGTTAATGGTTCTAAATCAGGAGCTGGTCGAGTTGCAAGTGGTAGTGTTGCTAATGGCGGAGCTTTTGGTAACTCTACTAAAGATTCATCAATCCAGCTGCCTTTAGCAATATCTTTCACTGCATAACCAATAATTTCGCCATAGCGAATAATCGGAGATTGTTGAGGAATATCAGTGAGAGCTACTTTGTGGCCTTGTGGAATGTGTTCAACAAGTGTTAAACCATCAGGAAATTGTGTGCCAGCAGGCAGACCATTGCTATTGACGATAATAGCAACATTATCGGTAGTGTGCACTTTGATATATAGTGGTGCGGATTGGGCATTATTCATAATAGATCACTCCATAGTTATTTTAATGTTGTACTACATTATAGAAAGAGAATAGAAAAATAAGATTGTGCAAATGCCCAAGTATCTCTGGTGAAAAAATAATATTTTACGGAAGATTAATGATAGTACGTGATGACGATCACAAAATAGCAAAAAGACTAATAGTATTCAGTGCAATTGCAAAATAAAGGCATAGCAAAAAGGCAAAAATTAATAGAATGATTTGGGCGATAGCCTAAAGACAAGCCATTTAGAATCTTTTCATAATGGTAAAAACAAAGGATAGACCAAGCTACCTATTAAGTGTGACAGTAGTCATAAAATAGACAATTTTAGAAAATTTTGTTATTTTGAAACTAATTTCAACTATCTTTATTTCAAAAAATCTAATAAAATTTCTAAAATTAGTTAATAAATTGTGAAGTCCATTCGCTGATTTCACAGGTCTAATTTAACAGAACATGTTTTATCAGTCGCTTAATACTTTTGTTATTAAAAGTATTACAGCATTTTGTCAACTTATAATACATAAAAGGAAGAACCCATGTCGGATATGGTAAAAAATGACGTGGATCCGATTGAAACCAACGATTGGTTGTTGGCAATCGATTCAGTGATTCGTGAAGAGGGTGTTGAACGAGCTCAATATATTATTGAACAACTTATTCAACGTGCGAGAGCAAATAATGTTTCACTTCCTACTGGAATGACAACAGACTATATCAATACTATTCCTGTTAGCGAAGAGCCTAATTACCCAGGTAATTTAGATCTTGAACGTCGTATTCGTGGTGCAGTTCGCTGGAATGCGATTATGGCAGTATTACGTGCCTCTAAGAAAGATCTTGAATTAGGCGGACATATGGCCTCTTTCCAATCTTCTGCGACTTTATATGAAGTTTGTTTCAATCATTTCTTCAAAGCTCGTAACGAGAAAAATGGCGGTGATTTAGTGTTCTTCCAAGGTCATATCGCACCAGGAATTTATGCGCGTGCATTTGTTGAAGGCCGTTTAACAGAAGAACAAATGGATAATTTCCGTCAAGAAGTTCATGGTAAAGGTTTATCTTCTTACCCTCACCCAAGATTATTACCAGAATTCTGGCAATTCCCAACTGTATCAATGGGCTTAGGGCCATTGAATGCGATTTATCAAGCGCGTTTCTTAAAATATTTAAATAATCGTGGCTTAAAAGACACTACAGATCAAACTGTTTATGCGTTCTTAGGCGATGGTGAAATGGACGAAGTAGAATCACGTGGTGCGTTAGCGTTCGCTGCTCGTGAAAAATTAGATAACTTAATCTTCGTAATCAACTGTAACTTACAACGTCTTGATGGCCCAGTAACTGGTAACGGTAAGATCATCCAAGAATTAGAAAGTAACTTTAACGGCGCAGGCTGGGAAGTTATTAAAGTTGTTTGGGGACGTCGTTGGGATCGCTTACTACAAAAAGATACTTCAGGTAAATTACTACAATTGATGATGGAAGTTGTTGATGGCGATTACCAAACAATGAAGTCAAAAGATGGTGCTTATGTTCGTGAACACTTCTTTGGCCGTTACCCTGAAACAGCAGAATTAGTTAAAGATATGACAGACGATGAAATCTGGGCATTAAATCGTGGTGGTCATGATCCAGTTAAAGTATTCGCTGCATTAAATAAAGCAAAACAAGTTAAAGATAAACCAGTTGTATTACTTGTTAAAACCATTAAAGGTTATGGTATGGGTGATGCAGCAGAAGGTAAAAATATCGCTCACCAAGTTAAGAAAATGGATATGTCAGGCGTTAAACATGTTCGTGATCGTTTCAATATTCCAGTTTCTGATGCTGATATCGAAAAATTACCATACATTAAATTTGAAGAAGGTTCAGAAGAGTACAAATATCTCCATGAACGTCGTCAAGCGTTACATGGTTATGTACCAACTCGTTTACCTCGTTTTACACAACAATTTGATGTTCCTGCAATTGAAGAGTTTTCACAATTGTTTGAAGCACAATCTCGTCCAATTTCAACCACTATGGCGTTTGTGCGTACATTAAATGTGTTATTGAAAGATAAATCAATTGGTAAACACATTGTGCCAATTATTGCGGACGAAGCACGTACTTTCGGTATGGAAGGTCTATTCCGTCAAATTGGTATTTATAACCCACATGGTCAAAACTATATGCCTCAAGACCGCGAACAAGTGGCTTACTATCGTGAAGCTGTAGATGGTCAAGTGTTACAAGAAGGTATCAATGAACAAGGGGCAACTGCGTCTTGGTTAGCGGCTGCAACTTCATACAGCACCAATGATTTACCAATGATTCCATTCTTTGTGTACTACTCAATGTTTGGTTTCCAACGTGTTGGTGATTTAATGTGGTTAGCTGGTGACCAACGTGCAAGAGGCTTTATGATCGGCGGTACATCTGGTCGTACAACCTTAAATGGTGAAGGCTTACAACACGAAGATGGTCATAGCCATATTCAATCTTTAACTATTCCAAGTTGTGTATCTTATGATCCTGCGTTCGCATTCGAAGTACCAGTAATTATCCAAGATGGTGTACGTCGTATGTATGGCCCAGATCAAGAAGATATTTACTATTACATCACAACCTTAAATGAAACTTACGATCAACCTGCAATGCCGAAAGGTGCAGAAGAAGGTATTCGTAAGGGTATCTATAAATTTGAAACTGTAACTGGTCAAGGTAAAGGCAAAGTTCAATTATTAGGTTCAGGTGCAATCCTTCGTCATGTTCGCGAAGCTGCTCAATTATTAGCAAATGACTTCGGTGTATCTTCTGATGTGTACAGCGTAACATCATTCACAGAGCTTGCGAGAGAAGGTAACGAAATCGAACGTTACAACACATTACACCCTGAAGCAGAAGCGAAAGTGCCTTATATCACTAAAGTGATGAATGATGTACCAGCGATTGCAGCAACAGATTATATGCGTCTATTTGCGGATCAAGTACGTGCGTATGTTCCAGCAAGCAGCTATTTAGTATTAGGTACTGATGGTTTCGGTCGTTCAGATAGTCGTGAAAACTTACGTTCACACTTTGAAGTTGATGCGAAACATGTTGCTGTTGCAGCATTGGCTCAATTAGTCAAAGCAGGTACTTTAGATAAGAAAGTACTTGTAGAAGCGATTAGCAAATATGGTATTGATGCAGATAAAGCATACTCTTTACACGCATAATTAACTGTAACAATCACAAGGATATAAAATCATGTCAAAACAAATTCTTATACCTGATATCGGCGGTGATGAAGTTACTGTAACAGAAGTTATGGTCAAAGTTGGTGACACTGTTGAAGTAGATCAAAGTGTAATCAATGTAGAAGGTGATAAGGCTTCAATGGAAGTTCCAGCGCCAGAAGCAGGTGTAATTAAAGAACTTTTAGTAAAAGTTGGTGATAAAGTTTCTACTGGTACACCAATGTTCGTATTAGAAGAAGCAGGTGCAGCAGCACCTGCCTCAGCGCCAGCAGCGGCGCCAGCGGCTGCACCGGCACCAAAAGCAGCGGCATCAGTTGTTGATGTTAATGTTCCTGATATTGGTGGCGATGAAGTGAATGTTACTGAGATTATGGTGAGTGTTGGTGATAGCGTTACTGCAGAGCAATCACTTATTACTGTTGAAGGTGATAAAGCTTCAATGGAAGTACCGGCACCATTCGCAGGTGTAGTAAAAGAAATTTTAGTAAAATCAGGTGATAAAGTTTCAACTGGTTCATTGATTATGCGTTTTGAAGTCGCAGGCGCAGCACCAGCCGCTTCTGCTCCAGCAGTAGAAGCACCAGCAGCGGCACCTGCAGCAGCTGGCGGGGTACAAGATGTTAATGTACCTGATATCGGTGGTGATGAAGTGAATGTTACTGAAATTATGGTGAAAGTAGGGGATAGCGTAAGCGAAGAGCAATCTCTTATCACTGTTGAAGGTGACAAAGCTTCAATGGAAGTTCCTGCACCATTTGCTGGTGTAGTAAAAGAAATTTTAGTGAAATCAGGTGATAAAGTTTCTACTGGTTCATTAATTATGCGTTTTGAAGTCGCAGGCGCAGCGCCAGCAGCGGCTCCAGCTCCAGCACCACAAGCAGCAGCTCCGGCAGCAACACCTGCTCCTGCAGCAGCGGCAGCACCAGCAGCATCAACTGAAGATGTTACTGCAAGTGCAAGTTTTGCACATGCAACACCAGTGGTACGTCGTTTAGCACGTGAATTTGGTGTGAACTTAGATAAAGTTAAAGGTACTGGTCGTAAAGGACGTATCTTAAAAGAAGACGTTCAAGCTTATGTGAAGAATGCGGTCAAGATCGCAGAATCTGGTGCAGCAGCTCCAGCAGCGGCAGCAGGTAATGCGGGCGCAGGTTTAGGCTTATTACCATGGCCGAAAGTTGATTTCAGCAAATTTGGTGAAACTGAAGAAGTTGAATTAAGTCGTATTAAGAAGATCTCTGGTGCGAACTTACATCGTAACTGGGTAATGATTCCTCATGTTACTCAATGGGATAAAGCAGACATTACTGAATTAGAAAAATTCAGAAAAGAACAAAATGTACTTGCTGAAAAACAAAAACTTGATGTTAAAATTACTCCGCTTGTCTTTATTATGAAAGCTGTTGCGAAAGCATTGGAAGCATATCCAAACTTCAATAGCTCAATTACTGAAGATGCACAGCGTTTAATCTTGAAGAAATACATCAACATTGGTGTGGCAGTAGATACACCAAATGGTTTAGTTGTACCTGTATTTAGAGATGTAAATAAGAAAGGGGTAATCGAGCTTTCTCGTGAACTTGCTGAAATTTCTAAGAAAGCACGTGCTGGTAAATTAACTGCATCTGATATGCAAGGTGGTTGTTTCACTATTTCAAGCCTAGGTGGTATTGGTGGTACTCACTTTACTCCGATTGTAAATGCGCCAGAAGTGGCAATTTTAGGGGTATCTAAGTCTGAAATGACACCAGTTTGGAATGGTAAAGAATTCACTCCACGTTTAATGTTGCCATTATCATTGTCTTACGATCACCGCGTGATTGATGGGGCAGATGGTGCACGCTTTATTACCTATATCAGTGGTGTGTTGTCGGATTTACGCCGCTTAGTCATGTAGTAATGGAAGCAAAAGCCTGAGGATTCAGGCTTTTGTTACAAATTAAATTTAAAATACCGAATCTAACGATAAGATGTTAGAAAAGGGAAAAACGAGGCTTAACATGAATAAAGAAATTAAGACACAAGTGGTCGTATTAGGTGCTGGTCCTGCAGGATACTCTGCTGCATTCCGTTGTGCGGACTTAGGTTTAGAAACTGTAATTATTGAACGTTTCTCAACCTTAGGTGGGGTTTGTTTAAATGTTGGTTGTATCCCGTCTAAAGCATTATTGCATGTAGCTAAAGTCATTGAAGAAGCAAAATCTTTAGCACAACATGGTATTGTTTTTGGCGAACCAAAAACAGACATTGAAAAAATTCGTGGTTGGAAAGAGAAAGTAATTAGCCAATTAACTGGCGGTTTAGCTGGTATGGCGAAAATGCGTAAAGTTCAAATTGTTAATGGTTATGGTAAATTTGCTAGCGCCAACAGCATTATTGTTGCTGGTGAAGATGGCGAAACCAAAATTACCTTTGATAATGCGATTATTGCGGCAGGTTCTCGTCCAATTCAATTACCATTTATTCCACATGATGATCCGCGTGTTTGGGATTCTACTGATGCGTTGAAACTTAAAGAAGTTCCAGAAAAATTATTAATTATGGGCGGTGGTATCATCGGTCTTGAGATGGGAACTGTTTATCATGCACTTGGTTCACAAATTGATGTTGTGGAAATGTTTGATCAAGTGATTCCAGCTGCTGATAAAGATGTTGTGAAGATCTTTACTAAACGTATTGAGAAAAAATTCAACCTATTATTAGAAACTAAAGTAACTGCTGTTGAAGCAAAAGAAGACGGTATTTATGTTTCTATGGAAGGTAAAGGTGCAAACGAAACTCGCCGTTATGATGCAGTGTTAGTGGCTATCGGTCGTACACCAAATGGTAAATTAATTGATGCACATGTTGCTGGTGTGGAAGTAGATGAACGCGGCTTTATCCGTACAGATAAACAAATGCGTACAAACGTTCCTCATATCTTTGCTATCGGTGATATCGTTGGTCAGCCAATGTTAGCTCACAAAGGTGTTCACGAAGGTCACGTTGCTGCTGAAGTTATCGCAGGACAAAAACACTACTTCGATCCGAAAGTAATTCCATCAATTGCTTATACTGAACCAGAAGTAGCTTGGGTTGGTAAAACTGAGAAAGAGTGTAAAGCAGAAGGTATTGCTTACGAAGTGGCAACTTTCCCATGGGCAGCATCAGGTCGTGCAATCGCATCTGACTGTTCAGATGGTATGACTAAACTTATCTTTGATAAGAATACTCATCGTGTGATTGGTGGTGCAATTGTTGGTACTAACGGTGGTGAATTGTTAGGTGAAATCGGTTTAGCGATTGAAATGGGCTGTGATGCTGAAGACTTAGCATTAACTATCCATGCTCACCCAACCTTACATGAATCAGTTGGTCTTGCTGCAGAAGTATTTGAAGGTACTGTAACTGACTTACCAAACGCAAAAGCGAAAAAGAAAAAATAATTTGTTAGCAAATTAGTTTTTTCGTAATACAATCTAAAAGTCTGCACTTTAGCGAAAGTTGGAGTGCAGATTTTTTACTTATTTCTCGCGAAAATGAAGTAGAGCTCTTGAGATTAACAAAAGCTCCCCCATATACCTCGAATTCCGTGCAATAGACAAGAGAAGAAGAATATGAATAAAGAATTATCAGATACAAAACAAATTCCTGTCTTACCATTACGAGATGTCGTTGTTTTCCCTCATATTGTGATGCCACTTTATGTTGGACGAGCAAAATCAATTCGTAGTCTCGATGAGGCAATGGAAAGTGGTAGAGATGTTTTACTTGTTACGCAAAAAGAAGCAAATCTAGAAGAACCAAGAGCAGAGGATATTTATCAAGTTGGTACCATTGCAACTATATTGCAATTATTGAAATTACCAGATGGTACAGTAAAAGTTTTAGTTGAAGGGAAAAGCAGAGCGAAGATTGAACATTTTGCAGATGATGAATACTTTTCTGCGTTAGTGACTGAAATTCCAGAAATTATTGACAACCAACAAGAGTTAAATGTTATCCAAAATACGGTGTTAACCGAATTAGACAAATTCTCAACACAGCAACACAATAAGATGAAACCGGAAGTGTTAGCCGCGTTAAAAGATATTGATGCGCCAGAGAAATTGTCTGATACCTTAGCAGGTAATATGCCGTTAAGTATTGAGAAAAAACAAAGCTTATTGGAAGAGGCTGATGTTCTAAAACGTTTTGAAGCGTTGATCGGGTTAATTCAAACTGAAATGGAAATTAACAGTATTGATAAGAAAATCCGCGATCGTGTAAAGAAACAAATGGAGAAAAATCAACGCGATTATTACCTCAATGAGCAAATTAAAGCAATTCAAAAAGAGCTTGGTGAAGTAGAAGGCGTTGAAAATGAAATTCAGCAATTAAAGAAAAAAATTGCTGATGCCAAAATGCCAAAAGCCGTTGAAGAAAAAGCAGAAGCAGAATTACAAAAATTAAAGATGATGTCACCAATGTCAGCAGAAGCGACAGTAGTACGCAGTTACATTGACTGGATGGTGCAAGTGCCATGGCATAAGCGCACCAAAGTGAAAAAAGATTTAAAACAAGCAGAAGAAGTTTTAAATAATGATCATTATGGTTTAGAGCGTGTTAAAGAGCGTATTTTGGAATATTTAGCGGTACAAACTCGTACCAATCAAATGCGCGGGCCGATTTTGTGTCTAGTTGGACCTCCAGGGGTAGGTAAAACTTCATTAGGACAATCTATCGCTCAGGCTACTGGTCGTAAGTATGTGCGTATGGCGCTAGGTGGGGTACGTGATGAAGCGGAAATTCGTGGGCATCGTCGTACTTATATCGGAGCATTACCGGGTAAACTTATTCAAAATATGGCAAAAGTAGGCGTAAAAAATCCGCTCTTCTTGCTAGATGAAATTGATAAGTTGGGTGCGGATATGCGTGGTGACCCGGCGTCTGCATTATTGGAAGTGTTAGATCCAGAACAAAATAATACCTTCAGCGATCACTATCTTGAAGTGGATTATGATCTTTCTGATGTAATGTTTGTAGCTACCTCAAACTCAATGAATATTCCTGGTCCATTGCTTGACCGTATGGAAGTTATTCGTCTTTCTGGTTATACCGAAGATGAAAAATTAAATATTGCTACTCGCCATTTATTGAAGAAACAAATTGAACGTAATGGTTTGAAAGAGAAAGAATTAGTTCTTAAAGAAGAAGCTATTCTGGACATTATTCGCTATTACACTCGTGAAGCTGGTGTGCGTAGTTTGGAACGTGAAATTTCCAAAATTTGTCGTAAAGCAGTGAAGAATTTGTTGCTTGATAAGAGTTTGAAACAAGTTGTTGTTGATAGCAGTAATCTACACGATTACCTAGGCGTTAGACGTTTTGAATATGGTAAGGCAGATAACCAAAATCGTATTGGTGAAGTGACTGGATTAGCTTGGACAGAAGTGGGTGGTGATTTATTAACAATTGAATCAGCTTCAGTATCAGGTAAAGGTAAACTTAACTACACTGGTTCGCTTGGTGATGTCATGAAAGAGTCTATCCAAGCTGCAATGACAGTGGTGCGTGCAAGAGCGGAACAATTAGGCATTAGTCCTGATTTCTACGAAAAACGTGATATTCATATTCACGTACCAGAAGGAGCAACACCAAAAGATGGTCCAAGTGCGGGGATTGCAATGTGTACCGCGTTAGTTTCTTGCTTAACAGGTAATCCGGTTCGAGCTGATGTAGCGATGACAGGCGAAATTACCTTACGTGGTAAAGTGTTACCAATTGGTGGTCTAAAAGAAAAATTATTAGCTGCGCATCGTGGTGGCATTAAACGAGTCTTGATTCCGAAAGATAATGTGAAAGATCTAGAGGAAATTCCAGAAAATGCGAAAGCAGCTTTGGATATTCGTCCAGTTGAAACGATTGATGAAGTGTTAGCTTTGGCGTTGGAAAAACCACCGGTGGGAATCGAGGTTATTAAGGATCTTGCCAAACCAAAGAAGCGTACCACTAAAAGTGTTACCTCAACGGTTAATTAAATGACAAAAAGCTGGTTGAAATAAAGCAACCAGCTTTTTAATAGGTGCAGTAGAAGCAACTTTTCTATATAATTTCGCACATTATTGTCTTTTATTCATATAAGGAAAATCTCACTATGATGGAGAAACTGCGCGGATACACAAATAGTGTTGTCTGGAAAGTATTAATGGGGGTAATTGCCGTTTCGTTTGTATTGAGTGGCGTTGCTGGCTATTTAATTTCACGTCAAAATACATCCGCAGCGACAGTGAATGGTGTTGAAATTTCTCAACAATTATTCCAACAACAATACCAAGCGCAATATCAACAATTAGCAATGCAAATGGGTGATAAATTTGCTGCTGTGGCAGATTCAGCAGAATTTACCAATGGTTTGCGTAAATCAGTATTGGAACGTTTAATTAATGAAGAGTTATTACGTCAATATATTGATGAATTAAATCTAGGGGTTGGCGATGAAGCGGTAAAACAAGCGATTGTGATGAATCCAAATTTCCAAAAAGACGGCAAATTTGATAATGCGCTTTATCAACAATTATTAACAAGCAATAATTTAACTTCAGAGCAGTATGCGAATCTTGTGCGTCAAGATTTAGTTATGTCGCAATTAATGAATTCATTGTTAGGAACAGATTTCTTAACTGCGGAACAACAGCAACAATTTGTGAAGTTATTTTTCCAAAAACGTACTGTTCGTTTAGCCACTTTCCCAATTGCACCAATAGCAGAAAAACAAGTCATTTCAGATCAAGAAGTAGAAAATTATTACAATCAGCATAAAGCAGCTTTTGCGACACCTGAATTAGTAAAAGTGCAATATATTGATTTGAATAAAGATGATTTAGCGAAGAATCTACAAGTTAGTGATGTGGAAATTGCGCAATATTATCAAGACAATAAAGCGCAATTTATAGGACAAGCCAGCCAACATCTTGAACATATTCAAGTTGCTACAGAAGCAGAAGCAAAAGATATTTATCAAAAATTACAACAAGGTGAAAACTTTGAACAATTAGCGAAAAAATATTCGATTGATAAATTAACCGCAGTGAATGGCGGTGATTTAAGCTGGGTAGTGCCAGGACAATTGCCAAAAGCGTTTGAAACAGCAGCTGATGCGACAGCAGTAGGTGCTTATAGCCAACCAACAAAAGTAGATGGCAAATATCACATTATTAAAGTATTAGATCGTAAAGAAGCAAAAGTGTTACCACTAGAACAAGTGAAAAACAAAATTGCTGATTTAGTGCGTCAAGATTTAGCTACACGCCAATATTTTAGTGTTGAAAAAGCAGTGGCAGATAAAGGTTTTGAAGATCAAAGTGGTTTAGCAGCAGCGGCAAAAGAGGGTAATTTAACAGTTAAAGAAACTGATTACTTTGCACGTGATGATGTACCAGCTGCATTAAATTTCAGCAATGTAGTGAGTGAAATCTTTAGCCCTGATTTAGTGCAAGGAGGTATGAATTCATCAATGATTAGCGTTGGTGAAAATCATAGCGTAATGTTCAGAGTGATGGACTATAAAGCGGCAGGTACTAAATCTTTAGCAGAAGCAAAACCACAAATTGTAACCTTATTACAACGCCAAAAAGCGGAAAAAATCGAGTTAGAACGAGTAAAAGCCTTAGTTGCGAAGTTACAAGCTGGCGATACCTCAGCAGTAGAGTTTAAACAAGATTTAACAACGGTTTATGCAGAAAGCAAAAATCCAACTTTAGATAAGCAAATTTTTGCAATGCCAAAGCCAGCGGATAATAAACCGACTTATCATGTTGGCGCAGAAGATAATGGCGATATCGTGGTCATTGCTTTAGATAAAGTGGAAGATGGACAACTTTCACCAGAGCAAGAGCAAGCGTTTGTTACTCAATTAATGCAAATTCGTCAAAATGATTTGCAATCTACTTTATTAAAAGCGTTAAGGGAAAAAGCAAAAGTAGAAGTGAATCAAGAGATGTTAGATCAATTACAAGATCAGTAATTGAGATAGTTAATATCAATATGAAAGCTCCGTAAATTGCGGAGCTTTTAATTATTTATCAAGTGTATCTTTTAATTAGCTTTTTGATTTGGGTAGATTTACACCTACAAACCCTTTAGTGTATTTGCACACAATCTAATAAAAAATATCAATAACCCCTAGCATAATTATGAATTTAGACAATCTACTTACCATTGACCGAGAAAGTATCTGGCATCCTTATACTTCTATCATTAATCCTCCAACCATCTATCCCGTTGAGCGAGCCGACGGCGTGATTATTACCTTAAAAGATGGGCGTCAATTAATAGATGGTATGTCATCTTGGTGGGCTGCATTGCATGGTTATAACCATCCAGTATTAAATCAGGCAGCAGAGCAACAATTAAGTAAAATGAGCCATATTATGTTCGGTGGTTTTACTCACGAACCAGCGGTGCAATTAGCACAAACGCTATTAAATATTTTGCCACCAGAGCTAAATAAAATCTTTTTTGCTGATAGCGGTTCTGTCGCTGTTGAAGTGGCAATGAAAATGGCGATTCAATATCAACAAGCGAAAGGTGAAAGCCAACGCTACCAATTTGCCACAATTCGTTCTGGTTATCATGGTGATACTTGGCACGCAATGTCTGTTTGCGATCCTATTACTGGAATGCACTCATTATTTAGTAAAAGTTTACCTATTCAATATTTTTTACCACAACCGAGCGTGAAATTTGGCGAAGAGTGGAATGAAGCGGCGATTGCACCACTACAAGATCTGCTTGAAAAATATCATCAAAATTTAGCTGGATTGATTTTAGAACCAGTCGTACAAGGTGCAGGTGGTATGTATTTCTATTCCCCAATTTATTTACAGAAAGCGAAAGCCTTATGTGAACAATATGGTGTTTTATTAATTTTTGATGAAATTGCTACAGGGTTTGGACGTACTGGCAAACTATTTGCTTATCAGCACGCCAATGTGATCCCAGATATTATCTGTTTAGGAAAAGCGCTTACGGGCGGTTATTTAACGTTATCAGCAACTATTACTAGCGAAAAAGTGGCAGAAATCATCTGCTCAGGTGAAGCGCAATGCTTTATGCATGGTCCAACTTTTATGGGTAACCCATTAGCGTGTGCAATCGCTAATGCTTCAATCAAACTATTATTAGAAAGTGATTGGCAAGCGAAAGTGCAGCGTATTGAGCAACAATTAAAACAAGGATTAGCTGTTGCCAAAGATTGGCATTGTGTGCAAGAAGTCAGAGTATTAGGAGCGATCGGTGTTATTGAAATGAAACAACCAGTTAATATGGCAACATTACAACCTCGTTTTGTTGAACAAGGTGTCTGGTTACGCCCATTTGGTAAGCTAGTTTATGTAATGCCACCGTTTATTATTAGCGATAAGGAACTAGATAAACTAATTAAGGGAATGTTAAAAGCAATAAAACAAGAGTATCAACTTGGATCATAATTAGTTGTAGAAGCTCAGATTTAATCTGACTAGCACTATAATTTTAAATAGGGACTGTCAGATTGAGTTTGATCTTCTACAATTTATTTACTCCAGTCTATTACTCTTAAACCATTTATTTTGGCAAATTCTTTGACATTATTTGTCACAACGGTTAAGCCTAAACTTCTTGCATGCCCAGCAATCATCGCATCATATGGACCAATAGGCTGCCCAATTTTAGCCAATTCAGCTCTTATTTGACCACTATGATATGTGGCTCCCTCATCATAATCTAGAACAGTTAATCTTGAACAAAATGATTCAATAACTGATAAATTTTGTGCGACTTTTGTACTCTTTTCAGCACCATAAATAAGCTCCATTAAAGTAATGGAGCTTATACAAATCATTGCTTGATTTTCATTAAATATTGGTAACAAATGTTCAGGCTTATTTTTTATGGTAAAAATGGCAATATTAGTATCTAACATATACTTTAGCATTAGAATGACTCTCTTTCCTGCATTTGTGGTTGTTCTCTATCTAACATAAAATCATCAGATACTGTATTCCCATCATAAAACCAACTATCCCAAACATTATTTAATGGCGTGATAATACGAGTATTGCCTTGAATGATAATATTCACTTTTTTTGTGGTGTTTGGTAATTCTGCGATTTTAGGGATTCTAATCGCTTGACTTTTATTATTCATAAAAACTGTTGCAGTTACTATAGTCATAACCATCTCCTTTTTGTATATATTTTTTGTATATACTACAGATTTTTTGATATCTGTAAATCATTTCTTATTTTATATTGTTCACTTTAGGCTTTCTTGTGGCATAGCCTACTTTTAATTGGTGATCACAATATCATTTATCTGGTATAGGACTATGAGTGATAAGACAACTAATAGCTTCTAATTATTCGGTAATAAAGTGTAGAATAAAGCACAAACGTTTCTTTTTTATTGAGATTGAATTTTGCACTTATATTTTAAACATGAAATTCTCATTTTTGAGTGATTTTTCAGATTAAATCTGATCTTCTACAATTAAATAAAATCTTATGTACTCATCATTTAAAACAAAACTACAACAACTTTCCGAGATAGGACAAAAACGAGCGTTCCCAGAGATTAGCCATTCAGGAAAATGGATAGAACAGAATGAACAAAGATTGCTTAATCTTTCTTCTAATGACTATTTAGGCTTAGCGGCGGATAACCAATTATTGGCAGCGTTTTTATCACAGATCAAAGATAGCGAAATACCTTTAACCAGCTCATCTTCTCGGTTGCTGACAGGCAATTTTCCAATTTATGCAGAATTGGAACAACGCATTGCTAATGACTTTCAGCGTGAAGCCTGTTTGCTATTCAATAGCGGTTATCACGCTAATATTGGGATTTTGCCAGCGGTGGCAGATCGCAATACGCTGATTGTGGCGGATAAATTGGTTCACGCTAGCTTAATTGATGGTATTCGTTTAGCAGAGTGTAAATGGTTACGTTATCGCCATAACGATTATCAACATCTTGCCGATATTCTAGCGAAACAGGCGTCACGATATGAACGCATCATTATTGTGACCGAAAGTGTATTTAGTATGGATGGTGATATTGCTGATTTAGCCACACTAATCCAACTAAAACGGCAATATCAAAATGTATTGCTCTATGTTGATGAAGCTCACGCTGTTGGAGTATTTGGTAAAAATGGCTTAGGAATTGCTGAACAACAAAATTGTATTGCTGAAATTGATTTTTTAGTTGGGACTTTTGGTAAAGCCCTAGCTTCAATGGGAGCGTATGTTGTTTGCGATCAAGTGATTAAAGACTATCTGATTAATACGATGCGACCGCTGATTTTTTCCACTGCGTTACCGCCTTTCAATGTTGCTTGGACAAATTTTTTATGGCAGCAGTTACCACAATTACAATCGCAACGTGAACATTTAGCTCAATTAAGCCAAAGGTTACGCTATTTTATTCAGCAAGAGTTAGGGCAACCAATGCCGAGCAGCACCAATGTCGTGCCTTATATTATTGGCGATAATCAGCAAACAGTAATAATTGCCACTCAATTACAACAGAACGGTTTATATGCGTTACCAATTCGTCCGCCAACAGTACCAAAAGGAACGGCAAGGATTCGTTTTTCCTTAACCGCAGCAATCATTGATGAAGAATTGACCCAATTAATTGAGGTATTGCGAGTAGTACAGCAACAGAGAATGGAGAATCTGGAATGAAATTACAATATAACAAACAAGGATGTACAGATTTAATCGTTTATTTTGCGGGTTGGGGAACGCCGCCAAGCGTGGTGCAACATTTGGATAATGTTAATAAATATGATGTATTGATTTGCTATGATTACCAAGATCTTGCATTAGAGTTTGATTTTTCGCCTTACCAAAATATTTATCTAGTAGCTTGGTCAATGGGGGTTTGGGTGGCGGAACAAGTAATGCAAAATGTGCAACTCACAAAAGCTATAGCAATTAATGGTACAAGTTATCCACGTCACGATCAATTTGGTATTCCTGAAGCCATTTTTGATGGCACATTGACTGGACTCGATCAATCTAATCGCCATAAATTCGAGCGTCGTATGTGTCAAAGTAGGACGTTATTAGCGGAATATCAGTCATTAGCTGATTATCGTGAGTTTGATAATATTTATCAGGAATTATCCTATTTATCGCAATGTATTTGTGAAATACCACCGAAAAAAGAGTTTCATTGGGATATTGCGTGGATTGGATCGCAAGACAGAATTTTTCCCGTAGAAAATCAGCAAGCCTATTGGCAAACTCGTTGTCAGATTCAAATGATTGCAGCAGGGCATTATCTATTCCCATATTTACAAAATTGGCAAGATTTATGGCGTTAATCAATAAAAACCAAATAAAAAATCGCTTTGCGGCTGCACAAGCTAGTTATCCGCAAAATGCACTTGCTCAACAACAAATTAACCAGCACTTAATCCAACTATTAGCGAAAACTGAGCGTCGGCATTTTCAGCAGATATTGGAAATTGGTTGTGGTACAGGCGATTTCACCGCTCGTTTACTGGATTATGCAACGGTGGAACGCTTTTATTTAAACGATCTCTATCAAAGTGAATCGATTACAGATTTGTTAAGAAAACAAGCACACTGGCAATTTATTGAGGGAGATATTGAACAGTTACCTTTAAGCGAAAAGTTTGACTTGATTGCTTCGGCTTCGACAGTGCAATGGTTAGAAGACAAACCGCAATTCTTACAACGTTGTGCCACCCAACTTAAAGCATATGGAACTTTATTATTCAATAGTTTTGCTCCAGACAATTTATCTGAGATTAGAGAACTAACGGGGATTGGTTTAGTGTATCCGCAAGTTGAACAATGGCAACAGTGGTTAAAGTCTTCTTTTACGATTCAACATCTGTCGGTTGAAACCATTCAACTGAGTTTTCCTTCACCTCTAGCGGTTTTGCAACATTTACGTAATACCGGCGTTACTGCTACACAAAAACAGTTCTGGACAAAACAGAAATTACAACGCTTTGTTGCAGAGTACCAAGATCGTTTTAGTAATAAAAACGGACAGGTAAGTTTGACTTACTGTCCGTTGTATGTGGTGGCTGTTAAATGACTTATTTTATCAACGAATGTAATTGTTGATTTAGCCATATAATAGATTCAGTAAGCTCAAAGCCAAAAGTGTCATTAGCACTTGTGCCAGGTGTTGCAGGAATATTTGCGATAAATGGAACATTGTTATTAGGTTTTGCAAACCATCTTGCGATATTTTTCGGGAAGTTTGCATAAAAGCAGAGCAATGGTTTATTCAACGCACAGGCAAGATGAACCGAACCACTATCAACTGCAATCACTAAATCACTTGATTGTATAAGTTCCAAGTATTGGTTAAGAGGCATACTTGGCATTAATTTAATTGAAAGCGGTTGAATCTCTGCCGCAGTTAATATTTTCATATATTCGTCAGCACAATCTGCAGAAACGTTGACCAAAATATCGAGATGATTAATCAAAGTTTTATCAAGATTTTTTAGTAGATTGGCAATTTCATTTGCAGGAACAATACGTTTACTGCCTTGTGGGGCAATTAATATTCTTATTTTATCTTTCGCCCATAAAGATGCCACCTGTGAAGTCTGCTTTATTGGCAAAGATAATTCACATTTTCCTTCAGGGATAGAGAAATAATTTTTAAAAATTGAATGACTAATAAAGTCGATAGTGTGGCAATTTTCTAATTCAGTAGTTTGAATATCAAAATTGTGAATTTCTTGCGTATTTAAAACGGGTTTATATTTCTTATCAAAAATAATCGTAAATTTAGGGGATAAGATCTTATCTAGGATAACAGTTGAGGTATTAAAGGCGTCAGGCATATCTAATAAAATATCCCAACGTTTTCTTTGCTTGATAAAAGATAAGAATTTCTTCTCTACTAATTCATTAATTTCAGGATTTAATGCATAGATTGTGCGACTATTTTTGGTAACAATCATACCAAGACGAGCATTTGGATAGATCGTTCTTAACTGTGTTATATAAGCGTTATTAACAACAGAGTCACCTAAAGCATAACCAGTTGGGCGAATTAAAATGGAATTTACCTGATAAAAATCGAAATTTTTTGCCTTTTGTTTATATGCGAAAGGCAGAATAAATAGTTTTTTAATGATCGATTTTACTAAATTCATTATTTTTCCTTAGCTTTATCAAAGTTGAAATGGTAATAAAGATGATAGATATAGCTTGGTAGATAACGACGTATTTTATACCACAATAATCCAATCGCTGAGCGTTTTTTTCTTGATTTTAGGGGGATGTGTTTCCACGGAGAATGACGATATAAATAGTCATATAAAAAAGTCTCTTTTTTAAGAGACTCTAAATGCCAGGCTTTTGTACCTCCGGCAAAATGGACAATAAATTTTGGCATTTTTAATATGGCAATAGAACTATCTATATTAAATTTTTTTACATCAATTTTCTTTAATGTATCAGTTAATGAATACATAAAATTAAATCTTGGATTTAAATAATAAACGTCATTTTCAAAAAGAAAATTTAATATATCTTGATCTTGAAATTCCAGTGCAGTTCCAAAATTACTTAGGTAGTTCTTAATTCTTATCGGGGAGGATTTTTGCGAAAACTTTTTGAGATTAATTAGTAGTACTCCAGCATTAAAATAAATATGAGGATCTTTAACGCCTATCTTATTTTTATATGTGTTATTCCCCCCCCCCTGAACTAATTCTAATAAATGATCATAAACTGCAGCGATTGATTTATTATGTAATGGGGTATTCCAAAGAGCAGTGATATCATTTGTAATAATTGTATCTACATCAATATAAATTACTTTTTCTACAGAAGATAAATATTGTGCAATATTTAATCTAAAATAAGTTGTGATTGTAATGGAAGGAATTGTAAGAGAAAAACCAGAAAATTCTTCAATGTTTACCTGAATAAAAGTTATTTCTGAAGATAAAGCTTCTTTAATTATTTTTTGGGAATTTAGGGTAATATCTGAATGTAATACATAAAAATGGATTGGGGTAGTGGTATATCGCTCAATGGACATCATAGAAATAGCCATATAGCGTGCATAATTTTCATCACATGCGTAACAAATATTAATTATTTCAGGATTGTTCATAACTCTTTAAGTTAAATATGTTAGACAATAAAAAAATAATAATCCTCCAGGGGAGGATTATTACTAGTATGTGAAAACTAACCCAAAATCTCTGCAAGTTTTTGGCTGACTTGTTCTACTGGTAAAGTACCATCTAGGCGGAAATATTGTGTTTTTCCTGCTGCTGCTTCTTTACTGTAGTAATCTATTAATGGTTTAGTAGTAGAGTGGTAAACTTTTAAACGATCTAATACAGTTTCAGGTTTATCATCAGCACGAATAATTAAATCTTCACCCGTAACATCATCTTTACCTTCAACTTTTGGTGGGTTGTAAACGATGTGGTAGCTGCGTCCTGAAGCTGGGTGTACACGACGACCGCTCATACGTTCTACGATCACTTCATCAGGTACATCAAACTCTAAAACGAAGTCAATCGCAATCCCTGCTGCTTTTAATGCGTCGGCTTGTGGAATAGTGCGAGGGAAACCGTCTAATAAGAAACCTTTTGCACAATCGTCTTGAGCAACACGATCTTTTACTAAGGCAATAATTAAATCATCTGGTACTAATTGCCCAGCGTCCATTAATACTTTCGCTTTTTTGCCTAATTCAGTACCTGCTTTGATCGCAGCACGCAACATATCCCCAGTAGAAATTTGTGGGATACCGTATTTGTTCATAATAAATTGTGCTTGCGTACCTTTTCCTGCACCTGGTGCGCCTAAAAGAATAATTTTCATAAAATACCTCATTGTGTCAAAAATATAAGTACCTTACCTATATGTGTTAGTAAACTCAAGCCCAAACTTAAATTTATTGTTTTGTTGCTGAATCTTTGTAAGGAGCAACCCAAAATAGGCAAATCATTCCAGGTACGGCTAAGAAGAAACAGAGCCAATAGAAATGATAATAACCTAATTGTTCAATTAACCAACCAGCACTAGAACCGAGTAATGTACGAGGTAGTGCTGCTAAGCTGGTAAATAAAGCGAGTTGGGTAGCGGTATAGAGCGGATTGGTTTCACGAGCCATAAAAGCTACAAAGGCGGATGTGCCTAAACCGACGCCGATATATTCACCACTCACCACGACTGCTAATGCAATTAATTCAAAAGTGCCTACTTGCGTAAATTTGCCAAAACTGGCTAGCCAAGCGAAGCCCAAAATAGTCACAATTTGCACCAAACCAAATAGCCATAACGCCCGATTAATGCCTATTTTCAGCATAATTACGCCACCGACTAAACTAGCGATAATCATTGGCCATAATCCTGCATTTTTAGCGACTAGTGCAATATCAGTGCTGCTATAACCCATATCCACATAAAAAGGTGTCATCAATGCAGTCGCCATCGTATCGCCTAATTTATACAGGCACATAAAGGCTAAAACCGTTAGCATCCCTTTTGCACCCTTACGTTGATAGAATTCCACAAATGGATTGATGATATTGTCTTTTAAACTGCGTGATTGCACTGTTACTTGTGGTTCCCATGCAATAAGCAAAGTGGCTAGTATGCCAGGCAGCATAAAGAGAGCAGTAATAATAAAAACCGTTTGCCAGCTGTAATAAGCGGTTAAGAAAATAGAAAGTGATCCGGGAATTAATCCTGCCAAACGGTAGGCATTGACATGAATAGAGTTACCTAAGCCCAGTTCTTGATCTGTTAAAATTTCACGACGATAAGCATCTAATACAATATCTTGTGAAGCAGAGAAAAAGGCAACAATAGTGGCAAGAGCAGCGATAGTGGAAATGTTTTGTTGTGGTTCTAACCAAGCAAAACCAGCCAGAGAGAGCACTAATAATAGTTGTAAGACAAGCGTCCAGCCCCGTCGTCGCCCAAGAAAGGGTAAAACAAAACGGTCTAATGCTGGCGACCAGAGAAATTTCCATGTATAAGGTAAGCCGATTAAAGTAAAGAGTCCGATAGTTTTAAGATCGATATGTTCGGTTCTTAGCCAATAAGGAATGAGGCTGACTAAAATATAAAGCGGTAAACCAGAACTAAAACCAGTAAATACACAAATAAGCATATTTCGACTAAAGATTTGCTGCATCAGAGAGGTATTTACTGGCATTAGTTGTTCCTTAGTTAATTAATCACGATAACCGTTCGGGTTATTTTTTTGCCAATTCCATGTATCTTTCATCATTTGTTCTAAGCCACGTTCTGTTTTCCAACCGAGCTCTTTTAGAGCAAGTGATGGATCGGAATAGCAGGTAGCAATATCGCCCGGGCGACGATCAGTTAAACGATATGGAATTTTAATATTATTCACTTTTTCAAAGGCATGTACCATATCTAAAACAGAATAACCTGTGCCTGTACCTAAATTATAGATATGTAAGCCAGCATCATTTTCGTGACGATCTAATGCTTTTAAATGACCGATCGCTAAATCAACTACGTGAATATAATCACGTACGCCTGTACCATCGTGTGTTGGGTAGTCACTACCAAAGACAGAAAGTTGTTGTAATTTACCAATCGCCACTTGGCTAATATAAGGCAAGAGGTTGTTTGGAATACCGTTTGGGTCTTCGCCGATTAAACCGCTTTCGTGTGCACCAACTGGGTTGAAATAACGTAAGATCGTCATACTGAATTGTGGGATTGCTTTCACTACGTCCATAATGATACGTTCAACCATAAATTTAGAGGTGCCATAAGGGTTGGTAGTACCGCCAACTTTGCAAGATTCGGTAATTGGAATGATTTCCGGATCACCATAAACTGTTGCTGAAGAACTAAATACAAAGTTAAAGACGCCAGCTTGACGCATTTCATCTAATAAAGTAAGTGAGCCTTCAACATTGTTACGATAATATTCGATTGGTTTCGCTACACTTTCGCCAACCGCTTTTAAACCAGCAAAATGAATTACTGATTCGATTTTATGCTCAGCAAAAATACGTTTTAGTAATGCACGATCAAGTACATCACCTTGATAGAAAGTTACGGATTTTCCAGTGATTTGTTTGACACGATCGAGTGATTTTGCTGATGAATTGCAAAGGTTATCTAATACAATAACTTCTTTATTGGCATTTAATAATTCCACTACTGTATGTGAACCGATATATCCTGCGCCGCCTGTAACCAATACAGCCATATTAGCCTCCTTTAAGCTAAGTAAATTAGAATTTTACTGTTAAACCAAATGTTTCTAATTGAGCCTTAATTTTCTCTAATGACTCTTTTGTTGGTGGCTTAACATCTTCGAGTTCATATTTTAAGCCGAGTGTTTCCCATTTATGCTTACCAAGTTGGTGATAAGGAAGTAACTCAACTTTTTCGATATTTTTCATATCCTTAATAAATTCGCCAAGCAGTTGTACAGAATGTTCATCATCGGTATAACCCGGCACAACCACATAACGAATCCAGGTTTTTTGGTTGCGTTTTTCTAGATATTTGGCAAATTCAAGGGTGCGTTTATTAGGCACGCCGATAAGGTTTTGGTGAATAGTGTCATCAAGTTGTTTTAAGTCGAGTAATACTAGATCGGTTACATCTAATAATTCATCAATGACATGGTCATAATGACGCACAAAACCATTGGTATCTAAACAGGTGTTAATGCCTTGTTCTTTACAGGCGCGGAACCAATCACGTACAAATTCTGCTTGTAAAATCGCCTCACCACCGGAAGCAGTTACGCCGCCACCAGAAGCGTTCATAAAGTGACGATATGTCACCACCTCTTTCATTAATTCTTCAACGGTAATATCTTTGCCGCCATGGAGATCCCATGTGTCACGATTATGGCAATATTTGCAACGCATTAAACAGCCTTGCATAAACAGAATAAAACGAATTCCCGGTCCATCAACGGTACCGCACGACTCAAATGAATGAATTCTTCCAATTGTTGACATATATTTAACTGCCTTATAGTCCTTATAATTATAGAGAAAAGTAAGCCTTCAAAATTTTTTTAATTTTAACTGAATTTGTTGTAAAACTCGACAGGAATTGTTTTCAGTGAAAAAATAAAATTTAACTGTCATATCAATTGTGGATAACTTTGTGGAATTTTGTGGTTTAAATTGTGTGGATAAATGAAAGTGCCATTTTTGTTTTTGATTTTTAAGAAAAAAATTTTTTTCCACTGATTTTGGCTAATTGTTTAAAAAATATCTCTCCACATCATGAAAGCAGATAAAAATTTAATAAAATGTCTTTTTGTTTTTAATCAATTGTTAAATTTAAAAAAATCAATACTGTTTATTTATTCAGGGTGTGAGTTATTCAGAGAAATTGTGGATAAAATTGTGATTGAATAAGCGTAAATTCACGTATAATTTATTTGCTGTTGTTTTTTTAGACATTGATAAAAATAAAAATCTTGTAAAATCATATTGTTATAAAATTCTGTTGAAAAAATAGAAAATTGAAAAAATGCTGGTTATTTTTTGAGCTTTTAATAAGGAGTGGTGATGAAACCACCAATAACGGAACAACAATTAATGGAGCGAGCATATCAATTAGCGGGGAGAACGCTGGCTGATATTGCGCAACAATTAGGGCAACCTGTGCCGGAAAATTTACGACGAGATAAAGGGTGGGTTGGTACTTTGATTGAATGTGCATTAGGTGCACAAGCGGGTAGTAAGCCGGAACAAGATTTTGCCAAATTGGGCATTGAGTTAAAAACTATCCCGATTAATCGTTATGGTGAACCGCTAGAAACGACTTTCGTTTGTTTAGCACCATTAACAGATAATCATGGCATTGTATGGGAATGTTCTCATGTACGTTACAAATTATCAAAAGTATTGTGGATTCCTGTAGAAGGCGAACGTACCATTCCATTGCGTGAACGACGTGTCGGTCAACCTATTTTGTGGCAGCCATCAATTGAGGAAGAAAATCAGCTACGGCAGGATTGGGAAGAGTTGATGGAATTGATTGTATTAGGTGATGTGAAAAAAATTACTGCGCGGATTGGCGAGGTACTGCAATTACGTCCGAAAGGTGCCAACAGTAAAGTATTAACAAAAGGTGTTGGGGAAAAGGGGGAAACAATTGATACTTTGCCATTAGGCTTTTATTTACGCAAAAACTTTACCGCACAAATTTTGCGAAATTTTCAGCTGGGGAAATATTCCTTTCCATCTGATTAGTCGGTATAGTATGACGCTTTTATTTTTTAGCTTAGTGAGTCATTAAAGGAGCATTTATGTTGGAGTGGATTAGCAGTCCGGAAGCGTGGATTGCCTTATTTACCTTAACTGCATTAGAGATCGTTTTAGGGATCGATAATATTATTTTTATTAGTATTTTAGTTGGGCGTTTACCAGCTCATCAACGTCAGTCAGGACGTATTTTAGGGCTAAGTTTGGCGATGGGAACACGTATTTTGTTGTTGTTGTCATTGGCATGGATTATGCGTTTGACTGAACCATTATTTGAGGTTGCCGGCTATGCTATTTCTGGACGTGATTTGATTTTACTGTTAGGAGGCTTATTCCTATTGGTAAAAAGTACTTTAGAAATTCACCATAGTATGGAAGAGAGTGCAACAGAAGAACAAAAAGCACCAAAAAAAGTGAGTTTTTTAGCAGTATTAATTCAAATTGCTTTGTTGGATATTGTGTTCTCATTAGACTCTGTAATTACGGCAGTAGGAATGGCAAATCATGTTGAAGTTATGATCATTGCAATTATTTTAGCGGTTGGAGTAATGATGATTGCGGCAAAACCAATTGGCGATTTTGTCGAAGCACATCCAACGTTAAAAATTTTGGCACTCTCTTTCTTAATTTTGATTGGGGTATCGTTAATTGGTGAAGGTCTATCATTCCATATTCCAAAAGGCTACATCTATTTTGCAATGGGCTTCTCGGTTTGCGTTGAGATGATCAATTTAAGAATGCGCCAACATCTAAAGAAATAAGATAATTATTATCTGACCGATAGATATTTTTAAATTTAAGCTGTATTTCAATAGTGGTAACATAGGTTGCCTAGAGCTAAGAAATACAGCTTTTTATATTGTTTATTCCTTTCTCTTTTCTTTGCTATAAAAATTTTCTAGCATATTAATTTTTACAATATATTAACAAGGAATGTCGCAATGGATGGGTTTCTCGATTCTATCTCATTCTCGATTGGTGTTACGCTGCCTAATATTTTGATGTTATTTCTAGGTATTTATCTGCGCCATGTTGGAATGATTAATGATCAATTTTGTCAACAAGGCTCCAAATTAGTGTTCAATATCACTTTGCCTGCGTTGTTATTCTTAAGTATTATCGAAAATCCGACTGATTATGGCGCTCAACTACAAATTATTGTTGCAGGGTATGCTGGCTGCTTACTTATCTTTGTGTTAGGTGAAATTTTTGCCGCAAAATTTATTCAAGATAAACGTGAGCGTGGTACTTTTGTGCAAGGCGTCTTTCGTGGTAATAGTGGAATTATTGGGTTATCGCTTTGTGCTAATGCTTATGGTTCTAGCGGTATTGCCGCTGCATCAGTCTATACTGCGTTGATTACATTACTTTATAACGTATTAGCAGTGATTACATTAAGTCGTTCCTTATCTGATAATGGAAAACCAAGTTTTTCTAGCATTCTGAAACAATTGATCAAAAATCCATTGATCTTATCGATTATGGTAGCGTTAGTTATCAGTAAGTTAGGTTTTACTATTCCAAAATCGTTAATTAGTACGGGTGATTACTTGTCACGAATGACATTGCCATTAGCATTGTTATGTACGGGAGCAAGTTTAAATTTTAGAGGTATGGATCCTTCATCAAAAATTGCATTTCAATCGAGTATTGGGCGTGTGGTTGTTGCACCTATTGTATTAGTATTAGTTGCGCGTTTATGTGGCGTAACGGGTTTAGGTTTAGGCGTGATTTTTTTGATGACAGCAACACCAGCCGCAGCAGCGAGTTATCCAATGGTACGTAGTATGGGCGGAAATGCGAAAACTGCTGCCAATATTGTTGGTATCACTACTATTGGTTCAATTATCAGCTCTGCCATTGGTATTGTCATCTTAAAACAATTAAATTGGATGTAAGAAAGGATTGTTTAATTAAGCACAATTTCGTATAGTAACTGCCGTTCTCAACGGGGTGCATTATTTTATTAAGAATATTGATAGAGTAAGGCTGAGATAATACCCGTCGAACCTGAACTGATTAGTCGCAGCGGAGGGATTTGAGAAGCACGTTACTGCTATTCAAAATCCTGTTCATTGCAGTTATGTTATGAAATAGGAAGTTACCATGTTCAAAAAAATTATTGTTGCTAGCGCTTTAACTGTTAGCACCGTTTCATTTGCCGCACCAACATTAAATGTTTATACCTATGACTCTTTTGCCTCTGATTGGGGTCCTGGTCCAAAATTAGAACAACTATTTGAAAAAAATTGTCAATGTGATCTGAAATTTATCGCTTTTGATGACAGTATCACGATGTTCAATCGTTTACGTTTAGAAGGGAAGAAAAGTAAGGCTGATGTAGCGTTAGGTTTTGATCAAAGTTTATTAGAAGCGGCAACGCAATCGAAATTATTTGCTACTTCTTCAGTCGATTTGTCAGGATTAAAGCTGCCGCTATCATGGCAAGATCAAACTTATATTCCTTATGATTTTGGTAGTTATGCTTTTATTTATGATAAAACGAAATTAACTAACCCTCCGAAAAGTTTAAAAGAGTTAGTGGAACGTGAAGATTTGCGGGTTATTTATCAAGATCCTCGTACTAGCTCCGTTGGACGCGGTTTATTATTGTGGATGAATCAAGTTTATCCGCAAGACCAAGTAGCAGCAGCGTGGCAAAAATTGGCTAAACATACGGTTACAGTGGGCAAGGGTTGGACAGATACTTATGGCGCTTTCTTAAAAGGGGAAAGTGATGTGGTGTTAAGTTATCGAACTTCACCGCTATATCATTTACTCAATGAACAAAAAGATCAGTATGCAGCAACTGTTTTTGCCGAGGGTAATGTGTTACAGATTGAAGTTGCTGCAAAATTAAAAGCGAGTAAACAAGGCAAATTAGCCGATCAATTTTTGCAATTTTTGCTTAGTCCAGAAGCACAAAAAATTATTAGCGAAAGTAATGTGATGTTTGCGGTAACTGCTGCGGCTATTGAACCTCATTATGATCAATTACGTCAGCAAGTGTTATCAGAGAAAACGTTAGATACGACAAAAGTAACCCATCAACAAGCGAAAGCGTGGTTATCGGTTTGGCAAAATGCTTTAGCTAAATAATGACGATAATGCGCAAAATTAGTCGTTATTCTTATTGGTTTTCAGGCGTTACTGTCTTAATCATTCTTGCCGTCATTTATGGCGGCAGTTTGTTGCATTTATTGCAATATAGCCAATTTTCACAGTGGGCAGAATTATTACAAAATGCTTATTTAAAACAAGTAATTGTATTTAGTTTTTATCAAGCAGGGCTCTCAGCTTTACTCTCAATTGTATTTGGCTTATTAGTAGCTAGAGCATTGTTTTATTTAGAGTTCTCGGGTAAGGCATTGCTATTAAAAATCTTTTCATTAACTTATGTTTTGCCTGCCTTAGTTGCGATCTTTGGCTTATTAGGAGTATATGGCTTTAATGGCTGGCTAAATCAATTCTTACGCTTATTTGGCTGGCAACTTCCTGATATTTATGGTTTAAGCGGGATTTTATTAGCTCATTTATTTTTTAATATTCCGCTTAGTGCCAAAGTGTTACATCAACGGCTAAATCAGTTATCACCATCACAATTTAAACTTGCTGCTCAACTCAATTTACGCGGTTGGTGTTTTTTTCGTTGGGTAGAGTTACCGTTTCTTAAACCGGTTTGTTTTAGTCTATTTGGACTGATTTTTTTGCTCTGTTTTACCAGCTTTACCATTGTATTAACTTTAGGTGGCGGACCAAAATATACCACATTAGAAGTGGCGATTTACCAAGCGATAACTTTTGATTTTGAATTAGAAACCGCAGCATTATTAGCAATTTTACAGTTCCTCTTCTGTTTTGTGTTGTTTACGATTAATAGCCGTTTTGCACGTTATCAACAGTTGGGCAATATATCACAGCAAAATTGGCGTTTACCGTTATCGAAGCAACAACGTTACTGGCATTGTTTGATTTTGATCTTGGCAGGATTGTTTATTATTACGCCATTAGTGGAAACGTTGATTGCTGGATTAACTGCCCGCCAATTCTGGCAACAACTATTACAACCAGAATTATGGCAGGCGATACTATTCTCACTATTATTAGCGCCAACGGCAGCAATATTATGTTTACTATTGACAGTGGCATTATTGCTAACAACAAGACAACTTTATTGGCGAGGAAAGCAGGCGAGTAGCCAGCTGTTATTAAATATTGGCACTATTATTTTGGCGATTCCGACATTAGTTTTAGCTACCGGATTGTTTTTATTATTAGGACAAATTGATGCGGATATTGTGACACTATTTTTGTTAGTGGCTTTATGTAATGCATTAGTAGCAATGCCATTTGCTTTACAACTTTTAACACCGGCGTTTTATAACAATGTGCTCAATTATCAGCGTTTATGTTTATCACTCAATATTCGTGGTTGGCAACGTTGGCGAGTTGTTGAAAAGGCAACATTATTAAAGCCATTGCGTTCAGCCTTTGCTTTAGCAGCGGCTATTTCATTAGGTGATTTTACTGCAATCGCTTTATTTGGTAATGATAGTTTTACTTCTTTGCCACTATTATTGTACCGACAATTAGGGCATTACCAGCATGATGGCGCAGCAGTAACAGCAATGATTTTATTGGTTTTTTATTTCTTAATTTTCTTATTTACGGAACAGAGCAAAGGCAATGATTAATCTCAAACAAGTGAAATATGCTTATCCACCAATGCCAATGGAGTTTGACCTAGAGTTAGCAGCAAGTGAAAAAACGGCGGTAATTGGCGCTAGTGGCGCAGGGAAATCGACATTGCTTAATTTAATTGCCGGTTTTGAGCAGGTTGCACAAGGGGAAATTTGGCTAGATGGTGTAAATCATACGACAACAGAGCCGCATCAACGCCCGATTTCGATGCTATTTCAGGATAATAATCTATTCAACCATCTTACCGTAGCAGAGAATATTGCATTAGGTTTAAAACCAAGTTTATCGCTTAATCAACAAGAACAGAAAGCTATTGAACAAGTGGCAGAGCAGGTTGGTTTGCAAGAGTATTTAAAGCGTTTACCAGAAACTTTATCTGGCGGGCAGAAACAGCGTGTTGCCTTAGCGAGAACATTATTGCGTAATTGTCCGATTTTATTGTTAGATGAACCGTTTTCTGCACTTGATCCCGAGTTGCGGCAAGAGATGTTGGTGTTAGTGAATCAGATTTGTACGGAGAAAAAGTTGTGCTTATTACTGGTGACTCATCAATTAAGTGAAGTTATTGGCATTATGGATCGAGTTATTCGTATTGATAATGGTAGGATCTCTGAAAATTATTTGGTAGATCGGGAAAACAGTCGCTAGAATATGGCACTTTGTTAGCAAAGTTGAACTTTGCGATTAATAAGGATAATAACAAAAGGATACGTTATGACAACAACTACAATTCAAGTGCCTTCTATTACGCCACATCCAACAGTAGAGTATTGGTCAGTATGTAAAGTAGAAGCATTATTTGAAACGCCTTTCCTTGATTTAGTTTATCGTGCAGCACAAGTCCATCGTGAAAATTTCAATCCGCAAGCGATTCAACTTTCTACCTTAATGTCGATTAAAACTGGCGGTTGCCCAGAAGATTGTGGTTATTGCCCTCAGTCAGCACGCTATCAAACTGGGGTACAAAATGAAAAACTACTTGATATTGAGGATATTGTCGCTAAAGCCAAAATTGCTAAAGAGCGTGGTGCAGGGCGTTTTTGTATGGGAGCAGCATGGCGTGGTCCGAAACCAAAAGATATTGAAAAAGTTTCTGCGATTATTAAAGCGGTAAAGGAATTAGGGTTAGAAACTTGTGGTACTTTTGGTTTATTGCAAGATGGTATGGCAGAACAGTTAAAAGAAGCAGGTTTAGATTATTACAACCATAATATTGATACGGCGCCAGAGCATTATCACGATGTAATTAGTACACGCCGTTTTGAAGATCGTATTAGTACTTTAGGTAAAGTACGCCAAGCAGGTTTGAAAGTTTGTTGCGGTGGTATTGTTGGTATGAATGAGACACGCAAAGAGCGTGCGGGATTAATTGCGAGCTTAGCGAACCTCGATCCGCAACCTGAATCTGTGCCAATTAATCAGTTGGTGAAAGTGGAAGGGACACCAATGATGGAAGCGGAAGATTTGGATTGGACAGAGTTTGTACGCACGATTGCAGTTGCTCGTATTACGATGCCAAGAAGTTATGTCCGCCTTTCTGCTGGTCGTCATAAAATGCCAGAGGCGATGCAAGCAATGTGCTTTATGGCTGGCGCTAATTCCATTTTCTATGGTGATAAGTTATTGGTAACAGGCAATAACGAAGAAGATCACGACCAAATGTTAATGGCTAAGTTGGATTTAGTGCCGGAGACATTGGAAAATAGAAAAGAAAATGAAGCATAATTTTTAAGTTTTTCAATTAGTTAATTCTTTTATACAACCTCATACTGTTTAAGTGTGAGGTTGTTTTTTTTGGTGGTATATAAACAATATGTTTAAAAAATCGAAAAATTTAAACATATTTTGTTGATATGTTTATTGCATAAACATATACTGAAAATATGTTTAAAAAATTGGAATTTTTAAAGATGACAACTTGGAATCCTGAAATTGCGTATAACTTACTCCCTGAATTACCGCCATCAGAAGATTTAGAAACCAAAGAAATTTTAAAGCAAACTATCTTAGCGAGAGCTGCATTAGCTGAGTTAAAACAAGCTGCAGAATTGATACCTAATCAATCTATGCTGATTAATACATTACCAGTTATGGAAGCGAAAGCGAGTAGTGAAATTGAAAATATTATGACGACAACAGATAAGTTGTTTCAATCTTTGCAGTTTGATCATGAGGAGCATGATCCTGCTACAAAAGAGGCTTTACAATATCGAACAGCACTATTTGCTGGATACAAAAGTTTAGAAAGATTACCCCTTTGTACAAAAACAGCTGTCTTAGTATGTAGTGAAATTAAAGGCAGAGAGATGGATATTCGTAAAGTAAGTGGTACGGCATTGCGTAATGGATTAACAGGAGAAACCATTTATACGCCACCAGTTGGTGAACAACTTATTCGAGATAAATTGGCTAATTGGGAAAAGTTTATTCACCAAAATGATGTGCTTGATCCACTAATTATACTTGCAGTTGCACATTATCAATTTGAAGCAATTCACCCTTTTACTGACGGAAATGGCAGAACAGGAAGAATATTAAATAGTTTATTATTGATTGATAAAGGCTTATTAAGCCTGCCAATTCTTTATTTAAGTCGTTATATTATCCAAAATAAAAGCGATTATTATCGTTTGTTATTGAATGTTACTAGAAATAATAATTGGCAAGATTGGATTATTTATATTTTAAAAGGAATTGAAGATACTGCAATTTGGACAGTTAAAAAAATTGAAGCAATAAGAGCATTATTAGAAGACACAAAGATTTATATTCAGAATAGATTACCACAAATTTATCAAAGAGAATTGGTAGATTTGTTATTTGAACAACCCTATACGCGAATATTAAATTTAGAGAAAGCTGGAATAGCTAAGCGCCAAACAGCTTCAAAATATTTAAAAGAGTTATGCGATATTGGTGTATTAGAAGAAATTACTGTAGGGAGAGATAAATTGTTTATTCACGTAAAATTGATGGAGTTATTGCGAGGAGAGAGTAATCAGTTTACGTCCTATAACATAGCTTGAAACATTATGATATTTTCAAGCCATTGTCTGATGGTAACGTATGAATATTTTGTGCGTTGGTGAGTAAATGTATTTATTCTATAACGAACCAATGGACAAAAAAATGCAACTCTTGGTGATTTATGAGAAAATATAGGAATTTTTTGGAAAAAAAATTATAGCTATGTCGAATAATTATTATCAATGGCCGCAGCCAATTTCTATTTATCCTGATCGAGAAAATAAATCTTACCGATTAAAACGTTTTCGTTTTCAGCTGAGAACCTTAATACATTATCATAGCATTAAAAAGTTTACTCGGTTTGTTAATCAGCATTCTTGGTTAGTAGAGTTACTTAATCCTCGTGCAGACTGGAGTTATCCTGTGGCACATCGTTTTTTAGATAAGCGTTTTAGTACACAACAACGTTTTGATACAATTTGCGATAATCTTACTTTTCTTCCACAGAAATTTACTTCACTTGGGTTGAAACCACTGTGGGAGCAATCTATCAACTTCGGTGAAGTGATCCCCGATTTCGAATTGATTTTGACGCTAAATAATCATCAACCAATGGAAGGTTACTGGGCATTGGAATTACTCCATAAGCCAAGTGATGAGTTAATGTATTTACTCACTTTTGGCAAGGTGGACAATGCGTTATTGATAGCGGTGATTCAAGGAGCAAACTGCAAAGGTTCAAAAGAATTTGTTAAGCTGTTAACTAAAAAATGTCATGGTTTACGCCCAGCCTATCTTATGATTGAAGCGATGAAAGCACTCACTATCCATTTGGGTTACTCGCAACTGTTAGGTATTCCACAAAAATATCAGAATAAATCTCGCTTTTTCCGCAACAAGCGCTATGTAGTCAATTATGATGTAATATTTCAAGAAAGTGGTGGAAAGTTGCAAAAATACTGGCAACTACCGCTGCAAATTGAAATGAAAAAGCTAGAAGATATTCCTAGCAATAAGCGTTCAATGTATCGTAAACGTTATGCGATGTTGAATGATTTATCTGAAGCCATAGGAAAAGGTTTGAAAGTTATTTAAAGGTTAGCAATGCCTAGATTTATTGATCTGTACTTAAAAGTAGGGTTTATTATCCAACAAACAGAAGGCAGATTTTTTAGGATTAAATATACTCAAACATTTGAACAACAAGTCATTGATTTTTATTTTAAACATCACGAAAGTATGTTATTGAGTTGCCGTACTTTTAATATTCATTAATACTTTGGATTGTTCAATTTCGACATTCAGGGATTAATGGCTTGCTATCTTTCATATTAAGCGAATTTATTCCCCTGACTTCAAATATCAAGTTATCTAGATTTCAATGAGGAGGGGGGGGGGAGGAGTAGATAGGAAGAGTGCCAGTTTACATTAAATATTCTTCCTATCACTTTTATTTATTTCGCAATTTTTAAATTGTACTACTACTGAATAATGATTATATGTTTTTGGGGTTAATAACATTATTTTTATAATTTAGAATCATTGCATAAAATAATACTGTCAAAAAGAAATAAAACATATTGCCTGAATTGTGGGCAAAAAAGACTTGGGTTAATCCATAAGACATTACTGATGTAATATGAATAATACCTAGAGTGGCGAGTAATTTAATTTCTAAATGATCGTTATTTTCTCGATAAGCCTTAAAATATTGCCATAGAGGTAAAAGAAAAATACCTAATAAGGCAAATAGACCAATAACACCTCGTTCTAAAGTATCATTAATATATTGATTATGGGCATGCCCTAAACTAGCAGGATATTGTGCAAGGATACCCTGTGAACCTTGGAGTTTACGTTGTTCTTTTGCTCCTTCATGTCCCCAACCAAAAATTGGTTTTTCTTGAATTGATATTAATGAAGCTTGCCAAAGTTCCAGTCTTGCTCCCACAGATGTACCTGCATTTTCTTCTTGTCCGAAATTTCTAATTTCAGTACGTGCATTTTCAATTTGAGATAATACTTTTGTGGATGGAATAGATAATAAAGTAATAAAAATAAGAACTAACGAAGTTAAGAAACCAATAATAATTTTTTTTGATAAAGAATTTCTGTTTAAGTAAAACAAAATAACTACAATAAAAGGCATTAGCAACCATCCACCTCTAGTGGCAGAGAGAAAGCTACCTAGCATACCGCCTAAAGAACCAAATGCACAAAATAAAGCTAAATAATATTGTCTTTTTTGCCAGCAATAAAACATCAAAACCAAATTAAATACACCTAATGACATAGACATATCACCAGATTGAATAACATAGGTAGTATCAGAGAGTGCTCGATCGTAGTTTAAAATAAATTTTTGATAAACTGCATAAATAGCAGTTGCAATTCCACCAAATGGGATACTAAATAATAATATTTTTAATGAAATAGTGTAATTAGATGGAATAAAAAATATTAATAAGAAAAATAAGGCTCGACTTGGTCCATCTAAAACTTTAATAGAATCTTGATGAAATAGAATACAAAAAATATAGAGAATAAAATAAATAATAAAAGGATATAAAAAATAATAATAGTCCTGATTTATTTTAGGAAAAGTTCTATCTTTGATTAGAGAAGTAAAGATAAAAAAAATAGCAATAATAGGTAAAATTATTCCTACGCCATAAGCCTTAGGCAAAATAACAAGAGTAATAAAAAAGTAACAAACAACTAGATTTGAAAAATTTTTTAAGTAGTGATGATACGTAAGATTCATAGCAAAGTACTCAAGAATATATTACTTAATTATTACTAATGATAAGACTTCAGATTAAATATTCTCCTTGTAGTAATTACAAGGAGAGTGATTTTCAGTTTAACGACTACGGAAAACAATACGACCTTTGCTTAAATCATAAGGCGTCATTTCAACGGTAACTTTATCGCCTGTCAAAATACGAATGTAGTTTTTTCGCATTTTCCCTGAGATATGAGCTGTTACCACATGTCCGTTTTCCAATTCAACACGGAACATTGTGTTAGGCAAGGTTTCTAAAATGGTTCCTTGCATTTCAATACTATCTTCTTTTGCCATGTTTCCTCTAAAAGTTAACAACAATAATGGATTAATCAAATAAAAAGCTACCATCGGTAGCTACTTAAAACCGCGTAATTATACACATTAAAAGAAAAATCTAAAAGGGAGAGCGATTAAATTCTCTTATTTTGCTGGTCGAATAATTTCATAAGTACAATTGAATGCAGCTTTTGCGATTCTATAAGTATCTTTATGATCAGTTGGTACTCTGACAATAGCATCGCCAGGATAAGCTTTCATTTCTTCTCCCCATGGTGCTATGAATTGAAATTGGCCTTCTTTGGCTGTAACTATGAAATATTCCATTTCATTGCCTTTAGGGCGATAAGTTTGCCATTCATTACTTAAATTAGGGTTTTTATCTGTTAGTGGTCCTTCATATCGCTGTACGAATTTTTTTGCTGATACTAAGATTTCTTCATTACCAGTTTCCGGACAACGATTTTTCACTACCATATCACCGGCTTTTGCTGGAGAACTTTGTGTTTCCTTCCCTTCATTTTTAATAATAGTTACAACAACTTCATCTAATTTAGCTGGACGAGCATCAACGAGTTTGGTCTTTTTCGCTAAACCAACTCTGTTTTCTTGTACTGCAGAATTAAATAATGACTGAATATCGACGGTTTGTGCAGCAGAAATAGTTGAAACGAAAAGAGTAATAATAGGAATAGCTCGAATAGTGCTTGGTAACATTTGACACTCCTTCAATAGAAATTAGTAAGCTCCTGTCTTATTAAAAACAATTTTAACTGTTTTTAATAAGATAACGATATCATTCCAGATAGACCAGTTTTTTACATACCATGCATCATAATATACTCTGGTTTTATAATCGACATTGTTTCTACCACTTACTTGCCATAAACCAGTCATACCTGGTTTAGCCATTAGATAATAATCAACATCATCTTTATATCGGATCAATTCACTACGTACAATGGGTCTAGGGCCAACTAAACTCATTTCTCCTTTTAAAACATTAAATAATTGTGGTAGTTCGTCTAAACTAGTAGTCCTTAGAAATTTACCTATTTTGGTAATCCGAGGATCGTTTTTTAGCTTAAAATCTTTCTCCCATTCAGCTTTTGCAGCAGGATCATTTCTCAGTAATTCTTGTAAAACTTCTTGTGAATTCAGAACCATAGAGCGGAATTTTAAACATTTGAATGCTTTTTTGTTTCTACCGATACGAGTTTGTCCATATATTGCGTGGCCGCCGTCTTTTGCAATAAGTAGATATAATAAAATCAGTAATGGTGATGAGATGATAATCAATAGAATAGAACCAATAATATCTATAGTCCGTTTAAAAATTCTAGACGATAATTTTGCTAAATTGTTATGAACGCGTAATAGCATTACTTCATAACTGAATAAAAAAGACATATCAGTTCCATAGAGGGGAATACCTCTCATAGTTGGTATGATTGAAACAGAACGACAACCACTCTTGGACAAAAAACGTAACCATAAGTCCAGTTGTTCTAATTCATGTTCTTCTAATGCAATAATAAATTGTGTAGTTTCATTCTCTACAAGATCAAGAATGTTAATTTGTTGTGCATTTATGATTGGAACAGATAAAGTTTTTATCATATCCGTTTCGTTTTCATAATCATTAACATTGACAAAATATTTTATTCTTAATCCTAAATAGGGTTCACTCATTAAAGCATTATAAGCATCTAATGCATTTTGATGAGTACCAATTACGACAGTATCTTTTAAATAAACCCCAGTTTTTATTAAGTATTTTTTTAGAAAAAAACGTCCTAATGGGAAAAGTATTAGAGTAATCAGCCATGTTATTCCAAAGAAATAACGTGAGAAAAATAATTTAGAAAAACCAATAATTGCTAGTTCAAACGTAGCAAAAATCAGTAGTGTACGAATAATTTCTTTTAACTCAGACCAGTAAGGTTTTCTATAAGTGTAGTGGCGCAAGCGAAACCAGAACCATGCAACACATAAAATAGCGAGGAATGTATGGATAGTTACTCGTTCAGAAAAGTCAGATATTGGTATAAAAGCTGACATATCTACTCCAGATAATCTGAAGAAGAAACAAGAAATAAAAAAAGGCAATAAAAAAAGTACAAAATCTGTACAAATTATTAGAGATCTATGAGAAAAGAATCTATACATAATTATATAAGAGGTTATATTTTTAACATATTTAAAAATAACAAATAATTAGTTTTATCGAACATAATATAAAGGTGATTATATATAATCACCTTATTGCCAAATCATATATTTAGTTTCACAACTATGAACAGTTTCTTATTCACATACTACAATATCATCATCATTTAAATAGCTACCAGATTGAACTTCAATCAATTCTAATGGGATTTTCCCTGGATTTTCTATTTTGTGTTCCACGCCTACTGGAATATAAATAGATTGATTTTCTGTTAATAAACTGACTTCGTTATGTTTTGTAACTTTTGCCGTTCCAGCGACTACAATCCAATGCTCGGCCCTATGATAGTGAATTTGAGTTTTTTGACTTTCACCAGGTTTTATTGTGATACGTTTAACTCTATAGCGATGACCATTATCTATTGAATCAGCCTTTCCCCAAGGACGATAGACTTCCCGATGTTCTAGATATTCTCTTCGATCTTCACTTTTAAGTTTTTCCACAATTTGTTTTACTTCTTGTACTTTTGATCTGTCTGCGACTAAAACTGCATCTTTAGTATCTACAATAACAATATTTTCAAGTCCTACTGCAGCAACAAGTTTATTTGGTGCATATATATAACAACCAGATGAATTATTAGTTATTACATCACCACGATGCACATTTTGATTTTTATCTTTATCTGAGACTTCCCAAAGAGCAGACCAAGAACCAACATCACTCCAACCAGCATCCATAGGTACAACGACAGCTTTATCTGTTTTTTCCATAACAGCGTAGTCAACAGAATCACTAGGGCATTTTAAAAATCCTTCTTTATTAATAAAGATGAAGTCAGATTGGAAAGTAGTTTTTTGATATGCCAATTCACAAGAGTTGTAAATTTCAGGTGAGAATTTTTTTAACTCAGCTAAATAAGTAGTAGCTTTGAACATAAAACAGCCACTATTCCAATAATAATTTTTAGAAGCAACATACTCTTTTGCAATTTCTAGATTAGGCTTTTCAACGAACTCTTCAACTTCATATGCTTCTTCTGAAATCAATTGTCCTCTATGTATATAACCGTAACCAGTTTCTGGTGCCGTAGGTACAATTCCAAAGGTAACTAATTTACCTTGTTCTGCTTGTGGAATTGCATATTTGATAGATTGTTGGAATGATTCTTTATTTAATACAATATGATCTGCTGCTAATACTAATAAGATAGGGTCATCACCATTTTTAATCGATTCAAATGCAGCTAATGCAATTGCTGGAGCTGTATTCCGTCCTACAGGTTCTAAAATAATTTTTGATTTTGTGCCATATTCACGTAGTTGTTCAGCAGTAATAAATTGATGTTGCTCATTCGTAATAATGATTGGATCTAATGTTGACATGTTTTGTACACGATCTAATGTAGCCTGTAGCATCGTTAAAGAATTCTTATCATCTAAAGATAAAAATTGTTTAGGGAACATTGAACGAGATAAAGGCCATAATCTGGAGCCTGAACCTCCAGCCATAATAACAGGGATAAACATAAATAATATTTCCATTCAAAATTTAAAACGAACGAATTGTACTTATAATTAAATTAGTATTCAAGATTTAAAATTTTCTTAGTATTATTAATCTATTTGTAATTTAAAATTATTGATTAATGACATTATTAATGTGATTTTGTATTTTTATTTTAAAAGCTTCTTTAGAAAAAGATAATGCATGTTTTCTAATTACGTTTGGATTAAACTTCTCGATATTTTTTTCAAAGTATAAAACAGCATCATTTAAACTATTTTCTGTTTGCGGATGAAACAGAATTCCTGTTACATCATTAATGACAGAATCTAACGCGCCTCCTTTAGCAAAAGCAATAACCGGTTTTCCACATGCCATTGCCTCTACTGGGACTATACCGAAATCTTCTATTCCTGGGAAAATTAATGCTTTGCATTTCATCAAATATTCTTTTACTTTTGCAGTTGGTTGGTAACCTAAAAATTGAATATTTGGTTTTGCTATACTTTTCAAGGTGTCTAGTTGTTCACCTTCTCCGATAATGATAAGTTTTTTTCCTGTTTGATTAAATGCATTGACAGCTAAGTCAACTCTCTTATAACTGACAAGTTGTCCTAGCATTAAATAATAATCTTCGCTGTGATCAGATAATTCAAATTCGTCAATGTTTACAGGAGGATAAATTACTTCACTTGTTCGACCATAGTAGCTTTTAATTCTATCAGAAATAAAATGACTGTTAGCAATAAAACTAGTTACTTGTTGACTTGTGAGTTGATCCCAACGTCGGATGTAATGGAATAAAGGCGCAGAAATGAACCGTTTAAATCTACCCATTTTCAATTTATATCCAGCATACATGTCCCAGACATATCGCATTGGTGAATTGCAATAACAAATATGAGGGACACCAGGAGCAGGAATAATACCTTTAGCTGGGCCGGATTCAATAGAAATAATAAGTTCATATTCAGATAAATCCAACTCTTCTAGCGCTAATGGCATTATAGGAAGATAAGATTGATATAGCTTAGTAGCAAAAGGTAATTTAGCAATAAAAGTAGTATAAATTCTATGTTTGGAAATTATAGAATTTTGAAATTTATTTGCTTGATAAACATGAGTGAATATATCGGCATCAGGGAAAAGTTCACATAATGCTTCAAGAACTTTTTCTCCTCCTCTCATATTTATTAACCAATGATGTATTATTGCAATTTTCATGATCAGTTATTCATAATAGAAATTAGATTATCGACAGTTTTTTCCCAATGAAAATAAGACGCTCTGTTTAAACCAGATTGTACAAGGTTTGTATATAGGCTTTCTTCTTCTAGGAGCTGCATTATAGCAGAACTGATTTGTTCTATAGAAGAAGGATCCACCAGCATAGCTGCATTTCCAGCTACTTCTGCCATAGCTCCATAATTTGAGGTGATTACAGGTGTTCCGCTAGCCATAGCCTCAATAATTGGCAAACCAAAACCTTCATATAATGAAGGGTAAACGAATACTTTTGCACTAGAATAAATAACTTTTACAGCTTCGTCTGAAAGATAACCAGTGATAACTGCTTGCTTTTTTATAATTAACTCTTCTAAATAAGAAAACAATTCAGAATTTTTCCATCCCTTATGCCCAACAAGAACAAGAGGATATTTATTTTTAATTTGTTCAGGCAGTTGTCTATATGCTTTTACTAAACTTAAAAGATTTTTTCTTGGTTCTAAGGTACAAACGCTTAAAATATAAGATTTTTCCTTCAAATTTAATTTTGATAATAGAATATCGTCTCTTCTATTACTACAAAAATCAGGATTTACACCTAAATATAATGTAATTATCTTATTTTTATAACTGGGATAAAGATGAATAAGTTTTTCACGAATAGTATCTGAATCAACAACGATTTTAGTCGAATTCTTCATAATATTAGGAAGTTGAGCAGTCAAGTAATTAACTCGTTCTTTAGGATGAAACTCCGGATGATGAATAAAAGATAAATCGTGGATAGTAGTAATTATTTTTCCTGTATAACTAAATGGAACAAAATTTGGCTCGAAATAGATGAAATTGTTTTCAGCATAAGATTTTAACTTTAAGTTTAAAATAATAGATTCTATCTTATGTTTGACCAAATAAACTTTAGGCATTTTTTTAATACAATTGATAATAAAGCTTTTTATATTACTATGTTTAAAATTATGAGTAATAACAGACGTTGAAGATAGTCTATGAATTAACGAGTTTATTTGTTGCTGTGTCAGGATTTGATTATTTCGTATACCAACAATAATAACATCTTTTTGTAATAAAAATTTAACAATGTTGAATGTATAATAGCCAATTCCTGTCAAAGGAAGTTTTAGTGTATTTAGGTTAACAATGATTTTATGTTCCATAATAATATTTATTGCTCACAACACAGGTGATTTTTTGAAGTTTAGCTTAAAGTGATTATAAAAGTCTAGAAAGAATTAGAAATGGAGTCACTTACATCAATCTATTCACTATGTGAATATAAAATATCCGATTTACGGTAATCGAAAAATAGAATTCGTAAAAACTACAGTATATAATACGGGAATTTTACTGTTATCATCCACATGTTAACTATGTTTATCTACACATAGTTAGCTCTAAAGCTTAGAAACTAGAGATAAAAAGTTGGAATTATTGTGAAAATGAGTTTTTTGCAGAATATATGGTCATATAGATTTTTTATAGTAAGTTCTATCAAAACAGAATTTAAGAGCAGATTTGCTAGAAGTCGCTTAGGGGGAGTTTGGATGATTATCCACCCACTAGCGCAAGTTGCAATTTATGCATTAGTTTTGTCAGCAGTGTTATCAGCCAAACTTCCTGGCATCAATAATCGTTATGCTTATGCAATTTATCTAATGGCTGGAACAATGTGTTGGTCATTATTTGCTGAAATTTTTGGTCGAAGTCTAAATATTTTTATTGATAATGGTAATTTGATCAAAAAGATGTCATTTCCAAAGATAACATTACCGCTGATTGCTATTGGTTCCGCTCTTGTCAATAATATATTGATGTTTTTTGCTATTCTTTTAGTATTTGGATTGTTAGGACATATCCCATCCATATATATTCTTTGGTTGCCATTATTGTTATGCTTGACTATTGCATTAGCAGTAGGGTTTGGTATGGTGCTTGGAATTATCAATGTTTTTATTAGAGACGTCGGACAGATTGTTTCCATTTTGCTTAATTTTTGGTTTTGGTTAACGCCCGTAGTTTATGTGGCAGATATGTTACCAGAAAGTTATAGACATCTTTTTTATTACAATCCTATGGTTGGGATAGTAATAAATTATCAAAATGTCATGGTTTATGATAAAAATATTGATTTTTCTCTTTTAATTTATCCTAGTATTTTTTCTTTAATAACAGTTTGCTTAGCAATATTTATGTATATAAAAGGCAATGAAGATATGGCGGATGTACTATGAGTGATACTATTTTATCTGTTCATAATATAGGAAAGGCATATAGAACATATAGAAATGAATTCTATAGAATTTTATCTTGGTTTGGGATAAATACGAATGCAAAAAATGAAACTTGGACTTTAAAAAATATTAATTTTTCTATTAAACCAGGAGAAGCTGTAGGCATTATTGGGCAAAATGGTGCAGGGAAAAGTACATTACTAAAAATAATCACTGGTACATTAAAGCCTACAACAGGAAAAATTTCAGTAAATGGAAAAATATCAGCAATATTAGAATTAGGTATGGGTTTTCATCCTGATTTAACCGGAAGGCAAAATGTTTATCATTCGGCAGGTCTTATGGGGTATACATATGAAAATGTAGATCAAGTCATAAATGATATTGAAGAGTTTGCTGAAATAGGAGAATATTTTGATCAACCTGTTCGATTATATAGTAGTGGTATGCAAGTAAGAGTTGCTTTTGCTGTAGCAACAGCATTTAGGCCAGAAATACTTATAGTTGATGAAGCGTTATCTGTAGGAGATGCTTATTTTCAACACAAAAGTTTTGAAAAAATTAGGGAATTTAGAGAGCAAGGAACAAGCTTGTTATTTGTTTCACATGATAAAGCGGCTATTTTATCACTTTGTGATAGGGCTATTCTTTTAGACAAAGGAATAGTTATTAAAGATGGGGAACCAGAAGAGGTAACCGATTATTATAATGCTCTGATTGCACAGAAATCAGAGTCCACTAGTAATATTAAGCAGGAAAAATTAAGCAATGGCTCAATTGCAACAATATCAGGAACTGGAGAGGCAACAGTAAAAGAGATCTCATTGAGAGATAAATATGGAGATATTGTTGAAACAGTTGGCGTTGGCGATGATGTTATGCTGAAAATAATAGTAGAAGTTAGGGAAGATTTACCAACATTAGTGCTTGGATATGGTATTAAAGATCGTCTTGGACAAGTTATTTTTGGTACTAATACATATTTAATGAAGCAAGTTTTACATAATGTACGTAAAAATGAACTATATGAGTTTAATATTAATTTCCCAGCTAATTTTGGTCTAGGAAGTTATTCAATACAAACGGCATTAGTGGATAAAGATACCCACTTAACAGCAAATTATGAATGGAGAGATATGGCATTAATGTTTTCTGTTATCAACATTAATAAAAATCAATTTGCTGGCTTGATGTGGAATGAACCTAAAATAGAAATTAATAGGATAATATGATGATCAGTTATGCACAAAATTTTGAAGATGTAATGCTTTGGCGTGCATTAAAAAATATTAAAAATGGGTTTTATGTTGATGTTGGAGCCGCATGGCCGGAAAAAGATTCAGTTACAAAATTATTTTACGATAATGGGTGGAATGGTATAAATATAGAACCGAATCCAAATTTCATAAACCAGTATTTTGCATTGAGAGACAGAGATATTAATCTCATGGTTGCTGTTAGCAATGAGGAGTCGATTTCAAATTTTAATATCATAGAAGATACTGGGTTATCATCTTTAGACTCAAACATTATTAATACTCATGAGCATGGTGGGTTTCATTCTCATGAAACAAATGTGCAAGTCAAAACGTTGTCTGCTATCTTGTCCGAATATCGTCCTGAAAATGACATACATTTTTTAAAAGTAGATATTGAAGGATATGAAAAACAAGCATTATTAAGTAATGATTGGTCACGTTTTAGACCATGGGTAGTAGTTGTAGAAGCAACTCTCCCATTGACGCAAACAGAGAATCATGAAACATGGGAATATATATTATTGGAAGCTAATTATAGTTTTGTTTATGCAGATGGTTTAAATAGATTTTATGTGGCAAATGAACATAGTGAACTAGAAAAGGCATTTAAATATCCACCGAATGTTTTTGATGGTTTTATTAGAAATGAACAGTATAATTCGAATGTTTTAGCTTTAGAACTAAGTACTAAAAATGAAGAACTTAATCAAGAAATATCAACATTAACAGTAAATTTGTCTAAATTGAATCAAGAGCATACGACATTAAATCTTGAGTTTCAAAAACTTACTGAGAGAAATGAAGCACTTCTTAAGCAGTTTTTTGAGGTAGAAACCTTATATAATAATGTTATTAATAGTAATTCTTGGAAAATAATGAAACCTTTTAGAATATTGCGTAAATTTATAAGATGGCTATATATAGGGGGATATCACTGGATCACATTTTCCCCTACAAGTAGGCCGAGAAGGATAATAATAAAGGCTTTATCTCATCTAAAGTTTTTTTTCAAAGAACATCCTATTGCAGAAAAAATGCTATCAAAATTCTTAAATAAATTTCCTATTGTAAAATATTATATAAATAAACTATTGAATAATAATAATGTTGTTATATATAAAAATGATGCTGATGCTAATAGTGATAATAATATAAGTATTATAACAGAATGCGATTTATCACCTAGAGCAAGAAGAATATATTTTAGATTAAAAAGAGAAGTAGAAAATAAGGAAAAGAACTAAAATGAGAATAGTTATAGATTTACAAGGCATGCAAACTGAAAGTAGATTTAGAGGTATTGGTAGATATTCTATGTCTTTAGTAAAAGCAATCATTAGGAATAATACTACTCATAATATTATAGTAGCTTTATCTAATTTATTTCCAGATACAATTAAGCATATTAAAGATGAATTAAGAAATCTATTACCAGAAGAGAATATTAAAGTTTGGAATGCTATAGGTCCAGTGAGAGGTAATGATAAGAATAATGAGGATAGAAGAAATATATCAGAATTAATTAGAGAACTATTTTTGGCTAGCTTAGAACCGGATTTAGTAATCCTTACCAGTCTTTTTGAAGGTCATATTGATGATGCTATTACTAGTATTAAAAAAATTGATCTGAGTATAAAGACAGGGGTTATATTATATGATCTCATACCATACATAAATAGCAATATATATTTAGAAGGAGATGAGGTTTATTCGGATTATTATCTATCTAAGATTGAATATTTGAAAAAGGCAGATATATTATTTGCTATCTCAGAAAGTTCAAGAAATGAAGCTATAAATTATTTAAGTATAGAACCTAATAGAATTTATAATATATCATCTTCAATTGATGAAAAATTTATTAAAACATCTGTATCTGAAAATAAGAGTACAGAAATCTTACATAAATATAATGTAGATAGTAAATTTATAATGTATGCACCAGGCGGTTTTGATATAAGAAAAAATTTTGAAAATCTTATTAGTGCATATGGGATGTTAGAAGATGATATCAAGAGTAGATATAAACTGGTGATAGTAAGTAAGATAGACGATTATCATAGGAATATCCTATTAAATTTTGCGAAGAAAGCTTTCATAAATGAAGATCAATTTATTATTACAGGTTATGTGACTGACAGTGAATTAGTAGCTCTTTATTCTAATTGTGATTTGTTTGTTTTTCCTTCTTTGCATGAAGGTTTTGGACTTCCTGTCTTAGAAGCTATGAGTTGTGGTGCAATTGTAATAGGATCAAATACAACGAGTATTCCGGAAGTAATAGGATGTAAGGATGCTTTATTTGATCCCAATGATCCATTATCTATAAAAAATAAGATTTCTGAGGCTTTGATTGATGATAAATTAAGGGAAAAACTTAAGAATCATAATAAAAAACAAATACAAAAATTTTCATGGGATATAAGTGCTAAAAATGTCATCAATATAATAGAGAAAAATATATATTATGAGCCTAATAAAATTCAAGTTACATTAGATTTTATCATAGATAAAATATCTATGTTAGCTATAGGTAGTGATGATGATACTTTACGTAAGATAGCTTCTGTAATTGATTTTAATTTTAATACTTCACTACGTATCATGAATAAATCAAGTAATAAACATATGATACGTTTAGAAGGTCCTTTTGATTCATCATATAGTTTAGCAATAGTAAATAGAGAGTTTGCAAGAGCTCTCAATTCTTTAGGGCATACCGTAATATTACACTCTACTGAAGGACCAGGAGATTTTTCACCAAATAAGGAATTTCTTGATAAGAATAAAGATATAGAATTATTGAACTTAAGAGCTGTTGATGAGGCTTATCAGAAGTATGAAATAATGAGTAGAAACTTGTATCCTCCAAGAGTGAGTGATATGACAGGATTTATAAATTTTTTACATTGTTATGCTTGGGAAGAATCTGGGTTTCCACAAAATTGGGTTAGTGATTTTAATTTAAATTTAGATGGTATTGGGTGTACATCATATCATGTGAGGAAAATTCTCATTGATAATGGGGTGAAAGTGTATTTACCAGTAATTTATGATGGTACGTCTCATTGGAAAACAGTCATTTCTAATAATAATTATAAATTAAGTGCTAAAGGATTTAGATTTTTACATGTGTCATCTTGTTTCCCAAGAAAAGGGGTTGATGAACTTTTAGAAGCATATGGTCAAGCTTTTTCTATTCATGATGATGTATCATTGATTATTAAGACTTTTCCGAATCCGCATAATAATGTATTAACTTTAATTTCTGAGCAGAAAATTAGAAACGAAAAATATCCAGAAGTTATTGTAATAGATGAAGATTTAAGTGATTCTTCTCTAAAATCTTTATATGAACAATGTGATGTACTTGTCGCACCTAGTAAAGCGGAAGGATTTGGATTACCAATGGCGGAAGCAATGCTAAGTGGCCTACCTGTCATTACTACTAACTGGGGAGGACAATTAGATTTTTGTAATGATAATAATTCATGGTTGGTTGATTATGAATTTGAATATGCTAAAACTCATTTTAATTTATTTGGTTCTGTTTGGGCTAAAATTAATATTAAAGATCTTTCGGCTAAACTTAGATTAGCATTTTTAACTAATAAGAAAGATAGAGAATTAATGGCTAAGAATGGAAGAGACTTATTAATTTCTAAATTTAAATGGGAGGATGTTGGAAATAATTTTATCCATAGCATAGAGTATATTAATCATAATTTTTTTGATGAAACAGATATAAATATTGGTTGGATTACAACTTGGAATACAAAATGTGGTATTGCAACTTATTCTAGCCATTTGATTAATAATATGAAAAAATCAAAAATTTCTATTTTTGCTCCAAATGTACAGAATATTATAGGTGTGGATGAAAAGAATGTGTATAGGTGTTGGAGTATTGGTAAAGAATATAACAATTTCAATCATATTGATAAATATATTGAGCAATTAGATATTAATGTTATTGTAATTCAGTTTAATTATGGTTTTTTTAACCATGAGGAGTTGAGTGAGTTTATATTTAAGTGCAAAAAACAAGGGTTGATTGTTATTATGATGATGCATTCTACAGTTGATCCTGTAGGAAAAGAACCTTCTAAGAATTTTCAACTATACCATATAAAAGATGCATTAAGAGTATGTGATAGATTATTAGTACATTCGGTATCTGATCTGAATAATCTCAAAAAAATTAATTTAGTTAGTAATGTTGCTATTTTTCCTCATGGAGTTTTGAGATTATCCAAAAATATAAAACTTAATGATAATGACATACCTATAATTTCATCTTATGGTTTCTGCTTACCACATAAAGGATTATTAGAGCTATTAGATGCTGTGTATATCTTACACCAGAGGGGATATAATATTAGATTAAATTTAATAAATGCTGAATATGATATTCCAGAATCAAAACAATTAATACAAGATATACGAAAGAACATCAAGGAATATTCACTTGATAGATTCGTGACATTAAACAGTAATTTTCTGGAAGATAAGCAAAGTTTAGAGTTATTGGGGCAATCTGATTTGATTGTATTTGCGCATCAAAATACAAATGAATCATCAAGTGCGGCTGTTAGATATGGTCTTTCTACTGGAAAACCAGTGATGGTTACACCACTCAATATTTTTGAAGACTTAGGAGATAGTGTTTTTAAAACTATAGGTTGTTCACCATTGGAGATTGCTGATAGTATTATTAAAGTATTAGATGATATAAAAAGAAATAATAATAATGCACAATATATATTAGATAGAGCATATAAATGGCGAGAGTATTGTTATTATGATATTGTTGCAAAAAGACTTGAAAATATATGTGAAAGTTTATTGATCAATTCTTAATAAAATATTTAATATTTTTAATAAGTAAGAGTTATGTGCAATCGAAAGAGGAAGTTGAGAATAAGAAAGATACTAAAAATTTGGTATATATATCTTGAAAGCTTCGAAAAGACATCTTTTTAGTTGTTTACGTGGCAAGCCGTGGATGAAGCTTTACTAGCGGGGATCCAAGCTATGCCAACTTGGAGAATTATAGAACAGATTAAAGGAGATAAGACAGATTTTTTGATTAATAAGAATATTAAATACATTGCAACAAGTAGGAATAATTTAGAGCAAAGATATTTTGACTTATTGAAGATGAGCAAAGCTGGTATCAAAGCATATGCATTTCATGTAGATGATATTCATGATGAATCTTACATGATATGCCATGAATTAGGTTATTTTTATAGAATATATGCTAATAAGTGGGATTTCCATAATTCTTTTAATGAAAGTGTTTGTTCTAAAAATATAATATTAAAGACAATTCTTGGATATAGAGCGACTTTGAGTGAAGGTACTATCTTTAATAAAGAAGGCTATCCAGATTTTTTAGCAAATGTGTCAGGTATTTCATATTTAGAAGATTGGGGACGTTGGTCTGATGTTAATTTAAATAAGTATGTAGAATTTGCATTTAAAGAAGCATTACCTAAAAATTTTAAGTTAGAATTAGAAATTGGGGGATATCAAAATGTAGGGAATTTTATTACTGTTAAAATTGGAGGAAAAATAAAAAAATTAAAATTAGTAGATTCCAGTATTAGAAAATATGAATTGGAGTTTTATGATATTGAAAATGCAACTACTATTAAAATTGTCCCTCCAAAACCAACTAGCCCAAAAAGTTTGCAGCAAAGTAATGATACAAGAAAATTAGGCTTAAGTTTTGCTTCTTTAAGAATTTTGAAGTGAAGTTTATTTAGGAATAAAGATAGTATCACAATTATATTAAAGTTATAGATATTCTAGTATATAATAAACCTTTTACTAGTATATTTAATATGAATAGGTATCAATAAATGAAAAAAGCAATAATTACAGGTATTACAGGTCAAGATGGTGCTTATTTAGCAGAACTTTTGTTAAGTAAAGGCTATGAAGTATATGGTACTTACAGAAGAACGGCATCAGTGAATTTTTGGCGTATTGAAGAATTGGGTATTCAAAATCATCCAAATCTTCATTTAGTTGAATATGATCTTACTGATCAATCAAACACCATCAGAATGGTTGCAAAAATACAGCCAGATGAAATTTATAATTTGGCAGCGCAGAGTTTTGTTGGTGTGTCTTTTGAGCAACCATTAGCTACAGCTCATATTACGGGGCTTGGTTGTGCACATTTATTAGAAGCGATTAGGATTGTTAATCCAAAGATTAAATTCTATCAAGCGAGTACTTCCGAAATGTTTGGTCTAGTACAAGAGATCCCACAAACTGAAAAGACACCATTTTATCCAAGAAGTCCATATGGTGTAGCTAAGCTTTATGCTCACTGGATGGTTGTAAACTATAGAGAGTCATATGATATTTTCGGTTGTAGCGGAATTTTATTCAATCATGAATCTCCATTACGCGGTAGAGAATTTGTTACTAGAAAAATCACTGATTCTGTGGCTAAGATAAAACTTGGCAAACTAGATTGTTTAGAGTTAGGTAATTTAGATGCTAAACGAGATTGGGGTTTTGCAAAAGATTATGTAGAAGGAATGTATTTGATGCTTCAAGCAGATAAACCTGATACATATGTTCTTGCTACTAATAGAACAGAAACGGTTAGAGATTTTGTTACTATGGCATTTAGAGCTGTTGATATTGAATTAGAATTCAAAGGATCAGCAGAAAATGAAGTTGCTATTGATAAAGCAACAGGAAAAGTTTTAGTAAAAGTAAATCCTAAATTTTACAGACCTGCAGAAGTGGATTTATTGATCGGTAATCCTGAAAAAGCGAAGAAAGTATTAGGTTGGGAACCTAAGTGTACTCTTGAAGAACTTTGTTCTATGATGGTTAAAGAAGATTTAAGAAGAAATAAATTTGGGTTTAGTTTTTAATGATAAAAGTATTAATTACTGGGATCGATAGTTTTACAGGTGCTTATCTAAAAACATGCCTAACAATGGCTAAGTATGATGTTTATGGAACATCTGTAAAAAATATTTCTGACAAGGTTTCAATTTGTGATATCAAAGATAAACAACAAATTAAGTCTGTGCTGGAAAAAGTTAAACCTGAATTTATCATTCATTTATCAGGAATATCTTTTGCTGCTCATGATAAGAATGATGATTTCTATGCTATTAATACAGTTGGAACAACAAATTTGCTTGAGTCAGTGATTGAATTAAATTTAAATATTCAAAAAATTATTTTAGCAAGTAGTGCAACCGTATATGGTAATCAAGGGCTAGAAGTTTTGGATGAATCTCTTCATCCAAAACCTAGTAATCATTATGGTATGAGTAAATATGCTATGGAATGTTTAGCAAGAAATTATTTTGATAAACTTCCTATCATTATTGCTCGACCATTCAATTATACAGGCATAGGGCAGGCAGATCATTTTTTGATACCTAAAATTGTTAAACATTATCGTGAGAAAAAAAGTACAATTGAACTTGGTAATTTAGATGTAGCAAGAGAATTTAACTCTGTTGAAGATGTGTGTGATATTTATAAACGATTGCTAGAAAGCGATATTCATAGTGAAATTGTGAATATTTGTAGTGGCAAAGGTATTAAATTATTAGATGTCATTGATATCATGAATGAAATTGCTGGATATAAAATGAATATCAAAGTAAATCCATTATTTGTTCGTAAAGGTGAAATTAAAACTTTAACAGGTTCTAAGGTTAAATTAGAAAAGTTATTAGGCAATATTAAATTTAGAAAAATGCGTGATATCTTATCAGAAATATTCATACAGTAAATTTATTTTAAAAGGAGTAAATTGAATGATACAATTTTCAATTATCATTCCATGTTATAATGAACAGGCTAATATTCTTAACTTAGTAGATCGCATTAATAATTTACAAAAATCATATAATGTTGAATATATTCTTGTAGACAATGGATCTAAGGATGATAGTAAAAATATTTTCAGACAATATATTGATGGGAAATATAATAATATAAAAGTAGTATATGTAGAAGAGAATAAAGGCTATGGATATGGCATTCAGCAAGGGATGAAAGTTGCTATAGGGGAATATATTGGTTGGATACATGCTGATATGCAAGTACCTATTGAAGAATTAATGTATTTTTTTGATATAGTAATAGAAGAAGATAATAGAAAGAAATTTTTATTTATCAAAGGGGTACGAAAAAATAGATCATTTATTGATAAAATATTTACTATGGGACAATCAATCTTTAATAGTATTCTTTTCACTCATTATATGTATGATATAGGAGCTATACCCGTGTTATTTCACAGATCATTGATTGATAATATTGACTGTATGCCAAATGATTTTTCTTTAGAATTATATATTTATGTAGAAGCCATATCTAAAAAATTTCTTGTAAAAAGAAAAATAGTTAATTTATTTAAGAGACAAAATGGCTTTTCTTCTTGGAATCAAGGATTTTTATCCAAACTTTCCCAGAGCAAAAAGATTTTTATAAATAGCATTAAAATTAAGAAAGGAGAGAAAGTACTATGAAAATATTAATCACTGGTGCTGCTGGTTTTATTGGTTCACAACTTGCTCATAGACTATGGAAAAATCAGGCAGAACTTATTCTGATTGATAATTTTTCATATGGTAGAGAAGATAATTTAATTTTTGATGATCATAATTTTATCCATGATGTAATAAATATGGATATCCGTGACAAAGAAGGAATAAAATCGATATTTAAATCACATGAAATAGATTTTGTCTATAATTTTGCAGGTATTGCTCCCTTACCAGATTGCCAATTACATCCACAAGATGCTATAGATGTGAATGTAATTGGTTTTGTTAATTTACTTGAGAGTTCGAGGGTTTATGGTGTTAAAAAAGTTATCCAGGCAAGTACTAATGCTATATATGAAAATTCGACGACTTTCCCATGTATTGAAAGTGATTTAAGTTTACCGACTTTAATATATCCTAATACGAAGTATGTTTCAGAGAGGTTTGCCCAATCATATAGTGACACATATGGTATGAGTGTGACTTGTTTAAGATTAGCAAATGTTTATGGACCACATGTTGACTGTTTAAGAGTACATCCGCCTCTTGTGGCATATATGGTAAAAGAGCTTTATTATGGTAGAGAGCCAATATTTCATTCGACAGGAGAGCAAAGGCGAGATTATATTTATGTAGAAGATCTGATCGACCTAGCAATAGCAGTACAAGATTCTGTTGGTTTTGACATAGTAAATGCATCATCTAATCAAAATTACTCTGTTAATGAATTATATGAAATAGCAAAAAATATTATGCGTAAAGATATCACTTCTAAATTTGCAGATAATTCTCATTTTTGGAGAAAGTATCCTGGTTTATTTGAAGGTAAATATTCAATGAATGAGTCTATACTCAGCCATGAAATTAATAAATATACTTTATGTAATAATTCTTATGCGAAGAAAAAATATGGATGGACTCCGAAAATTTCAATTGAGGATGGGTTAAAGAAATTAATAGAATCAGAATGTAGTTTGCTGAATAAATTAGAGAAAAATAAGAAATGAAAAAAAATAAAATTCATCTTGTGATGCCGATGGCTGGTAGAGGTTCACGTTTTTATAAGGAAGGTTATAATATTCCAAAACCATTAATAGAGATTTATGGAAAGCCTTTTTTTTATTGGGCAACAAGATCAATTGCTAAATTTATTGAAATAGAAACCTTACAATTTATAGTTTTAAGAGAACATGTAGAAAAATATGACATAGATCTTAAAATTATAAAAGAGTTTCCTGATGCAAAAATTCAAGTAATCAGTGATGTCACAGAAGGCGCAGTTGTTACCTGTATGAAAGGTATAGATATAATCAAAGATAATTATCCCCTTGTCTTTAATGATTGTGATCATCTTTTTAAATGTTCACCATTGAATCTATTCTGTAAAAATGGAATAGATGAATCTATAGATGGTATTTTGTTAACTTTTAAATCAGATAGCAATAAATATAGTTTTATACAAAAAAATAATGAAGGAAATATTATTAGGACAGTAGAAAAAGAAGTGATAAGTAATGAAGCTATATGTGGTTGCTATTATTTTAAGGATGTAGATTGCTTCAAGAGGGCTGCATTAGAATATTTAGGTAACTGTAGATATAATGAATATTATATGAGTGGTGTATATAATATTATGATTGGGCATAGACAAATTATAAAAAGTATGTTAACTGACTTTCATGTACCATTTGGTGTTCCTGATGAATTTATTATTGCTAAACAATCTGATGCTTATCTGGAGTTAATATAATGTTTTTAATATTCTTCTCTATTATTTTTATGATTATAGGGCATTTATATAAAGTAAGGCGATGGGGACTTTATATTTCTATATATGAAACACCAAATTATGGGAATTTACTAAACGCTCTATCTGTAGGTCATATATTAAATATTTTTTTTCCACTTACTAGATTAGGAGATATAGTTAGAATATTAATCTCAGGGAGAAAATTAAAAAATGGATACCCTTTTTCTATAGCAACAGTTATTGCTGATTTGTATATTGATTTATTGACTGTTGGACTCTTTTTTATTATTTTTACCCTTTATGCTAATAATTACATAAAAGATGGGGGGGGGTATATAAATAATATAGCCTCGTACTATATAGTATTTATGTGTATAGTAATATTCATTACTATGCTAATAGTTATTAATAGAAAATGGGTAAAAAAATATATCTCAATTTTTTCTACGATTTTTAATGAAAATATCGAATTTGGTTTATTATACACATCATATTTATCAATCGCATCAATAAAAGATATTATTTTAAATATTAATAGAATAAAATTTTTTATATACTCAATCATTATATGGGGATCTTATATTTTATCTTATATACTTTTTTCTAAAAGTATCTATGAATTTTATAATGATGAGAGTTATAGTGTTTTAAAAATTTTTTCGATCCTATTTTCTGGTCTAAGTGTCTATCAAGTAGATAATAATATATTATATCTCTGGTTAGTATTTTTACTCAGTCCACTACTTATTTGTTTTGTGATTTCTTATTCATACAATAAATATTCTAAGAATTCTAAAAATTTCAATTATAAGATTATATTACCACAATTAAGCAAGACAGATAAGTTAGCTTTTTTACGAATATATTATGCTGAAGAAAATCGAGAGCATATAAAAAATTATATTAAAATGAATAAAAATGTAGTCATTATTGAAGATTTTTCTGCAGGCTCGAATGCTTCAACAATCTTAATTATTAAGAATGATCAGATGTATTTCCGTAAATATGCGTTTGATGATGACGGTGTGAAATTAGCTGAACAAGTAGATTGGATAGAGCATCATGGAAGTGATATACCATTACCTCTTATTTTAAATAAGAGAATTGGAGGAAGTTTTTGTTCATATGATATGTATAGTTATGCTAGTGCAGTAGGTCTATTTAAGTATATACACACTATGCCAATTGCTAATAGCTGGAGCATATTAGAATCAGCTTTGAATGATATTAGCTTTGGATTATATTCTAAAAATAATAGAAAGGCTGATGATTATAAGATAAAAGAATATATTTTTAATAAAATTTATAAGAATTTAGAAATTATAAAAAATAAGAATAAATATATAATGAATTTAGAAAAATTCGAAGAAGTTAGAGTGAATGGAAAACAATTAAAAACATTACGATTCTATGAAGATATGTTTGAGTTTTCTCATTTATATAATATTTTTAAGGACGATTGGTACTCAGATATTCATGGAGATTTAACTATTGAAAATATTGTATGCTTATCTAACCCTTATGATATAGATAAATGTGAATATGAATTTATGAAAAGTGTAATACCTGATAATTATTATTTTATTGATCCTAATACAGGAAATTTACATGATTCGCCATTCTTAGATTATGCAAAATTACTACAGTCTTTGCATGGTAATTATGAATTTTTGATGATGGTGAATAATGTTTCCATAGATGAAGATAATGTTAATTACTTATTACTAAAAACGGAAATATATGGAAAAATTTATAAAAAATATAGAGATTATCTTTTAAGAAGATTTGATAAAAAAGAAATATTAAGTATATATTATCATGAAGTTGTTCATTGGTTAAGATTAATGCCATATAAAATTAGAAAAGATGAAAAATTATCGGTAGTGTTTTATACTGGTTTATTACAAGTGTTAGCGGATGTTTGGAGATTAGAAAATAATGGATAAAAAAAATAAACTAGCTGTTTTTGACTTAGATGGAACTTTATATGATACGACAGTAGTTAATTTTAATTCTTATGTGGTTGCAATGCAAAAATATGGATTTAGTCCTAGTATAGATTATCAATATTTTAAAACATTTTGTAATGGTAGAAATTATAAAGTTTTTCTACCAGAAATAATTGAAAAAATTTCAATTGGTGATATGGAAAGAATTCATAGAGAGAAATTAAATATATATAAGCAATATCTGCACTATTCAAAAAGAAACAATCACCTTTTTCATATTCTTCAAAGTATTAAAAATGAATATATTACGGCCATTGCAACAACAGCATCTAGGCATAATACGTTAGATATTTTAGAAAAGTTTGGAGATATAGAATTATTTGATTTTATAATTACTAAAGAAGATGTGAGTAACACTAAGCCAGATCCTGAGTGTTATATTCTTGCAATGAATATAGCTGCAGCTACTCCAGAGAATACATTGATTTTTGAAGATTCAGAAGTTGGTTTAAATGCTGCAAAACTAAGTAAGGCATCATATATACAAATTTTTGGCTTTAATTGATAGTATATTATTATAATATAATTTATGTTAACATCATCTTATAAAATTATAATAAAATTTTTGATTGTAGGTGGAATATGTACAATACTCGATTTATTTATATATATGCTACTTTTCGAACCTATTGGCATATTATGTAGCAAAGCTTTTTCTATGACTATTTCCACGATAGTTAATTATTTTCTAAATAAACTTTGGAGTTTTTCAAGGAGAAATTCCTATTTAAAGACGGAAATTACTAAATATATGATTTCACAATTTTTGAATATACTAATTAACACAGGGATAAATTCTATTACTTTCAATATAATTAATGACAAAATGCTCTCATTTTTGATGGCAACAGGAATTGCAACAATTTTTAATTATACATTACAACGTTATTGGGTTTTTAAATATGATTAAGAAAAAAATATGTAGTGATAATATTTATTTTTTCTCACAGACAAAAATGATAGTTTTGGGAATAATATTTCTCGTCAGTTTTCTTATCTATTTTTTCTATATAAAAGATATAATGATTGTAAATTCTGACCATGCTTACTACGTAATTGCTGGTAAAGATATTATGTCGGGTAATATCTTTTTAGATGGGTGGTATGGATCAACTAATACATTTTATTTCTTAGATGTAATGTATGGATTGTTAGGAGAGTTATTTGGATACAATATAAATTTAATATATGTTTTCTCTTCATTACTTTGGGCTTTAACAGTTTCAATGGTAGTTTATTTGACAATAAGCCTAAATGATAAAATGGATAATAATAAAATACTTTTGATTCTCACATTAATCTATACTTCTTGTTATTTTTCTCAGTCTATAAAAATTATTGCTGGCGCACATTTAGATATTCTACTATTATGTTTTCCATTTATTTATATTACATCATATTTGCATATTAAGAATAATTTATTTAAAATTGATTTAAAATTAATTATATCATCCTTTCTTTTTTTTCTGGCTATATTTTCAGATAGATTAACTTTATATTTTATTATCTCATCTATTATATTTATATATATATTAAACATTCTTAAAAATAAATTTTATAATAAATCAATATCAGTTTTATTAAAAAATTTTATTTTTACTATAATTATTGTTTTTCTTGAAAAGATTTTTGAAATTGTATTAAGAAAAAGTGGAAGTGGTATTGAGCTTTATTACAGTGATGATGTGATAAAAATAATACCTTTTGAACAACTGATAGATAAAATTCAGTTTGTTTTTGCTGAGATATTGTATTTATTTGGAATAGATATTTTTAACAAACCTATCTTCGAAGTGATGATATATATTCCTAGAATATTTTTACTTATATTTCTGGTGGTATGCCTTTTTTATAGTTTGCCACATATAACTAAAAAAATAATTAACCAAATTTTTTTATGTATGATTATACTGAACATTTCGGTATTATTATTGACTGATTATGTAAAAATACAAGAAGGTATTGAATATACTTCAAGGATAATGTATTTTTTATTCTTCTCATTAATTATATTGCTAAGTCAAGTAAAATTTAGATTTTTTTATAGGGATGGAATTAATAATAACTATTCTAAGATTAATTGGAATATCTATCTGAAAGTTTTTTTGGTAATAATTTTGCTTATTACATTAGTAAATGTTGAACGAAAGAGAGCTGATAAGTTTAATACTGATGAAAAATTTTCTCAAGTTATTAATGTATTGAATGATAATAAGTTAACACATGGTTATGGAACTTTTTGGCTAGCTAATATTACAACTTTATATTCTAAATTAAAAATATATGTCAATCCTGTAGCAAATCCTACGGATCTTTCTAAAATGAAGTGGTTGTCTTTCGATACCTCACGTTGGAAATACGCTAATTTTATTCTTGTAGATGAGAGTAAATGGGATAATATTTCTAGAGAAACAGTAATTGAATCTGTTGGTGAACCTGATAAAGAAATAAAAATTCAAGACATAACTATAATGATTTATAGTAAAAACATTATGCCTTATATAAACAATTCTGGTTCTAATGAATCTTTAGATGCATGGTGGAATTTTGAAGAAGGTAAAAGCATTCACACAATAAAAGTGAATGATAAACATTTTTTTTCAGTCTTTGCTGCAGATAATAAAGGATTATTTATCTCTGATGGTGAAGGACAATTAATTTATGGTCCATATAAACCTTTATCTGAAGGTATATATAATATAACGTATATTTATTCGTATGAAGGTAATAATGTAGAGAATGGAAGTGTGATTGGTTTTGTTGATGCATTCTCTAATAGTGATAAGATAGAATATAAAAAGTCTACTATTATTTCTGGGAGTGATAGAATAACATTGAAAAACGTGAGAGTATATAAAAATTGTACTGATGTGGAGTTAAGGGCTTATGCAAATGTTTCGGATTTAAGCATTAAAGAGATAATTATTGAAAAAGCAAATTAATTGTTTTTAATAGAGAGAATTATATATGTTCAATATGATTTTCGGTGAGAAATAGAAAATGACAATGAAAAATTGGTTTATTTGGAACGATCTCGTAATTTTATTCAAGACAGTAAAAATTGTATTAAATTGTAGCGGAGCTTATTAGGTCTATGTAACTCGTCATGAAAAAATTTTTAATCACAGGCGGTTCCGGTTTCATTGGCTCTGCCGTCATTCGATATATTATTAATAATACAGATCATCAAGTTATTAATATCGATAAACTTACTTATGCAGCAGATCCTAGAGCTTTAATTGAGGTACAAAAAAATCCACGTTATTTTTTTGATCAGGTTGATATTTGTGAACGTTTATCCTTAGATAACATTTTTCATAAGTATCAACCTGATGTTGTGATGCATTTGGCAGCAGAAAGCCATGTAGATCGTTCAATTTCAGGTCCAGCAGCTTTTATAGAAACTAATATTATTGGTACTTATACTTTGCTTGAAGTTTCTCGCCGCTATTGGGAAGCTTTGCCACTTTCTAAAAAAGATACTTTTCGTTTTCACCATATTTCAACGGATGAAGTATATGGTGAATTACAAGATAAAAACTCTCTTTTTACTGAAAATACTCCATATCACCCAAACAGTCCTTATTCAGCATCTAAAGCTTCCAGTGATCATCTCGTTCGGGCATGGTATAGAACGTATGGATTGCCAACTATTGTGACCAATTGTTCTAACAATTATGGCCCTTATCAATATCCAGAAAAACTTATCCCGTTGATAATTTTAAATGCACTTTCAGGTACACCATTACCGATCTATGGAGATGGAATGCAAATTCGAGATTGGTTATATGTAGAAGATCATGCAAAAGCACTGTATAAAGTGATTACAGAAGGAAAAATAGGTGAAACCTACAATATTGGTGGTAATAATGAAAGAACCAATCTTGAGATTGTGTTAACTATTTGTCAGATCTTGGAAGAGTTAGCACCAAAAAAAACTAATGGAATAGCTGAATATAAAGATCTCATCACATTTGTCGCAGACCGTCCTGGACATGATTTTCGTTATGCAATTGATGCAAGTAAAATTAGAAAAGAACTAGGCTGGCATCCAGAAGAAACTTTTGAAAGTGGGTTGAGAAAGACGGTGGAGTGGTATTTGAGAAATAATCTAATAAATTAACTCTTCTCTTGTCTAAAAATGCTGGAATCTTTTCTAGTATTTCTTGTCATAATAAAGTCTATATATGAAATAAAGATAAAGATACTTAAGCAATGTTTCAAAAAAATTTCCTATATATGTAATTAACATATTCATCATATGTATAAACAACACTTATGATTTGATTGTAAGTTATCATTATCTATTTATTGATTCATCAATGTTAAAATTCCAACATAATGTTTAAATGGAATACTATTTCTAACTGTTAGAAATTGAATTGGTTGTGTTAAAGTGTTATTTTTATAATAAATTATTAGCAGATTAAGTTTATCTATATAAATAATTCTATCAAATTAACAGAGATAAATAGGTTTTTATAAAATAAACGAGAATTAGTAGAAAAATGTTTTATGTATATTTAGAGTTATCAGTACTATTAATGGAGTGTGAACAATATTTTTATTAGTGTTTAGTGTATTTTTAGACAATTGAGCGAGATTATGAAGAATGTAGATATAAAAGTAATTAAAGAAGAATTGATTAGTGCATATCATAATAAAAGAATTCTTGAATTTATCCAAGAAAATTATCTAAATGATAGAGTAGAAGAAAATTTAATAGCAAAAGCACTTATAGAGTTACATAACGAACATTATGTTGATGTTATTGCTCTTTTTAATCATTCAGGGGAAGAAACTGAAAATGTTGATTTTTATATTATTAGTGAATTTTTCGGAAAAATTATTCTAAATTTAGATGCCTCAGTCATAGATATTATAACTTGTATAAATTATTTTTCTTTGGAAGAGAATATTGGTGTCAGTTATAACTTATTAGAATCATTGAGGCAATTTTGTCGACAAGATTATCTTAGAATAAAAGAACTCTATGAATTTTCTATAAGTAATATTAATGCTAATATTAAATATCTAAAGATAGCTTTTCTTGAAGGCCTTTGTATCAGTGAGTCTGAATATTTAGATTATCTTGTTCAGTTATTAAATAGTGAAAATGAAACTATAAAATCAGAGTTAATCTTTATATTGGGTAATATAATATATAAAACTGAAAGTAATTTAAATATAATTTGGCAAACTATCAAAAAAATTTCTAAAGATTCTTTTTCAGATGAGTTATTAGCTGCTGGTATGCATACAATATTTTCAATATACAAGCAGTCTTCTTCTTTTGAAATCCATTTTTTAAACTTTTTAGAAGAGCATATTTATTATGTAGGGAATAAATCTATTTCTGAAGCACTAAGAATTCTTCTTTTTGAACAAGATAAGTTAACAGCTGATATTGAAAAAATATTGTTATTAGTCTGTGAGTGTATTAAGTCTGCAGATAAGGAAGTGATTCGACTTTTAGACTCAGTTCTAAAGAGTTTTATAGTTAATGGTAAATATGATAAAAGTATTACTTTCTTAGAAAAATTTTTTGAAAATAATGAATATAATATTTCTATGACATGTTTTGATACGTTTATTAGAGAAATTCACAATTATAAAGATATCTATCTTTCCAATTTATTAACTAGATGGTTTTTATCAAATAATTATCAATTACAGAGATGTGCATATGATTTGTTTTATGAGTTTGATTCTATAAAGGAATTTCATATTAAGTTTGATAATTCTTTGTTTGATAAGAAATATATAAATATTTGTTTGTTTTTAGCTAAAAAATCTATTGGTTGGTTTTTCTATAAACCTAATATTGCTATTAGTTTAATAGAATCAGTTATAGTGAAAGCTTCAGAGCAAGAAATTATAGATATTAAGAGTTTGATTTTTGATTATTTGTTTATTAGCTACCCTGATTATATAAATAATTACTTCGAAAAATTGAGTAAGTTAGATAGGAAAGAGGATAGTAAGTTAAAAAATATAGCATGCTGTTTATTATCTGAATTTTATATATATCAAGATGAAATAAAAAAAGTATATGAATTTAAAGATCTTGAGATAAATAATTATGATAAATTTTTATTTAGAAAATTTCTTCAAAAGCAATTTGATAGAGCGAAAGAAAAAACAGAAGAACAAAGTATTCTCAGTTTATTTTGTCATAAGAGAGTACTATTATATGGAAATGAAGCAATTTATGTCCATACAATAGATAAACAAAACTCAAGAAGAGTTATTCCAGTTAAATCTTATAATTATCCACTCAATATTCCAAGATTGTCTTATTTCAATCCTTGCATACTCAATATGACTCTTTCCAATTTTAGAAAGGAGAATATTTAATAATGAAATTAGTGATAAAGCAATATCTTTCTTCGTTGAAGGAGAGAGGAGAATTAGAAGTACTTTTGCCAGAATTATTATCTCAAATGGGATTTGAAGTATTTTTAAAGCCTGGTATAGGTAGTCGACAATATGGTGTGGATATTGCAGCTTATGGTAGTTTATCAGATTCTTTAGAGAAAAAAGTTTATCTTTTTTGTGTAAAGGGTGGTGATTTGGATAGAACTAATTGGAATGGCAGTACTCCTCAAGATGTACGACCTTCAATAGAAGAGATTTTAGATGTGTTCATTGATTCCCATATACCGGTACAATATAAATCTGCATCTGTAGAAATTTGTTTATGTTTCGGTGGCGATATTAAAGAAAATATAAGACAATCTGTCACTTCGTATATGAGAAAAATGAAAGAAAAATATCCTGATATAGATTTTTCTGAATGGAATGGTGATTATTTATCCTCTCTTGTGGAAAGATATTTCTTAAGAGAAGAATTATTACCTAAAAATTCAGACTGTAGAGGATTATTGAGAAAATCTTTGGCTATGATTAATGAGCCAGATATGTCGTATAAATATTTTAAAGATCTTATAAAACTATTAGCTAATTTTGATGAATTAACAATTAGAGAACAATTGACTAGAATTAGGCAAATATATTTAAGTCTATATATCTTATATTCTTGGAGTAAAAGTGAAAATAATTTAGAGAGTGTATTTTTGTCTTCAGAATTTACTATTTTATATACTTGGGATATAGTTAAAGTTTCATTTGATAATAAACGAGGTTCTGGTGATAAAATTTTAAATATTTTTTATAATGTAATTACATTATATTTAACAATATTAAGAGAATATATTAAAAATAAAATTCTTCCATATGTAGATATAAGATATGGTCTTTCTAATGCAGTTGGTACATCATGTGATGTAGCGATAAATATGAAGTTATTTGATGTTTTAGGTAGATTATCTCTTTATGGTCTTTGGCTTATATGGTATAGAAAAAATGTAATATCTTATGATCAAGAATTAGCAGATAATATTGATTATGAAATAAATAAGGTGCAAGCATCAATAATAAAATTTATAAATAATAATCCTATTCTATTTACCCCATATAAAGAAGAACAGGTAATTGATTTATCATTGGCGTATTTATTTCTAAGTTCTGATCCACAAGCTGTAAAAGAATTTTCTAAATATATATACCAAATGTGTATATGTATTAAATATATGTTTTCTATACATGGAAAATACCCTTCAGTCATTAATAATTATGAAGAATTATTAGAACATCCATTAGAAAAAACGGATCAATATAGGGAGAAAATTACTCAGGCTTCAGTATTATTTCCACATTTAGCGATCTTTTCAGCATTGATGATGGATGATGAATCTTATAAAAATGTTCAGTGTATTATAGGACAATTTCTGTTTCATTGTAATTTACAAATTTACTTCTTTAATGAGCTTTCAGAGGAATATTTTTATCGTAATATCGATTCTCATGGAGCAGTATTAAATGATTTTAATTTGAATAAAGAACAAAGTGATTTTTTGAAATTTATATCTGATGAATGTGAGCGATCAGATGAAATTTTAAAAAAGATGAGTGCTATTGCTCATGGTTATTGGCCACTAATATTAGCAGGTTGCAGACATTATAATCTCCCTATTCCTATAAATTTTATGTTTAATGATTTTTAATTTCTCAATAGAGAGTATTATATTTATGTAAGTACACTTATATGAATAAATGTACTTTATGCTTGATAAATAATGTCGATTGATCCAATTATTAGCAATTACTTGTCCATTTGGTGTAGTTTTTCAAAAATTAACAACCATTTTGTCTACTACACCTTATTTTATCTAAGCTTGTGTATTAAAAGTTTCCTAACCAACCCACCCAATAAATGCATCACAAATAAGATAATTGATAATAGATAGAGTGGAGTATTACCAAAAACAGAGAAAGGGGTTTTGCCGATAGTTTTGTGCATTTCTGCCGTAAGTGTTGTTGCTTGGAATTGTGGTGCTTGGCTAATTACTTTACCGTGTGCATCAATAAAGGCAGTAATTCCAGTATTAGTATCGCGGATAACTGGTTTACCTAATTCTAATGCGCGCATTCTTGCCATTTGGAAATGTTGCCATGGACCAATAGAGGTACCAAACCAAGCATCATTAGATACTGTTAGAATGAAATCGCTGTCATTTTGAATACTATTCTGAACTTGACGATCAAAAATTATCTCATAACAGATGGCATTGGTGAATTTTGCACCTTTTATTGCTAGAGGGAGTTGTTTAGCACTACCAGGAGTCATATCAGAAAATGGAATATCTAATATTTCCTTGATAAAAGATAATGGAATATATTCACCAAATGGTACTAAATGATGTTTTAAATAACGTGGTGCTGATTCAATTGAATAAGGTTGATCTGGCGTAAGCGCAATTAATGAATTAAATAACTGATCTGTATTAGGTTTTTGATAAATGGTACCTAATAAAATTGCAGTATTGGATTGTTGTGAGAATCTTGAAAGCATATCAATATACGGTGTTAATTGATTCTCTAATAATGGTAATACCGATTCCGGCAGAATAATAATATCGCTTTTACCAAGATGTGATTCTACTAGATTTTTATAAATATCTAATGATTGGTAAAGATGGTCAGGATCCCATTTATATTGTTGCTCAATATTACCTTGAACCAAGGTGATGGTAAGCGGTTTTTCTGTTGTATTCTGTTTTATGAAAGAGATATGCTGGCTGTAATAGCTTACAGCAATTAATACTACGGCTAATAAGCCTTGAGAGCTGATTAATAAGAAGTTGCGTTGTTTTTGCAATAATCCATCAATAAAGTTTATCAGTAGTGCAGATAACCAGACCATTACAAAGGTGATACCTTGCACACCAAAGAATGGGGCAATACCTGCGAAGAAAGTATCAATTTGTGTATAACCAAATTGTAACCAAGGAAAACCAGTAAATAACCAACCACGTAAAAATTCAGTGAATGTCCATAATATTGCTAAAAGAATGGATTGGCTAATAACAAATCTGCGAATAATCCAAGCAAATAAAAGAGGAAATAGAGAGAGATAAATGGAGAGTATGATAACTGCTATATACGATAGAACAAATGATAACCCACCAAAGTTAAAGAGACTATATTGCAGCCAATTTAAGCCGAATATGAAATAGCTTATTCCCCATAGAAAAGTAGATAATAGTGCTTGTTTGGTCGTTTTGCTGTATTTAATCGTAGCAAGCAGGATAAATAATGAGATAAAAGCTAAAAAACTGTAATTATAAGGTGCGTAGGCAAAGACACCGAGGATTCCACTTAGAACGGCAAAGAGTGGTAATAAATATTGTGGCATATGGGATCTCTTATCACAAAAATATTGTTATATATTAGTTATTCATTTGCGTTAAATAAATAGAACGGACATTCAGCCCGTTCTTAATTATAAAACTGTGAAGAATTAATCTTCTTCTACTGTATTTTGTTGTTCCATTTTTTCAATTTGTTCATCTGGAACAACGACACGCAATTGGATAATGCGTCGGCTATCCGCAGAAGTGATCTTAAATTCAATATTATCCAATTGAATAGTTTCACCGCGAGTTGGTAAATAGCCAAATGCTTGCATAATTACGCCGCCAATAGTATCGACCTCTTCACCAGTAAAGCCGGTTGCAAAATAGTGATTAAAGTCATCAATATCGGTTAAGGCTTGCACTGCGTAGGTGTGTTTAGAAAGCTGACGAATATCCTCAACTTCTTCTTCATCGAATTCATCTTCAATATCGCCAACAATCTGTTCCAAAATATCTTCAATGGTAACTAAACCAGAAATAGAACCAAACTCATCAACAACAATTGCCATATGAAAACGTTCAGAGCGGAATTCTTTCAACATTCTATCGACACGTTTACTTTCTGGAATGATAACGGCTGGGCGTAATACCTCGTGAATAGAAAATTCAGCCGAATCGGGGCGTAAATATTTGAGTAAATCTTTTGCTAATAACAAACCAATCACATTATCGCGATCATTGGCAATCACAGGAAAACGTGAGTGTGCAGACTCAATAATAATGTCTAAACATTCAGACAGACTTTGTTCAGCATTAATGAACACAATTTGTGAACGAGGAATCATAATATCTCGTACACGCAATTCAGAAATTTCAATTACGCCCTCAATCATTTGTCGTGTTTCTTGATTGATAATATCGTTTTGTTCTGAATCTCTGATTGCTTCAACTAATTCTTCGCGATTTTTCGGTTCCGCAGGAAAGAAATTAGTTAATAAAGATTGGAAAAACCCTTTTTTAGTATTGTTATCTGTAGGATTACTCGAATGTTCTTCACTCATGACGATTTTATTTAATTACTCCGATATGATTAAACGTTGAAAAACTATCATATTTACGCTTTCTTGACTAGATAGTCCGCGATTATTTCGCGAACTCAGTCATAGTTTTGGCAAATTTATTTAAACCTTCTTCCAATTCTGTTTGGGAAATATTTAATGCCGGCGCTAAACGTACTACATTCGGCCCTGCAACTAATAACATCAAGCCATATTGGTTGGCAAGATGACAAAAATCCATTGCTTTGCCATGATATTTTTCTATCAATTCTGCACCAATTAATAAGCCTTCACCACGAATTTGACGAAAAATTGGGGTTTGTTGATTGAGTTTGGCGATAGTTTGTTTAATGAAGTCGCTTTTAGCACGTACTTGTTCTAAAAAGTGTTCATCAGAAATAATTTCAACGGCTTTTTTGGCTACTGCACAAGCTAATGGATTACCACCAAATGTTGTACCATGTACACCTGGTTTGAAACTTGCGGCAATTTGATGCGTTGTCATCATTGCTCCAATTGGGAAGCCATTTGCTAATGCTTTTGCACTGGTCAAAATATCAGGTACCACATTGTATTTCATATAAGTGTAGAAATGGCCAGTACGTCCGACCCCAGTTTGTACTTCATCAAAAATTAATAAAGCTTGGTATTGATCGCAGAGTTGGCGTAAACCTTGCAAAAATTCCGTTGTTGCAGGTAAAACCCCACTTTCACCTTGAATAGGTTCAACAATGACAGCGCAAGTATGATCATCGATTACAGCTTTCACAGCGTCTAAATCATTATAAGGAACGTGAATAATATCCGCTGGTTTTGGGCCAAAACCGTCAGAATATTTTGCCTGACCGCCGACACTTACTGTAAATAGTGTACGTCCATGGAAACTTTGCTTAAAAGAGATAATTTTGCTTTTTTGATAACCGAAATGATCAACCGCGTAACGACGCGCTAATTTTAAGGCGGCTTCGTTTGCTTCTGCTCCTGAATTTACAAACATCACACGCTCTGCAAAGGTTTTTTCAACCAATAATTTTGCTAATGCGATAGTGGGTTCGCTAGTAAACCAGTTACTTGAATGCCAAAGTGTTGAACCTTGTTGTTGTAATACTTTGAGCAATTCATCAGGACAGTGACCTAAAGCATTGACGGCGATACCACCAGTTAAATCAATATATTCTTTACCTTGTTGATCCCAAACTCGGCTGCCTTTACCTTTGACTGGAATAAAATCTGCCGGAGCGTAGTTTTGTACTAAAAATTGGTCAAAATCGTTACGAGTAATTTGTTGTGTCATTTTTATTGCCTCAATAATATTTGTTTATTTGCGTGCAGGAAAGCATACGACTGATTGCATATGTAGTCAATAAAATGAATAAAAATGCAATTAATTGGTGCCGCCAACGGTAATTTTTTCAATTTTAAGTGCGGGTTGACCAACGCCAACAGGCACACTTTGCCCCTGTTTACCACAAACACCAATACCATGATCAATTTCTAGTTCATCGGCTACCATAGAGACATTTTGCATAACTTCAATACCGCTACCAATCAGGGTTGCGCCTTTAATTGGTTTAGTAATTTTACCTTTTTCAATGAGATAAGCTTCAGAAGTAGAGAAGACAAACTTGCCAGAGGTAATATCAACTTGGCCACCGCCAAAATGCGGTGCATAGACACCATAATCAACAGAAGCAATTAAATCTGCAAATTTACTTTCACCCGGTAACATATAGGTATTAGTCATACGGGGCATTGGTAAATGAGCATATGATTCACGACGTGCGTTACCTGTTGGTTGCATGCCCATTAAACGTGCGTTTAATTTATCTTGCATATAGCCTTGTAATACACCGTCTTTAATTAAGACATTATATTGTCCAGGAACACCTTCATCATCAACCGTTAAAGAACCACGACGATCTGGTAATGTGCCATCATCAACAATGGTACAAAGCGGTGATGTAACTAATTCACCAATTTTGCCACTGAAAATAGAAGACTGTTTACGATTAAAATCGCCTTCTAAACCATGGCCAACAGCTTCATGTAACAATACACCCGGCCAACCAGCGCCTAAAATCACTGGCATCATTCCGGCTGGTGCTGCAACAGCATTAAGATTGACTAATGCTTGGCGTACTGCTTCTTTTGCGAAATAAACTGCACGTTGTTCACCTTGATAATCAGCAAAGAACCAATCTAAAGGACGGCGACCACCAACTCCAGCACTACCACGTTCACGTTTACCATCTTGTTCCGCCAAGACAGAAATAGATAAACGAATTAACGGACGAATATCTGCAGCTAAAGTACCGTCAGTGGCGGCAACTAACATTTCTTCATAGAGTGTGGATAAGCTGACGGAGACTCGTGTAATACGTGGATCTTCCGCACGTGCAACTTGATCGACTAGGCGTAATAAGGCGATTTTTTGTTCTCGGCTAATCGTATCTAATGGATTGATTGCGGCATAGCGTAGAGTTGGATTAACAGGAAGAAAACCTTGTTTCGCAAAAATAGAAGAAGTTGTGTTTTTAGCTTGTGCAATACCTTTTGCGGCTAATGCACAATCTTGTAAGGCAGCAAAATTAATGACATCAGAGTAAGCAAATCCAGTTTTTTCACCACTAATTGCACGTACACCAACGCCACGATCAATATGAAAACCGCCTTCTTTAATAATGCCATCTTCTAAAACCCAGACTTCATCCATAGAGGTTTGAAAAAAGAGATCGGCAAAATCAATTTGTCGATCAGCAAAAATATCAAAGATAGATGGTAGTTGTTCAATAGTTAATTGGTTTGGTGAAAGTAAAGAATCTGCTACTTGGTTAATAATCATTGTTTATTCCTAAATTTATCTTACATTACGACCACATCAAACTGTTCTTGTGTGTAGTAAGGTTCCATTTTAATCTGTACTTTTTTACCAATAAAGACTTCAACTTCTGCAATCAGTGCATGTGTTTCTTCATTAATCAGATGCTCTGCCACTGCGCGAGAAGCATAGACCAAGAATTGTTCGCTAGCATAAAGGTGATATACCCGAATAATTTCACGAGCAATTTCATAACAAACGGTTTCCACACTCTTCACGCGGCCGCGCCCTTGACAATTAGGACACTCTTCACAAAGCACATGCTCTAAACTTTCTCGAGTACGTTTCCGCGTCATTTCCACTAAGCCAAGTTGGGTAAAGCCGTTTACGGTTGTTTTCACTCTATCTTTCGCTAACGCCTCTTTGAGTGATTGTAAAACGCGTTCTTGATGTTCTACTAACTGCATATCAATAAAGTCAATAATGATAATGCCGCCGAGATTGCGCAATTGTAATTGATGAGCAATGGCTTGAGTGGCTTCAATATTGGTATTAAAGATAGTTTCTTCAAGATTGCGATGACCAACAAAACCGCCGGTATTAATATCGATGGTGGTCATGGCTTCCGTCTGTTCAATAATTAAATAACCACCAGATTTCAGGTTTACCCGCTTATTAAGAGCTTTTTGAATGCTTTCTTCAACACCATAAATATCAAATAATGGTTGCGGGCCAGTATAAACCGATAAACTTTGGGTTAATTGAGGTAGAAACTCTTCGATAAACTCTTTTACTTCTAAATAAGCGAGTTTAGAGTCAATTCGAATACTATCTAACGGCATACCAACAAAATCACGAATAATGCGTTGTGCTAATGCTGGCTCAGTGTAGAGCATTGCTGGTGCAGTAGAACGCACTTTTCGTTCTAACACTTTACGCCATAAGCGTTTCAAGAAGTCAGCATCTTGTTGTAATTCTTCAAGCGAAACATTTTCTGAAGCGGTACGAATAATAAAGCCACCGAGTTCATCACAAAACGGCGTAACAAGCTCTTTTAACCTTGCACGCTCTTCTTCGCTTTCAATACGTTGTGACACGCCAACATGACTATTTTCTGGCATAAAGACCAAATAGCGAGAAGGGAGTGTAATATCAGTAGTTAAACGTGCACCTTTTGTGCCAAGTGGATCTTTAACCACTTGGACAATAATATCTTGCCCTTCACGTACTAATTCAGCGATATCTTTAACGACAAATTGCTTTTGTTCATTTTCATCAACGCATTCAGTATGTGAAACGATATCGGAAGCGTGTAAAAATGCTGCTTTTTCTAAACCGATATCGACAAATGCTGATTGCATACCGGGTAATACTCGTGTTACTCGACCTTTATAAATATTGCCAACAATGCCCCGTTTGGTTTCCCGTTCAACATGAACTTCACGTAAAATGCCCGCTGCTACGAGCGCAATCCTTGTTTCATTCGGGGTAACATTGACCAACAACTCGACTTTGTTACCATTTTCCATAAATTTTTCCTAATAATATGACTATTGGGCGTTAGTCTAACGAAATCAAATATTAAATCCTAGCGTATTTTGTGTTGTTCTACATAATCTTTGCTTAATATCATTTCTTATTGTGATTAATTTAGGGTAGAGAAAAGTAAGAAAAATTGGAACGGGCAAGTGTTGAAATGAATAAAGGAAATATTTGAGAAATTGGAGAAAAATAATCCCCACCGCAGTGGGGATGGTTAAATTAAGCGAGTTCAGCACGTAATTTCTTCGTGACTTTCACCATATTTTCTAGTGCGGCAAGTGTTTCTGGCCATGCACGTGTTTTCAAACCACAGTCTGGGTTTACCCATAAACGTTCTTTTGGAATCACATTTAGTGCTTTACGCAATAAGTGTTCAATTTCTGCTTCAGTTGGTACACGTGGACTATGAATATCATACACGCCTGGACCAATTTCATTTGGATATTTGAAATCCGCAAATGCAGTTAATAATTCCATATCAGAACGTGATGTTTCGATAGTAATCACATCGGCATCTAACGCTGCGATAGCTGGTAGAATGTCATTAAACTCTGAATAACACATATGAGTATGAATTTGCGTACTATCTTCACAACCGCTTGATGATAAACGGAATGCTTGTCCAGCCCAATCTAAATATGCCTGCCAATCAGCACGTTTTAATGGTAAGCCTTCACGAATCGCAGGTTCATCAATTTGAATCACTTTAATTCCTGCTTTTTCTAAATCTAATACTTCATCATTTAACGCTAATGCAATTTGCTTACATACGGTTTCGCGGCTAATGTCGTTACGGACAAATGACCATTGTAAAATTGTGACAGGGCCGGTTAACATACCTTTCATTACACGATTAGTAAGGCTTTGTGCATAAGTTGACCACGCTACTGTCATTGGTTCAGGGCGTACAACATCCCCGAAGATAACAGGTGGTTTTACGCAACGGCTACCGTAACTTTGAACCCAACCAAATTTAGTGAATGCGAAACCATCAAGTAATTCACCAAAATATTCCACCATATCATTACGTTCTGCTTCACCATGTACGAGAACATCTAAATCGAGTTTTTCTTGTTGGCGGACAACATATTCAATTTCTTTCTTCATTGCAGCTTCATAATCCGCGGCAGAAAGTTCACCTTTCTTGAACTTAGCACGAGCATGACGAATTTCAGTAGTTTGTGGGAATGAACCAATATTAGTAGTTGGTAATAATGGTAAATTCAGCCACGCTTTTTGTAATTTGATACGTTCCGCAAATGGTGATTTACGTTGATCCGCATTTGCTGGTAATGAAGCTAAACGAGCCGCAACTTCTGGACGATGAATAACTTTACTGTTTGCACGAGCATCTGCAGCCGCTTGACTTGCATCTAATTCAGCTTGTACTGAAGCACGACCTTGATCTAATGCTTTTTTCAAGATGCTTAACTCTTCCACTTTTTGTAAGCAGAATGCTAACCATGAACGAATATCTTCATTTAGTTGTGTTTCCACTGAAAGATCATATGGAACGTGCAATAATGAACAGCTTGGTGCAATCCATAATCTATCGCCGAAAACTTGTTTTAATGGTTCAAGTAAATCTAATTCTTTATTGAGATTAGCACGCCAAATATTACGACCATCAATTACCCCAACAGATAAAATTTTATCATAGTCTGCAAAGGTAGCTAATTGTTCAGGTGCACGTACAACATCAATATGTAAACCTGCAACAGGTAATGCTTTTAATAGAGCAGCGTGTTCTGCGACTGAACCGAAGTAAGTAGCTAATAAGATTTTGGCTTTTGCGGCTAAACGGGTATAAACCGGTTGGAATTTGTCTAGCCATGCTTGTGGTAAATCTAAAGCGAGTGCCGGTTCATCAATTTGAATCCATGTTGCGCCTTTTGCCACTAAAGCATCAAGAATTTGCTCATAAACAGGTAATAATTTATCTAATAGTGATAAACGATCAAACGCTTCACCTTTTTCTTTTCCTAAATAAAGGAATGTTAGTGGGCCCACTAAAGTAGGTTTCGCTTTGTAACCTAATGCTTGTGCTTCTTCTAATTGTTGTACATAGTGTGCAGGGTTTGCTCTAAATTCGGTATTTTTATGAAATTCAGGTACGAGGTAATGGTAGTTAGTATCAAACCATTTGGTCATTTCAATCGCAAATTGACTTTCATTACCGCGAGCTAATTGGAAATATTGATCTAAAGTTAAATTTTGGCTATCAAAACCAAAACGAGCAGGGATAGATCCGGTAGCGACTTGCAAATCTAAAATATGATCATAAAAAGTGAAGTCAGCAACACTAACAAAATCTGCATTTGCTTCTGCTTGATGTTTCCAGTTCTTTTCACGTAATAATTTTGCTACTGTTAATAAATCTTGTTCAGATAACTCTTTACGCCAATAACGTTCTTGAGCGAATTTTAATTCACGTTTTGCGCCAACACGCGGGAAACCTGCTAAATGAAATGTTGTCATAATTGCTTCTCCATATATTTTTCTATTAATTCGTTGAAATAGACGGCTAAACGTCTATCTGAGATGCAGAATAACGAAATTTTCTGTATGATGAAAGCTCATAATTTTCATAAATAAGATGAATTAATTTAATACAGATGAAACCTACTTTTTTAGAATTACGTCATTTAAAAACATTATTAGCGCTGAAAGAAACGGGAAGTGTGTCTTCAGCAGCGAAGCGTGTGTACCTTACGCAATCAGCACTTTCTCACCAATTAAAATTGATTGAAGAACAATTCGGTTTGCCATTGTTTGAACGTAAAACTAACCCTATTCGTTTTACTGCAGCAGGCGAGCGATTAATCCAATTAGCTAATGAAGTATTGCCGAAAGTAGCAATGGCCGAACGCGATTTAGCGCGTGTTCAACAAGGGGAAGCGGGAGAATTGCGGATTGCGGTAGAATGTCATACTTGTTTTGATTGGCTAATGCCAGCGATGGATGAGTTTCGCCAACATTGGGGGTTGGTGGAGTTAGATATTGTTTCTGGTTTCCAAACCGATCCTGTTGGTTTGTTATTAACTGATCGAGCAGATTGGGCAATTGTCGCTGAAGTTGAAGAGAATAGTGATGTTATTTATCGTCCGTTGTTTGCATATGAAATGGTAGGAATTTGTGCCAGAGATCATGAATTAGCAGCTAAAGAGATTTGGCAAGCGGAAGATTTTATTGATCAAACGGTAATTACTTATCCAGTACCAGATGAGATGTTGGATTTGGTTCGTCAAGTTTTAAAACCAGCAGGGATCAATCCAATAAGAAGGACTACTGAATTAACTATTGCAATGATACAATTGGTTGCAAGTAAGCGAGGCGTGGCAGCAGTGCCTTATTGGGCAGTATTGCCTTATTTAGAGCGTGGTTATGTGGTTGCACGTAAGATTACAGATAAAGGACTATATAGCAACTTATATGCAGCGATTCGAGTCGAAGATCAGCATATCGCTTATATTGATGATTTTTATGAAACCGTAAAAAATAAAAGTTTTGCGACCTTACCAGATTTAGTTGTTTTAGATTAAGGGGAACATCAAAGATGTCTTTACAATTCAATGGAATTGCCTTGTTTTTAGTTGTGCTGATTGCATTAGGAGTAATAGGACATAACAATTCTATTACCGTAGCAGCGACAGTTTTGCTATTGATGCACGAAACTGCATTATCCAAATACATTGTGTGGTTGGATAAATATGGATTAAGTTTTGGGATTATTATTCTAACAATTGGTGTATTAAGCCCATTGGTATCGGGCAAAATTAGTTTGCCAGCAATTAAAGAGTTATTACACTGGAAAATGGTATTGGCTGTTGTTGTTGGTATTTTAGTGGCTTGGTTGGGTGGTCGTGGTGCAACTTTAATGTTAGGCGCGCCAACATTAGTCACTGGATTATTAATTGGTACTATTATTGGTGTGGCTTTTTTAGGCGGTGTACCAGTTGGCCCTTTAATTGCAGCAGGGATTTTGTCATTGTTCCTAGCAAAATAATGGTGTAAACGAGGCTAAGAAAGTTAAGCGGTAATATAATGTAGGATAATTCAGCAAAAGTTGTTGAAAATAGCAACGAACAATGCGTTTATTGAATTTTCTACTTGCAACCGTTGGAAACATCCGTATAATTTGCCTCGTTCTTTGTTGCCTGGGTGGCGAAATTGGTAGACGCAGCGGATTCAAAATCCGCCGCCCTTAAAAGCGTGTCGGTTCGAGTCCGACCCTAGGCACCATTACTCTTTCCGTAACCTCTCATAACTTTCCAAAAAATCCTTGATAAAACCAGTTCTGATAAGGTTTTTCAGCTTTTTCACTTTCCGTAATGGTTCACATTAATTCGTTTTAAGTCTTGAATTTTAGTAACAGCCTTAGTAACAAGGTTGGTAATTTTACACATAACCTTGTTGTTCTTTTTTAATCACTCTGTATTTTTCTAATCGCAATTTCTATTGCAAAAGGAATTGAGCTGCCATGATTAGTTTTGGGAATACTGATAAGTTCGCTATTCCATTGCTGTGTTAAAAATTGTTGGTTTACATTTTCTACTCTTAATTGCTGGCGGCGTTGTTTGATCCGAGCTAATCTTTCCGGATCAATATGAGGATCAGCGCTAGGATTTTGTTCATATTCTCCAATCGTCAAAGTAACAGAATGAGGTTGTTGGTCTTTATTTGTCCAATATTGCGTAATACTACCGTTTCCCCACCATAATGACGGACTAGCCAAGACATAATCATCAAAGGTGTGAGTACGAGTAAATAAAGTATATAAACCGAATAACCCACCAAAAGAGTGTCCAAAAAATAAACTTTTCTTGATTTGATATTGTTGATGAATAGTAGGTAAAACTTGCGTAACAATAAAATTGAGAAAGTCTTCTGCTTTGCCGCCTTTTGCAAATTCTTCTCCTACGGTAGGAAAAGTATAATCACGAGTTCGTTCTGGTACTGCATAATCTTTATCAGTGATGTAACCGATACCCACAATAAGTGGCAGAGGCTTTGTGACATCGATTTTTGATAAAGCAATTGGAAATTGTGCATTAGCGTCTAGTAGAAAGAACAATTTATGGCTTTGTTGAAGTTTTGGCGCAGCAATAAAGAGTCGATATTGTTGTTGGTGATAAGTAATATCTTGTTGTGAAAGATCAAAATATTGGTTTAGTTTTTCCATTGGTAGTGTCGATTTTTGTGCGGTCACGTTAGTTACAATCAGAAATGAAATGCCAATCATAAATAATTGGCATTTGTTATGGAAAAATTGCTTTACTGCACTGCGGCAGCAAAGCAATATAGATAGGAATTTGCTCATTAGAATGAAACCGTCATATTTGCCCAATAACGACGTCCATCAACAACAGACCAGTTACCGCCATTATCTGCATCAATAGTTTCACCACGAGTATTGCCAATATTTAATACGGCAAAGCTAAATAATACGTCTTTACTAAATTGGTAATTTAAGCCGAAGTCAACGGTACTATAAGCATCAGCATAGCGAGCTGGTCCTTTACTATATCCAGTACGTTGGTCTGCCCAAATACGTTTACCAACATAGTTATAACGAAGATAAGAATCCCATTGCTCGTTCATTTGCCAATTTAATTTTGCATTAGCACTATGTTTTGGTGTATTTGCTAGCGGATAACCATCATAAGAGAATTTTGCATCAGGTAATTTGTCTTCTTTACGTTTTGAATTTTGGTAAGTGTAATTCAGTTCTAAATTCCAAGCTTTATGAAGAGGAATAAAGGCTGCAAGTTCAACTCCTTTGATATTAGCTTTACCAACATTATCATAGGTAAATAGATTTCCTCCAGTAACTGGATCGGTTTTTCCAGCTAACTGATAGCTGATCAGTTTATTTTTAAAATCAGTATTAAATAGTGTCATTGAGGCTCTAAGACCATTTACACCATTATACTCAACACCAATTTCTTGGTTGACACTTGTTTCTGGTTTTAGATCAGCGTTCCCATAAATAACGCCAGCGCCACTTTGGGTTGAGGTAATATAGTTCGGGCTAATTTCACGAATGCTCGGAGCTTTAAATGCTTTAGCAACGCCACCTTTTACAGTCCATTCATTATTTAAGTGATAGACTAAGTAAGCACGAGGATTCCAGTGAGTACCATATTTCTCATGGTGATCCATACGAGCCCCTAATGTTAGTAATAAATCTTTGGTTAGGCTGATTTCATCTTCTAAAAAGAGTGCCTTTTGCGACATACTTTCTTCAAGTTGCTGAGTTTTTGCTTTTTTATTGACGACTTTAGTTACAGAGTCATCTTCTAATTTTGCATGTTGATACTGTCCACCAAAGACAAAAAAGTGTGAACCCAGCGGTAACATAAATTTTGCGTCAAATACAGTATTAGTAATTTCAGGGCTGCGTGGGTCATAACCTTTTAATTTTTCAGACCAAACCTCACGTTTTGCAGTTTCTTGGTATAAGCTAATTTCTGAATTAAATTTTCCCCAATCACCATAATGACTTATTGCCCAATGATTGCGAGAGAATTTAGTGGTGGATTGTACATTTTTAGTAATTGAACCGCCTCGGTTGGTTGTGGCAGCAAGAGATTCTCCAGGAGTTGCGGTTTTTTCTTGACGGTTACGACCAGCTTCAAATTCAAATTTATGCTTTTCATTTGGGGTAAAAATTAATTTGCTGGTTAAAGCACCATTTTTTAATTTATTTGAACCACCTTCAATTGGATCTTCTTGGCGTAATTGACCATTACCATAAAGTTGAACACCTAATTTATTGGCAATTAATGGACCAGAAATAAAGAAACTACTCAAACCTTCTTCACCATTACTTCCTTGACGTGCAATACCACCAAGAGAAAGGCTACCTTCCCATTTATCAGTATTTTCTTTGGTAATAATATTAATTACACCACCCATCGCATCAGAACCATAGAGAGAAGACATTGGTCCGCGAATCACTTCAATTCGTTGGATTGCACTTACTGGTGGCATTAAACCAGCTTCAAAACCACCGTTACCATTTGGGCGAGCTTCACGTGTATTTTGGCGTCTGCCATTAACGAGGATCAATGTATAGTCACCAGGTAAGCCACGAATAGAAATATCTTCTTTATTGACATCGCTGCCAGAAATACTTACTCCAGGGACATATTTCACTGCATCAATCAAATTTGCTACTGGTTGTTTTTCTAATGTGCTGTTATTGATAACTGTAATACTTGCGGGCGCATCTTTATAACTTTGTGTAGATCCTGAAGCGGTCACAACAATATCGTCTAATGTAGAAGACTCATTTGTAGTTGAAGCAGCGAATGCTTGATTAGCAAGGATTGTTGCTACACACAGGCTGATAGCTGAAAGGGTTAAACGCATTAAAAATTCTCCTTAGGTTGTGAAAAAATCCGCCCAAGTATAAATGAGAACTAATATCATTTAAAGAGGAAAGTTAAAGAAACTTTAAATGAGATTAGAAAAAATAGAGGTAAATTAATTCTTAATAGGTAGAAAATTTATAGCATTCCGGCATATAAAGATATAAAACACTCCATTTGATAGCTCCAACATTGAAAAATATCAAAAATTTCTTGTATTTTTTCATTTAAAAATTGTACTTTTCTGTAGAACGTAATCGTTTTTTATTTTTTAACTAATTGAATTATAAGAACTTTTTAATTTTTATTTTCTGGGCGTGACAGTTGTTATAAGAAAAACGTGATAAACGTCACTTGTTAAGGGGGGGGGGAAATTTATATAATTTTTTCCTAATTTTAATCTAACTTTTCTACTTTGATAAATATCCGTCCTACCTACAGCAGATTAAGACAAATTTGCTGTAGGTGTTTTGGTTGTATGAATGAGTAATTGAGGACAGTATGAAACTAACTAATATGCAAAAAATAAAGCGGTTTGCTTGTATAACTTCTTGTTTAGGGTGTTTACCTGTATTGGCACAAGGGGCGCAAACAACACCACCTAGCCAAAATTTGCCTTCTGCAGATAATCCAAGTTTACAATTGAACCGAGTGCAAGAGGAGTTAGAACGTCAACGATTACAACAACGAATTTCTAATGACAAACCGACAGCAAATATTAGTGGTCAATCTCGTTCAAAAACACAGAAAACCCTACCTGATATCCGCTTTCAACTTAATGGTATCAATCTTCCTGCCTCACAAATTCTCAGTAAAGAAGAGTTAAATACTGTCATCAATAAATATGTTGGACATGAGATTAGTTTAAGAGATTTATATATCATCGTAGATGAGATCAATGCGTTATATGATGCAAAAGGATATAGCAATGCGCGTGCGATTTTAACGCCACAAACTATCAAAAAGGGAGTAGTCAGCATTGATTTAGTTGAAGGTAAAACAGGAAATATTAAATTAACAGGTAATAATTCTACTAGAGAAGCTTATATCCTTAATCGCCTTAATCTTGTAAAAGGACAAGTCGCTAACTTAAATCAACTTAATGATGATTTAGTATTATTTAATGCGACTAATGATGCGCAATTAGCTTTAGTATTAAAAGCGGGTGAAGAGTTAGGTACTACTGATTACGGTATCCAAGTACAAGAGCCGCAACGTCATGTGATACGTTTTTTCAGTGATAATGCAGGCAGCGAAAATAATGGCCGCTATCGTTATGGGGTATCACTATATAATGCGAGTTTAACCGGAAATCGGGATGCATTCTCTGCGACTTTTATGGGATCAAAAGGTACACGTTCAGGAGCATTTTCCTATTTTGCTCCGATTAGTACCAGAGGAACAAAATTAGGCTTATCTTACAGTACTAACCGCGTCAAAGTCGTATCAGGCGATTTAGAACCGCTTGATGTGGAAGGACGTGGTCATGCGATAGGGGTGTCATTAGTACACCCAATTCAAGTCACTAATACTGTTAAGGCACAGGTAGGGCTTGAATATAACTATCAACGCTCAAAAACAGATTTTTCTTCAAATCCTTGGGTAGATGATAAAGGCAATAGTGTATCGGCTTTTTATGATCGCCTTTCTTATGGTGAGCGTTCGGCTTTCTATCAAAAATATAGTTACAAATATGGACGCAGTGTCAATATTCTTGAAGAAAATAATAGATATGGAAAATTTGTAACTAACTATTTCTATCAAAAAGGATTTACCAATAATCAACTCTTTTCAGCACGATTAGATCTGCAATTAGCCTCTAAACATTATTTACCATCAGCGGAGCAATTCTACATTGGTGGAATGTACAGCGTACGTGGTTATGTTGAGAGTTTGCTTGGTGGCGATAACGGAGTTAATGCCAGTGTTGAACATGCTATTCCAATTCTTGACGGCAAAGTAAATACCTATTTGTTTAGCGATTACGGCTATGTATGGGGAGAAAATGCTTATCAAGACAGAACTTTATGGAGTACTGGTATAGGTTTCAAAGGCTCAATTACCAAATATTTTTCATTTAATGCAGGCGTCGGTGTGCCTTTAAAAACAACAATTAATGATCAAGAAGTGGATACAGCTCGCTTCCATTTCTCAGTTAATACCCAATTCTAAGCCCACGACAGGGAGATAATATTATGAAACGTACTAACAAATATGCAAACAACATCAAATTAACTTCTAAATCTTCATTAGCAATGAAATTGCTTGTGGCAATTACATCGGGCTTAGCTTTTATGCCGGGTATTTCTTGGGCTGATGAAATAACACAAAATATTGAAACTACGAGTGGTACAACCTATAACAATTCAGTTAATGATATTTATGCACAAAGGATTGTTGGGAACACGATTGACAATAACCACATTGGAGTTAACGAGTTTAAGAAATTTGATGTTGGTTCTAGTCATGTTGTCAATATGCACTTTAAACAAGGTAATGAAAATGGTCAAAATGTTGGTAAGTTAGTTAACCTTGTTGAAAGTAAAATTAATATTGCTGGTGCGGTTAATGCCATTAAAGATAATAAAGTGGGTGGCGATCTTTATTTCCTTAGTCCAAATGGTATGGCTGTAACTAGTTCTGGGGTGATTAATGCAGGATCATTAACTGTTTTAACTCCAGCGAAAATGCCAGAAAGTGATGGTGAAATTAGAAAAGTTGCTTATGAGGCGAATACGATTGCTTTGAATCCTAAGGGAGAGATTAGTATCGATGGACATATTAATATTACTGGAGAAGAGATAAGTGAAGTTGAAGATAATGAAAATGGAACGAAAAAACTAGTCAAAAATGCAGGAAAAGTTAGATTACGTGCTGGTAAAAGTATCAACATAGGTTCAACTGCAAAAATTACTACAGGTATTGAAAAAGAAGCTTTTGGAGCAGTTGTTTCTTTAAACAATGAACAGAAGCAAGGAACTCGAAGAGAACTTGTGGCGAGAGTCAATGGTGATGGTGATATTGTTTTAGATGTTTTATCTGAAGGTGGAGATGAGCATACAGCTAATATTGCTATAAAAAACGGTGCAACAGTCAAGGCTAAAGGTCATGTTGAGATTAAAGCTGCTGCCAAAGTGAAAGATGATGTGTCAGCAGAATCTTCAGCTAATGTTAAGATTGCAGGAAAGATCGAATCAGGAAAAAGTGTAAATATTTCTGCACAATCAGAAAGTAATGTTAGTGATGCGGATGTAGAAGACCTTTTAAATGCAGTATTCAAAGGAAAAGAGGTCTTGGATTTACTTGGCGTTGAAACTGGAGAAAGCGGTGTTGGTATTACATTAGCAGATATTAAAAATAATGCTGCGGTTGATATAGACAGTGGCGCTATTGTTGAAGCAAAAGAAGCATTAAGGGTAAATTCTGTAGCAAAAACTGAAGTTTCATTTAATGTATCTAGATCAGAAGAAGATAAATTAGCTCAATTACTTATAGTCAATACAAAAATTGATAATAAGTCTAATGTTAATGTTAACAGTAATACAACATTACGCTCAGTAGATAAACAAATTGAAATCTCTTCATTAGCAGATCACAAAATGAATATTGGCGCTGTAAGTAAAACGCCTAAACCAGAAGCAGCAACAAAGGACAATAAATCAACAACTGGCACAACTACTGCTGGCACAGGAACGAATACTTCAGGTAAAACTGGTACAGGTACAGGTACA
>NZ_JTJL01000014.1 GCF_001678495.1 Gallibacterium salpingitidis
AAGAATTACCTCTTTACTGCTAGCACAGAACATGGTTATCGCAAATTTATTGATGATAACAAACGTTGGTATCTGGTACCGCAAGCGCAACTGCAATTTGCTTATTTAACCGGCGCAGATTATCGCACTAGCAATGATATTGATGTCAAACTCGGTCATGCGAAAAGTTTAATTGGTCGTGCTGGCGTGGATATTGTTCGATTATTAGATGAAAGCGGTGATAATCGTCTTTATGTGAAAGGCAATATTATGCATGAGTTCTTGGGCAAACGTTCATTTAGTGCTAGCGACCGTACTGGGGATTACCACACTAGTTGGAACACCAGAGGTACGTGGTATGCAGTTGGTGTCGGCTACAATGCCCATGTCAGTGAAAAGACTAATGTCTTTATTGATGCGGAGAAAGAGTTTGGTCATGGCCGCACTGGTTCGTATAACTTACGTTTAGCATTATCGTGGCAGTTTAAGTAATTGATTTTTTTTCAAATCTCCCAAACCCTCTTCAATCTTGAAGAGGGTTTCTGTCATCGAATGCAGAGTTCGTTGCATTTTGGCGATAGTGAAGCGGTTTGGTGTATTTTTGCAATAATAGATGTTAGTTATAACTGCTGATACAACTTCAACGCATAAGCATCAGACATACCAGCAATATAGTCGCAAATCACTCGTTTTTGTTGATGAGATTCTGCTTGTTGCCAACGCTTAACCGTATTTGGTGGTAATAAACGTGTTGGATCGGTTAGGAAAATCTGAAACATTTCAGTAAGAATATGTTGCCCACGATATTCCACGCGCTGTGTTTTAACGTCTTTAATCACATATTTACTGACAAATTGTTTAAAGATATTCAACACTTCCACTGTTTCTGGCGGTAATTCCGCATTATAACGGAGCAATGGTTCAGTAAATTGTGTATTTTCACACCAACGAATATGAGTAATAAAGTAATTTACCAGAGAACCAATCGCATTTTTGCGTAGATAGTGTTGATCGGAAAATAGGTCTTCGGTTAATGCGTGGATATGCTGACGTATCCAAGGTGCTTGGCATTGTGAAAATTGTTCCAAGGCGGTTTGCCATTGATCGCGATGTACTAACCCAACGACAATAGCATCTTCAAAATCATGGATACCATAGGCAATATCATCTGCTAATTCCATAATACTGCAATCTAATGATTTATATCGGCTTTTTAAGGTATCAGCTGGAGAAAAACGTTCTGGCAGAGAAGTGAATAAGGCACGATCTTGAGCAGATAATGGTGAAAGTACCCAATCAAAAGCGATCCAATCATCACGAAAAATTCCTTTACCAGGGCGCCAATTTTCCATTTTTACATAACGAGGATCTTCGCTACGTGGTAGCTGCAATTGTGCATATTGCGGTGAAGTATCTTCTAACAGCACAGGATATTTCATAATGCCTAACAAAGTACGGCGAGTTAAATTCATGCCCCAATGTAGTGTATAAGGCTCTAGTTTGGTTAGAATTCGAAATGAATGGCCATTGCCCTCAAAACCACCGCTATCACTCATCATATAATTTAATGCGACTTCACCACCATGCCCAAATGGCGGATGCCCGATATCATGCGCAAAACATAAACTTTCGATTAAACTACCTTTTGGTAACAGTTTGCTGAGATGGTGTTTTAGTGTTGCTATTTCTGTTTGACCATATTGTTGGCATAGGTGAGAGAAAGCGGAATCTAAACGTAATTGTGCCGTTAAACTGCTGCCAATTTGTGCGACTTCTAGTGAATGTGTGAGGCGGGTACGATAAAAATCATTTTCGCCAATCGAGTGGATCTGTTTTTTAGCCTGTAAACAACGAAAAGCAGCGGAGTGTAAAATCCGCCCACGATCGCGTTGATAAGGGGAGCGATGATCATGTTCTCGAGCCGGATCGGGTTGCTGACGTTCTGTCCAATAACTTGCGATTTCAAACATGATCAAACTCCTTGTTAATTAATTGGATATTCCCCAATCTCTACCGGGAAATTATATAGTTTATTGCGTCTTAATACTTGAACAGTCACAATTGTGCCTGGCTTCATTTCTGCGACCATATTCACCATTTGTGCTGGAGATTGTACAGTGATATCGCCAAATTTGACGATAACATCACCAATTTGAATGCCTGCACGTTCCGCCGGGCCGCCTTTGCTTAAATTGGTAACTAATACGCCTTTTTGTTCGTTATTTTCAATTGGTGCAGAGGAGAACAAGCGACTTTCCACGCCAAAGAAACCACGAATAACGCGGCCATCTTTAATGATTTTATTCATCACTTCATTGGCTAATTTAATTGGAATGGCAAAACCAAGCCCTTCGGCAACCACTTCATTATCTGAGCGGCCAATGCTAAGTGTATTGATACCAATTAATTCACCTAAAGAGTTAATCAAAGCACCGCCGGAATTACCTTGATTAATAGAAGCATCTGTTTGAATAAAGTTTTGTTGTTTAAACTCACTGATGGTATTGCGTCCAGTGGCGCTGATAATGCCTTGAGAAACACTTTGCCCTAAGTTATAAGGGTTGCCAATTGCCAATGCGACATCACCAACGTTTACTTGACGATCAGGATTTTGCGGAATAGTAGGCAGCTCATTAGCATTAATTTTTAATACCGCTAAATCAGTAATCCAATCGCTGCCGATAATGGTAGCTTGATAAATATTTCCTGATTGTAATGCAACAATAATTTGGTCAGCATTTTGAATAACGTGTTTATTGGTGAGAATATAACCATCACTACGCATAATCACGCCAGAACCTAAATTATTAACATCAAAATTGTTGCTATTGGATTCTTGTAATGAGCGGGTGTAAACATTTACCACAGCAGGCGCGGCAATTTTTACTGCTTCGCTATAAGAAGCCACTTGCGGTACAAAGAATTTCGCTAAGAAATGATTACTGCTGGTTCCAGACAACACTAGCACAATCAGCATTGCTGCTGCTAAGCCGATAATAATGGATTGTAATAATTTTTTAATCATCTCAATACCTTACTTAGTAAAGCGCCTGACAATTTAGACAATATAGGTATTGTCCTTTTGGATCAGTAAATTGGGTTAATACGCCGAGTTGCTGACGTAATTGACGTGTTTGCGGCAAATTATTTAAGCCAAGAGCTTGTCCCAAATAGCTTTGTAGTGAAGAAGTCTTTTTCATTAGCAATGATAAAATGCCTTGGTTATCCTGATCACTTAACCAAATGATACCGATATCGTGATCATTGATCTTTTTATCTTTATCCAAAATAGTTTGATAAGCGAGATCAACCGCAGTATCAAAATCGCCAATAGTATCAACTAAATGATGTTTTAAGGCATCTTGCCCTAACCAAACTCGACCTTGGGCAATCTTATCTACTTCCGCTTTATCAATATTACGACCACGAGCAACTAAACTAATAAATTGGTCATAACCATGTTCAATTGATAATTGAATCACATCGGCATATTCTTTACTAAGCTCAGTAAAAGGTGACATATTTGCTAATGGGGAAGTTTCTACACCATCGCTATGAATACCCAGATTTTGTAAACTTTTTTCTAAAGTGATAAAGGCAGCAAAAATACCGATTGAACCTGTAATGGTGTTTTTATCTGCGACAATGTGATCAGCGGTACTTGCAATCCAATAACCGCCAGAAGCTGCCATTCCACCCATAGAAACAATTACCGGTTTGCCAAGTTTTTGTAAATGATCGACCTCTTCTCGAATAATTTCAGAAGCAGCTGCACTACCACCGGGACTGTTGATACGCAATACCACTGCCTTCACGCTGTCATCATTAGCAGCATTGCGTAATAAACGCGCGATAGTATCGCCGCCGGCAGTATTTTCTTCACTATCACTTTCACCATCAACAATAGCGCCTTCAACGCGTACGATCGCAATATTGCTTTTGCCGACATTATCTGTTTCATAATCTGGCAATACTGATAAATAATCGGTCAAATCAATATGCTGATAGCTTTTTTCTTTATCTTCACCAAATTGTTTTTTTAGTTCATCTTCTAATTGATAGCGGCTGGTGACGGTAGTGACTAATTTTTGTTGCAACGCATATTGAGTCAAATCACCTTTTAATGTGGTTAATTGTTGTAGGAAATGTGCTGTATCAGGAAAGATGTTTTCCGCTTTAAGGTGACGATTTTCACTAACAGTCGTTTGAATGTTTTTCCACATAGCATTAAGCCATTGCGTTGCATTTTGGCGCGCTTCTTCTGACATATCATCGCGTAACAATGGTTCTACTGCTGATTTATAAGTACCAACGCGGAAGATATGTGGTTGTGCATCAATTTTGTCTAATAACGATTTATAGTAAAAATGTTGCCCAGATAAACCGGTTAATTCAACTTGTCCTTGAGTATGTAAATAAATTTTGTCGGCATAGCTGGCTAAAATATATTGATTTTGCGAATAGCTGTCAGCAATAGCAACGACAGGTTTACCGCTTTCTTTAAATTGTTGTAATGCTTTACCAACGAAGGTGATTGAGGGTAAGTCACCGCCAGAGAAACCATTTAAATCTAACACAATACCTTTGATTTTTTCATCGTCTGCTGCTTGCGAGATGGCATGAACTACATCAAAAGTAGAGATCTTTTCTGGCATAGATTGTTGCTGTAAATTGTTGAGTAACGCTTTCAGCTCGCTATTTTCTTCTCGATTATCAGCAAGAAAACCATCTAAATTTAAACGTAATGCACCTTGTGGGATAGGTTGAGAATTTTTATTGTTGGCAACGATACCAATGGCTAAAAATAAAATCATTGTGAACAAAAGAAAGACAATATTCATTAAAACTCGTCGGCAAAAATTAAGGGCTTGCCAAATAAAACGTAAAATTGCTAACACTTTAATTACCTTTAAAAAATTCATTATTCTCAACGCGTTAAAATAACATAAAACGCCGATCAATGAACGATCTTTTTCATTGTGCTGTGCTACAATGGCGGTCGTCGAATTGAATATGTAAAGAGGAAATTTATTATGGACGCACTTGATTTATTGTTACATCGCCATTCTGAAAAAAATTTAATTGCCCCCGCACCAACTCCACAAGAATTAGAAACCATTTTCCAAGCGACTAGACGAGTACCTGATCATGGAAAATTGACACCTTATCGTTTTGTCGTGATGGAAAAGGAAGGATTGCAAAAACTAGGTGATTTATTAAAAGAGGCAGTTGTTGAATTAAATTTAGGTGAAGAACGTTTAGCTAAGGCAGCTGGGTTTCCTGAACGTGCACCAATGTTTGTGGCGGTGATTGCTGAAATTAATAAAGAAATTAAAAAAGTGCCAGCATGGGAGCAGATGTTAAGTGCCGGTTGTGCAGCTTATGCCTTCCAGCTTGCGGCTAATGCGTTAGGTTATGCGAATGTTTGGGTAACAGGTCCTTGGATTGATGGTAGTGCTTTACGTCAAGCGTTTGGTTGTCGTGAACACGATAAAGTGGTGGCATTAATTATGTTGGGTACTGCACAAGATAAAACACCACGACCAATCAAAGAATACAATAAAGATAAAGACAATTTTGTTACTTATCTATAATGATGCTGATAGAAACACCCACTTGCGAGTGGGTGTTTTGCTAATCGTGCTTACGATGATCGTAGGCTTGTTGTAATAACTGACGACTTTCCTGCATAAATTGCTCCGAATAATCGCCAAACCAATGATGTACTTGTTGGAAAGCTTTGATAAATCCTTGTTTATCACCAGTTTCAAAAAATTGTAGCGCTTGTTGATAGCTTTGCTGTAATGTCTTAATAACTTCAAGATTTTCTGGTTTATCCATAATAATGTCTGCGTATAACTCAGGATCTTGAGCAAATAAACGTCCAATCATTGCCAATTCTAAGCGATAAATCGGCGAGGAGAGCGCTAGCAGATTTTTCAATTGCACCGGTTGTTGCGACAAATGTAAGCCATTAGCAAAAGTAGCAAAGTGACGCAATGCTTGAATATAGGTCATACTGTGATCGTGTTCCTGTGGCGTTACTTGATATAACTTCGCACCCCAAATATGGAATTGATCTAATAGCCATTGATAACGTTCTGGATAGCGTCCGGCACAAACCGCGATTACTTGTTTTGCCATACTAGCGATATCAGGGCCAAACATTGGGTGGAAACCAACCACAGCACCTTGATGAACCGCTAACATTTTTGCCATTGGTGCGGTTTTAACTGAAGTTAAATCCGCCAATAACATTGTTGGTGTCAAATATGGCTGTAAACGTTCGATGACTTGTTCTGTTACTGTAATTGGTACAGAAATCAGTACCATATCAGCATCTTGTAGAATCTGTGCCACATTTTGCCAATCATCTTGATCCAAAATGACTACTGGATATCCAGAGTTACGCAAATAGCGCACGAATAAACTACCTAGTTTACCTTTACCACCGACGACAACGATTTTCTTAATAGCTGGATTGACAGTTTTAAAACCATATTGGTTTTCACTGTGATAAGACTCACGCATTAAACGGCGTAAAACATCTTCAATTAAATCAGGGGAGATTCCCATTTTTTCAGCTTCTTGACGACGAGCTGCCAACATACTGGTTTCTCTTTCTGGCACATAAATCGGTAATCCATGTTGATGTTTCACTTTTCCAACTTCAGCCACTAACTTTAATCTTTTGGCAAAAAGCGCTAATAGAGCTTGATCCACTTCATCGATTTGTGCGCGTAATTCCTGTAATGCTTCCACGAGATCTCCCTAAAATAATTATCGATTTAATTGAGATAAGGTAGCGTGTATTTTACGTAATAATGCTTCCGTTGTCTGCCAATCAATGCAAGCATCGGTGATAGAAACGCCATATTGCATATTTTCTTTTGGTTGTTCCGCACTTTGATTACCAGCGTTTAAATTACTTTCCAACATAATGCCGGTAATAGAACGATTACCCTCAACAATTTGTTGTAGTACATCTTCCGCTACCACTGGTTGGCGACGATAATCTTTATTAGAGTTACCATGACTGCAATCGACCATAATAGATTGCTCCAAACCCGCTTTTTCTAATTCAAGTTCGCTTTGTTTGACAAATTCTGCCTGGTAGTTTGGTAATTTACCGCCACGTAAAATAATATGTCCATCAGGATTACCGCCAGTATGTAATAAGTTCACTTGTCCTTGTTGGTTGATACCAATAAAACTATGTGATTGTGCTGCAGCTTTAAGAGCATTAATTGCGGTTGCTAAACTACCATCAGTACCATTTTTAAAGCCGACTGCCATTGATAGACCAGATGCCAATTCACGATGTGTTTGCGATTCGGTAGTTCTTGCGCCAATTGCAGACCAACTAAATAAATCTGCTAAATATTGTGGTGTAATTGGATCAAGCGCTTCAGTTGCTAAAGGTAATCCCAAATTACCTAAATCTAATAGTAATTTTCTTGCAAGGTGTAAACCTTTCTCTACATCAAAAGTACCATCTAAATTTGGATCATTGATTAACCCTTTCCAACCGACAGTAGTACGTGGTTTTTCAAAATAGACGCGCATTACAATATAGAGTTGATCTTGTACTTCATCAGCTAATGCTTTTAATTTGTGTGCATACTCTAATGCTGCCGGAATATCGTGGATTGAGCAGGGGCCACAAACCACTAATAAACGTTTATCACGACGATGTACAATATTGGCAATCTCTTGACGATAACGCTCAATATTTTGTCGGAGAGGATTTTCTAATGGTAATTTTGCTTTTAGTTCATCAGGAGTGATTAATACTTTTTCGTCCACAATATTGACATTGTGAATACTGTCTTTTCTCATTTTAAAACACCTTGTAAATTTTTATATACACTAAATGTAACGATAAAATTACACTCTTTCAGTGATAGAAACAAGTCAAATTTAGCTAACTTTTTTATCTTTTTTGACTATCGCTCATTTTTTTATCAATTAAGCAATGTGAATTGAAAAACGCTTGCACAACAAGGGTGAATCTTATAATATGCACGCCGTTGTGTTAGCGCTAAGTGCTAATTTAAAGTTTAAATTAAACGTGTGATTATACAATGTATCAAGTTCTTTTAATTATTTATCCACTTATTGCGATTGCCTTGATCGGCTTTATCCTTGTGCAACAAGGTAAAGGTGCTGATATGGGAGCATCGTTTGGTGCAGGCGCATCAGGTACAGTATTTGGAGCAAGTGGTGCAGGTAACTTTTTAACCCGTACTACAACAATTTTAGCGATTTTATTTTTCGCAATTAGCTTATTATTAGGTAATTTAACTGCACACTCAGCAAAACCAAAAGGTACATTTGATGATCTTTCTGGTGTTGCTCAAGAAGTACAAAAACAAGACGCTGCTAAACCAGCGACTGAATTACCAGCTAAACAAGATCAAAATCAAGACATTCCGAAATAAGAATTTCGCTCTGGTGGTGGAATTGGTAGACACGCTATCTTGAGGGGGTAGTGTTCATAGGACGTGCGAGTTCAAGTCTCGCCCAGAGCACCAACAAACAAAACAAAGCCTTTCGCGATTAACCGAAAGGCTTTTTTATTTCCAGTAATATCAAGGCTTCAAGCTAGTTTTACCTTTCGTAATATTCCGTATTATTCCACTTTAAACCACGCTTTTTTGTAACTATCAATGTAACCACGCTTTATAATAGCCTTATAATAGCTTTAGCGTGGTTACATAAATTGGAGAAATGCTGATGCCGAAAGTCACGAAACCTTTAACTAATACCGAAATTGAGAGAGCAAAACCAAAAGATAAGCCTTACACATTGACTGATGGAAACGGATTATTTTTGCTGGTTCAATCCACAGGTTTTAAGTCGTGGAGATTTAATTACATTCGCCCTAGTACTGATAAAAGAGTAAAAATTAGCTTAGGCACTTATCCAGAAATATCACTCGCACAAGCAAGAAGTAAACGTGAGGAATATCGCTCGTTATTAGCTCAAGGCATCGATCCGCAAATTAAAAAGGAACAGGAAGAACAAGCGATCACTTCAAAAATTGAAAATAGCTTTTTATCTGTTGCTGAAAAATGGAGAGAGAAGAAAGTATTAGAAATTGAAGAACTTACTTTCAAGAAAAATTGGAGACGTTTAGAAACTTATGTATTTCCTTTCTTTAAGGATATACCTGTCGTAGAAATTCTTCCTAATCTTGTTATTAATACTCTTGAGCCTTTAAATAAACAAGGAAAAGGAGATACTTTAAAACGCATTATAAGATTGATAAATGAAATCCTTAATTATGCTGTAAATTATGGATTACTTCCGTTTAATCCTTGTTCTAATGTTAATGCTGTTTTTAACTTTGGTAAGAATAAAAATAATCCAACTATTCGCCCAGAAGAATTACCAGAACTTTTATATAAGATCCAAAATTCAAAACTTACTTTATATACTCGTTGTTTAATTAAGTTCCAATTACTTACCTTAGCAAGACCTATTGAAGCAAGCAGTGCTGAATGGTCAGAAATTGATTTTGATAAATCACTATGGACGATCCCAGCTAAAAGAATGAAAACTAGAAAAGTACATATAGTTCCTTTATCGAATCAAGCGTTAAAAGTATTAGAAGTGATGAAAGAATTTACTATAAATGAGCCTTATGTTTTTCAAAGTTTCAAAAAGCCAAATAAACCAATGAGTAGTCAAACCGTAAATAAATCGTTAGTTAATCTTGGTTATAAAGGTAGGCTTACTGGTCATGGATTACGAGCTATCGGTAGTACTTATTTAAATGAATATGAACCAATGATTCCCCCAGATGTTATAGAAGCTTGTTTATCACATGGAATAAAAGATCAAGTTAGACGAGCTTATAACCGTTCTGATTATCTCGAACAACGAAAACCAGTAATGCAATTATGGGGTGATTATTGTGAGGAATGTGAAAAAATTTATCGATAGTTTATTTTTTTTAGGAAAAGGTGTTCACCTATTCACCTTTGCCATTTTTTCCTTATAAATCAAATACATAAAGGGTGAATACGGTATTCACCCAGTATTCACCCTAGTGTTCACCCTTTCGAGCTTAACTATCTGATTTTTCTATATAAATTCAGTGTAGTATAAAAAAAGCATAAGAACAAGTTGTTTATTAAGGCTTGATGTACTCGTTGTAAAACTCCTCAAAATTTTTAAATGTAACATTGGTTTTTACACCATATTTGGTTCTCCTTTTTTTCATTGGATGAGGAGCATTATTTTGTTCCAACCCTTGTCTTAATGCGCCACTAAAATTATTTAAGTTTAAACCACCTGAAATATTATTAGCATCTATATAAAGCAGATAAGCTGGATAAAGGTGCGTTTTAGCGGTTGTGAATTGATTCGATCTAGCGTTACCAATGAATAATCCTTCCAATTGTGGCAGTGTAGTAAAATGTTCACAAAATGCGGTAATATGGTCAGATTGTTTCTTCACTTCTAACGCTTCATCACTGTTTTTTTGTGATTCTAATGCTGTTTTCGCATCTTCTGGATTTGGAAAAGCGGAAAGTATTTTCTGAATGATACCGCCAATTTCTTGTTCTAGTTTTTTCACAAAATCAGGATCACGCTCTTTTTCAGGTACAACATGATTAAAAACAAATGGAACACGTCGACGTTCTACACCGCCAGAACGTTCAGTGAATCGAGTGGGTTCGTTGTTTACTACTAAAATAATCGCTGCAATAATCGATTTAAATTTATTGCGATACTTTGGCTCAATTGCTAAGGCATCACCGCCAGTAATGCTTTTTAAGCCAGAACCATCACCACCATAGCGAGATTGTTCAGGGCAAATAATCAATGTTTTACCATGTAGCGGTGTTCTTTCTCGCGGTTCGTCAAAGTCTTGTAATCGTGCTGATTCGGTATTTTCTCTGCCAGCGAGCATTGTCGCAATTTCAGTGAAAACACTTTTACCACTTCCACCTCGTCCTGTAATTTCAAGAAATAATTGCCAGTTATAGCGATTTGTTAAAATCATATATAACGCGGCAAGTAGGTTATATTTTTTCTCGGTTTTTTCTTCTGATACAAAGTTTAACCAACGATCAAACAGAGGTGTTTCTTGTTTGTCAGTTAAGTAATCATAAGGAATAATAGAGGTGAGATAATCTTCACGACAATGTGGTTTAAACTCTAATGTGTCGCGATTTAATGAACCATTCTTGAAGGAAATAAAGTTTTTAGCTTCCTTCATCAGTGGTAATTGAATTTTGGCGGTATTAATAATATTTTCAATTGTTCTGGCTGAATAAGAAAACTCATTTTCCTCAAAGAAACCTACAGCTTTATAAGTTAAATCTTGTTCATCAACTCTTTCCCATATCAAACCATTGTAAGCATAGATATTACCGCTTTCACGTTGAACAGCGAGATCTAAACCTAGCCATTTTACAAAAGCTCTTGCTTTTATATTTGTACCATCTTTCTCTTTAACCTTTGGTTCATCATATTGAACAGTATCTTTCGCAACCGCTTCACCTTTCCTTGCTCGTTCCACATAATGACTTAAATCTTGTACCAGTTCACCAATATTATTCTTAAGTGATACGGTTTTAGCGTCAGTATGTTCTGCGAGATTTAAAACAATTTTATCTACATCATCATCTGATAATTTACCAAATTTGAAGATTTCAATAATTTGTTTCTCTTTAGGTGCAATGCGTAGCGTGTTAAGAATATTGAATTTCTCTTTATCCAAAATAACAGGCGGTTGGTTTCTATCTGTTTCGATCGTGTCAGCAAGGAAATGCCAGCCCTGGCCATTTCCGTTACTCCATGCTTGCCACGCTTCTGAACCTGCGAGAATAATAGTAGATTCATAAGGATTGGCAGATTGATCTTTAACATAAGGTGCGTTAGTTAATCTCATCTTGCACCTCACCTAAACGACTTACTTTCACTTCTGAATAAATTGCGGTTTCTCGTAAGTATTCCGCTGCCTCTAACGCTTGTTTATAGGTTGGATAATAGCCGACAAAATCAATTTCACCTTGTTTGTCGTAAGCTGTAATTTCAAAAGATTGTTTAGTCATTGTTCACCTCTTTTTTTAATAGCGTGAGGGCTTGCTCAAGATAATCAGTGATAGCTTCAACAGCATAGGATTCAGGAGAATTTAAGCTTTCAGATAAAATGAGTGTGATACTTCTTGCTTTGTTTAAAAGAATGGTGATTTCGGTGTGTTGATTAAGCATAGCTGACTCCCTTTGCATTTAAGCGAGCAATACAAACTGCATTTCTAGAGAGTTGTAGGTATTGGCGAGCTTCTTGTTCTGAATTGGCAAGAATGGTGATTTTTAGGCGTTTTTTGCCTAGTAATAGAAATTTATAAATCATAGCTGTAACTCCAGTGAATAAATTTTTAGAAGTTACCGCTAAAAGTTTCCAGGCTTTTGGGCGGTAACGTGTAACAGGCTGGAAAACTGCGATCACTGGAACACAGCAAAGGGCAAAACCTTTCCCGTTACACGTCACCATCGATTGATTAAATAGACGGTTTCCCGCCTTTCTTTGAGGTGTGCGTGTGCTACGCATAAAAAAACACGCATTAAGAGGCGTGTTATGCGCCAGTGATATATCGTTCGAGTTTCCAGGCTCGGCTTTCGATTTTGCGAAAGCGTTATTAAAATAACTTAAAATCGGATTAGCTGTAAATAAAACTAATGATGAAAATAATTCATTTTTAATTTTACTTATATTAGAATGGCTAGAGCAGTAAAACTTATTCATTTTTTCAATTCCTTAGCCCTCATGCCTCGAGGGCTTTTTATTACAATAAATTCATTAATTCGTTTTGGATAACATCAACTACTTCAATGATGTTTAAATGCTTAACTTCACCTGTATTTAAATCAGTTTCTGTTACAGGGTTGCCTCTTTTAATATCTTCGAGAAGACCGTCAATTAATGCAATCTTTTCTTCTAGTACGTTCATTGTTATGCCTCTTAAAAAGTATTGAGAATGTGTTGAATTTGCTCTGAAGTAAATGGTAGCGCCTCACGTTTTATTGCTGAATGGTTGATATAGCCAATCAACTTTAAAGCTGTTTCTCGATTAGGACAGTGGTATTTATAATATTGTCCTAATCCATCTTCGGTTTTATTCCATTCTCTATTGAATTGGATGTTGAGTTCTTTCTCCAGTGTATTTACCTCATTACGTCCGCTTGTCATATTGAAATGATAAACCATTTCACGTTCAGAAATACCATTGGGATTAAGTAAAGCTCTTGCAACACGCTCTTTTCGAGTTGGATTTCGCATATCTTCCTCCATTAAAGATTTCTTGAATTGGCTTTATCTTCGATCCATTGAAGTACTTCTGATAACTTCCAGCGGATACAGTTGCTAGAAAAGCGGATAGGCTGAGGAAATTCGTTATTATTAACCATTTCGGTAAGTTTGGTATTACCCAAACCAATATGAGCCAATACCTGTTTTTTTGTAATTAAAGTGTGATTTTCTAAATCTTGATTTATCATTTCATACCCTCTTTAGGTTAGTTATCGCAGTAAAGGTTATGTAACGTTACGAAGGGTATTTTCTACAATAAAAAATAATGATGAAATTCCATGTTGCTGCAAAGTGCCACAAAATACTTTAAATAGTTACAAATGGATAGGTGCAAAGAATAATGATTGATTTAAAGAGCAAAGGTTAATAATACTGTTATGCTGATTTAGCGATTTCTTTTAATTCTCTTAATTTGAAACTATTATAAAATCTCCCCATGGCGCTTTCTGTTAGTACTATTTGATATTCGTCCATCAATTGGTTAATTATTTGTTTTTTACTGTATTGTGGGTGTTCCTTTAGTATTTCTATAAAACGCTGCTCATACTGCTTATGAACTTCGTCTTTGGCTTTTCTTCTTTTTTTATGTTGTTGTCCTGCTGAAGTTCTCGCATTAATCGATCTAATGCGCTTTATTATTCGTATAAAATCTTCGCAAACTAATGATGTGTACAATAGCGCTTCTATTATTTCGAGCATTTCAATTAAAAGGCTGTTTTGACTCTGTTCAGAATCAATTTTGCAAAATTTATCTTCTAGTATGCGCAAATTTCTAAAAACATTTTCTGAGTTCTTAATGATTCTTGGCAAATAATCAGGGTGAAGAATAATTTCTTCAATATCAGGAATTTGTTTTTCGATTTTGTCTAAATAAATCTTATTTACTATGGCTTCTCTATCAAGATCGTTTGGTGAAGGTTGTAATTGACGAATAGCGTTTATTATTTGATGTAAGGTTCTACCTTTTTGACATAATTTAGTCATGCAATATCCCTATGTTATTGACCCCTATTGATTAAGAAATGTGGCAAATAGTATATAGGGTTTACTACCTTTCGAGCTGGTTAGCTATTCCAACTCTAGCCACAATATCATTGTATTATAAAAAGATTATTTTATCGATGAAACTTGTTTATTAGACAATGTAATGAAGATATTTAGGATGGAAGAATTGAGCTGCTTTAAATATCGAGATAGAAAACAAAGATTTCTTTTAAATCAAAGGGAAGCCCAGCTCGGCTAACCAAATCCGATGTTGCTTCCCTTGATAACAGCATTGCTACTAATGGTTATACCTTAGGCAATATCACTGATAATGTCAATAAAGAAGAATCATGATTGTTACACTATAATTTTGGTAGTGAAAACAACATTTCTATACGTCTACCGTAATGGATTAAATAATGAACAATTCAAGCGGCTTTATCTTCTTGCTGAGGTAGTATAATTCCTTGCTGCAAGATTCGATTAAGTTCATTGATAATACTTTGGTATTGACGCTCCCGATAAATCGATTTTTGTTGTCTTTTATAGTGCATTTTTAATAAGAAGATACACATTTTACTGATTTTAGGTGAAATTGAGCATAAACCTATTTTGGTGATACGGCTGACTTGTAAGGTGCGGAATATTTCATAGCAATCAGCAAGGTCTGGATTAACCTTTAATAATCGATAAAAAGCACTTGCACTGATATTATTCACCACTAAAAATTCTGATAATGTTGGAAATTCGCCACCTAACACTTTCGTTTGATTACCAACTTGAACAAGTTGATAGATGGGCGGACGTTGAGTGAGGTAGTAATCTATCGTTGCTCTTAATCGTTTAGTTAATATTTGAGGATTGTATTTATAAGGTCGTCCTTTCTTAATGGTCCATGTCATATGTTGTCTCCAAAAGAAAACGCCGCATAGGGCGTTTTAATATTAATATTTACCACCGATTTTATAGTCATTAAGGCGTAAGATAATTTTCAAATCTTCATCATCTAGCGCTTCAATAAGTTCTGGTGAATAACTTTTATGCCACTTTAAGCAATCTCGTTCTAACACCATCTCTTTCGCTTCTAAATACAGGTTATTAATCGCGTCAATGCCTTGATTTTTCGTTTGTTGAGAAGAGTTGAGCCAATATAAGGCTTGTTCTTGAAAATGCGCTAAAACAGCCATTTTTAGCCTTTTTACGCGTTTCTCTAAAACTTGGGTATATTGAAAATGGATATAATCATCAAATTTTAATATCTCTCCCTCTAAGAAAGGACCGTTGAGTAGCCATAATTCAGATTGATGAAGATAAGTTGCTGATTGGGTCATGGTTATTTTCCTCGTAAAAATTGATTGATAATGTCTTTATGCCAAAATTCTTTTTTGCCAATCTTCGTTGGTTTTGGGAATTTCCCTTGTTTATATTGTTTTCTCAGGGTTTGAATCGTAATGCCTGTTAAGTCAGTGACGTCTTTAGCGGTCATAATGTTTACTTCTGAAGTAGTTTGCATTTTTTTCTCCTTAATATCTCAATACGTAGTTGTTTATCTCGAATAAAAGCATTGGACTCAGCGATACGGTTTATTTCTGAAAAAGAAGTTATTGTTTTACCGTCATCAAAGAGGATTAGCTCTCGGCATCTTTTTCGATCTAACGGATGATGAAGAGTATTAATAAATTGCTCACAAGCCGCTAAAGACTCTTGATAACGGCGTTCTTGTTCCTCTTTATCTTGCAATAGCTGATGTTCTGTTTTCATTTTGTAATTGAATTCAAGCGATTTTCGGCGGCGATAGGCTTGAATATCTAGCGTACAAAGTGATTGTTCTTGTTGAATTTGTTCTTCCACGTCTGCAATTTCAGTATCAATTTGTTCAATACTTTGTTGTTGGGTGAGTTTTTGCGTCAGTGAATGATATAAACTTGGTCGCATGGATTGTGAAACCAGAAAGCGATATAGCGGTGTTCTTGAATCTTGGTAAAGGTCAATATTCTCTTGTTTTAATTGCTCTCTGCTTGCGACATAGCGCTCAAATGCGGAAGCAATAATTCGATCACCCACGTCTATATCAAGCATATTGGTTTTATTTAGATTAACGAGTTCAGCAAACCGTAAATAACTATCTCCTTCAACAATGGTATCTATTGGGCAATCTTGTACTGTCTCTGTCACTTCTAAACGATTAATGAAATAGTGAACGGGTTTCAAAATGCGTTGAGTAGTTAAGTAGGGCTTTAATCCTGTTTTTTCATATTGCTTATAGATAATTAATAATGTTTGGCCGCTTTTTAGTTCCGCAAAAATTAACGCACCATGAAAGAAACTTGGCTGAGTATCTTTTATCGCTTTTTTGTAAGGCGTGATATAGCGTAATCCATAGCATTCATTTTCATCAAAAATAACGGAAGGAATTAATCTTAAGTCCATCACATCATCTTGTAGAAAAGCCCTTAGTTGCTTTGATTGTTCCTTTAAGTAGTCTTTTTGTTCTGTTTCGCTTAATGGCTCAGAAAGTAATTTTGTTGGAATGTGAATTTGACTCACTTCATATTGGGTAAGGGGTGAAAAAATCTTGGTGTTATGAAGATTGGCATTCAACAAACGTTTATACAGTTCAGCGTAAATACGTCTGTTAAATGGAACTTGAGAAATGATATTTAGTGTCATAGTAAACCTCTTAGTGATAAATCGTGCTAAGAGTATAAAACGCACTTTTTGAGTGAATTTTTTATTTTTCCTATGATTTGAGATGAATTGATGAAACTTAAGGAGTGTTTTTAAGCAGAATGCAAAAAAGCATTCTGATTCTCTGTTTTACTAAAGATTGAGTAATGAAAGATTTTATCTATTACAAATTTATTATTAAAGATATTAGAGAAGTAAAAAGATATATAACTATTTTATAAAAAATAAGCTTATTCCGAATAAAATTTAATCAATTATAAAAAGGTGAATAGGGTGAACACCTGGTGAATACCTAAAAAAGAAGTATTCACCTTATAAGTTATTAATATATAATATATTTTTTATAGTGGTGAATAGGGTGAATACATTTTATATAAAAAAATAAACTATCGATAAAATGTGAATTTTAAATCTGATAAATAATTTTTGTAACCAAGAATGTAACCAACTTAAATGCTTTAAATATTAAGTTATTAAATTTAAAAGAATTAATTTTTTAGATCAAGTCTCGCCCAGGCACCACAACACTAAACAAAGCCTTTCGCAATTAACCGAAAGGCTTTTTTCTTATTATTTTCTGATAAATAGATTTTATCCAGGGTATAAATTGAAACAGCTAGCGTTCTAAAACTGTTTCAATTAAGTAAATTAGTATTTTAAAGTTTCACCCTCTTTTGGCACAGCTACACGATCCTGTAATTGATGTTGTTTAACAAATTTACGCATATCATTACTACTAACAACGGTATGATTAACTGCATCCATATGTACTGTAATTAATTTTGATGTTGGGGCAACTTTATAGGCTTTAGCAACATCTTGCGTTCCCATAATAATACTGCCATCGAAACCAGTTAATTGTGCATAACCGGTATTCATCACAACAACGTCAGGATGATAAGTATTTAGTGCAAAATCAATTTGATGAGTCCAAATGGTATCGCCCATAATATAGAGTGTTTTCTCTCCTTTAGCCTGCATAACAACTCCCATCGCATCACCAGCAAGTTCCGCCAATTTAGGGTTGGCATACATAATATCAGTACCATGTTGTCCCGGAATTTTAGTTAATTTTACGTGGTTAAATTCTGTATTTTTACCAAGTACTCGCACATCTTTAAATCCTTGTTCGCGGATAATTCTGGCATCACCTGCATTTTGTACAAAGATTGGTAGATTTTTTGGTAGTAATTTTTGTGCTGCGATATCCCAATGATCTGGATGAGTATGGGTAACAATAACAGCATCAATACCTTTAATCACCTGTTCTGCTGGCATTGACATATCAATGCGAGGATTGCGTAATTGGCTATTTACAGTTCCTTCAAACCCTGGATAACTATTTTTTGTCGCAAGATAAGGATCAATTAGGAAAGTATTACCAGCGATATTAATTCTAGCCGTAGCATTGCGAATATGTTGATAACTGATGTCTGCAGATGCAGCAGACGATATTGCCATACCTAAAGTCATTGCAAGTAAAGTAGGTTTTATTCTTATGTTCATCGTTATTTCCTTATGTTAGTTGTAAAAGTGAATAAATTTTGTGAGTTGCGTATTATCGTGCATTTATGAAAGCGAAAATATTGACTTATATGGCAGAAAACGAAAGAATTGGCTCAATTTTTAACGATGAGGATTGAGCGATGAAATTACCGCGTGTAGCGTTAGTGTTATATCCAAATTTCAGTTTGTTTCACTTTACCATTCCATTTACGGTGTTTTCGATGGAATTGGAGCATAACAAATTATTTGAATTGATGATTGTAGCCACAGAGGAGAGTGAAAATTCTGATTCATCAAAACTATTTAATGTGAAAGCTGATGGAGGATTGTCCTTATTACAGCAAGCAGATTTAATTGTGATGTTTGGTTGGGATGATATAACGCAAGCACCATCAAAATCCTTGCAGTTGGCATTACAACAAGCCTATCAACGTGGTGCGACTATTGTTGGGCTTTGTTATGGTGCTTATCCTTTGGCTTATGCTGGCTTGTTAGATGGTAAAAAAGCAACAACGCATTGGTATGCAGAACAAGATTTTAAACAACGTTTTCCACAAATTCAGTTGGAAACTAATGCGATTTATATTGAACAAGAACGGATTATGACTTCGGCTGGAACGGCATCAGGATTAGATTGTTGTTTAGCGATTGTGCGCAGTTATTATGGGGTAAAAGTTGCTAATCAAATAGCGCGAATCTTAGTGGTATCACCACATCGTGAAGGTGGGCAATCGCAATTTATCGAACAACCAATAGCGCGGAAAACGGCTAATGAAAATATTAACCAATTATTAGAGGTAATAAGGTCAAATCTAACAGAAACTTATTCTATTGATATGTTGGCGAAACGTTTATTAATGAGTCGGAGCACATTTACTAGACATTTTAGAAAAGCAACAGGTATGGCTTATAACGAATGGTTAATTGAAATTCGCTTGCAACGAGCGCGGGAATTATTAGAGAGCACTAAATTGACCATAGAAGAAATTTCGCAACAGGTTGGTTTTCATTCCGCTACCTCATTTCGGCAACATTTCAAACAAAAACACCAAATTAGTCCAAAAAAATGGCAACAAAGATTTACTTATTAAAAGAGAAGTAATGCGTAGCATTAATTGCTACGCACTAATTATTCTATTCAAAGATCGACCAAACAGGGGCGTGGTCAGAAGGTTTTTCCATCGCACGAATATCTAAAGCAATACCAGAGGCGGTGCAATGTTGTGCTAATGCTTGATTGGCAAGAATTAGATCAATGCGTAAGCCACGATTATCATCAAAACCTTTAGAGCGATAATCAAACCAAGAGAATTGATCGTTTACATCTGGGTGGATTTGACGGAATGTATCCACTAAACCATATTGATAGAGTTGCTCAAGCCAAGCTCTTTCTTCTGGTAAGAATGAACATTTACCAGTACGCAGCCAACGTTTACGATTTTCTTCGCCAATTCCAATATCCAAATCAGTTGGACTAATATTCATATCGCCCATCACCAAGATTGGATTGTTTGGATTATGTTCATTTGCCAAGTAATGATGTAAATCTTGATAAAACTTCGCTTTAGCAGGGAATTTCACTTCGTGATCACGATTTTCGCCTTGAGGGAAATAGCCATTAATAACGGTTAATTGTCCAAAAGGAGTATCCAAATCTGCCATAATAATACGGCGTTGTGCATCTGCTTCATCAGTTGGAAAACCTTTACGCACCGCTAAAGGCTGCTGTTTAGTTAATAGAGCAACGCCATAGTGGCTTTTTTGCCCATGATAAAAAACGTGGTAACCCAAATCCGCCACAATTTCGTGTGGAAAGGCTTCATCCGCCACTTTAATTTCTTGTAGCCCTAACACATCAGGCTGATACTTTTCGATAAGCTCGTGTAATTGATGCGGTCTGGCACGCAGACCGTTAATATTAAAAGAAATAAACTTCATAATATCTCAAGAGTTATTTTAAGGATTGAATCTTCTCGATCATATTGCTAGTAGAGAAGCCATTTTCAAAATTGAGCACTTTAACATCACCGCCATTTGCCCAAACTTCTTTGCTGCCAGCGATCTCTTCCGGTTTATAGTCTCCGCCTTTTACTAATAAGTCTGGCAAGATTTCGCTAATTAAGCGTTGTGGAGTTTCTTCTTCAAACGCCACTAACCAGTCAACCGACGCTAAACCAGCTAAAACAGCCATACGCGCTTGTAAATTATTAATTGGACGTTGTTCGCCTTTTAAGCGTTTTACTGAAGCGTCAGAATTGACTGCGACAATTAAACGATCACCTAATTTGCGTGCGTTGGCTAAATAAGAAACGTGCCCTGGATGCAAAATATCAAAACAACCATTGGTCATCACAATCTTTTCACCACGCGCTTTAGCTTTGGCAACTGCTTGTTTTAACTCTTGTTCAGTCATAATGCCAAAACCATGTTCATTGCGGCGATGAATCGCATTCTCTAATTCAACAGTGGAAACAGTAGAAGTTCCTAACTTACCGACTACGATACCTGCGGCAACATTCGCAAGATAGCAAGCCTCTTCCAAACTACGACCATCAGCAATTGCTGTGGCTAATACGCTAATAACAGTATCGCCAGCACCAGTAACATCAAATACTTCTTGTGCTTGTGTCGGTAAATGGAAGGCTGGCTGATCCGGACGAATTAACGTCATTCCTTTTTCAGAACGAGTAACCAATAATGCTGAAAGATCTAACTGTTTAATTAACACTAATCCTTTGCCAACAATTTCATCTTCGCTATGGCAAGTTCCTACAACAGCTTCAAATTCTGACATATTTGGTGTTAGCAAGGTTGCACCACGATAACGTTCAAAATCAGTACCTTTAGGATCAATTAATACTGGAACTTTTGCTTGACGGGCAATTTGGATCATCTGTTGCACTTGTGCCAAAGTACCTTTGCCATAATCAGATAAGATTAAAGAACCATATTGCGCAATATGTTGCTGTAATTTGCTTAATAGTTCGCTGGAATCAACTTGATGGAAATTTTCTTCAAAATCTAAGCGTAATAATTGTTGATGGCGCGACAAAATCCGCAATTTCGTAATGGTCGGATGAGAAGCAAATTCGGCAAAGTCACAATCAATATTATGTTTAGCGAGTAATGCTTTTAACGCTTGCCCTGTTTCATCTTGACCAATCATACCTAACAATTTAATTGGTACATTTAAGCTGGCAATGTTCATTGCCACATTGGCAGCGCCGCCTGCACGTTCTTCATTTTGTTGTACTTTTACCACTGGGACAGGGGCTTCCGGGGAAATGCGATTTGTTGCACCGAACCAATAGCGATCTAACATCACATCGCCCAAAACCAATACTTTTGCTTGGTTAAATTGGGTTGAATATTGAACCATAATTGAGTTTCTCCATAACAATTTTGCCGCCGATTTTATCACACTAGGGTAGAGAATAATGCTATTTATCAAGCTTTCGGCTAAAATAATGCCAATTTGAATTAAAAATTAGCTGTATTTTATGAAAAATCAATCATTACCTAAATTTCAATTCTCTTTCTTATTACCTAAATATTGGTTGCTATGGTTAGGATTATTCCTATTCCGTCTTATTTTATTATTGCCTTATCCTTGCTTAGTGAAGATTGGACATGGTTTAGGTAAACTATTTGCCGCATTTAAATTTGGCAAACGTCGTATTGCGATCGCTCGTCGTAACTTAGAGCTTTGCTTTCCGCAACTTAGTGACAGTGAGAGAGAGCAGTTATTAGCAAGAAATATTGAATCGGTAGGAATGGCAATTATTGAAACGGGAATGGCATGGTTTTGGTCTGATAGTAGAATTAAAAAATGGTCAAAAGTTGAGGGTCTAGAGCATCTTACGGAAAATTCTGGAAAGGGGATTATCTTAATTGGTATTCATTTTTTAACGCTTGAGTTAGGCGCAAGAATTATCGGTATTCATCATCAAGGAGTTGGTGTTTATCGACCAAATGATAATCCGTTATTAGATTGGATCCAAACCAAGGGACGTTTGCGTTCTAACAAAGATATGCTCGATCGCCATAATTTGCGCGGTATGATTCGAGCGCTAAAACGAGGAGAAACAATTTGGTATGCGCCTGATCATGATTACGGCCGCAAAAGTGCGGTTTTTGTGCCATTTTTTGCTATGGAAAAGGCAGCAACGACTACTGGAACAGCATTTTTAACCCGTACCAGCCCTGAAAGCTTAGTTATTCCATTTGCACCGTTACGTCATCACGATCATTCTGGTTATACGGTTTCCATTTCAGCGCCAATTGATCTCACTATGTGTGAAAATGATGAGCAGATTGCAACAAGGGTAAATCAAGCTATTGAAGTGGAAATTAATAAAGATCCGACATTATATATGTGGCTGCATCGCCGTTTTAAGACACGCCCAGAAGGGGAAGAAAGCGTCTATTAAAATTGGTTGCAATAAAGGTAAAAAAATCTACTTTGCGTAAGAGAGTACGAAAGTAGATTTTTTATTTAATCAATATATTTCAAGCCGAAATTAGCCAAACTATAAAAAATTGGCAATAAGTCTTTTCCTTTATCTGACAAAGAATATTCTACTCGTGGCGGCATTTCATTATATTGGGTACGAATAATAAAGCCATCTGCTTCTAATTCTTTAAGGGCTTTAGTTAATGCAGCGTGTGTGACTGATTGTAGAAATTTTTTTAATTCGCCAAAACGACGCGGATTTTTAATACATAAAGCATATAAAATTTGTAGTTTCCATTTTCCTTGTATCATCTCAACAACAGGCGTTACCGGGCAATTTCCACTCTTCGTTAATACGATAGAAGATATATTTTGTAAAAACTCTTCGTAGGTCATTAATTTCTCCATATTAGTATAAAAAATGATACTAAGTAGCTTATTTTTGCGTACTTGATGTATTTTCCGCGCGCAGTAAAATGCGAGAAAAATACAAAAACAAGTCAATTAAGGAGTGTATTTTAAATGAAAAACTTTAAAAAAATGAGTGTTAAAAATGAAGGTCGTACAGAGTTACATAATTCATTACAACTAACCGGTGCTGAAATTTCGATTAATGCGATGCCAGCAAAAGCAAGTGTACCTTTTGTACACTCTCATAAAGAAAATGAAGAAATTTATGGTTTTCTTGAAGGAAATGGTTATTTCGAGATTGATGGTGAAAAAGTGGAATTTAGCCAAGGAGATTGGATTAAAGTCGCGCCAAAGGCGAAAAGACAAATGTTTGCGGAAAGTGATATCAAATATATTTGTATCCAAGTAAAAGAAAACTCTCTTGAGCAATTTACGCAAACTGATGCAATCATTTACTAATTGTTTTAGTGTTTGATTAAGTAGCAAAAGAAACAATTTCTCATACATAAAAAGAGGTTGTTTCTTTTTTGTTTATTTCACTCTTAAACATTCAATCACTGCTCGTAGCGCTGGTGAAACATTACGATGCGGATAATATAGATGAAAGCCAGTAAAGGTATGAGAATACTCTTTTAGCACTTGAATCAATTCACCACGATCTAATTCTTGCTTAATCAGATCAGCGCAAATATAACCTAAGCCTAAACCGAGTTTTGCGGCATCACGAATACTGTAATCGTTGGAAAATGTCCATTGCCCTTGGGTTTTAATTTTAATCGCCTTACCGTTGTCGTTAAAATCCCAGTCATACATTGCACCGGAAGCATAGCGATAACCAATACATTGATGATGTGCAAGATCATAAGGTGTTTTGGGGAAACCATATTGATGAAAATAGTCTGGTGAGCCAACTACTGCCATTTGCTCATCATCACTAATGCGTACAGCGATCATACCTTCAGCAACTGCTTCACCAAAACGAACACCAGCATCAAACTGTTGCTCGATGACATTGCTAAATGCGATATCAGTAATTAATTCCAGCTGAATATCAGGATAACTCGTTTTAAAAGCTGCTAATTTTGGGAGTAATACCTTATCAATCGCATATTGACTAGCAGTAATACGTACTAAGCCTGAGGGCGTTTGGCGAAAATTTGCCAACATAGCCAATTCATTATCAAGTTTGGCAAAACTAACGGCAGTAGTTTGAAATAACTGCTTTCCAGCTTGTGTTAATGAAAGGCTGCGTGTCGTTCTGGTAAAAAGTTGCAACCCTAAACGCTGTTCTAATTGTTTCACGATACGACTTAATGCAGATTGGCTAATTCCTAATTTATTAGCGGCTTTAGTAAAACTCTCTTCACGTGCCACCATCATAAAAGCGTAGAGATCGTTGTAATTTTCACGTTGTGACATAGCGATTAATGATGATTAAAAAATAAAATGTAGTGTAACTTAATTTAGAACTTATAGGAATAAATGTTATGCCATTTTGCCACATTATCATTAGGTAGTGAATCGTTATAATTTGCTCGAATTGATAGAGTTTTTCGGTGACTTAGCTGTTTTAGACTTGTATCAATTCATTAGAAGTAATGTTTTATAGAAAAGGAAGACTTATGAAAATTCAGCGAAAATTAACACTACTTTCCACATTATTATTAAGTACAACATTAATGGGAGAATTCGCGATGGCAAATACACAATCAGCAACAACAATTGATGTTCCAGCACAACATATTCAACTCACCCAACAATGGGATAAAGTCTTTCCGCAATCTGATAAAGTGGATCATCGTAAAGTGACTTTCAAAAATCGTTACGGTATTACTTTAGCGGCGGATTTATATCTGCCGAAAAATGCTAAAGGCAAACTGGCGGCGATTGCAGTGAGCGGTCCGTTCGGTGCAGTCAAAGAACAGGTATCCGGATTATATGCACAAACTTTAGCGGAACGCGGTTTTGTCACTTTAGCGTTTGACCCGTCTTATACCGGAGAAAGTAGCGGTTTACCGCGTAATGTACCGTCACCTGAAATCAACACCGAAGATTTTTCCGCTGCAGTGGATTATCTCGGTTCGCTGGATATAGTTAATCGTGATGCGATCGGGATTTTAGGCGTTTGCGGTTGGGGCGGTTTTGCGTTGAATGCGGCAATTTCCGATACGCGTATCAAAGCCGTTGCCACCAGTACGATGTATGATATGACACGCGTTACTGCCAAAGGTTATAACGACAGCATTGACGCTGATGCACGCTATCAAATGAAACAACAAATCAACAATGCACGTTGGGAAGCGGCAAAACACGATTATGCGACGTTATTACCGGCGAATAATTTACGCGGCGCGCAAATCACCAAAGATACACCGCAATTTATTAAAGAATATTCGGATTATTACACCACCAAACGTGGTTTCCATCCACGTTCCGCCAATTCCAATCCTGAAGGTTCTTGGACAACGACCGGTGCTTTACCGTTGATTAATATGCCGATTTTGCAATATGCAGCTGAATTGAAAACACCGGCATTATTAGTACATAGTGAAAAAGCGCATTCACGTTATTTCAGTGAAGATGCTTATAAAGCATTGGGCAGTAAAAATAAAGAGTTGTATATCGTACCGGGCGCAACCCATGTGGATTTATATGACAATCAAGCGCATAAAATTCCTTACGATAAATTTGAACAATTCTTTAAAGCCAATTTGAAGTAATTCATTTTTAAACTGAATTTCTGCTGTTCCACTATGCTGCCCTCACATTTATCACCCGAACTTATGAGGGCAGTATTTTTTTACCTGAAATTTGGAGGTTACCGATGAATCAGACTATTGAAAGTTTATTAAATCATCGTTCTATCCGTTCTTATACGCATCAACCCGTTGAAGAAGAAAAAATAGATTTGATTATTCGTGCTGCACAGGCAGCGCCTAACTGGTGCAATATCCAACATGTTTCCATTATTGCTGTTCAAGATGCGCAACATCGTGAAAAATTAGCCGAATTATGCGGACAGCAAGAATATATTGCACAAGCACCGGTTTTTTTGATTTTTTGTGCCGATTTTTATCGTACTGCATTAGCGTGCCGACAATATGGGCAATCTATGGATACCGTCATGGACAAAATCGATAATGTGATTGTTGGCGCGAATGATGTCGGTATCGCATTGGGAACAGCAGTTGCTGCGGCTGAATCTTTAGGTTTAGGGACAGTGCCGATTGGTGATGTGCGTCTGAATGCTTTTGCGATTACACAAGATTTAAATTTACCGCGTTATGTTATCCCGATGATTGGACTTTGCGTCGGCTATGCAGCTGAAAATCCGTCCATCAGACCAAGACTACCGAAACAGGCAGTCTATTTTTCAGAACATTATCAATCTAATCTTAATGCAGTGATTGAGCAATATGATCAGCAATATGCACGCTATCTGAAAGAACGTGAATGGAACAGTCGTGATGCAAATTGGACACAATCAGTCGCTAATTTTTACCGTCCGCCATATAACCACTATCCGGAAATACCGGCTCTGCTGAAGCAACAAGGCTTTTTATATGATAATCAAGAGGATTAAGCGGTGATACAAAATAGTCGTTTATTAATTTTCATTTTAGCAGTCGGTGTTTTCAGCATTATCAACACTGAAATGGGCGTTATCGGTATTATTCCGTTAATTGCCGAAACCTTTCAGGTGCATATCACGCAAGCGGCTTGGACGGTCAGCGTTTTTGCTTTGGTGATTGCTGTCTGTGCACCGATTCTACCGCTGTTATGTTCGGGAATTAATCGTAAAACGGCAATGGTTGTTACTTTAGCGGTATTTACGCTCAGTAATCTGGTGGCGACCTTGACCGATAATTTTACGGTATTGCTGATTGCGCGTATTGTCCCGGCATTTTTTCAACCGATTTATACCACGATTGCGTTTACTGTGGCGGCAAATTCCGTTGCACCGCAACAAGCACCAAAAGCGGTGGCAAACGTGTTTGTCGGCGTTTCTGCGGGAATGGTGCTCGGTGTTCCCGTCACCTCATTCATTGCCAACCATTTTTCCTTTGCAATGGCAATGCTGTTTTTTACTGTTGTCAGCGGTTTTGTCTTACTTGCTACCGTATTTTTAGTGCCGTCGATGCCGGTTACGCAACGTTCGTCATTCGGTTCGCAGTTAAGTGTTTTAACATTGCCTGCCGTTTGGTATTCAATTTTGGCAACAGTGTTGATCAATGGCAGTATTTTCGGTTTTTTCAGTTATATTGCCGATTTTCTGAACGTGGTAACCAAGTTGTCATTTGATCAGATCAGTATGATTTTATTGCTTTACGGTACGGCAAATATTATCGGTAATGTATTAGCAGGAAAATTTTTAGCGATTAAAGCTAAAAGCACATTGCTCAGTGTTCCGATTTTGTTGGCAAGCTCTTATTTGCTGTTATATCTATTCGGAACTTCTGCCTTGGTAACGGTCATTATCGTGGCTTTGCTCGGTATTTTGGCGGGAATTGCCGCCAACAGTATGCAATATATGCTGACGCGTGCCGCGATCAAAGCGCCCGAATTTGCCAACGGTTTGTTTTTATCCTGTGCCAATTTAGGAACAACGGTCGGCACTACGATTTGCGGTTGGTTTTTATTGAGCGGTACACAACATATTGTTTGGGGTTCGTTGCTGTTGTTGGCAGTAAGTTTATTGTGTGTAGCTTTGCGGGTGCGGACGATTAGCGTAGATGTAGTTATCACCAGTATCAAAGTAAACGGGAATCACTAAATTTTATGAGTAGGAAGAGAGAATATATGAAAACATTGATGATATTGTTACTGATGTTATGTGGTATTACAAATGTGGGAGCACAAGAGATGAAAATTGAAATTGATATTGAAAGAACCCAACAAAAAGTAATTGCGACATTAGCAGAAGATAATCCATCTGCCTTAGCTTTTTATCAGCAATTACCATTAACATTGACATTAAAAGATTATGCTGGTGCTGAAAAGATTAGTCCGGCATTGTTAAAACCACTACCTAGTAACACTAATGGTTATGAGGGTAAACAAGGAGATATTACCTATTATGCACCATGGGGAAATTTAGCAATTTTTTATCGCGATTCTGCTGTTGGTTATGCGACAGGATTAATTTATCTTGGTAAAGTAGAACAAAATCTAGCTGCATTAGATAATTTAAATGGAGAGAAAGTTACTATTCGCCAAGTGAAATAGAAAAGTTCGCCCTCTTAATGAGGGCGAAAATTTGACTTTATTCTTTAAATTCAGCCATAAAAGCATTCGCTTTTTCCACCATATTTTTTGAACCAACAAATAATGGTGTACGTTCATGCAATGCGGTTGGTTGAATATCCAAAATACGGCGATAACCGTCAGTTGCTACGCCGCCAGCTTGTTCCGCTAAGAACGCCATTGGGTTACCTTCATACAATAAACGGAGTTTACCGTTTGGATAACGAGTTGTAGTTGGATAAATATAAATACCGCCTTTTAACATATTACGATGGAAGTCAGAAACTAAAGAACCGATATAACGAGAAGTATAAGGACGTTTGGTTGCATCATCTTCTTCTTGGCAATATTTAATGTATTTCTTCACGCCCATTGGGAATTTCAAATAGTGGCCTTCGTTGATTGAGTAGCAATAGCCATCTTCTGGAATCTTGATATTTTCGTGTGAAAGAATAAATAAACCTAATGATGGGTCATAAGTAAAACCGTTTACGCCATTACCAGTGGTATAAACCAACATTGTTGATGAACCATAAACAATATAACCGGCAGCAACTTGACGATTACCTGGTTGTAAGAAATCCTCCATGGTTACTGGTTGTCCAATTGGCGAAATACGGCGATAGATTGAGAAAATGGTACCAACGGCAACGTTCACATCAATATTAGAAGAGCCATCAAGCGGGTCAGTAAGAATAATGTATTTTGCATTACGACCACGTTCTGTATCGAAAGCAACGAAATTTTCCTCTTCTTCCGAACCGAAACCAGCAACTTCATCACGAGAGATTAACGCTGCTTTCATTTTTTCGTGGGCGAAAGCGTCTAATTTCATTTGCGCTTCACCTTGCACGTTTTCGATACCAGAATTACCGATAATATCGTTGGTTAAACCAGCTTTATTAATATCACGATGGATAATTTTTGCCACTAAACGGATAGAAGAAAGAATACCGCTAAGCTCACCTTTTGCATTAGGATATTCCGCTTGTTTTTCAACAATAAATTGACCGAGAGTTTTCATAATAAACCTTACTTTTGCAGTGATGAATTACCACATAACAATAACATTTTTTAATAAATGTTATAAAAATTTTTGAAGAAAAAATAAATAAAATGAGATTTAGCTCACAAAAATAATTTGGCGAAATTGCTCAATATGTAAAGATTTACAGGAGTTGTTACTGAATTTTGGCACAATTGCCAAAAAGCGAATTGATTAAAGATAAACTTTTGTTTCGGAAGTTATTTAGAAGTTATAAGGATAAGTAAGCTCATTTGATACATTACATTCCCTCTTTAAATGGTTAAAGAGGGAATTTTCATATGATTTAAGCTATTTTTCGCTTTTGTGTGCAGCAAAATATTGCAATGTTAATTTTCTATTAATTTTATTTAACAATTGCTCAGCCATCTCTTTTTGCTGCATTTCGGTTGGATATTCCACCATAGCGACTTGCATAATATCTTGATCTTGATAACCGGATAAACGCAAATGATTTAATGCGACTTGTAATGCCGGCAAACTTGGATTAAATGCAGCATTTTCTGCATAACGTCCAGCGATCACTGTTTCATCGGCTAATAAGAGAGCAACACCGCAATAAGCGTGGCTATAAGGTGCATGTGAACGATTAGCCGCGAGTAACGCACGCTGTGGTAATGGATCTTCACAATCAATTTGTAATTGGTTGTTGTGTGGATCAAATAAACATTCACGAATATCCAAATCTTTCGGACCAAACGCATCAGGTAAATATTGGTGCAAACGGTTATTTTGTGCATGCGGTAAATGAATGTAGAGCTGTTCGGCGCTATTCAATTCGTTCATAAATTGGCGACAATGGCCGCAAGGGGTGTAATTGACTGTTACTGAGCTAATAGCTGCTTCATTATTCATCCAAGCGTGTGAAATGGCACTTTGTTCAGCGTGAATCGTTTGCTGCATTGCTACGCCGCAAAATTCTTGATTAGCGCCGAAATAAAATGCACCGCTTAACCCTTGTACAACCGCACCAACATTGAAGCTAGAGATTGGTGTAGTAGCATAACAAGCGGCAATCGGTAGCAATTGTAATGCGAGTTGATTTGGCGTTAATTTAAATTCTTTGCAAAGTGAAGATACGTTGGTGGCGCTAAGTTTACCGGCAAAATGCTGCTGCGCTAAGATGTGGTACAACGTATTTGCAAGTTGTTGATTTTCCCATTGAGCTAATTCGGTTTGAATGGCTTTAATTTTTTTATTAGCTGCCATAATGCTGTACTCCTTGTATTTCAATACGGGGCAGTATGATAAAACAAAACCTTATTAAAACGTAAGTTAAAGCATTTTTTTGTGACGGAGATTAAATTTTTTGCGGGTAACTGGCGAGTTTCTAGCAGTTAGCGGAGTGAAACAGTAGAATATGCTCCATTGTGCAAGACTTAAGGATATCAAAATGACCGTATTTCCGGATTTTTTGCGTGCAGGCGATAAGATCGCGATTATTTCACCATCAGGTGCAGTAGAACCAGCCTATATTGATGGCGCTTGTGCTGTATTAGCACAATGGGAATTTGTTCCGATATTAGGTACTTACTGTAAAGGTAAACAGGGTAAATATGCAGGCACTCAAGCGGAACGATTACAAGATTTTATTGCCGCATTGACCAATAACGAGATTAAAGCCATTCTTTGCAGCAGAGGCGGTTATGGCGCAGTGCATTTGCTGGAAAAGTTACCAGCTTCGTTATTGCATGATCACGCGAAATGGTTGATTGGATTTAGCGATATTTCATTATTACACGCGGCGATGTATCACGCTGGTGTAGCGAGTATTCACGCTTCAATGGCAAAACAATTGGCTTTATTTGGTGCTGATAATGACAATAATAAGTTACTGTGTCACATTCTAACGGGGCAGTTACCGACTTATCGTACGCCTACACATAGTTTTAATCGTATTGGTATGGTAACAGGTGAACTTATTGGTGGCAATTTAGCGGTATTGTGCGGTTTGTTACGTACTGATTATGATCTGTTTCAAGCGGATAAAATCTTGTTTATTGAGGATATAGCCGAACCAATCTATAAAGTTGAACGTATGTTATATAACTTACGTTTAGCTGGTGCATTGGCCAATTTAAAAGGGCTAATTGTCGGACGTTTTACAGAACATCTTGAACCAGACGTCAATGGCGACACTATGTATAGTATGATTCAACGTTTGGTGGCGGATTATGATTATCCGGTAGCTTATGATTTTCCTGTTGGTCATATTGATGAAAACGTGCCATTGATTGAAGGGGCGACAGTGAAGTTTGCTGTTACTGCAACTGAAGTATTGTTGGATTTTCAGCAGGATTGAAGTCTGCAGCAATAAAAAATGAGTTAGCCGATAAGCCGAGTTCTGTCGTGGACAATCATTCATCTAGGCATTCATTTGCACAAATGCTCAAGCAACCTACCCGAATCCTGCGCGGGCCACACATTGGATTCCTATTTGGTCTTGCTACGGGTGGAGTTTACCATGCCATGAATTGTTACCAATCACGCGGTGCGCTCTTACCGCACCCTTTCACCCTTACCTGATCTCAAATGAGCCATCGGCGGTCTGCTCTCTGTTGCACTGGTCGTAGGCTCGCGCCTCCTGGACGTTATCCAGCACCCTGCCCTGTGTAGCTCGGACTTTCCTCTCGTTCACTTGTCCCCTAGGTTGTTTTGCAACGGTTGAGGGCTTCAATAAACCAGCGATTGCCTGGCTAACTCGGCGCGCAGTATAACGGATTTTTGTAAAAGTTAAAACAGAAGTTTTAATTAGCTTTTATCATTATGAATGATTAGAATACTGCCTGTTTGAGTTTAACGATCAAGGATTACTATGAATTATCTACAAATTGCTAAAGAAACGTTAGCGGTTGAACAACAAGCGCTAGGACGTTTACAACAACAATTACCAGCAAATTTTGCCGAAATTGTCGAATTAATCCTACATTGTGAAGGGCGTTTGGTGATCGGTGGGATTGGTAAATCAGGCTTAGTAGGTAAAAAAATGGTTGCTACTTTTTCTTCCACTGGTACACCAAGTTTCTTTTTGCATCCGACTGAAGCCTTTCATGGTGATTTAGGAATGTTAAAACCGATTGATATTGTGTTGTTAATCTCTTATAGCGGTGAAACAGATGATGTCAATAAATTGATTCCTAGTTTGAAAAATTTTGGCAATAAGATTATTGCGATGACGGGAAATTTAAACTCGACTTTGGCTAAACACGCAGATTATGTATTAGATATTAGTGTGGAAAGAGAAGTTTGTCCGAATAATTTAGCGCCAACGACTTCTGTATTAGTCACAATGGCGCTTGGTGATGCGTTAGCTGTGGCTTTAATGAAAGCTCGCAATTTCCAAGCGGAAGATTTTGCGAAATTTCATCCGGGCGGCAGCTTAGGGCGTCGCTTACTTTGCAAAGTGCGTGATAAGATGCAAACTAAATTACCAGTAGCAGCAGCCAATACTCGTTTTCTTGATTGCTTAACGGTAATGAATGAAGGTCGAATGGGTGTTGCTATTATTATGGAGCAAGGCAAGTTGCAAGGCATTATTACTGATGGTGATATTCGTCGTGCGATGAGCCGTTATGGTGAAGCGGTATTACAAAAATGCGCCGGTGATTTTATGACGACGCAGCCAAAAACGATTAATCAAAATACCTATTTAGGACAAGCAGAAGATTATATGCGTCAGCATAAAATTCACTCTTTAGTCGTGGTAAATGATCAACAGCAAGTTGTTGGTTTATATGAATTCTCAAGTTAAGGAAACAATATGCAGGAAAAATTAGCGAAAATTAAATTAGTCATTACAGATGTTGATGGTGTTTTAACTGATGGCTCGCTCTATTATGGCGAGAATGGTGAAGTATTTAAGGTTTTTAATGCGCGTGATGGACTTGGCACTCGTATGTTATTGGAAAGTGGTGTGCAAGTGGCAGTGTTATCTGGTCGTGATTCATTAGTATTGCGCAAACGCATTGAAGAACTCAGTATTCCATTATTCCAATTAGGCAAGTTAGAAAAAGAGAGTGCTTGTTTATCATTAATTGAACAAGCTGGAGTAACAGCAGAAGAAGTGTTATATATCGGTGATGATAGTGTAGATTTACCTGCATTTGCAGTATGTGGTTTAACGGCGACAGTGGCTGAAGCACAAGACTATATCAAAGATAAAGTAGATATTGTAACTAAAGCAAATGGCGGACGTGGTGCTTTTCGTGAAATTGTGGATATGATTCTAGCGGCACAAGGTAAATCAGCGATTTATACCTCAGCAACTGGCTTTTTACATACTGCGAAAAAAATGGCGCAGTAATCTGTCCTTAAAAAAGTTCCCCCACTTTAATGAAATAAAGAGGGGTGGGGTGGGGGAGATTTAAATTCAATAAAATCAAATAGATATAATCTATTTAATGCACAATATTCCAATCCATTTCATCACAATTAATGTTAATCTATTTCTTCTTAGTTAGCGGCTTACCCCTTACTTCTCCAGTTAAAGATTCAAGAAAAGCAACAATATCATCTACTTGTTGTGCTGAAAGCGTTTTACCCAATTGATATTTCAAGACTAAATTAACTGCCTGATGTAAATCATTGGTTCTGGCATCATGAAAATAAGGCGCAGTCAAAGCGATATTGCGTAAAGATGGCACTTTAAAACGATATTTATCATTTTCTTGCTGCGTCTGATTGTAACGACCTAAATCAGCACTGGTTTCAGGCGTACCTCGATCTTTAATGTAATCTGCATAAATTCCCATAATTTCAAACGAGTTACCACCCATATTGATACCGCTATGACAGGTATCGCAACGATCCTCTTTAAATAATTGATAGCCACGTTTTTGTTGCTCAGTTAATGCAGAGGTATCGCCTTTTAAATAGCGATCAAAAGGGCTATTTGGTGTAATTAACCGCTTTTCAAATTCAGCAATGGCATCGGTCATATTGGCTTGTGTTAATTCAGGATAAACTTGCAAAAACAGATCAAGAAACTGTGGATCTTTAGCAAATTTTTCCTCAATTTCCTGCCAATTATGATACCCCATTTCAACTGGATTCAATGGCGGTTGTGCCGCTTGTTCAGCCAAGTTTTTAGCTCGACCGTCCCAAAATTGGCTAGTATTAAAAACCGCATTATAAACTGTTGGTGCATTGATAACGCCTTGTTTTCCTGCAATTCCAGTAGAAACAGCTAGACCATCCACGCCACCATTGTCTAATAGGTGACAACTAAAACAACTCACTGAATTATCAAAAGATAAGCGATTATCCGTAAACAACATTCCACCAATCATCACCTTACGAAAATCAACTGGTAAACGTTCGGGAATTGGCAAAATAAAGGTTTGTTGATCGGTATGAGGTAATTTGTCGCTATGGAGCTGTTCCGTCCATTGATTTAATAGAGCAGATTCTTCAGCAGTGAATTGATAAGGTAAACGTGAATGCAAATCTTGCTCGTCAGTATAATGTGCAATGAAATATTGCAATTTTGCCAGATCGGCAATGGTAATGTTGTCGAGATGATTTAATTGTTCAGTAATTGCTTCTACTAAAAAACTTTTCTTCCCAATATTAATTTGTTGTTTATCAGCATAAGGCAAACTTTCTGCCGCTGAACTGCTATGGCAATCAGTACAATGCTTTTGCGTGAAAAGACGCTGCATCTCTTGCGCAGTAATTTTTTGCTGCGTTTTCGGTAAATCTTGCACTGCAATATTGGCATTATCTGCCATTGCAGAAAATGGAAAAACAGCTGCAACAAGTAACGATAATGCAGCTAAAGGAATAGTTTTTAGCATGATGATTTTTGGGTTTAGATAACTTATTGAGTTATTACA
>NZ_JTJL01000015.1 GCF_001678495.1 Gallibacterium salpingitidis
TAAAAGTTTTATAATTGATTTTGTCAATAAACTGAAACCCTCTTCAATTTTGAAGAGGGTTAAATGTATGTAATTTTGGAGGGTTATACATTAAATCTAAAGTGCATTACATCGCCGTCTTGCACAATATACTCTTTCCCTTCTAAACGCCATTTACCTGCTTCTTTGGCGCCGTTTTCACCGCCAAATTCCACAAAATCGGCATAGCTGATGACTTCAGCACGAATAAAGCCTTTTTCAAAATCGGTATGGATTACAGAAGCAGCTTTTGGTGCAGTTGCGCCAACCGGAATTGTCCAAGCGCGAACTTCTTTAACTCCAGCGGTAAAATAGGTTTGTAAATTTAACAACTTATAGCCAGCGCGAATAACGCGATTTAATCCTGGTTCGTCTAAACCAAGTTCTTGTAAGAATTCGATTTTCTCTTCATCTTCTAATTCGGCAATTTCCGCTTCAATCGCTGCACAAACAGGGACAACCACAGCACCTTCTTTTTCAGCAATTTCACGCACACGATCAAGATATGGATTATTTTCAAAACCATCTTCATTAACATTAGCAATATACATTGTTGGTTTTAAAGTAAGGAAGTTATAGCTCTTAATTGCTTGTAACTCTTCTTTGTCTAATCCAATTGAACGAATCATTCCTGCGTTCTCTAATACAGGCAAACATTTTTCCATGACAGATAATTCAAATTTTGCCTCTTTATCGCCGCCTTTCGCACGTTTTTGTAAACGCTGAATTGCTTTTTCACAACTTTCTAAATCGGCTAAAGCTAATTCAGTATTGATCACATCAATATCATCAGCAGGATCAATTTTTCCAGCAACGTGAACAATATCATCATTTTCAAAACAACGCACAACGTGACCAATAGCGTCAGTTTCACGAATATTTGCTAAGAATTTATTACCTAAGCCTTCTCCATTAGATGCACCTTTCACCAAACCAGCAATATCAACAAATTCCATTGTGGTTGGTAACACACGTTGTGGATTAACGATTTTCGCTAATTCATCTAAACGGTTGTCTGGCATTGGTACTACACCAGTGTTCGGTTCGATAGTGCAGAATGGGTAGTTTGCTGCTTCAATACCCGCTTTGGTTAACGCATTAAAAAGAGTTGATTTACCAACATTTGGCAAACCAACGATGCCACATTTAAATCCCATAATTTATCCTTGTCTGTTTTTAGGCGCGGAATCCATTTAAGCGATTCATCGCTTTATCGATTCCATCTTTGATTAATATTTCAATACAGCTTTCAGCTTCGTCTAATGCTTTATCAATAAGTTGTTGATCTTGCGGAGCTGGCTTGCTTAATACATAAGCAGCAACTAAATTTTTATCGCCCGGATGACCAATACCCACGCGTAAACGGTAGAAATTTTTGCTATTTGCTAATTGTGCAATAATATCTTTTAGACCGTTGTGTCCGCCATGACCGCCGCCGAGTTTTAATTTCACGCTACCCGGTGGTAAATCTAATTCATCATGAATAACTAAAATTTCTTCGGGTAAAATCCGATAAAAAGTGGCTAAAGCACCTACCGATTTCCCACTTAGATTCATAAAGGTAGTTGGTACTAAAAGACGTACATCTTGCCCAGCGATCGTTGCTATTGCTGTTTTGCCGAAAAATTTATTTTCATCTTTTAAATTGAGGTTAAAACGGCGAGCTAAGCGCTCAATTAACCATTCACCAGCATTATGGCGAGTATCACTATATTTACTGCCCGGATTGCCTAGCCCTACAATCAATTTAATTTTTGCCACAATTACTTATCCTGTCGCTAAAAACGGCTTGCTATTGTATGCAAAAACGCCTGTTTCTACAATCGCAATTGGTGGATTTGCTGAAACTTATGTATGAATTGCAACAATACAAAATGATCTACTTTGCTGACAAAATAAAAAAGTCTAGCAGGGCGCTAGACTTTTCTTTACTAGATTAATTAAGAATTAAGCTGCTAATGTTTTTGGCTTAACCATTGCATAAAGCACACCGGTTAAAATACTACCAGCAGCAATTGCAACTAAATAAAGTAATACTGGTTGGATTGCACCTGGAATTGCTAATACAAAGATACCGCCATGTGGTGCCATTAATTGCACACCAAATACCATTGATAATGCACCAGTTAATGCGCCACCAAGCATACAGCTTGGAATAACGCGCATTGGGTCACGTGCTGCAAATGGAATTGCCCCTTCAGAGATAAAGCATAAGCCAAGAACAAAAGAAGCTTTACCACCTTCTAATTCATTAGCAGTGAATTTTTTACGAGCGATAAAGGTTGCGATACCCATACCAAGAGCCGGCACCATACCTGCTGCCATTACTGCCGCCATTGGTAAGTAAGAAGATGAAGCTAATAGACCTACACCAAAAGTATAAGCAGCTTTGTTAATTGGACCACCCATATCAAAGCACATCATTGCGCCAAGGATAATACCAAGAACCACTGCGCTGCCTGATTGCATACCTTTTAAGAATTCAGTCATACTGTTCATCAACCAAGCTACTGGCTCACCTACGATATAGATCATAATTAAACCAACAATTAAGGTTGAGAAGAATGGAATAATTAAGATCGGTTTTAACGCATTCATCGTTTGTGGAAGTTTTACGTGATCATTGATCGCTTTCGCTACATAACCTGCTAAGAAACCGGAAATAATACCACCGATAAAACCAGCACCAAGTGAGCTTGCTAACATACCGCCAACAAGACCTGGAGTTAATCCCGGACGGTCAGCAATAGAGTAAGCGATATAACCGGAAAGAATTGGAATCATTAAAGCAAAGGCACTGCCGCCACCAATCTTCATTAATGCTGCAGCTAATGTTCCTTCTTGTTTGAACGCTTCGATACCAAATACGAACGAAAGCGCGATAATTAAACCACCGGCAACCACCATTGGTAACATATGTGATACACCAGTCATTAAGTGGCTATAAATACCTTTCTTCTCACCTTTCTCTTTGCTATCAGCTTTAGCAGCAGTGCTATTATCTTGTTTGTGGTGATATGGTTTCGCTTCTTTAAATGCTTTATCAAATTCTTGTGCAGTTTTCTTTAATGCTAAACCAGTTGAAGTGTGGTACATCAATTTGCCATCAAACTTACTGAGATCAACGTCAATATCGGTTGCAATAAAGACTAAATCCGCTGCAGCAACATCTTCTGGAGAAATAAGATTACTTGCGCCCACTTGGCCGCGAGTTTCAACTTTCACATTCCAGCCTTGTTTTTGGCAGTAAGTTGAAATTGCTTCCGCTGCCATAAAGGTATGTGCTACCCCGGTTGGACAAGCAGTAACTGCAACAATATTTAATGGGCGATCAGCTGCCGGAGCTGCTGCATCGTCAGTAGCTTGATATGCACTTGCATTAGCTACTGCTTGTTGAATGGTTGCTTCCGGCGCATTAAATGCTTGTTCAAAAGTAGTTAAGTAAACTTTTTTACCAGCAAAAGCAGGATTATTGTTAAGTTTTTGTCCTAATACGATCACCATATCTGCATCTTGTAATTGTGCAGCAACTTGGTGATTTTGTTGCGCGGCAGCTTTTGCCACCATTTGTTTTAATAAGAATAACGTCGCGTTACCACGTTTTTCTTGAGAATGAAGATAGATATTCATTGGTTATTCCTCAATTTTTGTAATCTTAACTTGATCTAGCAGTTGATTTAATGCCTGTTTGTCGGCAACACCCACATTGCTTTGTGATACGGCTAATGCAGAAACCGCAGAAGCAAAACGTAATGTTTGTTCTTGTGACAGGGCGTGTTGAGTACCATAAATCAAACCAGCCACCATAGAATCACCGGCACCAACCGTACTGACAACATTGGTACATTTAGGTGGTTGTGCTTGTAATACGCCTTGATCACTGATCCAAAGTGAACCTTCTGCCCCCATAGAAATGATCACATTTGCAATGCCTTCGGCTTTGAGTTGTTTTGCAGCAGCAATGATTTCTGCGATTGAATTTAATGGTTTGCCAATCCAAGCCTCTAATTCACGATGATTTGGTTTTACTAACCAAGGAGCGGCTTTTAAGCCTGCGGTAAGTGCGGCATTACTGCTATCCAATACTACTTTGGTTTGTTGCCCTAATGCTTTGAGCCAATCTTTAAATGCGTCAGTATCAACACCTTTTGGTAAGCTGCCACAAACCGCGACCAAATCATAATCTTTTGCCCAAGCAAGTGATTGATTAACAAATTTTTGCCAATCATCAGACGACACTTGATAACCTAAGAAGTTAAGATCGGTTACATCTGCCTCGGTTTCGGTAATTTTTACATTGATACGAGTTTTACCCGCGACACGTTGGAAACGATCATCTAAACCAAGTTGTTGAAACATTTGGATAAAATCACCTTGATTATCTTCACCAAGAAAACCGCTGACGGTGACAGGAAGATCCAGATCGTGTAATACTTTAGCGACATTGATTCCTTTCCCTGCTGGATAGATACCAAGAGTTTCAACAGTATTCACTTCGCCAAGTTGGATTCGCGGTAAGCGTCCTACTAAATCAAAGGCGGTGTTGAGTGTGATAGTTGCAATACGAGGCATATTATTCTCCTAAGCCTGCGTTAATTGCTTCACCAATGCCTTTTAACGCTTGTTCTGCATCTTCACCTTCAGCGACGAAGCATAAGCGTTGACCTTTAGTTGTTCCTAAACCAACCACTTTCATTAAGCTTTTCGCACTAACAAATGCGGTATCACGATCAACATTTCTTACTTGAATGGTTGCTTTATATTTTTTCACTTCATTGATTAACACTGCTGATGGACGAGCGTGTAAACCATGTTCGTTTTTCACAATAAAGGTTGCTTCGAGTTGTCCTGGTGCAGCTTGCGGAGCAGCGCTTGCGTTTTCTGCAGCTGGTGCAACAGCAGGTTCAGCTTGAGTAGCTGGCGCAGCAGTTTCAGCAACAGTAACAGCTTTGCCTTGTAAAGCGGCTTGAACTTGTTCAGCATTGCCTTTTAATAATACTTGTTGGCATTGCGGATCTAATAAATTGACTAATAAGTTATCAACTTTTTCATCGACGCTAGCAACGGTAACTACTGCAGCGATTTGTTTGTTGTTGTGTTGGAACGCTTGTTTTGGACGTGCAACCGCAATTGCGTTTTTGCTATTACCAACAGCGCTATCATTTACCCAAATGCCATTACCTAGTGGTAATGCCGGAGAAGCGATCACTTCGCTAACGAATTGAGTATCAACAGCGGCGGCTTCTTGTAATTTAGCTGCATTGATTGCAGTAAGCGTTAATAAGCTGTTGGTATCTACATCTAATGAAATAAAGGCAGCATCAACGATATTGCCATTAAATAGTGAAATAAAATCTTGTGGATTCGTCGTTTTTGCTAATTTTTCAGCAATCTCTTCATCACCAAGTAAATGGGTTAATTGACGTAAAATTGCGAGGTGTTCGTCTGATTTTGCCGCAATCCCAATTACTAAATAGGCAATATTGTCATCGCTCCATTTGACGCCATTTGGGAATTGGAAAATTTGCACACCAGTTTGTTTTACTAAGTGGCGAGTATCCAATGTACCATGTGGAATGGCGATACCATTGCCTAAAAAAGTTGATGTTTGTTGTTCACGTGCAAGCATACCTTGAAGATAGCCTTCTTCCACTAAGCCTTTATTGATAAATGCTTGTGCTACAGCGGTGATCGCTTGCTGTTTATCATCAGCTTTTTCACCTAGATGGATGTCATTTTCGATAAGATTAAACACGAGGACTCCTTAGATTGTTGTCAGTCAAAGATAAAATCGGCTAATTTTAACCCAATTTATTTTATAAGGAAAAATAATTCTGTTTTTTCTAAGTATATTTTTATTTATCATAGCGATATATTTTAATTTTTTGGCTATAAAAGTTAAATTTTAATTAAATAAAAATAACTAATGTTATGCGGTTGGGTTCATTCTGTTCTGGATATTTAATAAATATATTTCTACGAGCTATTCATAAATTATTTTAATCCTATTCAATAATAAAATTCATATTTCACAGGCTTACTATACTGTCGAAAATTGATAAAAATCAGCCTTTTAGGAAATTTTTTTGATACAATTCGCGACACTTCTATTGAAAGATTTTTAGAAGTAGGACTTTAATCGTTTATCAACAATAATTAATTTGGAACTATTATGTTTTTATTACAATTTGCTCTTGTTTTATTGTGTATCTTAATTGGTGCTCGCATTGGCGGTATCGGTTTAGGTGTTATGGGTGGGGTAGGCTTAGCCATACTTTCTTTTGGTTTTGACTTAAAACCAACGAGCCCACCTATTGATGTGATGTTAATGATTATGGCTGTCGTTTCGGCTGCAGCAGCTATGCAAGCAGCCGGCGGTCTAAATTATATGATTAAGATCGCTACACGTATTTTACGGAAAAATCCTAAATATATTACATTTTTAGCACCAGCCGTAACGTATATCTTTACTATTTTTGCTGGTACAGGACATGTTGCTTATTCTGTATTACCTGTAATCGCTGAAGTTAGCCGCCATAATGGAATCCGCCCAGAACGTCCTTTATCTATGGCGGTAATCGCATCACAATTTTCTATTGTAGCAAGTCCTATTGCGGCTGCAGTTGTTGCTTGTGTTGCATATTTGGAGCCTCAAGGAATAACATTAACTAATGTATTAAGTGTTACCATTCCTTCAACTACACTTGGTATTGCTTTAGCTTGCGTATTTGTTAATAAAATGGGTAAGGAGTTAAAAGATGACCCTCATTATCAACAATTACTTAAAGATCCTGCATATGCGGAAAACAATGTTACCCTTCTAGATGAAGAAAAAATGGAAGTAACCAAAGAAGCAAAAATATCTGTTTCATTATTCTTGCTTGGTGCTTTATTAGTTGTAATTATGGGGGCATTTCCTAACTTAAGACCTAGCTTCGATGGTAAGGCTATGGGAATGGCACACACTATTGAAATTATTATGTTAACTATTGGTGCCTTTATTATCTTAACTTGTAAGCCAGATGGAAATAAAATTACACAAGGTTCTGTATTCCATGCCGGTATGCGTGCTATTGTTGCTATCTTTGGTATTGCTTGGTTAGGTGATACATTAACAACAGCACATCTTGCAGAAGTAAAAGAAGCTGTATCAGGGTTAGTTGAGTTTGCACCTTGGACATTCGCTTTAGCATTATTTGCTCTTTCTGTTATGGTAAATAGTCAAGGCGCAACAACAGCGGTTTTGGTTCCATTAGGGATTTCTTTAGGATTACCGCCTTATGTTATTATCGCAACATTTGTTGCTGTAAATGGTTATTTCTTTATCCCAAATTATGGTCCAATTATTGCATCTATTGACTTTGATACCACAGGTACAACTCGTATAGGTAAGTATATTTTTAACCATAGTTTTATGATTCCAGGCTTATTAAGCCTAATATTCAGCTTAATTTTTGGTTTCGTTTTTGCAGGTTTATTCCTATAGTTTGAACACCTGATCTAAATAAAAATCCCCTTACTTTTGTAAAAAGGAGGGGATTTCTTTTATAAACCATTTAACTATGATGCGTTTTCATCTATTTGTGTATTGGGTAATGTCTTAATCCAAAAGAAAAAGAACCAATATTCAATTAAAAGTAGGATAACAATGCTGATTTTGCCAAGAATATGTGGAACAGCATAAGCAGATAATGCCATCATCAAAGTAGAAATACATAAAATATAAATTTTTGCTTTTTTCGTTAGTGCACGTTGTTCATTGAAGGTTTTTAGATATTTATGATAAATGCGGCTTTGTTTAAACCATGCCTCTAGACGCGGCGAGCTTTTGCCAAAGAAAAAGAGGGTGCAAAGTAGAAATGGTGTTGTTGGCAATACGGGTAAAAAAGTCCCTAAAATACCTAAAATTAAACAGAGAAAACCAAGTGAAATATAAAAATATCGCATTATATTAGCTATCTTATTGAGAAAAATTCTCAATAAGATAGCAGTTTTTAATAGTAAAAGAAACTAGCCAACATTGTAGTGGATAGGTTCTGAGATAGTTTAAACGGTTAACACTTCTTTAATTTTACTTAATGCCCAGTCAAGATCAGCTTTTTCGATCACTAATGGCGGGGCGAAACGGATAACATTATCGTGAGTTTCCTTGCAAAGTAAGCCTTTCTCTTTTAACGCTTCACAATATGGTCGCGCTGCTTTGGTAAGTTCTAAACCAATAAACAAGCCTTTACCGCGTACTTCTTTAATATAAGGGTATTCGATTTTTTTCAGCTCATTGAGAAAGTATTCACCTAATTCAAGTGAACGTTCTGCTAATTTTTCTTGTTCCAATACATCTAAAGCGGCAAGAGATACTGCGCAGGCTAATGGATTACCACCAAAGGTAGAACCATGAGAACCAGGGTTAAAGACGCCAAGGATCTCTTTATCAGCAACAACACAAGAGATAGGGAACACACCGCCACCAAGCGCTTTGCCGAGAATATACATATCAGGGATCACATTTTCCCATTCACACGCGAATAGTTTACCAGTACGTCCTAATCCTGATTGAATTTCATCAGCAATAAATAGCACATTATGTTGTTTACACAGTGCAAGAGCTTGTTGCAGATAACCTTTTGGTGGAATGACGATACCAGCTTCACCTTGGATCGGTTCTACCAAAAAGGCAGCTGTATTTGGCGTAATCACTTGTGCTAACGCATCAAGATCGCCATAAGGAACTAACTTAATACCGCCGAGTAATGGGCCAAAACCACGCTGGTAATCTTTTTCGGAAGAGAGCGAAACTGCGGCCATTGTTCTACCATGAAAATTACCGACACAAGCAATGATTTCTGCCTGATTATTTGCGATCCCTTTTACATCATAGCCCCAACGGCGTGCCGCTTTAATTGCGGTTTCTACTGCTTCTGCACCGGTGTTCATCGGTAATGCCATTGTTTTACCCGCCAGTTTACAAACTCGTTCATACCAAGGGCCAAGTTGATCATTAAAAAACGCGCGGGAAGTTAAGGTAACGCGATCAGCTTGATCTTTTAAGGCTTGAATGATTTTAGGATGGCAATGACCTTGATTAACAGCAGAATAGGCACTCAACATATCTAAATAACGCTTTCCTTCTGGATCTTCTACCCAAATTCCTTTGGCTTTACTAATTACAATGGGTAAGGGTAAATAATTGTTTGCTCCATATTGTTCAGTTTGTTGAATTAGTTGTTGTGATGAAATAGGCATATTTACCCTCCTAAATGTTAAAAAGATGTAATAAATTGTTTGAATTTTAACAATATTTATGGTGGAAGAAATAAGGAGTTGTTGATTTTATGATCTGTATCGCACTTTTCTGCACTTGATAGCTGAAAATAAAAGGGGAAATGTGAGATAAATTGCTAGCAATTGTAGCAAAATGGAGTAAGCCCCTCTTTTATGACTTTATCAGCTAATAGAGGGGCAAAAATGATTAATACTCTAATTTTGGTAGTGCTTTGTTGTCGATAACATCTTTATCAATAATAACTTTCTTCAAGCCTGTTAAGGAAGGTAGGTCATACATAGTATCGAGTAAGATGTTTTCTACAATAGAGCGTAAACCGCGCGCACCTGTTTTCCGCGCTAATGCTTTTTTCGCAATTGCGGTTAGCGCTTCAGGAGAAAATTCAAGCTCGACATTTTCTAGTTTAAACAAAGCTTGATATTGTTTGATTAACGCATTTTTTGGCACAGTGAGAATAGTGATTAACGCTTCTTCATCTAGTTCCGCTAAAGAGGCGATTACTGGTAAACGTCCCACAAATTCAGGAATTAAACCAAATTTAATCAGGTCTTCAGTTTCCACTTGTGCGAATAATTGACTGATATTTTCTTTTTTATCGTCAATTTTTACTTCAGCGCTAAAACCAATACCACGATCTTTATGGGTACGTTTCTCAATAATTTTATCTAAACCAGCGAATGCACCGCCGCAGATGAATAAGATTTTTGAAGTATCTACTTTTAATGAATCTTGTTGTGGATGCTTACGGCCGCCTTGTGGCGGTACAGCAGCGATTGTACCTTCAACAAGTTTGAGTAACGCTTGTTGCACGCCTTCACCAGAAACATCTCGCGTAATTGATGGATTTTCTGATTTGCGGGTAATCTTATCAATTTCATCAATATAGATGATCCCTTGTTGCGCTTTTTCGATATCGTAATCGCAGTTTTGTAACAGGCGTAGAATAATGTTTTCTACGTCTTCACCGACGTAACCAGCTTCAGTTAAGGTAGTGGCGTCAGCAATCGCAAAAGGCACATTAAGTTGTCTTGCTAAGGTTTGCGCTAAGAAAGTTTTTCCACTTCCGGTTGGCCCGATAAGCAGAATATTACTTTTACCCAGTTCAACATCAAGATTATCGTCATTGCTGCGTAAACGTTTATAGTGGTTATATACTGCCACTGCTAAAGTTTTTTTCGCATGTTCTTGACCAATAACGTAAGTATCTAAATGAGCGCGAATTTCGTGTGGAGTTGGCAGTTTCTCTAAAGGAGCTTTTTCCTGCTCGCTTGCAGTTTCTTTATTAGCTTCTGCTGCCAATAGATCGTGGCAAGTTTCAACACATTCATTGCAAATGTAACCAGAAACACCCGCAATCAGTTTCTCAACTTCATGTTTCTCTTTGCCACAAAGTGAACAAAAAAACTTTTCGTTATTTTCTGATTTATCTGACATAGTTTTCTCGCTTAGTTATTCTCGATGAGTCAGTACGGTATCAATCAATCCATATTGTTGTGCTGCTTGTGCTGACATAAAGTTATCACGATCAGTATCTTTTTCGATAACTTCTAACGGTTGGCCAGTATGGAAAGCTAAACGTTGATTGAGCGTTTCTTTAATTTTCAAGATTTCTTGAGCATGAATTTGAATATCTGATGCTTGTCCTCTAAATCCACCTAAAGGTTGATGGATCATGATACGAGAGTGCGGTAACGCAAAGCGTTTTCCGGCAGTACCGCCAGCAAGTAAAAATGCACCCATTGAACAAGCTTGACCAATACAAAGCGTACGTACATCAGGTTTAATAAATTGCATTGTATCGTAGATCGCCATTCCTGCCGTAACAGAACCACCAGGTGAATTGATATAAATATTAATATCTTGCTCCGGGTTTTCTGATTCTAAGAATAATAACTGGGCGACGATGAGATTCGCCATATTATCTTCAACTTCTCCAGTAAGGAAAATGACACGCTCTTTGAGTAGGCGAGAATAAATATCGAAAGAACGTTCGCCACGCGCCGTTTGTTCGATAACCATAGGGACTAATGCCATATTTGCTCCTATTGTCAGCAAACCTCAGTGAGGCAGCAATAAAAAATAGAAAAAGTGCGGCTTAAAAGTAACCGCACTTAATAACTAGAATGATGATAATTTATCGATTAATTATGCACGTGGTGCATTCATAATATCATCGAAAGATTTTTCAACTTCAGATACTTGTGCTTTAGCAAGAATTGCATCAACTGCTTGTTCTTCTAATACAACATTGCGAATGTTGTTAGAAAGTTCTTTGTTGTTGCTGTAGTAATCAACAACTTCTTGTGGTTGTTCATAAGCTGAAGCGATACTTGCGATCATTGCTTTCACGCGATCTTCATCAACTTTTAATTCGTTGCTAGAAATGACTTTGCTAAGTAATAAGCCAACTTTCACACGACGTTTTGCTTGTTCTTCAAAAATTTCACGTGGTAATTCTAATGCTTGTTTTGCATTACCACCGAATCGTTGTGCAGCTTGTTGACGTAATACATCAATTTCTTGATCTACTGCTGAGCTTGGTACATCAAGTTCATTTTGTTCAAGTAAGCCATCAAGCACTTGAGTTTTGATATTTGTAGTTACTGCATTATCAAGTTCACGTTGCATATTTTTCACAATTTCGTTGCGAAGATCTGCCACAGTTTTGGTGTTTGGACCAAATTTAGCAACGAATTCATCAGTAAGTTCTGGTAATACCATTACTTCTACTTTCTTCAAGGTAATTGCGAATTTAGCTGGTTTACCTTTTAAGTTTTCTGCGTGATATTCTGCTGGGAAAGTCACATCAATTTCGAATTGATCGCCTGCTTTGTGGCCAACGATGCCATCTTCAAAACCAGGAATCATGCGGCCTTGGCCCATAAATAATACGAAGTCAGTTGCTTTACCGCCTTCAAATTCTTCACCGTCGATTGAACCAACGAAATCGATAGTCACGCGGCTGTCAGCTTGCGCAGCTTCGTCTTTTTCTTCCCAAGTTGCTTGTTGTTTACGTAAAGTATCAACCATTTTATCTACATCAGCATCAGTGATTTTAACAACTGGTTTTTCTACTTTGATATTTTCTAAACCTTTGATTTCAACTTCTGGATAAACTTCAAAAGTTGCAGAGAAAGTTAAGTCTTCACCGATTTTATATTGTTCTGGGGTGAAAGTAGGACGGCTTGCTAAGTCAATTTTTTCTTGAATGATCGCATCAAAGAAATGACGTTGCATTACATCACCTAAAACATCTTGGCGAGCTGATGCGCCGAAACGTTTTTCAATAATGCTTGGTGGAACTTTTCCTTTACGGAATCCATCGATACGAGCAGTTTTTGCTACTCTTTTTAATTCTTCACGAACAGCTTGTTCGATGACATCTGCCGGTACAGTAATGCTAATACGGCGTTCTAATCCTTGAGTGGTTTCTACTGAAATTTGCATTTATGCTACCTCAAAAAAATAATTGTACTCGGCAATTTAGGCTACCGAACACGCAAAAAAACCGTTGTTATTTACAATAACACGAGTGTACTAAAAATTTTGAACGCCCGATTATATCTTATTCACTGGTAATATGTCGAGAAAGCGAGCGATAAAAACGGGCAGTTGTTTATTGTTCGTTCAATTTATCTGGAAAGTTATTTCGATTTATGCAGCATCATCCTTAATAACGTATTATCTTTGACAATATAGTGATGATATAGCGCGGCAATGGCATGCAATGCAATCAGAATTAATGCACCATTTGCAAGTGTTTCATGAATTTCTTTGAGAGTATGTGCCAAACCAGGATTAGCCGTAAAACCCGACAAAATCGGAAAACCTAAAAATGAAACTGCAAAACCTTTATTTAAAACGGTTAATGATCCTAAAATCGGTAACAAAATAAAAACAAGATACAACGCTAAATGGACATAATGGGCCAATTTAGTTTGCCATACTGGTGGAGTTGGCGTAATGGCTGGTGTTTTACTTAGATAAAGATGACGTAACCCAATGCGAATAATCACCACTAACCAAACGCAAATGCCTAGAGTAAAGTGAGTACTCATCATTAATTGATGCCAATCGTAGGTTAAATCGAGAGATTTTAATTTGACGCTAAGATAGGTGAGAATAATGAAGAGTAATGATAGCCAGTGAAAGAAAATCTGAATTCTTGGGTATTTTTCCTGCATGATGAATTCCTAGAGTGAAGAGTAATATAATAACGGCTTGTGCTTTGATTTTATTGTCTTACAATTAGTTCAAAGTGAGTGTCGTTATTTTAAGCTAAGAGTTTAACAAAATAGATATGAAAAGTGTCGCTATTATTGGATTAGGTTGGCTTGGATTTCCTTTAGCTCGTTATTTACAGAGTTTGGGCTGGGAAGTTAAAGGTAGTAAACGAACGCACGAAGGTGTGGAACGAATGCGTTTACAGCGTGTTGAAAGTTACTATCTTGAATTGACCCCAGAAGTGAATGCCGATCCTGATGATCTTGAAGCCTTACTAAATGTTGATAGTCTTGTTATCAATATCCCACCGAGTGAATACTTCTTTGATTTAAATAGCTATGTATTAGGTATAGAAAATTTATTGACTGAAGCGCTACTGCATAATGTGCAACATATTGTCTTTATTAGCTCGACCTCTGTTTATCCGATGATCTCTGGTGTGTTTGATGAAGAATATTTGCCGACACCAACTTCTGATGTGGGTAAAGCATTATTAGAAATTGAGCAACGTTTATTAGAATTAAAAGATATTGATGTCGATATTATCCGTTTTGGTGGTTTAGTCGGTGAAGATCGTCACCCTGTTCATCATTTATCTGGCAAAGAGAATTTATCAGGCGGTTTGCAAACGGTAAATTTAGTGCATTTAACCGATTGTCTGCGTGCGATTCAATTATTATTGGAAACGCCAACTTATCAACGTTGTTTTAATTTAGTGGCGCCGGTACATCCGATGAGAAAAGATTTTTATACAAAAGCGGCAGAAAAGTTAGCCTTACCATTACCGCATTTCAACGAAGATGATAATGTGATGGAACGGATTATTGCAGCCAATAAGATTTGTCATGAATTGGATTTTGTTTATCAATATCCAGATCCGGAAATGATGTAATAACGTTGTAAAGTGAAAATGGTAATAACAAAGGAAGTAAGATGGCTGGGGTACTAGGATTCGAACCTAGGGATGCCGAGATCAAAACCCGGTGCCTTACCGCTTGGCGATACCCCAACAGGGAAAATAATTGATTTAAAAGAGATGGCTGGGGTACTAGGATTCGAACCTAGGGATGCCGAGATCAAAACCCGGTGCCTTACCGCTTGGCGATACCCCAACTTAAAATGGTGCGGGAAGAGGGACTTGAACCCACACACCTCACGGCGCCAGAACCTAAATCTGGTGCGTCTACCAATTTCGCCATTCCCGCTAACTGGTGGCTACGACGGGATTCGAACCTGTGACCCCAACATTATGAGTGTTGTGCTCTAACCAACTGAGCTACGTAGCCATTCGCTTTTGCGGCGCTAATTATGCTGATATATCCTACCCTCGTCAACAACTTTTTTTAGAAAAAAAGATTTTTTAGCTTGTTCGCATAGAGAATAGCCAATTTGTTTAAATTTTTACAAATATGTTGAATTGAGTGGGAGAAATATTAAACAAAAGAAGAGATTGTGATGAAATTTTTCATCACAATCTTGAGTGAAAAAAAGATTAATTAAATTGCCATTGACCGTTAACGGCAGTACCTAAAACTTCAAATTTATGATTGAAAGCAGTAAGATTTGCAATCTTACCTTTTTCGATACTACCTAATTGATGATCAAGATGAATTGCGCGTGCCGGATAAAGTGTTGCCATACGAATTGCTTCGTCTAAAGCAATGCCAACTTCATTGACACAATTTTGAATTGATTCAATCATCGTAACGGCAGAACCACCGATGGTACCATTTGCATCGTAACATTTGTGATCACGTACATAGACGGTTTTACCAACAAATTGGAACGATTCAATATCTGCGCCGGCAGCAGCAGTTGCGTCAGTTACTAGACACAATTTATCTTGTTTGCACTGTTTTGCGATACGAACATTGCCAAAATTAACGTGCAAGCCGTCAACGATAATACCAGTATAAACATTTGGATTATCTAATACGGCACCAACAACACCCATATTACGTCCGGAGGAAACTGGCGACATTGCGTTATGTAAGTGGGTTGCAAAAGTTGCCCCTTGTGCAAAACGTTGATTTGCCACTTCACTGGTAGCATTAGAGTGACCAATTGACACCACAATATCTTTCGCCACAAATTTAGCAATATGATCCGCAGTTGCATTTTCGGCAGCAATCGTGATTTTGCTGATCACATCGGCGTTATCTAATAAAAAGGCTAACATTTCATCAGAGATTTCACGAATAAACTCTTCACGATGTACACCTTTTTTCTCTTTGCTGAGATATGGCCCTTCTAAATGCAATCCTAATGCTTGGTGCTGATGGTTTGCCAAATATTCACGCATAACAGCAATTGCGTGTTTAATTTCATCATCAGGTGCAGTAATAAAGGTTGGTAAAAAACTGGTGGTACCAGATTTTAAGTTAGTTGCCTGCATAATTTCTAATGTTTCAACAGAACAGTTATCGTTGAACATTACGCCGCCACAACCGTTTAATTGCAAATCAATAAAACCAGCCGTTAAATTTGCTCCTTTTAAATCTACTTGGGTGAGATTTGTGGGAATCTCTGCAGATTTAACAACATCTTGGATTTTATCATCATTGACAATGACTGCATGATCATACAGCACTTGTGTGCCTGTATAGATCACACAATTAGTTAAAGCATATTGTTTCATTTTAATTCTCTTACACTGTGAATAGCGTGTGATTCTAACTCTTTGAAGTATTTAACAGTTTTGACTTTTAATTCTTGGGTTGCCGGTTCATCACAAACAAAAATAGCACGACTATGCATTTGTAATGCACTAATTGTCCAAAGGTGATTGACAGAACCTTCTACGCCGGCTTGTAATGCTTGTGCTTTGCGATAACCAGTAATTAATAACATCACTTCTTCTGCATCAAGTAAAGTACCTACGCCGATAGTGAGTGCATATTTTGGCACTTGATTCACATCATTATTAAAGAAGCGAGAATTAGCAATTAAAGTATCTTCGTTTAAAGTTTTGATACGAGTACGAGATGAAAGTGATGAGCCTGGTTCATTAAAAGCGATGTGACCATCTTCACCTACGCCGCCCATAAAGAGATGAATTTTACCGTAAGATTTGATTTTTTCTTCATAACGTTGGCATTCAGCATCATGATCATCAGTATTACCGTTCAAAATGTTGATGTTTTCATGTGGAATATCGACATGATTGAAGAAATTATTAAACATAAATGAATGATAACTTTCAGGGTGTTCTTTTGGTAAACCAACATATTCATCCATATTGAAAGTAACAACATTTTTAAAACTGATTTCGCCTTGTTGGTAAAGTTTGATCAATTCTTTATAAGTTGCAAGCGGAGTGCCGCCAGTTGGTAAACCTAATACAAATGGACGATCTTTAGTTGGTGCAAAACGATTAATGCTATCAACGATATGACGTGCTGCCCATTTAGCAACTTGTTGATCATTTTGTAATGGAATAAGACGCATAGATGGCTCCTTGTTTGATAATAAATTTTAAAATAAAACTTCATTGTTTTTATTATAACATCAATTTCACTCCAAAGTTTGATTTTTATCCTAAATTAGCAATCTTTTTTACGACAAAAGTGTGTTGCTAAATTCTACTCATTCAAGCAAAAATCAAGTAGAATATGCGAATTTGCGTGAACTAACAGAAGATTTATTATGACAACACAATTTGATATTAAAACTTTTCAAGGCATGATTCTTGCGTTACAAGCCTATTGGGCAGAACAAGGCTGTACTATTGTTCAACCATTTGATATGGAAGTCGGTGCAGGAACTTCGCATCCAATGACGGCATTACGTGCGTTAGGGCCTGAACCAATGGCATTCGCTTATGTGCAACCATCACGTCGTCCAACTGATGGACGTTATGGCGAAAACCCTAACCGTTTACAACATTACTATCAATTCCAAGTGGTCATTAAACCATCTCCAGACAATATCCAAGAACTCTATTTAGGTTCATTAAAAATGTTAGGTTTCGATCCAACACAAAATGATATTCGTTTTGTGGAAGATAACTGGGAAAACCCAACATTAGGTGCATGGGGATTAGGCTGGGAAGTGTGGCTTAATGGTATGGAAGTTACTCAATTTACCTATTTCCAACAAGTTGGTGGTTTAGAGTGTAAACCGGTAACTGGTGAAATCACTTACGGTTTAGAGCGTTTAGCGATGTATATTCAAGGTGTGGACAGTGTTTATGATCTTGTTTGGTCAGATGGCCCATTAGGTAAAACCACTTATGGCGATGTATTCCATCAAAATGAAGTTGAGCAATCGACTTATAACTTTGAATATGCTGATGTTGAGTTCTTATTTAAATGTTTTGAGCAATATGAAAAAGAAGCGCAATATCTGCTCTCTTTGGAAAAACCATTACCATTGCCAGCGTATGAACGTATCCTTAAAACAGCGCATAGTTTTAACTTATTAGATGCACGTAAAGCAATTTCAGTAACAGAACGTCAACGTTATATTTTACGTATTCGTGCGTTAACTAAAGGTGTTGCTGAGGCTTATTATGCAAGTCGTGAAGCATTAGGGTTCCCTGGTTGTAAAAAATAATTTTTAGTGAACAAGAGGAAGGAAAAAATGAAACTTTGGTATTCCACTACAAGTGCCTTTGCACGTAAAGCGGTTGCAACATTGAAATATCATCAGCTTGAAGATCAAGTTGAATTGCTGAGAATTACTAATTCATTTGATCCTAACTCTCCACACAATAAAGATAATCCGCTAGGTAGAATTCCTGCATTACAAATTGAAAATGGTGAATGGCTATTCGGTAGTTTATTAATTAGCCAATATTTGGACAGTGTTGGTTCGAAACCAACATTATTTCCGATGAATGCTAAACGTTGGCAAGTATTAGAGTTACACGCTTTAGTAGAAGGTATTTTAGAAAATACTACGCCAACGATTGTTGCAGAGCGTCGTTTCCGCCCACAGAATGAGTGGTGGACTAGCAGACATCAGCAATTAATGGAAAGAAATATTCGCAGCTTTAAGCAGTTAGAACAAAAATTAGCGGCTTTCGGCGAAGAAATTAATATTGGTACATTAAGCGCGGTATGTTTAATGGATTGGTGGATATTTAGACCAGAGAATACAGGGTTTAATTTAGCGGAACATTTCCCTAATTTGGTGGCATGGGCAGCAAAAATGGATGAGAAATATCCATTCTTACAAGCGACAAAACCAACAGCATAAGTTTTCAGTTTAGGATGAATTATGACAAAACCAGTTTTATTTTTTGCTCATCTTTGCCCAGATACAGAACCTTTTGTTAAAGAGTTGCAACGTTTAAATGTTGAATATGAGAGTGTCAGCATTCTTGAAAGTATGGCAAACCTTAAACGTTTTTTACGTTTGCGTGATCAACACTCTGCTTTTGATAGTGTGAAAGCTAATGGTTATGTTGGCGTGCCGGCATTAGTATTAGCAGATGAACAGGTTATTTTGGATTATCAACAATTAGCCAAGATTTTTGCGCATAACTGATTGTAGAACATGAACAACAAGGCAAATGCGTCAGCCTTATCAGGCATTTCCAATTCGAAACACACTGTGCTCTGATTTAAGTTGATTTCATTACCGTTGTTTAGTTCAAGTTGATAATGAACAAGCTCACCAGTGGTATCTCAATATGAAAGAGCTAGGACAATGGTGGAGTAGTTTAATCTGAAAAAGATTAGAGCCACTATCGGCATTTAAGAGAGATTTTTGATAACAACATAGATGATTTAATTTGAATAAAGAGAACAACATGACAACAAGAAACTTCCTTGCCGAAATCGGCACAGAAGAGCTACCACCGAAAGCTCTGAAAAAATTAGCGGTGGCATTTGCAGACAATTTCACAGCTGAATTAAACAATGCTGGATTAACTTTTGATAAAGTAGAATGGTTTGCTGCGCCTCGTCGTTTAGCAGTAAAAGTACAAAACTTAATTACTGAACAACCAAGTAAGACCATCGAAAAACGTGGCCCAGCGGTATCGGTAGCTTTTGATGCAGATGGTAAACCAACTAAAGCCGCAGAAGGTTGGGCAAGAGGTTGTGGGATTACAGTTGATCAAGCGGAACGTGTTAGCACCGATAAAGGCGAATGGTTACTTTATCGCAGTGTTGAGCAAGGTAAACCAACAAAAGCTCTGTTAGTTGATTTAGTAGCAGCGGCATTAGCAAAATTACCAATTCCAAAACCAATGCGTTGGGGCGATAAAAGTGAACAATTTATTCGTCCAGTGCATACAGTAACATTATTATTTGGTGATGAATTAATTGACGGCACGATTCTTGGTGTGGCAAGTGCTCGCACTATTCGTGGTCACCGTTTCTTAGGTGAAGCTGAATTTACTATTGATAATGCAGATCAATATCCACAATTGTTGGCGGAAAAAGGTAGTGTAATTGCGGATTTTGCGGAACGTAAAGCAATTATTCGTCGTGATGCAGAACAAGCTGCTGCGAAAGTAGGCGGTATTGCAGATATTGAAGAAGATCTATTAGAAGAAGTGACTTCATTGGTTGAATTCCCGGTCGTAATGACAGCGAAATTTGAAGAACGTTTCTTAGCGGTGCCGGCGGAAGCCTTAGTTTACACAATGAAAGGCGACCAAAAATATTTCCCAATTTATGATCAAAATGGCAAGTTGTTACCACACTTCATTTTTGTTTCTAATATTAACCCAGCAGATCAAAGCTCAGTTATTCAAGGAAATGAAAAAGTCGTACGTCCACGTCTAAGTGATGCGGAATTCTTCTTTAAAACAGACTTAAAACAACGTTTGGAAGATAACTTACCACGTTTACAAACTGTATTGTTCCAACAACAATTAGGTACGCTATTCGATAAAACCCAACGTATTGAAAAATTAAGCGGTGAAATCGCACAACAAATTGGCGCTAATGTGCAACAAGCACAACGTGCAGGTTTATTATCAAAATGCGATTTGATGACCAATATGGTGTTTGAATTTACCGATACACAAGGTGTAATGGGAATGCACTATGCACGTCATGATGGCGAAGATGAAGAAGTGGCGGTTGCATTAAATGAACAATATATGCCACGTTTTGCTGGCGATGAATTACCACGTAGCTTAGTAGCGTGTTCAGTGGCATTAGCAGATAAATTCGATACTTTAGTGGGGATTTTCGGTATTGGTCAGCATCCAAAAGGGGATAAAGATCCATTTGCATTACGTCGTGCCGCATTAGGGGTATTGCGTATTATTGTAGAGAAAAATTTACCATTGGATTTAGTTGATTTAACTGAAAAAGCAGCACAACTTTATGGTGATAAACTCACTAATAAAGCGGTAGTTGCTGAAGTGGTTGATTTTATCCTAGGTCGTTTCCGCGCTTGGTATCAAGATGAAGGTTATGCAATTGATACTATTCAAGCGGTATTAGCGTGTCGTCCAACCAAACCGGCTGATTTTGATGCACGTGTGAAAGCAGTAAGTCATTTCCGTACTCTTGAAGCAGCGCAATCATTAGCAGCAGCAAATAAACGTGTACAAAATATTTTGTCAAAAGTGGAAGGAGAATTACCGCAACACATCGATCTTGCTTTATGTCAAGAAGCGCAAGAAGTTACTCTTGCTGAACGTGTCTTAGAATTACAACGTGAATTACAACCGCTATTTGCAAAAGGTGATTATCAAACAGCATTAGACCAATTGGCTGACTTACGTGAAAGTGTGGATAATTTCTTTGATAATGTGATGGTTAATGCAGAGGATGCTAAATTGCGTCAGAACCGTTTAGCGATTTTAAATACTTTGCAAGGGCTATTCTTGCAAGTTGCCGATATTTCGTTATTGCAATAATTAGGTATTATTGGGATATGTTGAAAAGGAAGAACTTGGTTCTTCCTTTTTTATGTATGAAGTAGTTAGAGTAGATTGCTGATAAAAATCACAATAATCACCAATGGCACAACATATTTAACATAGTTAAACCACCAACTTGCTAATTTAGAATTTTCCGCTAAACGTAATTCTCGTTTGGCCTCTTCTTTCATTACATAACCGACGAAGATCGCACAGCATAGTGCAGTTAGCATAAATAGAATATTGCCACTAATAAAATCAAAGGCATCAAAGATATTTTTGCCAAATAATCGAATATCATGCCATGGACCATAACTAAGAATAGAGGGTACATTACCTAAGATAAAGATCGCACCTAAGACAATTAAAATTGCTAAACGACGATTAATTTTGGTTTTCTCTTGGATTGCCGTAATGATCACTTCATAGATAGTCAATGATGTGGTTAATGCAGCGATCAGCAATAGGCTAAAGAAGATAATCGCAAAGAATTTACCTGCCCACATATGAGAAAACACAATCGGTAAACTTTGGAATACCAATGTTGGGCCTGAATTTGGTGCGATGCCGAAGGTAAATAATGATGGGAAAATCATAAAGCCAGCTAATACGGCAATAATTGTATTAACAAAGCCTGTAATCACTGCGGTTTGTACTAGGTTTTCCCCTTTTTTTAAATAGCTAGAAAGCGTAACAATAACACCGAAACCAAGACTTAAAGCAAAAAAGACTTGCCCTAAGACAAATACAAACAATTGAGGAGTAATTTTAGAAAAATCAGGTTTAAGATAAAAAACAATGCCTTCCCAAGCGCCCGGTAGAGTAATGTTACGGATTACCATACAGATCAAAAAGATAAACAGCAGCGGCATTAGATATTTTACTGACTTCTCAATACCGTCAATGACGCCTTTTACTAAGATAATGTAATTTACTAATACGAAAATGAAAGTGTAAAGGCTAATCAATGCTGGATTATCCATTACCGTTGTCTGGAAAAAGTTTTTTGTCATTTCAGCGGTAATTGGTTGGCTAATATCAAGGCTGCCACCAAAAAGGCTAACGATATAATTAATTACCCAACCGCCAAGCACCATATAATATGCCATGATGCAGAATGAACCTAAAATACTTAAATAACCAACGAGTTTCCAGAAAGAGGGAATGGGCTTACCATTAATTTTACCTGTAAAAGAGTCGATGGCATTAACGCGGATACGACGACCAATCACATTTTCCACTAAGATCATTGGAATTCCGATCAATAACATCGCCACACAAAATAGGAATACATAAGCGCCTCCGCCATTTTCACCGACTAAATAAGGAAAGCGCCAAGTAGCACCAAAACCGACTGTTGCTCCGGCAACTGTTAATACGTAGGTCAGTCGGCTAGACCAAGTTTGTCTTTCTGTTTTTGTTGTCATAATATTTTCTCTCTTGATTTTTTAATATTCTGTTTTTTCTTTAAATTCGCAGAGATCCTCAATTAAACAAGCACCACAACGAGGTTTACGGGCAACGCAGGTATAGCGGCCATGTAAAATAAGCCAATGATGAACATCAACTTTAAATTCATCCGGTACCACTTTCAGTAATTTTTTTTCTACGGCGAGGACATCTTTTCCTGGTGCAAAACCAGTGCGATTAGCAACACGAAAAATATGGGTATCAACAGCAATCGTTGGCCAACCAAAAGCCGTATTTAACACAACATTGGCAGTTTTACGACCAACACCGGCAAGCGCTTCTAACGCTTCTCTTGATTCAGGGACTTCACCATTATATTTCTCAACTAAATCGCGGCAGGTTTTCATAATATTTTCTGCCTTGCTGTTATATAGACCGATAGTTTTGATATAACTTTTTAAGCCATCAATGCCCAAATCGAGAATCGCTTGTGGGGTATTGGCTACTGGGAAAAGTTTAGCTGTTGCCTTATTGACACCAACATCGGTTGCTTGTGCTGATAGAATTACAGCGATCAATAACTCAAAGACCGAGTTGTATTGTAATTCTGTAGTAGGATGCGGATTAGCATCACGTAAACGTGTCAGAATCTCAATTCGTTTTTGCTGATTCATTATTTTTTCCGTTCAATGATATTTTTGATGGCAAGTAATACAGCTAAACCTAGAAATGCACCTGGCGGCAAAATGGCTAATAGAAAATGGTTGTCGGCATGGAATAACGTTATTTTTAGTGCTTTAGCTGATTCACCGAATAAATTTTCCATACCACTAAATAAGGTGCCATTGCCGATAGCTTCTCGTAAAGCACCTAAGACCACTAAGCTTAATGTCATGCCTAAGCCCATTGAAAAACCGTCGAACATAGAATGCAATACTGGATTTTTTGAAGCATAAGCTTCAGCTCGCCCAATCACGATACAGTTAGTAACAATTAAAGGAATAAAAATACCTAGTGATTGATAGAGGGAGTAGGTATAAGCATTCATTACCAACTGTACGATAGTTACTGTAGAAGCAATGATCATCACATAAATTGGAATACGAATGGCTTTCGGAATTAAATGACGACATAACGAAATAACGCTATTAGTGCAAATCAACACTAACATTGTTGCTAAACCTAAACCGAGCGCATTAGCGACAGTATTTGAAACGGCGAGTAAAGGACATAATCCTAGCAGTTGTACTAAGGTAGAGTTATTTTTCCAAACACCCTGCCACAATAGGGTTTTCCAAACCGAAGTTTGTGAGTTATCAGCAGGAAGGGTTTCAGTAATGGATGTTCCATGATTCATAATGAGGTTCTCACTATTGGCAACGGGTAAATTGTTCAGCATTAAAAACAAAAGATTTAGCTAAAAATTGCACTAAGCCTCTTTTTACAGCATTGACGACAGCGCGTGGTGTAATAGTTGCACCAGCAAATTGATCAAAATCACCACCATCTTTTTTAACTGCCCATTTATCACTCTCTTCTATTTTGAAGACTTTATTGGTAAAGGCATAAATCCAGTTAGATAGACGAGTTTCAATTTTGTCGCCTAATCCTGGTGTTTCGTGGTGTTCTAATACGCGGACGCCTAACACTTTGCCAGTAGGCGTTACCGCAACTAAGATCCGAATATCGCCTGAATAGCCGTCCGGTGCCGTAGTTTCAAATAGATAAGCTGCGATTTGTTCTTGTTGTTTTGCGAGATATAAACGTGAAATATTTTGTAAACCACTCTGTTCTTTAGGACGATAGCAAGCGGCTAATAGATTATTATCTGCAAAGTTTTTTGGTAGCACTTCTGATAATAGTTGGCGTTGTTGATTTTCCATTGCTTGCTGAATACGATCTTGTGTGAGTAGATAAATACCCAAGGTAACAAGCGTACAGATCAACGCAACTAATCCTAAGATTAAGGCATAATTTATTGTTGTTCGTTTTATGGTTGCCATTGTTTTTCCTTAACGACCGTAAAGACGTGGTCGAGTATAGTGATCAATTAAAGGCACACAAATGTTGCTGAGTAATACAGCAAAAGCAACTCCATCTGGATAGCCGCCGTAAAAACGGATCACATAGAGCAAGGTTCCGACCAGCACACCAAAATATAATTTTCCTTTCGGTGTAATTGAAGCAGTGACTGGATCAGTAGCAATAAAAAAAGCACCAAACATCGTTGCTCCAGAAAAAAGTTGCCATAATGGCGATGGAAAAGTTTCTGGCGCAATTAACCAAGTGACGCTACTAAAGATAGAGAGTGTTACTAATAGGGCCACAGGAATTTGCCAATGAATAACTTTTTTCCAAATTAAAAATAGACCACCTAATAAGAAAGCCAGATTTACTTGCCACCAACCAATGCCCATTGGCACAGTAAGCATTTGCTGCCAATTGGTATGTTGGAAAATAGGTGAAGTCGCAATTTTGCTCAACTCAAGATGATTTTTAACCCCAGTTTTAACACTATCTAGTGGTGTTGCTTGGGTAACGCCATCAATGGTTGAAGTTAATTGATGCAAACTATAACCGTCGCTGCTGACTCCTTGGAAAATCAATAAATAAGCATCACGAAAACTGGTCGGTTCGAGTAATAAGTGATTCGGTAACGCCCAAGCGGTCATTTGTGCAGGAAAAGAGACTAATAAAATAGCATAACCAACCATCGCAGGGTTGAATGGATTTTGTCCTAAACCACCATAAACGTGTTTACCTAAAATAACAGCACAAAAAGTTCCCAATAGAATTAACCAGTAAGGTGCATATGGTGGGATAGCGACAGCCAAAATTAATGCTGTTAATACAACACTTAAATCAGATAGGTCAGTCCAATTACGTTTACCACGCAATTTAGTCACGATCCATTCTAAGCAGACAGCAAAGCTAACAGCTAACCCGATTTGAATTAAAGTACCAAAGCCAAAGTAATAGAGCTGTACGATGATAGCTGGGATCATTGCAGCAATAACCCATAGCATCACTTTGGTGGTTAAGCTAGTGGAATGAACGTGTGGTGAACTTGCCATTCTAAACATTATGATGATTTCCTTCTCGTTCTGCTTTTTTCGCTTTAGCACGTGCAATAGCTGCGGCAATCGCAGCTTTACGTGGATCCGTTTCCTCTGTTGTTGCGGTATTGCCTTCAATCGCTGTTGTTGCTGTTGCAACAGTATTTTGTTCAGCAGCTTGTGCCACTTTTTTCGCTTTAGCACGCGCAATTGCTGCAGCAATCGCAGCTTTACGTGGATCCGTTTCTTCTGTGGTTACGGTATTGCTTTCAATCGCTGTTGTTGCTGTTGCAACAGCATTTTGTTCAACAGTTTGTGCGGCTTTTTTCGCTTTAGCACGCGCAATTGCTGCAGCAATCGCAGCTTTACGTGGATCCATTTCTTCTGTGGTTACGGTATTGCTTTCAATCGCTGTTGTTGCTGTTGCAACAGTATTTTGTTCAGCAGCTTGTGCCGCTTTTTTCGCTTTAGCACGCGCAATTGCTGCAGCAATCGCAGCTTTACGTGGATCCGTTTCTTCTGTGGTTACGGTATTGCTTTCAATCGCTGTTGTTGCTGTTGCAACAGCATTTTGTTCGGTAGCTTGTGCCGCTTTTTTCGCTTTAGCGCGCGCAATTGCTGCTGCAATCGCAGCTTTACGTGGATCCGTTTCTTCTGTGTTTACGGTATTGTTTTCAATCGTTGCTGTTGCTGTTGCAACAGTATTTTGTTCGGTAGCTTGTGCCGCTTTTTTCGCTTTAGCACGCGCAATCGCTGCGGCAATTGCAGCTTGTTTATCATTAGCTTGAGTTGTGGTGTTTTCTGTTTGCGCTTGTTTTGCTAATTTGCGAGCTTTGCGTGCCGCCATAATATCACTATTGTCTGGCAAAATTTCGCCATGTTCACTAGTAATAGTTTTAATAGTTGGTTTTTCTGCTGTGTTATTAGCGGCTTGTTTTTGACGAATTCGTTCTAGCGCTGCTTGTACAGGATCAACACCTTGTTGTTTTGCCATTTCTGCACGTCGTGCTTCAGCAGCTTGTTGTGTACGACGATCACGTTCTTGTTTTTCTCTTTCTAATCGAGCTTGTTTTGCTTCAAAGCGTAGTTTCGCTTCTTCCGCTAATTTTGCTTTTAGATCTAATTCAGCAATTTTCGCTTTCTCTTGTCGGAAATATTGTATTAGCGGAATATTGCTTGGACAAACATAAGCACAAACACCGCATTCGATACAATCTTTGAGATTGTATTCTTGCGATTTTTTGTGATCTTCACTACGCGCAAACCAGTAAAGCTGTTGCGGCATCAATTTTAATGGACAATGATCGGAACAAGCCGAACAACGAATACAGTTACGTTCCGCTGGTGGTGGTTGATATTCAAAATGATCTGGTGCAATTAAACAGTTAGTAACTTTTGTTACAGGTGAATTTAGGTTAGGCAAAATAAAGCCCATCATTGGACCACCCATAAATACAGGGAAGCGTTCATCATACTGATAGCCAGCTTGGCTAAGCAGATGATAAATCGGTGTACCAATACGAACCCAAACATTTCTTGGCTGTGGAATTTTGTCGCCAGTTAGGGTGACGACACGTTGAATCAATGGTTCATCATTAATAATCGCTTTTTTGACTGCAAATGCTGTTGCCACATTATTCATCAATACGCCAATTTGTGATGAACGCCCATTATTAGGTACTTCTAATCCCGTTAGTACTTGAATCAATTGTTTCGCTGCACCGGACGGATATTTGGTTGGAATTACGCGAACTTCAATATCATTAGCACCAGCTAGAGCTTGTTGCATTGCAGCAATTGCTTCTGGCTTATTATCTTCAATCGCTAAGACTACTTTTTCTGGGCGCAAAATATAACGTAAGATGCGAATCCCTTCGATGATATCGTGGCTGCGGTCACGCATTAGACGATCATCACAAGTAATATAAGGCTCACATTCTGCACCATTAATAATTAATAGTTTCGTTTTATTTTCTGCACTAGAGATTTTCGATGCAGTAGGGAAAACAGCACCACCTAAACCAGCGATCCCTGCCTGATAGATCTTTTTCACTAATTGTTCTGGCGGGACAGTGAGAAAATCTTCGATTGGCTGACGTTCACGCCATTGATCTTTACCGTCAGCTTGTAAGGTGATCGTAGTTTCAGGCAAACCTGATGGATGGGAAGAAACATAATCACCAATTGCTATAATGGTACCAGAAGTAGGCGCATGCACTGGCAGAGTACGATAATTCTCGCCAGTTGTTAAAGGTTGTCCTTTCAGCACATAATCACCAACTTGTACCAATAGTTGCCCCGCATTACCCGCGTGTTGTTTCAACGGAATGTAATAGGTTTCAGGCTGTTTTAATGAGGAAAGTTGTGTGCCATTGGATTGCTGTTTCATTTCTGGTGGATGAATACCGCCAGGAAAATCCCACAACCGATTCTGTTTTATTCGGGTTAATACATCATCTAACATTTTGACTTTCCTAATTTTTTATTGTTTTTGGCGTTGTTGCAGCAGGCACTTCAACGATAGGGATAATCAAATTTTGATCATATTTCCAATTCCACGAATCAACAGTCGGTTTTACTTTTTCCATCGTAATACAGTCTGTTGGGCAAGGTGCAACGCAGAGTTCGCAACCTGTACAGAGATCTGGAATGACAGTGTGTAATGCTTTATTTGCCCCAATAATGGCATCAACAGGACAAGCTTGGATACATTTTGTACAGCCGATACACATCTCTTCATGAATGAATGCCACTTTGGCGACAGGCTCATCTTCAAAGACACCTTGCGGCGCTTCTACACCTAATAAATCTGCTAATTTCTCAACTAAAGGTTGTCCGCCGGGTACGCATTTAGTGATAACATCGCCATTGGCAATGGCTTCGGCGTATGGACGACAACCAGGGTAACCACATTGCCCGCATTGGCTTTGTGGCAATAAAGTATCAATTTTATCAACAATAGGATCCGATTCGACTTTGAGTTTTATTGAGGAAAAGCCGAGGATCGCGCCAAAAATCAGCGCTAATAGGGCGACGCTGATTAAGATCCAAACATAAGGTGATAATGATAATAACCAGGACATTAGACTCTCACTAATCCACTAAAGCCCATAAATGCTACTGACATTAATCCAGCTGTAATTAACGCAATTGATGCACCTTTAAAAGGAAAAGGTACATCAGCAGCCTCAATCCGTTCCCGCATTGCAGCAAATAACACTAATACCAGTGAAAAACCTAGTGCCGCACCAAAGCCGTAAATGACTGATTGAATAAAATTGTGAGCTAAATTAACGTTTAATAAAGCAACGCCAAGGACAGCACAGTTAGTCGTAATTAAAGGTAAGAAAATTCCTAAGAGGCGATACAATGTAGGACTAGTTTTATTGATCACCATTTCAGTAAATTGTACTACCACTGCGATGACGAGAATGAATACTAACGTACGCAGATAAATTGCATTAAGCGGTAATAAAATATAATGGTCTACCAAGTAGGCGACTAAAGAAGCAACCGTTAATACAAAGGTAGTCGCTAATCCCATACCAACGGCAGTATCCACTTTTTTAGATACTCCCATAAATGGGCATAAACCAAGGAATTTCACTAGCACAAAATTGTTAATTAACGCTGTGCTAATAATTAAAAGAATATAACTAATCATTGTCCTATCACCTAAAAATAAGGGTGCTATTATCGTGTTTTCTCAAGCAGAGAACAATAGCTAAATGCTAGTATTTATTGTATTAGCTAATGAAAATGTTATTGCTCATAAGGAGGCAAAATAGGTGGAGGTAAAGGCTCTGGTTTACCTAAAAAATAGGGTTGTTTGCCTAATATAATGTCTAATACTGCTTGTACACGTGCAAAGAATTCACGAATGCGTACCATTGGATAACCTTCTGGATAATCTGCTTCAAAACAAATTGCATCAAGGTTGTAATGTTTAGCAATAAACAGTGCCCGTTCGCAATGAAAGCGTTGCGTAATAATCGTTAAGGATTGTGCATTAAAGATTTTATCTGCACGAATGACCGAATCTAAAGTACGAAAACCAGCATAATCGAAATACATAGTTTGTGATGGCACACCCATTTTGAGTAAATCTTTAAACATTCGTTGTGGTTCATTGTATTGCATAGTGCGATTATCGCCACTAAGCAAAAGATAATCGACTTTATGATTTTTCACTAATAGTTCAGCAGCAGAAAGACGATTGTAATAAAACAGATTTAACGTGTTATTTTTAAAATACTTCGCCGTTCCTAACACTAAACCATAAGGGCGATAAGGTAGATGATCGATATCGTGATAAATACGATCACGTACCCACAAACTAATGCCAATATCAATAGAAACTAACAGCACTACGCCTAAACAACATAGCGAAATCAAGACTTTTAGCAATTTTTTATAACGCACAGTAAACCACTGTTTGCAGGGGACAAACAGACGGAGCAAAAATGGTTTTATTGTAATCTTGAACATTTGGCTTTCTCGTTTTAACAATAGTAGCGCTTAATGGTAGCACAAATTTCAATAGAAAGCAGAATACTCACCAAGCTAGATTGTGATCTAGATGATCTATTTCTACCAATGTGAAACTTGAGAAAATAGCAATAGTATGAAACAATCAACGCCATCTTTATCCATCAAAAAGTTAATATTTAAGGTTGTCGATAGTGATCGATTTCGACGGTTATCGTCCTAACGTCGGTATTGTTATTTGTAACCAAAAGGGGCAAGTCTTTTGGGCGAAACGATACAATCAAAATTCATGGCAGTTTCCACAAGGTGGTATTAATCCACGAGAAACGCCGGAACAAGCAATGTATCGTGAGCTGTTTGAAGAAGTTGGCTTAACCCAAAATGATGTAAAAATTATTTATAGTTCAAAACAATGGTTGCGTTATAAATTACCTAAACGTCTTATTCGCTTTGATTCTCGACCAGTCTGTATTGGGCAGAAACAGCGTTGGTTTTTGCTACAACTCACCAGTCCAGAAAATAAAATCAATGTTACCACAAGTTCTTCACCGGAATTTGATGGCTGGCGTTGGGTGAGTTTTTGGTATCCCGTACGACAAGTAGTGTCCTTTAAACGTGATGTTTATCGCAAAGTAATGAAAGAGTTTGCCGGTGTTTTATTTAATGAGAAAGAAGGTATAAATGCCATTAGCTCAACAAATGAAGCTAGACGAACCACTTCAGAAAAAAAATCAGCCTCAGGTAAATACCAAAAACGTCCATTTAATAAAACAAGGGGTTAAAAATGTTCACATTTTTTCTGATTTGCTTAATAGTCGGAGCAATTGTTGGTTTCCTTGCCGGATTATTTGGCATTGGTGGTGGTTTAATTATTGTACCTGTTTTGGTCTATTTATTACCAATGGCTGGTGTACCTAATGAAGTGTTAATGGCATCTGCGTTAGGTACTTCATTTGCCACTATTGTGATTACCGGATTCTCTTCAGCACAACGCCATCACAAACTGGGCAATATCGTTTGGGATGCAGTGAAAATTTTAGCGCCGGTAATTATGGTGACAGTCTTTATTTCAGGCCTGTTTATTGGCAAATTAGATAAAGATCTTGCGAGTAAAATCTTTGCTTGTTTAGTCGTCTATTTAGCCCTCAAAATGGTGTTATCAATTCGACCAAAACCATCTAATAAAACATTAACTCCAATGGCTTCAGTGATTGGTGGTATTTTAATTGGGATTGCCTCAAGTGCCGCAGGGATTGGTGGCGGCGGTTTTATCGTACCGTTTTTAAATTCTCGCGGTATTGATATGAAAAAGGCAATCGGTTCATCTGCGTTTTGTGGTATGTTACTTGGTGTTTCTGGTATGTTAAGTTTTATTGTTGGGGGCTGGAATGTGCCTAATATGCCAGATTTTTCATTAGGTTATGTTTATTTACCTGCGGTGGTAGGAATTACATTAACCTCTTTCTTTACTTCAAAAATTGGCGCAACAACAACAACGAAACTTCCAGTTCCTACTTTGAAGCGTTATTTCGCCTTGTTGTTGATCGGTATTGCGATAGATATGTTCATTAAATAAAAAAGATAAAAGGAACAGTATGAATACGGAGTTTCTAACTTACCCTCAATTTGATCCAGTGATTTTTGCGATTGGGCCGATTGCGTTACGTTGGTATGGTCTGATGTATTTGATCGGATTTTTATTTGCACGCTGGCTAGGTATTCGTCGAGTGAAACAAGCTAATAGTGGTTGGACAGTAGATCAATTTGATAATTTATTGTTTAACGGCTTTTTAGGTGTGTTCTTGGGTGGACGTATCGGCTATGTGTTATTTTACCAATTTGATCTGTTTTTAAGCGATCCTGCTTATTTATTCCGCGTTTGGGAAGGTGGAATGTCTTTCCATGGTGGTTTAATTGGGGTCATTACTGCAATGTGGCTTACTGCTCGTGCACAGAAACGTCAATTTTTTGTTGTCGCTGATTTCGTTGCTCCATTGATTCCATTTGGCTTGGGAATGGGGCGTATTGGAAACTTTATTAATGATGAGTTATGGGGACGCGTTACTGATGTGCCTTGGGCGGTGCTTTTTCCATCTGGGGGTTATTTACCACGTCATCCATCGCAATTATATGAAGCCTTTTTAGAGGGGGTAGTATTATTTATTATCCTTAACTTATTTATTCGTAAAGCAAGACCTGCTGGTTCAGTTTCTGGTTTATTTTTACTCTGTTATGGTTTATTCCGCTTTATTGTCGAGTTTTTCCGCGAGCCCGATCCGCAGCTAGGTTTGTATTTTGGTCATGAAATTTCAATGGGACAAATCCTTTCTACACCGATGATTATTATTGGTATTGGTTTAATTTGGTTTGCCTATCAGCAGAAGGAAAAACGATAATGAAAGCATATCTTGAACTATGCCAGCGTATTATTGATGAAGGTACTTGGGTAGAAAATAAACGAACAGGCAAACGCTGCTTAACGGTTATTAATGCGGATTTGACTTATAACGTTGCCAATAATGAATTTCCACTAATTACTACGCGTAAAAGTTTTTGGAAAGCAGCTATCGCAGAACTGCTTGGTTATATCAGAGGTTATAGCAATGCTGCTGATTTTCGCCGTTTAGGTACGAAAACGTGGGATGCCAATGCTAATGAAAATGCCGCGTGGTTAGCGAATCCATATCGTAAAGGCGAAGATGATATGGGACGTGTTTATGGAGTACAAGGTCGTCAATGGCGCAAACCGAATGGTGAAACAGTCGATCAATTAAAGAAAATTATCCACAATTTAAGCAGAAAAATTGATGATCGCGGGGAAATCCTGACCTTCTATAATCCAGGAGAAATCGAACAGGGTTGTTTGCGCCCTTGTATGCATACACATACTTTTTCGTTATTAGATGACACGCTGTATTTAACTAGCTATCAACGCTCTTGTGATGTACCGTTAGGATTAACTTTTAACCAGATTCAAGTGTTTACCTTGTTAGCATTAGTCGCACAAATTACTGGTAATAAGCCGGGTCTAGCTTTTCATAAAATTATTAATGCACATATTTATGAAGATCAACTTGAGTTGATGCAGAATGTGCAATTAAAACGTGAACCGTTACCATTGCCGCAGTTGGAGATTAATCCAGATATTAAGACATTAGAGGATTTGGAAACTTGGGTAACCTTAGATGACTTTAAGGTGCATAACTATCAGTCTCATCCAGCGATTAAATATCCATTTTCTGTGTAATTAATTTATTTTTCCCTCTTCCATCAGTGAAGAGGGAATCTATCTATTCTCATCTTTGCTATAGATCAAAAAAAAGTGAATTGTTATTTTTAATAAATTAACTTATTTATCAATAAGTTAATTGAATTTTTTGAATTCTATTTTGTTATTTTTACTACCAAATAGGTACAAATGCGGCTTAGATATAAATACCACCGAATGCCCGCTTATGTTAGAATTCTGCTCCGTTAAATTAATCCAGCTAATCAGCAAAAAATATATGAATTCAATCAATCAGTTACAGGTAAAAGATTTAAGTTGTCAACGTGGGGAACGTATTTTATTTGCTGATCTTAATCTTCAATTCCAAAGTGGTGATTTTGTTCAAATCGAGGGACACAATGGCGTTGGTAAAACCACATTATTACGAGCATTAAGCGGTCTTTCACGTCCACACAACGGTGAAATTTTGTGGAATAATCAGCCCATTTTGCAGCAACAAGATGAATTTAATGCTGATTTACTGTTTTTAGGACATTATGCAGGGATTAAACCTGAATTAACCGCTTGGGAAAATCTACGTTTCTTTCAAAAAACAACAGCGAGTCGCCAACAAGCAGAAGTGTTATGGGAAACTTTACAAGTAGTTGGGCTGCTCGGTTATGAAGATATTCCAACCAGCCAATTATCAGCAGGACAGCAAAAGCGAGTATCGTTGGCGAGATTATGGTTATCCACTGCACCATTATGGATTTTAGATGAGCCTTTTAACACAATTGATAAACGTGGTGTGCAGGTGCTTACCCATCTTTTTGAATTTCATGCAAGCCAAGGCGGTATGGTGATCATTACCAGTCATCAAGATGTGCCAAGCGATATTGTGCAGAAAGTACAATTAGAAAAATACAAAGTTATAGAAACAGAATAGTGCAAGATGATTTTTTACGAAATAATCAAACGAGAATTACAAATTGCGATGCGAAAACCAAGTGAGATTCTCAATCCATTATGGTTTTTTTTGATTGTGATTACGCTTTTCCCTTTAGTTGTAGGGCCTGAGCCGCAACTTTTAGCACGTATTGCGCCCGGTATTGTTTGGGTAGCGGCATTGTTGTCGGCGTTATTATCGTTTGAACGGTTATTTAAAGACGATTATTTGGATGGTTCACTGGAACAGCTGTTGTTATTACCAATTCCATTGTCGATGACTGCTTTAGCAAAAATTTTCTCTCATTGGTTATTAACTGGCTTCCCGCTGATTTTGTTATCACCAATTGCTGGTTTGTTATTGTCGTTAGAAGTGGATGTGTGGTGGGCATTAGTACAAACCCTATTTATTGGTACACCGATTTTGAGTTGTATTGGCGCAGTTGGCGTTGCGCTAACAGTCGGATTGCGTAAAGGCGGAGTGTTGTTAAGTTTGTTAGTAGTGCCATTGTTTATCCCTGTTTTGATTTTTACTGCTGCGGTATTGGATTCAGCTGCGTTACATCTTAGTTATGGTGGGCAGTTGGCAATTTTAGCAGCGATGTTGGTGCTGGCGCTGGTGAGTTGTCCATTTGCGGTTGCTGCAGCATTGAGAGTAAGTTTGCATTAAAAAATATTATAGGTAGAAGATTATGTGGAAATGGTTACATCCATACGCAAAACCTGAAACACAATATCGCATTTGTGGAAAGTTAGTGCCATTTGTTGGTATAGCTAGTTTTTTGTTATTAGCTGTGGCTTTAGTGTGGGGATTAGCCTTTGCACCAGCAGATTATCAGCAAGGTAATAGCTTCCGTATTATGTATATTCATGTGCCGACGGCAATTTGGTCAATGGGTATTTATGCCTCAATGGCAGTGGCAGCATTAATCGCATTAGTTTGGCAAATTAAACAAGCAAGTTTAGCAATGGTGGCAATGGCGCCGATTGGGGCGTTATTAACTTTTCTTGCATTAGTAACAGGAGCAGTTTGGGGCAAACCAACTTGGGGAACTTGGTGGGTTTGGGATGCTCGTTTAACCTCAGAATTAATTTTATTGTTTCTCTATTTTGGCGTGATTGCGTTATATAGTGCATTCCAAGATAAAATTGTTGGGGCAAAAGCAGCGGGTATTTTGTCTATTGTTGGTGTGATTAATTTACCGATAATTCATTTTTCTGTGCAGTGGTGGAATACTTTGCATCAAGGAGCAAGTATTACCAAATTTGAGAAACCATCAATCGCTACGGAGATGTTAATTCCACTGTTATTGTCGATTTTCGGCTTTATGTTGCTAAGTGTGTATTTAACGCTAGTACGTTATCGCAATGAATTGTTAAATGCGGATAAGAAACGTGCTTGGGTACAAGCATTAGTACAAAAGATGCAATAAGGAATAATAAGATGACACCATTTTTTGATAGTTGGAGTGCCTTTTGGCAAATGGGGCAGCATGGCTTATATGTATGGCTCTCTTATGGAATTTCATTGATTGCAATTCTGTTATTGGTAATTGTCAGCCATCGTGGCAAACGAAAAATTTTGGTAGAAGTAAAAAGAGAAATGGAACGTCAACAGCGGATTAAACAACGTACCACTACGGAGAATAGTTTATGAATCCACGCCGTAAATCAAGACTTTATTTAATACTATTTGTGGTTGCTGGGATTAGCATTGCAGCAGGGTTAATGCTGTATGCATTACGTCAAAATATCGATCTCTTTTATACACCTAGTGAAGTGATTTATGGCAAAAATAATGATGCCAGTTTAAAGCCTGAACCGGGGCAACGAATTCGAGTTGGCGGTATGGTTGTTGATGGTTCAGTAGAGCGTGATCCTAATAGCTTAAAAGTGAAATTTAAATTGAATGATATTGGGCCAGCAATTGATGTTGAATATGAAGGTATCTTGCCGGATCTGTTCCGCGAAGGACAAGGCATTGTTGCACAAGGCACATTGAAAGATCCAACAACATTAGTGGCGCATGAAGTCTTAGCAAAACATGATGAAAATTATGTGCCGCCTGAATTAGGTGAGCAAATGAAGAAAGTGCATAATCCAATGGGCGTATCAGAAAAAGATCTGAAAGGGGAGTCTGAGCGCGATAAGATGCAGCTTGAACAAGCGTCACCACAATCCGAGGAGAAAAAATGATCGCAGAATTAGGCAATTATGCGTTAGCGCTTGCATTAGCAATTGCGATCTTATTAACAGTGATTCCGCTTTGGGGCGTGCGACAAAATAATCCATTATTAATTGCGTTAGCCAGACCGATGGCATTAGGACTGTTTTTAAGTTTGTCATTTGCCTTTTTTGGCTTGATGTATCTCTTTGCGATTAATGATTTCAGCGTACAGTACATTGTCAATAACTCAAATAGCCAGTTGCCGATCTATTATCGTTTATCAGCGGTATGGGGATCGCACGAGGGATCGCTATTATTGTGGATTTGGTTGTTAAGCTGCTGGAGTTTGGCAGTTGCGATTTTTAGCCGTCAATTACCGCAAGAATCTGTAGCCAGAGTTTTAGCGGTAATGGGGATGATCAGCATTGGCTTTTTAATTTTTGTGATCTTTGCATCTAATCCATTTGTTCGTACCTTCCCTGATTTTCCTGTTGATGGCAAAGAGTTAAATCCAATGTTGCAAGATATTGGGCTTATCTTCCATCCGCCATTGTTATATATGGGATATGTGGGTTTTTCTGTCGCTTTTGCCTTTTCTATTGCTTCTTTAATGAGTGGTAATTTGGATACTGCTTGGGCTAGATGGTCAAGACCTTGGACATTAGCGGCTTGGTGTTTCCTCACTTTAGGTATCGTGCTAGGTTCTTGGTGGGCGTATTATGAGCTTGGCTGGGGCGGCTGGTGGTTCTGGGACCCAGTGGAAAACGCGTCATTTATGCCTTGGCTGGCAGGAACGGCATTATTGCACTCATTAGCAGTTACGGAGAAGCGCGGCAGCTTTAAAGCCTGGACGGTATTATTAGCAATTTTGGTCTTTTCATTATGTCTATTAGGTACCTTCCTTGTACGTTCTGGTATTTTGGTTTCAGTGCACGCTTTTGCCTCAGATCCAACTCGTGGCTTGTTTATTCTCGCTTATTTAGTGGTGGTGATTGGCGGCTCACTTGGTTTGTATGCTTATAAGGGCAATGAAATTCGCTCCCGTGATAATTATCAGCGCTACTCTAGAGAATCCATGCTGTTGTTGAATAATGTATTGTTAATGACGGCATTAGCGGTAGTGTTATTGGGTACCCTATTGCCATTGGCACATAAACAGTTGGGCTTAGGATCGATTTCAATCGGTGCGCCATTCTTTGACCAGATGTTTTTAATCATTATGGTGCCATTTTCATTATTGCTAGGTATTGGTCCATTAGTGAAATGGCGACGTGATCAATTTTCAGCAATTCGTAAAGCAGTTGTGATCAGTGTGATCGTAATGGCGTTATTAGGTTTTATATTGCCGTTTGTGTTAGCGGATAAATTAACGGTTAGTGCTGTATTAGGCAGTATGATGACAGTGATTATTGCGATCTTAAGCTGCTATGAATTGCAGCAACGTGCAACACACCGTACAGGATTTTGGCAAGGTTTAACTAAATTATCTCGTTCTCATTGGGGAATGTTTTTCGCCCATATTGGACTTGCGGTTTCTGTGTTTGGTATCGCGTTTAGCCAAAATTTTAGTGTTGAAAAAGATGTCAGAATGAGTGTCGGCGATACGGTTAATGTTGCTGGTTATGATTTTAAATTTAGCCAAGTTAAAGAGAGTGACGGCCCAAATTACTTAGGAGCAACAGCATCTATTACTGTTAGTAAAGATCAGCAGCCGATAACAACCTTAGCAGCTGAAAAACGTTTTTACCAAGTGAGTCGTATGAGTATGAGTGAGGCGGCAATCGATGGTGGCGTTACTCGAGATCTCTATGCGGCATTGGGTGAGCGATTAGATAATGGCGCTTGGGCAGTACGTTTATATTACAAACCATTTATTCGTTGGATTTGGTTTGGTGGTTTATTAATGGCATTAGGCAGTGTGTTATGTATCTTTGATCGCCGTTATCGCTTTAGCAAATTAGTTAAAGGAGTGGGCAATGAATAAAAAATTGTATTTACCTTTAATTGTTTTTGGCTTGTTTGTGGTATTAGCGACAGTAGCGTTAATCCGTAATGCACAAGGTGATGATCCAAAAGCATTGGAGTCAGCGCTAGTTGGACAGCCAGTACCGGTTACTACAACCTTGACCGATCTCTTTGTAGCAGATAAACAATATAATGAAACTTTATTTAAACAAGGCAAGCCGCTCTTATTAAACGTATGGGCAACTTGGTGTCCGACTTGTTATGCAGAACATCAATATTTAAATCAATTGGCACAGCAAGGTATCACCATTATTGGTATTAATTATAAAGATGATGCGGCTAAAGCGAAAAAATGGTTAAGCGATTTGGGTAATCCATATCAAGTCGTGCTTGATGATCAAAAAGGCAGCGTTGGTTTGGATCTCGGGGTTTATGGTGCACCAGAAACTTTTGTAGTTGATTGTCAAGGCATTATTCGTTATCGCCATGCAGGTGATGTTAATCAACAAGTTTGGCAGGAAAAATTACAACCTCTTTATCAGAAATATGCAGCGGAGGCAGTATGTTCCGCCAAATAAGCACTCTTATTTTTTGTAGTTTGTTGTTGTGGGTAAGTAATACCACATTTGCCGCAATTGAGGCGTTACATTTTCGTTCTAACGCAGAAGAGCAAACCTATCACGAATTAACGCAAGAATTGCGTTGCCCGCAATGCCAAAATAATAATATTGCCGATTCTAATGCGTTAGTGGCAACAGATATGCGAGCTAAGGTGCTAGAACTGTTACAACAAGGAAAAACCAAAACAGAAATCGTTGATTATATGGTTGCTCGTTATGGCAATTTTGTCACTTATGATCCGCCTGTTACTGCGGGTACGATTATCTTGTGGCTCGCACCATTGGCATTGCTATTAATTGGAGTAATGATGTCATTACGCCGACGTAAAGCATTACTACCAACAGAGCAAACGACAGCTGAATTGACAGCGGAACAACAAACACGTTTACAACAATTATTAGAAAAAGGAAAAGAGCAATGAGTTTTTGGTTAAGTGCATTAGGATTGACGTTAGTGATTGCGTTGATTTGCTTTTTTCCGTTATTACGGCAAAGAAAACAGCAGAAAAATATTGAACGTGAAGCCTTTAACAAAGCTTTCTATTTTGATCGTCTAAAAGAGCTGGAACAAGCGGCTGCACAAGGATTATTGGATAACGAACAACAATTAAAAATCGAGTTACAACAAGCGTTACTGACGGATATTCCAAGCAAGACAAATAATGTTGCGCAATCACAACAACAATTCGGTAAAGTTTGGTTTGTTACTGCATTTTTATTGTTATTTGCGTTAGCGGGAGCGAGCTATTTTGCGGTAGGTTCGTGGCGTACGCAAGAGATGTTAGAGCAATCTTATACAAAATTGCCACAATTATTTGCACGATTACAAGATGAGCAGAAAAAGCCACTTTCTGATAGTGAAATTGAACAATTTATTGTTGCATTGAGATTGGATTTGCAAAAACATCCGGAGAATGCAGAAAATTGGTGGTTGTTAGGGCAGATGGGAATGGCAACTGACAAAGCGCAATTGGCAATGGATAGTTATGCCAAAGCTTATCAGTTAGTGCCAACGGATTTAACCTATAAATTGTCGTATGCCAGAATCTTAATGTTCTCGCAGGATCAAAATGATAATAGCAAAGGGCGTACGTTATTGTCTGAAGTGATTCGTCAGGATCATAGTAATGCAGATGCGTTAGGCTTATTAGCCTTTGATAGTTTCCAACGTGGTGACTATAAAATGGCAATTGTGAGTTGGAATATGATGTTACAGCTATTAGCACCAGATGATCCGAAACGCCAATTATTGGAACGTAGTATTGAGAATGCTCGTCAAGAGTTACAGCGCCAAGAGCAAAGTCAGCAAAAATAACCTTAAAATTATGATTAGGCTTAATGAAAAAATTAAGCCTAATACTTTTATCACAATGACAATCTTAGTAGAGTATTATAGTTTGTCATTTTTCTCACAATAAATTGCCACAAGATTTTTTCATTTTTAAAGGAGTACCTAATGATCCCAATGCTTGGTATTACTGGTTATAGCGGTACTGGCAAAACAACCTTATTAGAAAAATTATTACCGTTATTGGCAGCGCAAGGTATTCGTACTGCGGTTATCAAACATACACACCATAATGTGCAATTAGATAAACCAGGAAAAGATAGCTGGCGTATGAAAGAAGCTGGCGCACAACAGGTAATTATGACTTGTGATCAACGTTGGGCATTAATGACAGAAACTCCACAACCAGTAACGCTAAATTATTTAGCGCAACAATTTGATCCACAATTGGTTGATTTAATTTTAGTGGAAGGCTTTAAACAAGAACCGATCGCTAAAATTATGTTGCATCGTCAAGCAATAGAAAAACCATTACCAGAGTTTGATGAGCATATTGTTGCATTAGCGTTAGATTATCAATTGATAACAGATTTACCTGTATTAGATATTAATCAGCCACAACAAATTGCTGATTTTATTGGTAAATTTTATCGCCAGTTATAGGAATAATAACAATATGGCAGTAGCTTTAAGTAAAGAACATCGCGGATTAGCTTGGATTGCCTCGTTTGCCTTTTTTATGCAAACGTTGGACGTCACTATTCTTAATACCGCATTACCTATGATTGCCCATGATTTACATGAATCGCCATTAAATATGCAACTAACAGTAATTAGTTATGCGTTGACGGTTGCCTTATTTATGCCATTAAGCGGTTGGTTGGCAGATCGTCATGGTACGCTAACTATTTTCCGTTATGCGGTTTTGTTATTTGTACTGGGATCAGTGTTTTGCGCTATGTCGGGATCGTTAGATATTTTAATTTTATCGCGGATTGTACAAGGTATTGGTGGCGCGATTATGATGCCAGTAGCGCGTTTAACCTTGATCAAAGCAGTGCCAAAAACGGAATTATTACCAGCATGGAATTTAATGGCGATGGCGGGATTAACCGGCCCGATCTTAGGGCCGTTATTAGGTGGTTGGTTGGTAACTTATGCTTCTTGGCATTGGATCTTTTTAATCAATATTCCTGTTGGTTTATTAGGTATCTTTTTTGCCCGTTTTTATATGCCAAATTTGACAGGTGCTCGTTCTAGTTTTGATCGTATTGGCTTTGTGCTCTTTTCTGGCGGTATTGTGTTAGCGACATTAGGGTTGGATTTTATTGGTGAAGCGAATCGAGAACGCGATTTGTCAGTCATTTTTATTTTAATTGGTGCATTATCTCTTGTCGGTTATGTCTTTTATGCAAGAGGCAAACGTAATGTGTTATTTCCACTTTCTGTCTTTTTTAATCGGACGTTTACGTTAAGTATGATTGGCAATGTATTAATTCGTTTGTCGGCGTCTGGAGTACCGTTTTTGTTACCATTAATGCTGCAAATTGGTTTGGGTTATCCAGCAGATCAGGCTGGTATGTTGATGGTGCCGTTAGCGATTAGTTCGATTATTATGAAACCAATTATTACTAGAATTTTGACAAAATTCGGCTATAAACGAACCTTAATTAGCGCGAGTATTCTACTCACCTTTGCGGTCATTGGGTTAGGTTTTATTGGTTATAGTCAGAATCTGATTTTTAGTATCTTGATCATTATGTTTTATGGTGCTTGTATTTCGATGATCTTTTCTAGTGTTAATACGTTAATGGTCAGCGAATTAAAAGATGATCAAGTTAGTGCTGGTACGACTTTATTGAGTATTGTGCAACAAATAGGAATTAGTTTAGGAATTGCAGTTGCTTCGGTAGTGTTGAATTTATATCATCATCATGCTGGACAACAAGAATTGCTACATAGTTTCAGTAATACTTTCTTTACTTTGTCTGTATTTGGTGTGTTATCAATGCTGACATTTCTGCTTTTCCGCAGTAACGTTGGCGAATCTATGCACCATAAAAGTAATACAACAGAATAGTTATGTCATTTAGTTATAATGAACGACTTTTTGTTATTTCATTTTTACCATTAACTGACTAAGCTATATCGCGATAATGAATGCGTTTTCTATTCAGGGCGCATAAGTGATGACTACGGGGAGTAACCAAATGAAATTTAAACAAGTTTTTGCATTAAGTGCAGCGGCAACTGCATTATTGAGTACAGCTAGTTTTGTTCATGCAGAAAAAACATTTATTAACTGTACTAGCCGCTATCCGCAAGGGATTAGCCCAGCGTTGGTGATGGATGGTATTTCTTATAATGCTAGCTCACAGCAAGTATATGATCGTTTAATTAATTTTAAACGTGGTTCGACTGAAATTGAGCCGGGCTTAGCAGAAAGTTGGGATATTTCCGCTGATGGTTTAACTTACACTTTACATTTGAGAAAAGGGGTTAAATTCCATAGTAGTAAAATTTTTAAACCGACTCGTGATTTTAATGCAGACGATGTAGTATTCTCCTTTATGCGTCAATTAGATCCAAATCATCCATATCACAATGTTTCCAAAGGAACTTATCCTTATTTTAATGCGATGAAATTCCCACAATTATTAAAATCAGTGAAGAAAATTGATGATAATACAGTGGAAATTACGCTAACACGCCAAGATGCAACTTTCTTGCCTACCTTAGGTATGGATTTTCTTTCTATCTATTCAGCGGAATATGCTGATCAAATGATGAAAAAAGGTACACCGGAAAAAATTGATACCGACCCAATTGGTACTGGACCGTTTATGTTTGCTGGTGCGAAGTTGGATCAAGCATTACGCTATAAAGCTAACCCTGATTACTGGCAAGGTAAAACACCAATTGATACTTTGATTTTCAGTATTACGCCGGATGCAACAGCTCGTTATGCGAAATTGCAAAAGGGACAATGCGATATGATCGATTTCCCAAATGCAGCTGATTTAGGCAGAATGAAGAAAGATCCAAAAGTACAATTGGTATCACAACCGGGGTTAAATGTTGCTTATATTGCGTTTAATACAGAGAAAGCACCATTTAATAATGAAAAAGTGCGTCAAGCATTGAATTATGCGGCGGATAAAGCAGCCATTATTGAGTCAGTATATCAAGGCGCAGGTATTGCAGCGAAGAATCCATTGCCACCAACGATTTGGAGCTACAACGATCGTATTCAGGATTACCCATTTGATTTAGAAAAAGCGAAAAAATTATTAGCAGAAGCAGGGTATCCAGATGGTTTTGAAACAGAACTTTGGGTACAACCGGTAGTGCGCGCTTCTAACCCAAATCCACGTCGTACAGCAGAGATTTTGCAAAATGACTGGGCGAAGATTGGGGTAAAAGCAAAATTAGTCAGCTATGAATGGGGTGACTATATTAAACGTACTCGTGCTGGTGAATTTACCGCAGGAATTTATGGTTGGTCTGGTGACAATGGTGACCCAGATAACTTCTTATCACCATTATTAAGTTGTGAAAATGCCAATAATGGCAGCAACTATTCACGTTGGTGTAATAAAGAGTTTGATGCGCTATTAGCTAAAGCGATTGTGACATCAGATAAAAAAGTGCGTGCACCATTATATGAGCAAGCACAAGAGATCTTCCATAAAGCAGTTCCTTGGATTCCAGTAGCTCACTCTGTAAGTTATACACCATTAAGTCCGCGTGTGCGTAATTATGCACAAAGTCCGTTTGGTTATAATGCGTTTTATGGGGTAGATGTTGTTGAGTAGTAGAGAAAGCGGGCATAGCCCGCTTTCTATTAAGAACTAATCTAAATTTTTTCAATAATTTTAATAAAAGATTCTTGGGTTCCCTCTTACTCTTGCCCGAATGTAAATAAGATTTTCA
>NZ_JTJL01000016.1 GCF_001678495.1 Gallibacterium salpingitidis
TTTGTCTATTAGGCCTTTGCACAAGCAATGACAAAAAGCATTAGCTTTTTGAACGTTGCTTGCAACGACCCGTAGGGTGAGCAAGTGAATGAAGTTCACTTGCGAATAAAATGAAGTCGCCCTTTAGGGCGAAACCTAAATGTTAGATAAGAAATAATTTAACTAAAAGTTTTATCATTGACTTTGTCAATAAACTAAACCTCGCTTTTCAGCGAGGTTTAATATCTATATTTTATGCAGTCTAAAACTGAATTGATAAATTCACATTTCCAGCAACCGAATTAAACCCTTTCGCAAATGTGGATTGTACACCAGCACCCAATGCCACATTTTGGCTGATTTGATATTTTGCACCTACATCAAGTTCACCTGTTACGCGAGATGGGTCACACTCTTCCAACGTAAATCGATATTTTGGATAATTCACAAACCCAGCACGTAAATAATTACCTCGATAGGTCATATCGTATCCAACTGCCGCTTTCGCTTGTAAACTTAAACGCTCATTAATTTGGAAATCCCCTTTAATACCGAGTTTTGCCATAAAGGCCTCAGTGCTTTGTTTATCAACGGCGAAATTAAAGTCTTTTGCTCCTTTCTCTATATAATCTTCGACTTCAACTCGTTGATAATCTAATGTCAAGAATGGCGTTACTTTCGTTTGAGGATTAATTTGGAATTCTCTATTTAATGTGATACCAGTTCGAAAATGATTCGCTTTCATTTCACTTTCCGCTGTCCGCTCTAAGAAAGTTAACCGACGTTTTCCATCTAAATAAGATTGACCAACTCCTGCATAAAAATCAATATCCCATTGTGGGGTTAAGACAGTATTACCATATACACCAACCTGCCAAGTATCCGCTTTTAAGTTATGATTAGCTGATGAATCATAACTATCTGCATCAGTTTTAATATAACCTGCTGTTAAACCTAATTTGGTATTCTCAGTGACGCAACGTTCATTACCTACTGCAATACCATAATGGTTAGCTTGATAGCCTGACAATCCAAATGATCCATCTCGCTCATTCCATTCACCTAACACTTTTGCCCACACTTGATTCTCATCAGTATCCACTAAACAACGTCCTGTCGGTATTGCTTTTGTTAAAGTATCGGTTGCTTCTATTATGACTCGACTGGTACGAATACCAAGTAATGGCTGAAGTTGTTCTACCGCTTTAACCACCTCTTTTTCACTATTTAATTTTATTAAACCAAAAGCAATATCATTGTCTGCTGATGCTTTAATTTTATCTAAGCTAGCTGCTACTGGAACTAAGCAATCATCACACGCTTGTTTCACCAGATGTTTAATTAAGCCTGGCTTCGGTTCAGGAGTAGGATTTGGAGTTGGGTTAGGTTCTGGGGTTGGGTTAGGTTCCGGAGTTGGCTCAGGTTCTGATACAGGAGTAGCTTTAACATTTAAATGCATCGCTTGTGGGTCATATATCGCAGTAAAATCAAATAATATACTATTATCTTCTATTTTCGGATTAAAACGTCCTTTCAGCACCCCATCAGTACTTAACACATTTAAGAAAGTATCATCACCACCTTGTAGCTTATCGGCATACACATAAAGTTTACTACCATCATCAATCACAATATCCTTGGCACTATGTAATTGGCTGTAATCGCTATGACTATTAACATCGACTTGATAAGTGCCTTTTATCGTTAACGAATCAACCAGTTGTTTACCTCCAGCCTGGGAATACAAAGTACCATTTGGATTAACTACTATATCGGTATGCACAATGGTATTTGGTGCTAATGCAATTTTACCTTCATTAATGGAAAATGCTGGGCTTGCCGGAATAGTGATGTCTTGAGAGTTATTAGGAATATAATCTATGTATTTTCTATATTCCTCTTCATGACCAGTAATAATCCCTTCAGCTAAGATCCCCGAAAGGGTCCAGGTACCTGAACCATTTTTCTCAATCGTATCAAAAGCAAAGAATTTTTTACCTGATGTGAGCTCTATAATGCTGTAATCTGAAGCTCTTATCTTTAAATCTTTTTCATTTATACCAAATTCGCTCAGATTTAAAGACAAGTCATTATCTCCATTCAAGCTCAATGTATTGGTATTTCGTAGAATAAATCCAAACTTAGAAGGCTCATACTTATACCAAGCTACAGATGCTACCAATCCTTGAATATTATTAGGGTCAGTTGCCAAATCTAATACATTCCGAATTAAAGGTGGTGTTAGATATATATTTTCATCTCTTATAGAAAAATGATACATCTTGAGATCAAAAAACCCAATTGCCACAAATTGCTCGGTATCTTCTATTGGAATAATTTTGGTATTTCCTGATATCATTACTCGCGTATTAAATCGCTGATAACGATCAGCCTCTCTAACAAGAATCCCCATATATTCCCCTTTTATAATTGTATCAGAGACCGTAAGACTACGAGTATTAATCAACTCAATACTACTAGCACTAAGCTCTCCTCTATATCCTCGCCCTGTTAGGTTAGCCCCCAATATTGTAATATCGAGAGCACTCTGAGTCTGAATAGCTGCACGTTTCGATGTTATGGTTCCTCCTTTAACAACCAGAGAGGAAAAATAATTTTCGCCACGAATTGAATGATTATTTATATAAATCCCATTCCTATAAGGAGAATCAATAATCAAATCTTGAATAGTTAACAAGCCAATTTTATATGCACTAATCGCTCCTTCGTAGTAATGAGACTTAGTGGAGATTTTTCCTTGAGAGGGGCTACTTCCTTGTAAGGTAACATTTTGATCTTTGCCAACATTAATAGTAAGCCCCCCATCTAGGAAGTGGTCTCCGTAGTCGCACCTTTCAGATACGGTATAAATTCCTGCTGTTGTAATTTCTTTTTGACAGGCAAAATTCTCCGCCCAGGTAGGAAAAGATATTGTTCCTAAAATAGCAACAACGAAAACATTAAAGACAAATTTATAAGGATATAGAAGAGGAGGGGGGGGGTAAATTGAGTGTTTATCACGGCTTTTACTGTGCTGGTTTTACCCTTTGTTCTGGTATTTTCAGAAGCACACTGCCATAACTGCCGAATAGCATTCCAAACTAAACGATAGATATGATTCATAAGAAGTTCCTTATCTCGGAGGGTTATTTAAAGAAATAGCAGTCCACATCACATACTCTAAGTATGTTCTGCTATTTATGAAAAGAAGTCAAGACCTATTATTTCTCCTTTAATAGTAAGGAGTTAGCTATGTTGGGCAAAAGTGAACAATTATTACGAACAATTGGACAAGCAATTGCAAAATATCGGCGAGCAGTAGGGATGACGCAAGCAGAATTAGCCGAAAAATTAGATATTAGCAATGATGCGGTATCAAGAATGGAGCGTGGAAAATCAGTTCCTTCTGTATTAAGGCTATTGGAATTGTCAGAAATTTTTCATTGTGAAGTCGCGGATTTAGTTACCCTCAGTAGTAATCGCTCAATGGATCAGGCTAGAAAATTAGAACTCTTATTTATTGGATTAGACGGTTATGAGCGTGCAGAACTGATTAATATTATTGAACGAATGCTAAATTGGAAACAGCATAGGGAAGATTAATTTATGACAAAGTTATCGCTATCTTTTGTCGGAATTGTATAGGCTATGAGTTGTTAAAGCGTGTAGATTCTTTATAATCAGTAACAGCTTGCCTAACAAAGGATAATGGTATGAGTTTAGATTTAACCGAAATTCGTCAAAAAATTACTCAACTTGATCGCGAGATTTTGCGTTTATTGGCTGAACGTCATCAGGTTGCTTATGATGTGGTCAAAAGTAAAGAGATCACAAAAAAACCGTTGCGAGATATTGAGCGCGAACAGCAACTGTTGGATGCGTTAATTCGTTATGCAGATAGTCAAAATTATCAATTAAATCCGCAATATATCACAGAAGTTTTCCAAAAAATTATTGAAGATTCAGTGTTGACGCAACAGGCATATTTGCAGAATAAACTGAATCAGCAGCGCAATAATCAAATTCATATCGCTTTTTTAGGAATGTTGGGTTCCTACTCCAATTTGGCAGCACGTCAGTATGCGGAGCGTTATCAAAAGGAGTTGATTGAATTAAGTTGTGAATCTTTCCGTCAAGTGTTTGCGGCGGTAGAAGAGGGCAAAGCGGATTATGGGGTTTTGCCGTTGGAAAATACCACTTCCGGTTCTATCAATGATGTCTATGATTTATTGCAGCATACTGACTTGCATCTGGTCGGTGAATTGACTTATCCGATTCAACATTGTGTGTTGATTTCACAGCCGACTGATTTAGCACAGATTGACACGCTATATAGCCATCCACAAGTGATTCAGCAATGCAGTCAATTTATCAATTCATTGCAGGGCGTACACGTTAAATATTGTGAAAGTTCTTCGCACGCAATGCAGTTGGTGGCGAAAATTAATCGGGCGAATGTGGCGGCATTGGGCAATGCGGAAGGTGGTAAACTCTATGGGTTACAGGTGTTGCAAGATGGTATTGCTAACCAAGTCAACAATATCACGCGCTTTATTGTGTTAAGTAAACAAGCGATTGAAGTTTCACCACAAGTGAGTGCAAAAACCTTATTGCTAATGTCCACTACGCAGCAAGCTGGTGCTTTGGTTGATGCGTTGTTAGTGTTTAAAAAACATCAAATTATTATGAGTAAATTAGAATCTCGCCCAATTTATGGTAAGCCTTGGGAAGAGATGTTCTATGTGGAAATTGAAGCCAATTTACATCAAGAGAGTACGCAGCAAGCATTACAAGAATTACAAACCTATTGTAGTTTCGTCAAAGTATTAGGCTGTTATCCAAGTAATATTGTAAAGCCTGCTTGAGGTCAAAAATGAAGTTAAGTTTAATTGTGGCAATGACAAAAAATCACGTCATTGGTTTGGATAATCAAATGCCTTGGCATTTACCGGCTGATTTAGCGTGGTTTAAGAAAAATACGCTGAATAAACCAGTAATTATGGGGCGGAAAACGTTTGAGTCGATTGGTAAGGCATTGCCAAAACGACGCAATATTGTGTTATCAAGACAGGGTTTTACGGCGGAAAATATTGAAGTTGCGGCGAGTCTTGCTGATGCGTTAGCGTTAGTCGCTGATCAAGAAGAAGTGATGATTATTGGTGGTGGTCATCTGTTTGCGGAAACATTAGCGCAGGCGGATCGTTTGTATTTAACGGAAATTGAAACGGAATTGGCTGGCGATACTTTTTTCCCAGCGATTAATACAGAGGATTGGCAAGTGAGTTTCAGTGAAACTCACCAAGCCGATGAGAAAAATCAGTACGCTTATTGTTTTAAAATTCTAAAACGCCAAGTAAAGTAAACGCCATAAACCAATACCGAGCAGGGTAAAGGCTAAACAGCCGAATAAATGTAAGCAAACTACGCCTAGCCCTGTCCACCATTGCCCATCAAGAAAAATTCCAACCACTTCACCGGAAAAAGAGGAAAAAGTGGTTAAACTGCCAAGAAAACCGGTGATAAAAAATAGACGCCATTCATTACTGATCATTGGATAAGTAAGCAGCATACCGCTCATAATCCCCATTAATAAACAGCCTAAATAGTTGGCAATCAAAGTGCCGAAAGCAAAAGTGGTGAAAACAGGATTAAGCAATAGACTTAATCCCCAACGACAAGAAGCGCCTATTGCTGCACCGCCAGCGATATAAAGTAGTTGAAACATAGTTAGATCAAATTAAATGTAGCGCGTAAATAACTTGCCACAGCTTCATGGCCATGGTGTCCAATAATTTCTAAATTTGGTAAGGCTTTGATTAATGCAGGATTGGCATTTGCCATAATGCAGCCTTTACCAACAAAATCTAGCATACTCTCATCATTCATACCGTCACCAAATGCTAAACATTCTTGTGCAGTGTAGTGGCGATCAGCAAGCGCTTTTTTTAACGCATTCCCTTTAGAAACATCTTTATTCATAATTTCTAAACAGTTGAGTGAGGCATAAACAATTTCGGTTTTATCGCCATAAGTCTGGCGTAAATATTGTTCCAAATCGAGTAAATCCGCTTGCGTTCTAGCAATGAAAAAGACCTTTTCTGTACCGCTAGCATCATGATGACGAAAGTCAGTGATTTGATAGCTAAAACCAGAATCTTTGTGATATTTCGCCATTTGTGGAATATCACGATCGATAAACCAACCAGCATCTTGATAAGAATTAACAAAAATTTTGTCCTTATCAAAAGGTGTATTCATAATTTCTAAAGCGAGATTGCTAGGAAGATCGTTTTTATAACGTAATTTCCCAGAGAGGTCATGAATTCTGGCACCATTTGAAGTAATAATTTGAATATTTTCAATGCCAATTTTTGCCACAATAGAAAAAACATCTTCGTGTTTTCTGCCTGTAGCCAAAACGATATCAACTTGTTTTTCTTCTAATTTTCTTAATGTTTCAATAGTAAATGAACCGACAACATGTTGAGCATTGAGGAGTGTACCGTCAAGATCTGACGCCACTAATTTGAAAGGAAGTAAACTGCGCATAATGTTCCTTATTGTTCCCTAAAAAAGAATATATGTTAGCAAAAATAGCCATTTTCTGGGGATATTTTTACGTTCTAATAAAATTAAAAAATTTTATTAAAAAATAGTTTGATTAATTCAAAAAATGTGATATCAATAAAGACGCTCAAAAGCACACAACATACATACTTAGACCCACATTGGATATTGAAACTATGAATTCTATTCGTTTTATCGGCATTATTATTAACCTCGTGGTGATTAGCACTACGAGGTGAGTGGTACAAGCTGATAAAACTTCAATAAAAGATTTTAGGTCAGATGAACCCTCGCCCTTTCAGGTGAGGGTTTTTTTATAATGTAGTCAAGGAATTAAATAATGAATGGTGCAAAATTTATTACAGAATGCTTAAAAGCACATGGAGTGACCACAATTTTTGGCTATCCTGGCGGCGCAATTATGCCAGTGTATGATGCGATTTATGATTCAGGATTAGATCATTTACTTTGCCGTAATGAACAGGGTGCAGCGATGGCGGCGATCGGTTATGCCAGAGCGAGCGGTAAAGTTGGAGTTTGTATCGCAACATCTGGACCTGGTGCAACGAATTTAGTGACTGGATTAGGCGATGCGATGATGGATTCTATTCCGGTCGTGGCGATAACAGGGCAAGTAGCTTCACCTTTTATCGGTACTGATGCGTTCCAAGAAGCCGATGTATTAGGATTATCGCTTGCTTGTACAAAACATAGTTTTATTGTGCAAAATATCGAGGAACTTCCGGAAATAATGGCACAAGCCTTCCAAATAGCGCAAAGCGGCAGACCAGGCCCAGTTTTAATCGATGTTCCAAAAGATGTTCAATTCGCACCAATTCAGCAACAACCTATCGTTAAACCAATTCAATCACTTCCTGCTATTGATAATGCCTTATTAGAACAAGCAAAAACGCTATTGCAACAAGCAAAACGACCAGTGTTATATGTTGGCGGTGGTGTAGGAATGGCGAATGCTGTTGAGGAAGTGCGTCAATTTGTTGCTGTTAGTCAAATCCCAAGTTTTTCAACGATTAAAGGTTTAGGAACCTTACCAGCAGATAATCCATATTATATGGGAATGATTGGTATGCATGGCACAAAAGCGGCTAACTATGCAGCACAAGAGAGCGATTTATTGGTGGTATTAGGTGCTCGATTTGATGATAGGGTAACTGGAAAACTAGATAGCTTTGCACCATCAGCGAAAGTTATTCATGTTGATGTGGATATCGCAGAGATTAATAAATTGCGTCATGCTGATGTGGCAATTCGTGGCGATATGAAACAAGTTTTGGCGGCGTTGACAATGCCGTTAGAAATTGACGAATGGCGCAATGATGTTAGACGTTTAAAAGAGAGCTATGATTTTGCTTATGCAGAGAATAGCGGTGATAACAATATCAATCCTTGGTGGTTATTGCATACTTTATCTGCAAAACGAGCAAGAAATAGTGTGATTTCTACTGATGTTGGGCAGCACCAAATGTGGTCAGCACAGCATATGCAGCACTTTGATCCGAAAAACTATATTACTTCTGCTGGATTTGGTTCAATGGGTTTTGGTTTACCAGCAGCAATTGGTGCACAGAAAGCAAGACCAGAAGATCCGGTTATTTTAGTAACAGGCGATGGTTCATTTATGATGAATATCCAAGAATTAGGTTCGATCAAACGTGGCAAGTTACCAGTGAAAATTTTGTTGATTGATAACCAACGTTTGGGAATGGTGCGTCAATGGCAAACATTATTTTTCCGCGGTCGTCATAGTGAAACGATCTTAGAAGATAATCCTGATTTTATTATGTTAGCGAAAGCATTTGATATTCCGGGAGAACGCATTGAAAAAGGTGGTGAAGTTAATGCAGCGTTAGATCGTCTTTTAAATGCAGAAGGACCTTATTTATTGCACGTTTGTATTCATGAAGATGAAAATGTGTGGCCGTTAGTGCCGCCTGGTGCAAAAAATGATGAAATGCTAGAGGACATTGGAGTATAAAATGAATAATTATCAGATTTCAGTGCAAGCGGAATGGCGACCAGAAACATTGGAAAGAATTTTACGTGTGGTTAGACATCGTGGTTTTGTAGCAACAGCACTAACTAGTCAATTGCAAGAACAACAACTTACATTGCAAATTTCATTACGCAGCGAACGAGAGTTATCGCTATTAACGAATCAATTAGTGAAGTTATATGGAATTACTGATGTTACAGTATTAAGCTAAATACTGGATTTTGTTGACTATGAGCGGAATACAGATTTATACCAGTCAAGATGGACAAGTTTCCTTACAAGTTTCTTTTGAACAAGAAACGGTGTGGTTATCGCAGTCTCAAATGGCAGAACTGTTTGGGAAAAATGTGCGTACTATTAATGATCATATTGAGAATGTTTTTAAAGAGAAAGAGCTTGAGCAAAATTCAACTATCCGGAATTTCCGGATAGTTAGAAAAGAGGGTAATCGTCAGGTTAGTAGAAATATTGAACATTATAACCTTGACGTCATTATTTCTGTTGGCTACCGAGTAAAATCTCAACGAGGTGTGCAATTCCGTCAATGGGCGACAAAAACCTTAAAACAACATTTAATTGATGGTTATACGTTAAATGAAAAACGGCTACAAGAACGAGGTATTGATTATCAGCAAACTGTTGAACTTCTTAGTCGTACTTTGTTAAATCAACAATTGCTTAATACTGAAGGTGAAGCTGTGATTCAGGTAGTGCAGGATTATGCTAAGAGTTGGAGCCTGTTACAAGCCTATGATGAACAAAGCTTAAAGGAAAATACTGCAAAACAACATCATATGATTGCATTGCTATATGATGAAGTATTGAAAGCCATTTCTGCATTAAAGCAAGAACTGATCGCTAAAGGTGAGGCTACGGAGTTGTTTGCACAAGTTCGTGGTGATGGTTTAGCATCAGCAATTGCAACTATAGAACAAGGATTTGGTGATACATTGTTCTATCCTAATGTTGCTAGTCGAGCTGCTCATTTATTGTATTTTGTAATTAAGAATCATCCGTTAGCAGATGGTAATAAAAGAACAGGGTCATTTCTATTTTTATGGTATTTGCGGTTAAATCAACATTTGTTAGCAAAACCAGTATCACAGCTAATTAATGATAATACGCTTGTTGCATTAGCATTATTGGTGGCAGAAAGTCTGCCGGAACAAAAAGAGTTAATGATTCGATTAATCGAACATTTTATCGTGTTAAAAGAAAACAAATTATAGATTGGAGAGATTATGCCTAAATTACGTTCAGCGACCAGTACTCAAGGCCGCAATATGGCTGGCGCGCGAGCCTTATGGCGTGCCACAGGAGTAAAAGACAGCGATTTTGGAAAACCAATTATTGCAGTGGTTAACTCATTTACACAATTTGTACCAGGGCATGTACACCTGAAAGATTTAGGACAATTAGTCGCGAAACAAATTGAAGCATCAGGTGGTATTGCGAAAGAATTCAATACTATTGCCGTAGATGATGGGATTGCTATGGGACATGGTGGAATGCTTTATTCCTTACCATCACGTGAATTAATTGCTGATTCTGTAGAATATATGGTGAATGCGCATTGTGCTGATGCGATGGTCTGTATTTCTAACTGCGATAAGATCACTCCGGGAATGTTGATGGCGGCATTACGTCTTAATATTCCAACAATCTTTGTTTCTGGTGGCCCAATGGAAGCCGGAAAAACCAAACTTTCTGATCAATTAATTCGTTTAGATTTAGTGGATGCTATGATCCAAGGAGCAAATCCAGACGTTTCAGATCATGATAGTGAAATTATTGAGCGTTCAGCTTGCCCAACTTGCGGTTCTTGTTCAGGAATGTTTACCGCTAACTCAATGAACTGCTTAACAGAAGCATTAGGTTTAAGTTTACCGGGTAATGGTTCTTGTTTGGCAACTCACGCTGATCGTAAACAATTGTTCTTACAAGCAGGTTCACAAATTATGGAACTCTGCCGCCGTTATTATGAACAAGATGATGCTTCTGTATTACCTCGTTCAATTGCGACTAAAGATGCCTTTAACAATGCAATGAGTTTAGATATTGCAATGGGTGGTTCAACTAATACCGTATTGCATTTATTAGCGGCGGCGCAAGAAGCGGAAGTTGATTTCACAATGGCGGATATTGATCGTCTATCTCGTGTTGTTCCTTGCTTATGTAAAGTGGCGCCAAATACTAATAAATACCATATGGAAGATGTGCATCGTGCTGGTGGTGTAATGGGAATTTTAGGTGAACTAGATCGAGCACATTTATTGAATAATCAAACACATACCGTATTAGGTTTAACGTTAGAACAACAATTAAACCAATATGATGTAAAACGTGATGTTAGTGATGCGGTGAAGACATTCTATCGTGCAGGTCCGGCAGGGATTCGTACTACCGAAGCCTTTTCACAAGATTGCCGCTGGGATAGTTTAGATGATGATCGCCAACAAGGTTGTATTCGTGATAAAGCGCATGCGTATAGCCAAGATGGTGGTTTAGCGATGTTAAGCGGAAACTTAGCGGAAAATGGCTGTATCGTGAAAACTGCTGGAGTGGATGAAAGCATCTTAACTTTCAAAGGCCCAGCAAAAGTATATGAAAGCCAAGAAGCTGCAGTAGAAGCGATTTTAGGCGGTAAAGTGGTTGCTGGCGATGTTGTAGTGATCCGTTATGAAGGTCCAAAAGGCGGGCCAGGTATGCAAGAAATGCTTTACCCAACAAGTTATCTAAAATCAATGGGGCTAGGTAAGGCGTGTGCATTATTAACTGATGGTCGTTTCTCAGGTGGTACTTCTGGCTTATCAATTGGTCACGTTTCTCCAGAAGCGGCTAACGGCGGTACGATTGGTTTAGTCGAAGATGGTGATTTAATTTCGATTAATATTCCACAACGTAAGATTGAGTTATTAGTCGATGAAGCAGAATTAAGTAAACGTCGTGCGGAAAAAGATCAATATGGTTGGAAACCAAAAGATCGCCAACGTCATGTTTCCTATGCACTAAAAGCTTACGCTTCTTTAGCAACCAGTGCAGATAAAGGTGCGGTACGTGACCGTAGCAAACTATAAGCGGTACTGATATGGATATGCAAACATTATTGGCAGCAGCGCAGCCAAGCGGAACTGAATATTTAAAAGCTATTGTTAAATTAGGTTCAAAGGTGTATGAAGCAGCGCAGGTAACGCCGTTGCAAAAAATGGAAAAACTGTCAAATCGCTTAGATAATCAAATCTTTATTAAGCGTGAAGATCGTCAGCCTGTACATAGTTTTAAATTGCGTGGTGCTTATGCAATGTTATCCACATTAACCGCCGAACAGAAAGCAGCAGGCGTAATTGCTGCTTCTGCTGGCAACCATGCGCAAGGTGTAGCTTTATCAGCAAAATTATTAGGTTTAAAAGCGTTAATTGTGATGCCGCAAAATACACCAAGTATTAAAGTGGATTCAGTACGAGGTTTTGGTGGAGAAGTATTGCTCTATGGAGCGAACTTTGATGAAGCGAAAGCAAAAGCAATAGAGCTTTCGCAAAGCAAAAAAATGACGTTTATTCCGCCATTTGATCATCCGTTAGTAATTGCCGGACAAGGCACATTAGCAATGGAAATGCTACAACAAAATTCTGATATTGATCGAATTTTTGTGCCTGTCGGCGGCGGCGGTATGGCGGCAGGCGTTGCCGTATTGATTAAGCAAATGATGCCGGAAATTAAAGTAATTGGGGTGGAGTCCAAAGATTCTGCTTGTTTATATGCGGCATTACAAGCGAAGAAACCTGTTGATTTAGAGCGTGTAGGCTTATTTGCTGATGGGGTAGCGGTAAAACGCATTGGTGATGAAACTTTCCGTTTATGCCAACAATATCTTGATGATGTTGTGTTAGTAGATAGTGATGAAGTTTGTGCGGCAATGAAGGATCTATTTGAAGATGTCCGCGCAATTGCTGAACCTTCAGGTGCTTTATCGTTAGCAGGATTAAAGAAATATGCTCGTCAGCATCAAATTAAAGGTGAAAATCTGGCAGCGATTTTGTCTGGTGCAAACTTGAATTTCCATACTCTGCGTTACGTTTCCGAACGTTGTGAAATTGGGGAAAATCGAGAAGCTTTATTAGCGGTAACGATTCCTGAACAAAAAGGAAGTTTTTTAACTTTCTGTCATTTATTGGGTAATCGAGCGGTGACAGAATTTAATTATCGTTATGCCGATGAGCAGAAAGCCTGTATTTTTGTTGGGGTGCGTACCATTAATGAAGCGGAAAAAGCGGAAATCATTAATGATTTAAGCCAAGCTGGTTTTTATGTCGAAGATATGACAGATGATGATGTCGCAAAAACTCATATTCGTTATATGATCGGCGGACGTCCAAATAGCGATAAATTAGAACGTCTGTATAGCTTTGAATTCCCAGAGCAAAAAGGCGCTTTGTTAAAATTCCTGGAAACATTAGGAACGCATTGGAATATTTCATTATTCCATTATCGTGCACATGGCGCTGACTATGGCAATATTTTGGCTGGCTTCCAATTTGAAAAGGATGATTTGGATGACTTCAAACAACACCTTAGTAAGTTAGGGTATGTTTGCCAAGATGTTACTGATAGTAAGGCGTATCGTTATTTCTTAAGTTAAAAACTAAGCCCCTCAACGAGGGGCTATTTATTTGATTTTATAGTACAAAACCCACTGCTTTATAGACTTGTTCTAAAGTTTCTTTCGCTTTGGCTTTCGCTTTTTCTGCACCTTCACGCAAAATCTGATTAAGCAGTTCTTCATTATTACGGAAATGATAGTAGCGTTCTTGTAATTGAGTAAGCATTGCTGAAACTTCATCAGCTACAGCGCCTTTTAAGTGGCCATACATTTTACCTTCAAATTCTGCTTCTAATTCTGGAATTGGTTTGTCCGTAATTGCCGATAAGATGCTTAATAGATTTGATACGCCTGGTTTATTCTCGATATCAAATTTAATACGAGGTGGCTCTTCAGAATCGGTCATTGCACGTTTAATTTTCTTCGCTACTGCTTTTGGATCTTCTAACAAACCAATCACGTTGTTACGGTTGTCATCAGATTTTGACATTTTCTTAGTTGGGTCAAGAAGTGACATAACACGTGCACCAGCTTTAGGAATAAACACTTCTGGGATAGTGAAGATATCGCCATAAAGTGCATTAAAACGTTGGGCAATATCACGCGTGATTTCGAGGTGTTGTTTTTGGTCATCACCAACTGGTACTTGTTTGGCTTGATATAACAAAATATCGGCAGCCATTAATACAGGATAAGTAAACAAGCCAACGCTGACATTGCCTTCATAACGTGCGGATTTATCTTTAAATTGCGTCATACGACCCATTTCACCGAAATAGGTGTAACAATTTAATACCCACGCTAATTGCGCATGCTCAGGAACATGTGATTGTACAAAAATCGTACTTTTCTTTGGATCAATACCACAAGCGAGATAAAGCGCTAACACGTCGAGTGTTGCCTTGCGTAAAGCTTCTGGATCTTGACGAACGGTGATGGCGTGTAAATCTACCACACAGAATAGACATTCGTAGTCATCTTGCATTTTTACCCATTGGCGTAATGCACCGAGATAGTTACCAATAGTCAATTCGCCAGAAGGCTGAACACCACTAAATACAATAGGTTTTTTACTCATTTTCTTTCCTTAATTCGATTACACAATGGTTAAAATGTTTGCAAAATCACTGAATACCCAATCAGGATTTGATTCCGCAATTGGAATATTATAGTTATAGCCGTAAGTTAAACCCACTACTGCACAACCGGCAGCGCGAGCAGCTAAAATATCATTTTTAGAATCGCCAACAAATAATAATTCTTTCGGTAAAATACCGAATTTGCCACAAAGGTAGTAGAGTGGCGCTGGATGTGGCTTGATCGCTGGTAAAGATTGTCCGCCGAGCGTTTCCGCAAATAAATGATCAATGCCAAAGGCTTTAAGCACCGGCACAACATGTTGTGTTGGTTTATTGGTGACGATAGCAAGTAAGAAACCTTGTTCTTTAAGGCTGATTAAAGTTTCTTTCACTTGTGGATACAACACGCTTTTATTACAAATGTTCTCACCGTAATGCACATTAAAGCGAGCTTTCATCTGTTGTAAAGTGGTTTGATCTGGTGTTGCACCTGCCCATTCTAAGGCACGAGCTAATAGAATATCGGCACCGTTACCAATCCAAGTTAATACGTTATCTTCGCTAGGACGAGGTAGATTGAATTCTTGAAAGGTATTGCCAACGGCTAACGTCAAATCTGGTAGACTATTTACGATCGTTCCATCCAGATCAAAACCAATGGCTTTAAATTGACTCATATAATTTCCTTATTTTTTATTGTTATAGATTGGCGCTCGCAAGTTGTTGGCGCATCGCACTAATGACTTGCTGATAATCTGGCTTACCAAAAATAGCAGAACCAGCAACGAACATATCGGCACCAGCACGTGCGATTTCAGCGATATTATCAATTTTGACACCGCCATCGACCTCAAGACGAATATCTCGACCACTTGCTTTAATACGTTCGCGAGCTTGTTGTAATTTGACTAAAGCAGAAGGTAAGAATGATTGTCCACCAAAACCTGGATTTACCGACATAATCAAAATAATATCAATTTTATCCATAACATAATCAAGATAGCTTAATGGTGTGGCAGGATTAAAAACCAAACCAGCTTGACAGCCGCAATCACGAATTAGTTGTAAAGAGCGATCAATATGCTCGCTTGCTTCAGGGTGGAAAGTAATAAAAGTTGCACCCGCTTTCGCAAAATCAGGAATAAGACGATCAACAGGTTTTACCATTAAATGTACATCTATCGGAGCGGTAATGCCGTCATCACGTAGTGCTTGGCAAATAGCAGGACCAAAGGTAAGGTTGGGTACATAATGATTATCCATTACATCAAAATGGATCACGTCAGCACCAGCGGCTAGCACATTTTTCACGTCATCACCTAAATGAGCTAAATTAGCAGAAAGAATAGATGGTGCAATTAAATAAGGTTTCATGGTAAGCCTCTTCTGTTGAAGTCAAACAAGTTCCGATAGTGTACTACTTAATCAGATCAATTTTAAGGTTTAGTTGTAAAGAAGGTATGTCATTGAAATAAAAAAAAGCATGGGGGAGAGTACCCATGCTTAAAAAATGTTTTCAAGAGGAACGGATTTAATTATTCAACAGTAAGTTTTTTGCCATCAAAGCTAAGTTCTCTCACTGCTGTTAATGGTTTACCGCCATCAGTTTCCCCACCGATTAATAAAATCTTATTGTCATAAGAAACGGTCACACCATAGCCTGAACCATAAGGTAATTTACCGATTTGTTTCCATTTACCTTTATCTAAGCTAAATACTTCTGCAGGATAAGCTTTTTTGAGTCCTTGGTGAGCAAAGAGTTTGCCTTCTTTAAATTGTTTAGTTGAACCAGGGAAGTTTGCACCACCAGTTACCACTAAATAGCCATTACTATAACCAGCATAAGCGCCAGCTAAACCTTCTTGTACAACACCTTTTGCTGGATCTGGTAAGTTAGGAAGTTTTTTCCAATCTACGGTACCGAATTTATTGAATTTACCTTGGCTTGCTTCCGCAGTTCTCAATCCTGGTTTGATTTCACCATTAATTACAGTAATGACATCACCTTTGACAGTTACCGCTGCGCCAGCACGACCAGAGAATGGTAATTGTCCTTCGTTACGCCATTTATTAGTAGATGGTTGATAGCTGAAGAAAGTGGTATTAAAGAAGTAATCTTGTGGACGTTGATTGAAGTAAGCACCCATTACTGCTTCTTGTTTTGCTTTATCTGTACCAGCAGCAGTATAGTCTTGGAAGTAACCATTGAAGATAGATAAGTTAGAACCACCAACGATAAATACTTTATCACCATAATTTACGCCGGTTGCACCGACAAGTCCTAATGGAGAACGAGTTGGTAATTTAGTCCAAGTATTGTTTTGTGGATCATAGCTATAAGCATCATTAACTAATTGTAATTCGCCTTTTTCGTTCTTTTGTAAACCACCAAAGACATAGAGTTTGCCTTCAACTGCAGTTACCACTGGTTGAGCACGATCGCCGCCAGGGAATGCCGCAATTTCTTTCCAGCCATCTTTCGCAGATTTTAAATTAAGTGCATAGAATTTATCTGCACCAGAACCTAAACCAACATATACGGTATCACCAATTAATGCACCGCCGCCGCTTTTAATACCAACAGGAAGATCTGGATATTGGCCTGCTTGAGCTGCGAAAGCTGCCACAGAAAGTCCAGCAACGATCATAGAATGGAGAATAGTTTTTTGTAATTTCATAGTATCACCCTCAGAGTTTGTGAAAAGACCATTCCTTGATACCGCATTTGAATGGATTAAATGATGAGCTAATGATAAGTCCACTCCATTATATTTGTAAATATGGAGGATAATTTTAATTTCAGAAGTTTGGACGAGATCACAAAAATAAAAAAATGCAGCCTTATTAAGCTGCATTTTTGTTGAAAAATTAAGCTAACTTAACCTTTTTTCTTTGTTGGTCGTTGCCAGCCTTGAATATGTTTTTGTGGAACGCGAGTGATCACCAATTCGTTTTCGCCAACATCTCGAGTGATCGTTGAACCAGCGCCGATAGTTGCACCATCTGCTACTGAAACCGGCGCCACCAATTGAACATCCGAACCAACAAACACATTATCGCCAATAGTGGTTTGGAATTTATTAGCACCGTCATAGTTACAGGTGATGACGCCAGCGCCGATATTACACTCTTTACCAATCACACTGTCGCCAATATAGGTAAGGTGATTGACTTTCGACCCGACTCCAACAATGGCTTTTTTGATTTCCACAAAGTTACCAACGTGGGTATTTTCAGCAAGTTTTGCTCCTGGGCGTAAACGTGAGAACGGGCCTACTTGTGCGCCATTACCAATGATGGCATCTTCAAATACAGAGTAAGGTTTAATTTCAACATCATCACCGATTTCGACATTTTTAAGTACGCAACCAGCACCAATTTTTACACGATTACCGAGTTTCACATCCCCTTCAATCACCACATTAATGTCGATTTCGATATCTTTACCATGAGTTAAGGTACCACGCAGATCGAAGCGGTTAGGATCAAATAGCGTAACACCTTCCAACATTAAACGTTCCGCATTTTTTTGTTGATAGTAACGTTCTAAGCGAGCAAGTTGTAAGCGGTTATTGACGCCTTCTACTTCCATTGGATCTTGCGGATGAACGGCTACTACTTGGCGACCATCTTGATATGCCATCGCAATGACATCAGTGATGTAATACTCTTTTTGTGCATTATTATTGGTTAATTGTGATAACCATTTTTTAAGATTTTTACCATCACAAGCTAATAGACCAGTATTAATCTCTTGGATTTTCAATTGTTCTGGAGAAGCATCTTTTTGTTCAACAATACCAATAATATTGCCATCTGGTTGGTTATGCTCACGTAAGATACGACCGTAACCCGTTGGATTGTCTAATTTTACGGTTAATAAAGCGATACCATTTTCTGGTTTGGCTGCTAACAGTTGTTGAATGGTAGCAGCAGAAATCAACGGCCCATCGCCATATAACATCACAATGGTTTCATCATCAGCAAAATAAGGCGCAGCTTGTTGCATTGCGTGTCCTGTACCTAATTGTTCTGCCTGTAATACCCAATTTACTTTTTCGTTCGCTAGACGTTGTTGTAATAAGTCTGCGCCATGTCCATACACGAGATGGATGTGTTTTGCACCTAATTGTGAAACAGTGTCGATAACGTGTTTTACCATTGGTTTGCCTGCGATTGGATGCAACACTTTTGGTAAATCTGAATACATACGAGTACCTTTACCCGCAGCCAAAATAACGACACTAAATGGAGATACGTTCATAAATTCCTCTATGCGTTAATGTCCCGCTGTTTGCGAGAATAAATTAATAATTAAGACACCGATCAAGATAAACACAATACCAATGATCGCTGCGAAATCTAAATATTGTTTAAATAAAAAGCGTCCAATTAAAGCGATAAATAGAATACCAACACCTGACCAAACGGCATAGGCAATACCGATTGGAATGGATTGGACAATTTTTGAAAGTAGAAAGAAACTGGCTACATAACAGCCTAAAGTAATCAATGTATAGAGAGGTTGTGTAAAACCATTGCTATAACGTAAGCTGGTAGTACCAATGACTTCAAATACTATCGCCATTAAAAGCAATAACCACATCATCATTTTTAATTGTCCTTTTGTTGCTCTTGTGCAAGACGTACAGCAGTTGGTACACGACGTTTACCGATATTTTTCTTATCACGCAAACGCACTTTACGTTTTTTCTTCTCGGCAGCTTCTTTTGCCTCTTCTCGTTTTTGCTTAATTTTCGCCTTTTGTTTTTTACTTACTTTCTTAACATCGCCATCTTTCGGTGGTTTAGTGCGTGGCGCAAGATCAGCGATAACTCTAGCTTTCAATAATTCACCAGTATAGCGACGAATTTTACCTAATAGCGGATAATCGTGCGCCTCAACAAAGGAAATTGCCGTTCCTTTTTTACCGGCACGAGCAGTACGCCCAATACGATGCAAATAAATATCAGCGTTATAAGGTAGGTCAAAATTTAAAACGTGTGAAATATCATCAATATCAATTCCACGCGCGGCAACATTAGTGGCAACAAGTACTGTCACTGTACCATCACGCAATTTCTCAATTGCATTATTGCGTTGAGTTTGTGCCATTTCACCTTCAAGATAGGCACTACGAATACTGCGTTTACGTAGAATTTCCGATAATTCTCTAACTTCTTCACGACGACGGACAAAAATAATACCTTTGCTAACTTGCTCATCGATAATGGTGCGCGCCAATAATTTAATCTTATGTTCACGACTATCGGCATGGTAATACCATTGCTGAATTTTTTTACGTTCACGACGACTTGGTTCTGCATTTACTTCAACTGGATCATTTAATAAACGTTCGGCAAAATCAGTTAAAGCCTCACCTTCCAGCGTAGCAGAAAAGAGCATTGTTTGTTTGCGCCAACGAGTTTCAGCAGCAATTTGTTCAGCATCTTGTCCGAAACCCATTTGTAACATACGGTCTGCTTCGTCAAAAATTAAAATTTCGACTGCACGACAATCGAAATTTTCCTCTTTAATGTATTGCAATAAGCGACCGGGAGTGGCGATGACCATATCTTGGTTTTTATTAAAAATTTCACCATGATTTTGATAAGCAACACCGCCTGTAATAGTGGCAATACTTAATGAAGTAAAACAAGCCAGTTGTTCCGCTTGTTCCGCCACTTGCATCGCTAATTCTCGTGTTGGTGTTAAAATTAATACACGAGGAGCGCCGGGTTTGCGGCGTGGAAAGTCAAGCAAATGTTGAATGGCTGGTAATAAGAAAGCGATTGTTTTACCAGTACCAGTTGGTGATGAACCTAACACATCATGTGCGTCCATTGCTGCAGGAATTGCTTCACATTGAATTGCTGTCGGGCGAGAAAGTCCTTTTTTCTCTAATGCTTGTAATAATTCAGGCGCAAGTTCAAATTCATCAAAAGTCGCAATAGTCATAAAAACTCTCTAAAGTATAAAATCAGCCTCGAATTATAGCGAAATTTTATTAAAATATCCTTATTCAATCCTAGTAGTACGAAATATTCTGCAATGACAACAGGTTCCGGTTTTCGCTTTAAACAATTCCAAATTTATCATGATCAATGCGCAATGAAAGTAGGCACTGATGGTGTGTTATTGGGCGCTTGGGCTGATGTAACAAAAGCTAATGCGATTTTAGATTTAGGCTGTGGTACCGGGTTAATTGCGTTGATGTTGGCGCAACGGACAACAGCAAATTGCCAAATTGTTGGTGTTGAAATTGAAGAGAATGCTTATCGGCAAGCATTAGAAAATGTAGCTATGTCGCCATGGCCGCAGCGTGTATCAATAGTGCATCAAAATATTGCAGATTTTTGTCAAAATAGTTCGCAACAATTTGATTTAATTGTCGCTAATCCACCTTATTTTGCTACCGCCAGCAAATGTCGTGATGATCATCGTGAAACTGCGCGATATCTTGGTAAATCTTCACATTTAGCTTGGTTAATGGCAGCAAATCATTGTTTGACGACACAAGGTAAAATCCAATTTGTTTTGCCGTTTCAAGCTGGTGAGTTGTTATTACAACAGGTTAAAACAATGGTAACTGATTTGGTTTGTGATGAGATTTGTGAGGTGACGACCAAGGAAGGTAAAACAGCGCAACGTATGTTATTAAGCTTTATGAAATCATCAAATAAGGTTGTACCGAAACAAACTAAATTAACCATTTATACTGAACAACATCAGTATCATTCCGATGTCATTCCCATGTTCCAACCATTTTATTTGAAGTTATAATCCCGAAAATAGCAAACTAAATAGTTACAATTGAAATTTTTTAGTTGTGTATCACATTCTTGATCTCAAGTGGATGAAGAGAACGTGTGATAGGAGTATGATGAAACTAAGCTTTTTGCGAGCAGGTGAATAAATAGGAGCTATGCGATGAAAAAGAGTTTAGTTTTATTACTTCTTGTTGTTCTCGGATTAAGTGGTTTTTATCTGTTCCAACAACATCAACAACAAACGGCAAATTTAACCGAGTTAAAACTCTATGGTAATGTCGATATTCGTGATGTCAGTTTAGGTTTCAAAGTAGCTGGACGGGTCAATGAATTATTTGTTGATGAAGGCGATCAGGTAAAACAAGGCAATTTACTTGCCAGATTAGATCAAAAATCTTTTCAAGATGAGCTTGCATTGGCAAAAGCCAAATTAGCAGCGGCAGAAGCGGTATTTATCAAGGCAGAAAAACTTTATCAACGTAGCGTTTCTTTGATGCAAAAAAATGCGATGTCAGCGGCAGATTATGATGAAGTAGTGGCTGGTCGTGATCAAGCTATTGCGCAAGTGGATCTCGCTAAATCGTTAGTTTCGTTGGCTGAAACACGTTTAGCTGATACTGAACTTTTTGCACCAAGTGATGGTACGGTATTAACACGTGTACGCGAAAAAGGCAGTATCGTTAGTGCCGGATTGCCAATCTATTCTATTGCCTTAACTAAACCTGTCTGGGTTAGAGCCTATGTAGATGAAACAAACTTGGGGCAAATTCATCAAGGTGAAATGGTCACAGTCCTAACAGATAGTGGTGCAGAGTATCAAGGCAAGATAGGTTTTATCTCACCACAAGCAGAATTTACGCCAAAAAATGTTGAGAGTGAGCAACTCAGAACAGAGTTAGTTTATCGGTTTAAAGTTTTAATTGAGCAAGATGATGCAGGATTGCATCAAGGAATGCCAGTAACCTTAGTGATTAAGAAAAAATAGCTGAGGCGTGATGATGACGCAACCAATAGTGGTAATTGATAGCGTAAGTAAACATTTTAAGGGAATGGATACTTTAGCGTTAGATCATATTTCTGCACAAATTTATCCAGGGAAAATTACTGGGTTAGTCGGGCCGGATGGCGCAGGGAAAACAACTTTAATTCGTCATTTAATTGGGTTAATGCAGCCAGACAGCGGCACTATTACCGTAGATCACTTTGATATCGTTAACCAAGCAGAAGCAATTCACGAAATTAGCGGCTATATGCCACAAAAGTTTGGGTTATATGAAGATCTTACAGTGATTGAAAATCTCTCCCTTTATGCGGACTTGCGTGGTATCGCAGGTAAAAATCGACAAGAAAAATTTGGAAAATTACTCTCATTTACTGATTTAGCACCATTTCAACAGCGCTTAGCCGGCAAGTTATCAGGCGGTATGAAACAAAAATTAGGTTTGGCGTGTGCGTTAGTTGGTGATCCAAAATTATTGTTATTAGATGAACCGAGTGTAGGGGTAGATCCTATTTCGCGGCGCGAGTTGTGGAAATTGGTGCAAGAGTTAGTGAAAGAGGGAATGGCGGTACTTTGGTCAACAGCTTATCTTGATGAAGCGGAAAAATGCGACAGCGTGATCTTATTAAATGAGGGAAAAAAATTATATGACGGTGATCCACAAGGATTATTAGCAAGAGTGGAAAATCGTGTTTATCAAGTGAGTGGTGTCGAAGCAACACAGCGTAGAAGCGCATTAATTCATCTATTACAACAACCGCAAGTGATGGATGGCATTATTCAAGGTAGCAATATTCGTTTAGTGCTACATAATCCACAAGAAAAACCAGTGTTAGCACAAGGTCAGTGGTTAGCAGTGAACCCTTGTTTCGAAGATGCGTTTATTGATTGCCTTGGTGGCGGACCGGGTGGTAATTCAGCGTTAGCCGCACAAATTGAACATAAAGCGGATGATGGTTTACCCGTTATTGATGCGAAACAATTAACTAAACGTTTTGGTACTTTTGTCGCGGTTAAAGATAATACCTTTTCGATTAAACGTGGTGAGATTTTTGGTTTGTTAGGGCCAAATGGCGCAGGTAAATCGACCACATTTAAGATGATGTGCGGTTTATTGCAGCCTACTTCAGGAGAGTGTTTTGTTACAGGTTTAGATTTACGGCACGCAACTTCTTTAGCTCGCAGTAAAATCGGCTATATGGCGCAAAAATTCTCGTTGTATAGCAATTTAGATGTGCTGCAAAATTTGCGTTTTTTTGCTGGATTATATGGGGTAACAGGTAAAGTTCAGCGTGAACGCATTGCGATGATGATCGATATTTTTGATTTTCAACCCTACCTCAGAATGAATGCCGGTGATTTACCGTTAGGTTTTAAACAGCGGCTTTCGTTAGCTTGTGCAGTAATTCATCAGCCCGATATTCTCTTTTTAGATGAACCTACTTCAGGTGTTGATCCAATAACCCGCCGAGAATTTTGGTTGCATATTAATGCGATGGTAGGAAAAGGCGTTACTGTCATGGTAACAACGCACTTTATGGATGAAGCGGAATATTGCGATCGTATTGGCTTGATTTATCGTGGAGAAAATATTGCTACTGGTACTCCAGATGAGTTAAAGCAACAAGCAAAACAGTTAGCGCAATTAGACTCACCGACGTTAGAAGATGCTTTTATTGCATTAGTTCAAGCGCATGATCAACAACGTAAGGAGGCATAATGACAAGATTATTCGCCTTAGTGCGCAAAGAGATGTTACAGATCATTCGTGACCCATCGTCTATTTTGATTGCGTTTGTTTTGCCATTTATTTTGTTGTTTATCTTTGGTTATGGTATCAATCTTGATAGCAACAAAATGAATATCGGCTTGGTTTCTCATTCATCAACACCGTTGGCGAATAGCTTAACGGAAGCCTTTACCCATTCCAAATTTCTAGAGGTGAAAACGGCTAATGATCGCCGAGAGCTTTATGGTGATCTGACTACGGGAAAAATCAAAGGGATTGTCGTAATTCCAGAACCTTTTACGTTAGATCTATTAAGACAACAAACTGCCAAAATTCAAGTATTAACTGATGGTTCACAACCAAATACAGCAATGTTTGTGAATGGTTATACTAGTGGTGTTGTGCAGACCTGGTTAATGCAGCAATCTGCTATGGAAACTCAAGGGATTCAACTTAAAGAACGTTATCTCTTTAATCCTGAATTAAAAAGTCGGCACTTCCTTTTACCTGGTTCAATGGCAATTACCATGACTTTGATTGGAACATTGCTTACCGCGTTAGTGATTGCTCGTGAGTGGGAACGCGGCACTATGGAAGCTATGATGGCAACACCAGTCACTATTACGCAAATTTTGCTTGGTAAGTTGATTCCTTATTATATTTTAGGAATTGGTTCAATGCTGATCTGTTTCCTTGTTACTACTCTCTATTATCAAGTGCCATTTCATGGTTCATTTTTGACACTCTTTTTAGCAACGTCGGTTTTTCTGATTTGTGCGCTCGGGCAAGGTTTATTGATCTCTTCATTAGCAAAAGATCAGTTTGTTGCTTCGCAAATTGCGATTATGTTTGCCTTTTTACCCGCTTTTATGTTGTCTGGCTTTGTGTTTGAAATCAGTTCAATGCCATTACCGGTACAGTGGCTGACCTATCTATTTAGCGTTCGTTATTATGTAACCAGTCTGCAAACGCTCTTTTTAGCCGGTAATGTGTGGAGCTTATTGGCACAAGGCATTGCGATTATGTTAATCATCGGTATTTTGACCTTTTTATTCACTAAACGTAAAACACAAAAAAGGATTGATCTATGATGAATGGACGTATTTGGGCGTTAATTATCAAAGAGTTATTGGCGTTGTTTCGTGATCCACGCAGTCGTTTAGTATTAATTGGCCCACCTGTTATTCAGCTGTTTTTGTTTTCTTATTCTGCTACGTTAGAGGTGAAAAATATTTCAGTTGCTATTTATAACCAAGACAATGGTGTGTATAGCGCTGAGGTCATGCAACGCATTACCGCTTCACCAACTTTTACTGAGTTTACTTTTGTACAAAATGAACAGGAATTAAAACAGCAATTAGCCACTAAAAAGGTTTTAGTGGCATTGCAATTTCCCGCCAACTTTAGCCAACAATTATTAGCAGGACAAGCAGGTGATATTCAGGTTTTATTAGATGGTCGAAACTCGAATTCGGCACAAATTATTCATAGTTATTTGGCACAAATCATTTTGCAATATAACCAAGAATTAGCAGCACAACAGGGTAAACAGGCTTTACCGTTGGTGATTTTAAATCGCAACTGGTTTAACGAAAATTTAGATCATTTATGGTACACCGTACCAGCATTGGTTGGCATTTTAGCTGGCTTAGTGGCATTAATGGTAACGGCGCTATCGGTAGCTCGTGAGCGAGAATTGGGTACGTTCGATCAAATTTTAGTTTCGCCGTTAACACCAGGTGAGATCTTATTAGGTAAAACCATTCCGGCTGTCTTAGTTGGGCTTGCGGAGGGATTAATTATTTTTGTGATTGTAGTAACCATTTTCCAAGTGCCATTTGTTGGTTCGTTTTGGCTATTATTTGGCTCAATTTTTGTTTTTATTTTAGCGATGGTCGGTGTTGGTTTATTTATTTCCGCGATTTCAAAAACTCAACAACAAGCGATTTTAGGGACATTTCTCTTTTTAGTGCCAGCCATATCACTTTCAGGTTATGCCTCACCGATTGAAAATATGCCGGATTGGTTACAATGGGTGGTGGAAATCAATCCGTTTAAACACTTCTTAATTATTGTGAATGGTTTATTCCTTAAAGATATGTCTGCACAACAAGTGTGGATTAATCTTTTTCCTATGTTGATTATCGCCGCTGTCGCTTTAGTCGTTGCCAGTTGGTTATTTAGCCGACGTTTGGAATAAAAAAGTGATAAAAAAACCTTGCAGCACAGGAGAAGCTGCAAGGTAACTGAGGTCTTTATAGTTAATTATTAGAGTTCTTCTGATAAGGTTTTCTTCATCAATTCCCGATCAAAGGATTTATTCCATACGGAAACAACAATTGCGGCGATACCGTTACCAATCAAATTAACAATTGCTAACCCTGTACCAACGAAACGGTGAATACCAAGAATAAGTACCATACCTGCAACAGGAACGATTGGTAAGACAATCAAAGTACTGGTTAACATTACAAATGCAGCACCTGTAACACCAGCAGCACCTTTAGAAGTTAACATTGCGACAATTAATAGAATAATTTGGTTGGTAAGACTTAATTCAGTATTAGTGGCTTGTGCAATAAAGATAATCGCCATTGTCATATAAAGGTTAGTACCGTTAAGGTTAAAGGAGTAACCAGATGGAACAACCAACGCAATAACAGATTTAGGGCAGCCTAAACGCTCTAATTTTTCCATAATATGCGGTAATACTACAGATGATGAACCTGTACCTAAGATGATCAACAATTCTTCCTTAATAAATTTTAAGTAAGAGAAAAGACTGATACCGCAAACTCTGGCAATGATGCCGTAAACAACAATGACGAAGAATATTAATAGGGCATAAAAACCGAGAATAAATTTTGCTAAAGGAATTAAAGATTGTAAGCCATAAGCACCAATTGTATAGGTAATCGCCCCGAAAGCACCGATAGAAGATAGCTTAGAAATTAAGTGTACGTTATGGAAGAAGACTTTAGATACACTTTCAACAAAGTTATAAACCGGTTTACCTTTTTCGCCAATAACAGAAAGAGAACAACCGAATAGAATAGAAACTAATAAGATAGCAAGAACATTACCGGAGGAAAAAGCGCCAACAAAAGTAGATGGAATAATGTTCATCGCAAAATCAGTTAAATTAACGTTTTTAGCTCCATCAGTATATTTGGTTAAACTAGCTGTATTGAGTGTTGCGGGATCAACATTAAATCCAACACCTGGTTGAATTAAATGCCCCCAAATTAAACCAAAAGTTAATGCGATAAAGGACATAACAAAGAAGTAAATTAATGCTTTACCACCTACTTGCCCTAATTCACGCATATCTTTCATACCTGCGATACCAACCACAATAGTACAAAAGATAATTGGCCCAATAATCATAGCGATCAATTTAATAAAAGCATCGCCCAATGGTTTTAATTTTACTGCAACATCCGGTGCAAAATAGCCTAAAGCAATCCCTGCTAATATCCCAACCAATACTTGAAAATATAATTCTTTATAAAAGGGTTTGTTTTTCATTTTTGTCTTCTCTTGTTTGTGCAAATAAGGAGATCAATCAAGTACCAACAGAGATACGTTGGTACTTATCTATCGATCACTGTTCTTCAGGCCAATATAGACGCATCGGATTATCAACTAAGAGCCGTTGACGTTCTTCTTCAGATGGTGCAATTTGAGCGACATAATCAACTAATAAGCCATCATCTGGCATATGGTCTTTTAAATTAGGATGAGGCCAATCGGTACCAAACAGTACGCGGTCAGGAAATTCTTGTACGAGGCGTCGAGCAAATGGGACGACATCGACATAGGCATGTTGTTCGCCATTTAATGCCTTAGGGCCGGTTTTACTTAAACGTTCAGGACAAGATACTTTGCTCCAGAAATTTTTATGCTCACGCATTAATTTTATGAAGAGTTCAAATTCTTCCCCATCAACTGGTTTAGTTACATCGGGTCTTCCCATATGATCTACAACGACAGTGGTCGGTAAACTGGTAAAAAAATCCCAATATTCTTTTAAATCATCAGCTTCAAAATAGATCACAATATGCCAACCAAGTGGTGCGATTTTTTGCGCAATTTCCATCAAAGTATCTTTCGGTGGTGCGTCCACTAAACGTTTCACAAAATTAAAACGTACCCCTCGAACACCAGCTTGATGCAGTGCTTGTAGTTCATCATTAGTGACATCACGCCGTACAGTAGCGACACCTCTTGCTTTACCATTTGCACTTTCAAGCGCATCAACTAAGGCGCGATTATCCGCACCATGGCAAGTTGCTTGAACAATAACGTTACGTTCAAAACCAAGCAGATCGCGCAACGCAAACAGCTTTTCTTTTGGTGCATCACAGGGTGTATATTTTCGTTCTGGTGCATAAGGAAAAATATCGCCAGGACCAAATACATGGCAATGTGCATCTACAGCGCCTTTCGGGAGTTGTAATTTAGGTTTAGAAGGAGTTGGATAAAATGGTAACCAACCTGGTGTAACTTCAAATTTCATTATTTTGCTCCTTAGTCGATATATTGCAAACCAGCTTTTTCGAGTTTTTCACGCATTTTGTAGAGATCTAAACCTAGAACACCTGCCTGGAATTGAGGGCGTTTGATCGCTTCGTTTTCTTCGCGTTTTTGTGCGGCTTCAGCGACTTCTGCTGCTTTTGCTGCTGGTACAACAACTACGCCATCGTGATCGGCAATTACTACATCACCAGGGTAAACTACTGCACCAGCACAAATAACCGGTACATTGACTGAACCTAATGTTGCTTTGATAGTGCCTTTTGAATGAATTGCTTTACTAAAAACTGGAAAATCCATTTGTTCCAATTCAGCGGTATCTCTGACGCCTCCATCAATAATTAAGCCTTTACAGCCTTGCGCTCTGAATGAAGTGGCAAGTAATTCACCAAAGAAACCGTCGGTTGAATCGGCGGTACAACCAGCAACAACGATATCGCCTTCTTTAATTTGTTCAGCGGCGACATGAAGCATCCAGTTGTCACCTGGTTGCAGTAGAACCGTTACAGCAGTACCGCAGATCTTGGCGTGTGGATAGATTGGACGCATATAAGGTTTCATTAAACCAACACGTCCCATTGCCTCATGGATGGTTGCTACCCCGAATTTCGCTAGTTTTTCGACAGCAGCTTTATCGGCACGTTGAATATTACGTTTAACAACACCTAATTGATTAACTTGAAGTTCCATAATCTATAGTCCTCTTGATTTGAGTAAGGCATCTAAACGAGGGAAAACACGACGCGCATTGCCTTCATAAATTTGATGTTTTTGTTCGTCGGTTAAACGACTTGCTTCGATATAACGTTTAGTATCGTCAAAATAGTGACCTGTTCTTGGATCGATATCGCGGACAGCGCCAATCATTTCTGAAGCGAATAACACATTCTTGTGAGGGATAACATCAAGCAGTAAATCAATACCTGGTTGGTGATAAACACAAGTATCAAAGAAAATGTTGTTAAGCAGATGCTCTTCTAAGATTGGTTTTTTCAACATCATTGCGAGACCGCGGAAACGACCCCAATGATAAGGTGCCGCGCCGCCACCATGAGGAACGATGAAACGTAAGGTTGGGAATTCTTTAAATAGATCGCCTTGTAAACATTGCATAAAGCTGGTGGTGTCAGCATTAAGGTAGTGAGCGCCAGTAGTATGGAAACAGTGATTGCAACTGGTGCTAACATGAATCATCGCTGGAATATCATATTCCACCATTTTTTCATAAATCGGGAACCAGTATGGATCTGTTAACGGTGGTGAAGTCCAGTGACCACCAGACGGATCTGGATTTAAGTTGATACCAACATTACCGTATTCTTTAACACAACGATCAATTTCAGCTAAACAGGTTTCTGTTGGTACACCCGGAGATTGCGGCAACATAGCAACAGGAACAAAATGATCCGGGAACAATTGTGATACCCGATAACAAAGTTCATTACAGATAGATGCCCAGGTCGCAGAAATATTGTAATCTCCAATATGATGAGCCATAAAACTTGCTCTTGGTGAAAAAATAGTGATGTCAGAGCCACGTTCTTTCATAAATTTGAGTTGGTTTAACTCAATACTTTCACGAATTTCATCATCACTAATTTTTAGTTCAGAAACTTTTGGCATCTCTGATGGATTGGTAATGCCGGCGATTTGTCTTTTACGCCACTCTTCAAGCGCTTTCGGTGCTGTGGTGTAATGGCCATGACAGTCGATAATTAAACTCATCTTATGCTCCTTGTTGCCAAATGTGGTGTGGAATCATTGCTTCACCTTTCATTAATAGACGAGCAGTACGTAATAAAGCAGCGCTTGTTACATTGCCTTGTTCGTCTAAGTTGAGGGATACAGTGAATTCACCGCTTGGGTGTTCTACGGAAAAGTTTGGATTGATAGATAAATCTGTGTCTGAGAAACCATAAGCTACGCTATCTTTTAGTACGCAAGCGGTAGCAATAGTGACTGCGGCAAGCACGCCAATCGCTTCATGACAGACATGTGGAATAAAGCAGCGAGTATGGATTTGACCGCCATTAATTGGGGCATTAACCAGACACATTTTTGGATAATTTTTTTCTTTTATATCGCCTAAACCCATTTTAAGAGCAGCTTGCAGACGTAAATTTTCCAGAATGGTTTTCAGTTCGGTATCGTTATTTAATTCAGCTACACTTTCGTAAGCAGTACGTTTTACATCAGCAGCGCGAACTAAAACAATCGGCATCCCATTATCAATGCAAGTGGCTTCTAATTGGCCAAAATTAGGGATGTCAAAAGTATCTTTCACATTACCGGTAGGTAATAACGCACCACAGACAGAACCTTCGGTATCTAAGAAACGGATTTGAATCGGTGCAGATGAATTTGGTACGCCATCTATACGAGCATCACCGTCATAGTTCACATAACCGTCTGGGGTTTGCACCGTAATATCGGCTAACATGCCGGTATTCAACGTTAATACTCGAGCGGTTGTAGTTGTACCTTGTGGTTGGATTAATCCTTTCTCTAAGGCAAATGGCACGACTGCAGCCAGCATATTGCCGCAATTCGGCTTAGTATCAACGGTGTCTTTATCCGGTTGTAATTGAGCAAAAAGAAATTCCAAATCGACATTTTCTTGCTGGCTTTTACGGATCATTGCGACCTTGGTTGTCAAGGAATGTGCGCCACCTAAACCATCAATTTGACGTTTATCAGGCGATCCCATTACAGCGAGTAATACTTTATCTCTAGTAGGAATATCTTGAGGTAAATCGTCAAAGGCAAAGAATGCGCCTTTTGATGTGCCGCCACGCATTAACATGCATGGAATAGAAATTTGTTTAGCCATATTAATCTCCTAAACAATGAAATTAAGGAGCATTTTAGGTATTCAAATTACTATTAAAAAGTTGATAAACTATCTAACAGTTATAACAAATTTGATAGGTATTCTATGGATCTCAAACAACTCGCCTATTTTGCTAAAGTCGCAGAATTGAATAGTTATACACGTGCAGCCGATGAATTAGATATCGCTCAGCCTTTATTGAGCAGACATATTCGACAATTAGAAACTGAATTGGGAAAAAGTTTATTAGTCAGAAATGGGCGCGGTGTAACTACTACAGAAGCTGGGCAGATTTTACTAAGGCACTGTCATCAAATTCTTAATCAGGTGCAGTTGCTAAAAGAGGATCTTAGTTTTACGACAGGTAAAATTACAGGATCTATCTCATTAGGGATTCCTCCAACATTATCAAAATTATTAGCGCGAGATATCATTAAACTGTTTTATCAACGTTTACCAGAAGCGAATTTGATTGTTACTGAAGGTTTAACCAGAGATTTACAAGAGCGTTTAAGTATGGATCGGTTGCATGTGGCGTTACTGCATAATCCGATTTTTTTAAAGAATCTCGAGTATGAATTGTTGATTAATGTGCAATTAATGTTGATTGTAAGACGCGATAATCCTGAATTTATACATAAAACGAGTATTACAGCAGCAGATCTAGAAACTATTCCATTGGTGATCCCAAGTAAAAATAATACTTATCGCCAGTTGTTTGATACAGAAATGGCAAAATTGCATAGAAAGAGCAATATTATTATGGAAGTCGATAGTAAGGAATTGATTCTAGATTTAGTCGAGGATGGTATTGGTAATTCTATTTTATTGCCAATGACGCTAGCTTTTCGGGACTATCATAACAATTTGCGCGCCATTCCAATTACAGAACCGGAATTACCTTGTGATCTGTATATGGCGATCAGTAGTAAAACAAATGCCAGTCGTTTACAGCTAGAATTGATGAAAATCATTCGTGAAGTACTAGAACAACATTTTCCTGAAAAAAATAAAAAGTAACAGTAATTTAGGTGAACAAAGAACGTTCTAGGATTACTCCTATACAGGTATTACCTTTCTCATAATAACTTATATAATTAGTCGGGTATTTAGTTGACTAAATTAGTCAGGTATTTGCTGATTATGAACTGAATACAAGACAACAATTGGATTCATAAAATTTAACTTATGGAGTGAGTTAAAAATGGGAAATTATAAAAAGTTATGGGGAATCTTACTAACAACCCTCATCTTAACTTTTACATTATTAGGGTATATCGGTGTAGAAGTTTATCGTCAAGCACCACCAATTCCACAAGCCTATGTTTCACAAAGCGGTGAAACCATTATCTCTAAAGAAGATGTACTGCAAGGGCAAACAGCGTGGCAAACAACCGGTGGTATGGAATTAGGTTCATTATTAGGTCATGGGGCATATCAAGCGCCGGATTGGACTGCCGATTGGTTGCATCGTGAATTAACAGCTTGGTTGGACATTACCGCCAAAGCGGCGTTTGGTAAAGCGTATGCTGATTTAGATGAACCGACACAAGCAGCATTGCAAGTTGCTTTACGTGATGAATATCGTAAACAAAGCCGAGTGAATAGCGACGGCAAGGTAGTGATTTCTGATGTTCGTTTACAAGCTATTCAGCAAACAGCGGAATACTATAATAAGTTGTATAGTGATGATCCTACTATGCTGAAAACACGCGAAGCTTTTGCGATGAAGGATAATACTTTACCAAGTGCAGAAGCTCGCCAAAAATTAGCTGATTTCTTCTTCTGGACAGCGTGGGCGGCATCAACAGATCGTCCAAATGCAGACGCTACTTATACCAACAACTGGCCGCATGAACCATTGATCAATAATGTGCCAACCACAGAAAATATTATGTGGTCATTAATTTCGATTGTGTTCTTAATTGCTGGGGTTGGTTTCTTAGTGTGGGGTTATTCTTTCTTACGTAATCGTAATGAGCAAGAACCAACACCTCCAGCAACTGATCCTCTATTAAAACTTCAATTGACCCCTTCACAAAAAGCGTTAGCTAAATATGTCTTTTTAACTTTAGCGTTATTTGTCGTGCAAGTGGGCTTAGGCGGTGTTTTAGCGCACTATACCGTAGAAGGACAGAAATTCTATGGTATTGATATTTCACAACTATTCCCATATTCGTTAGTGCGTACTTGGCATATTCAAACCGCATTATTCTGGATTGCCACAGGCTTCTTAACCGCAGGGTTATTCTTAGCGCCAATCATTAATGGTGGGAAAGATCCGAAATTCCAGCGATTTGGTGTGAATTTCTTATTCCTGGCTTTATTAATTGTGGTTATTGGTTCTTATTCAGGTAATTTCTTTGCCTTAAGCCACCAAATCCCATCATCATTGAATTTCTGGTTCGGGCATCAAGGTTATGAATATTTAGATCTTGGTCGTTTCTGGCAAATCCTATTATTCGTTGGTTTTATTGTTTGGTTATGGTTAATGCTGCGCTGTACAGGCTATGCCTTTAAAAATGGTAGCGATAAAAACCTATTAGCAATCTTTATCTCTTCTATTGTCGGTGTTGGCTTATTCTACGGTCCAGGTTTATTCTATGGCGAACACTCAAGCGTAACCGTAATGGAATACTGGCGTTGGTGGGTAGTGCACCTTTGGGTAGAAGGATTCTTTGAAGTCTTTGCAACTTGTGCCTTAGCCTTTATTTTCTACAACTTAGGTTTAGTCAGCTATCGTAGCGCAACAGTAGCGTCATTAGTCGCTGGTAGTTTATTTCTCTTAGGCGGCGTACCAGGAACTGCGCACCATCTCTACTTCTCAGGTACAACAACACCAGCGTTAGCTGCCGGAGCAGTGTTTTCAGCGCTTGAAGTGGTACCGTTAGTATTATTGGGCAAGGAAGCTTACGAACATTGGTCATATCAACACGCAACACCTTGGATGCAGCGTTTACGTTGGCCGTTAATGTGTTTCGTAGCGGTGGCGTTTTGGAATATGTTGGGTGCTGGCGTCTTTGGTTTCTTAATTAATCCGCCAATTTCATTGTTCTATTTACAAGGGTTAAATACCACAGCAGTACACGCACATGCGGCATTATTCGGTGTGTATGGTTTCTTAGCCTTAGGTTTTGTGTTGCTTGTTGCTCGTTATTTAAAACCAGACTTTGTCTTTAATGAAACAGTAATGAAAGTTGGTTTCTGGTCGATGAATCTTGGTTTAATTCTAATGATCGCAATCAGTTTGTTACCGGTAGGATTATTCCAAGTGTCTGCAAGTATTAGCGAAGGGTTATGGTATGCAAGAAGTGAAGGCTTCTTACAACAAGATTTCTTACAAACACTGCGTTGGTTAAGAACTATCGGCGATATTATCTTAATTTTTGGTGCAGTATTATTTGCTTACCAAGTAACAAAATTGACTTTTAGTCGTCGTTAAGTTGTTAAATTAAGTTATTGGTGTAACGGTCAAAATTATGCAATTTTGACCGTTTTTTTATGTTTTTTGGTCGATAAGGTAATCAATTTTGCTTTTTGGGGAATCTTATTTTAGAAAATAATTCTTTCCTTATGTATAACAAAATATAATCTGTTAAAATCAGCGCAAGATTAGTGATTTTATCTATATTTTGGCTGTAATTTGAACAATTATAAAAATCACCATTCCGAATACTACAATTAACCTAGCTTCATAGGAAATAATTCAATTATGTCTAACAATACTATGTCAGCGACTGATTTTTCCGTCGCAATGAAAGGTAAGTTGATTGAACGACTTACAAAGTATGTACAGATACATACTACTTCTGATCCTAAAAGCGCTACTGTACCTAGTACACCGCAACAATGGGATCTCTTAAGATTACTGGAACAAGAATTAATTGGTATGGGTTTAACAGAGATTAGCTTAGATGATAATGGCTATCTGTTTGCGACTTTACCTGCCAATATTGAACAACAAGTACCTGTGTTGGGCTTATTAGCACATGTTGATACAGCGCCAGATTTCAATGGGGAAAATGTTCGACCGCAATTAGTGGAGAATTATGCCGGAGAGGAAATTCTGCTTGCTGGTTCTGGTGATTTACTTTCACCAAAAAATTTCCCTAACTTATTAAATCTGTTGGGACATACGCTAATGACAACAGATGGTACCAGTTTACTTGGTGCAGATGATAAGGCAGGAATTGCGATTATTTTATCTGCAATAGAGTATCTACAAGCTCATCCAGAAATTCCACATGGCAAAATCCGCGTTGGTTTTACTCCTGATGAAGAAATTGGACGCGGTGCAGATCATTTTGATGTAGAAAAATTTGCCGCTGATGTGGCTTATACCTTAGATGGTAGCGTAGTCGGTGAATTACAGTATGAAAACTTTAATGCTGATGAAGTGACAATTCATTTATTTGGGCGTTCTGTGCATCCGGGGACTGCGAAAGGCAAAATGGTTAATGCGTGGGAACGTGCTTGTCAGTTCCAAGCGAGTTTACCGCCGCATTTAACTCCGGCAACTAGTGAAGGTTACGAAGGTTTTATTTTCCTACGTAAGATTGAAGGTTCGCTTGAGCACTGCATCTTGCGTTATGCGTTACGTGATTTTACTGAAGCAGGCTTATTAGCTAGCCGTCAGTTATTACAAAATGCGGTTGCTAATTATCAGCAACAATATGGTGCGGACAGTATCCAAATCGACATCCATGAACATTATCGCAATATGCGTGAAAAAGTAGAGCAACATCGCTATTTAGTGGATCTTGCTGAACAGGTAATGTTGCAACAAGGAGTAAAACCACGCATTGAACCGATTCGTGGCGGTACTGATGGCGCCCGTTTATCTTTTATGAATTTACCGACACCAAACCTATTTACCGGTGGTGAAAACTTTCATGGCAAATTTGAATTTGTATCAATTGATGTAATGAATCAAGCCGTTGGCGTTGTTGTAGGTATTGCTAATGCTTTTAGCCAACTTAAATCTAATCAAGCAGGAGAAAAATAATGAGTTTAATTATTGGCGCATTAGCCATTCTGTTAGTTGGCTACTGGATTATTAAGGGACAAAACGCAAAAGGTTTATTGTTGTGTGCCGGGATCGTGTTATTAATCATTGCTTCCTTTATTGCACCGCCAGTGAAAGATAGTACAGGGATTTTCTTTGTCGATATTGGCAACTATATGTACTCACTGTTTGAAAAACGTGGCGGCGGTTTAGGAATGATCGTAATGGTGTTGATTGGTTTCTCAGTGTATATGAGCCATATTGGTGCTAACGATGTTATTGTACGTTTGTTATATAAACCATTACGCCGGATTAAATCGCCTTATATTTTATTGATTGGTGGTTTCTGGATTGCCTCTTTTATCTCTTTTGCGATTCCGTCTGCAACCGCATTAGGGGTGTTTTTAATGGCAACATTATTCCCGATTCTTACCCGTTTAGGCATTTCAGCACCGAGTGCAGCAGCTATTTGTGGCACTACAGCAGTAGTAAATTTATCGCCAACTTCGGTTGATGTGATCTTAGCGGCAGAACAGGCAGGAGATACCTTAAAACATTTTGCGTTCCAAGTAATTTTACCAATGAGTTTATTAGCAATGTTAGTTATTGGTATTGCTCACTTTTTCTGGCAACGTTATTGCGATATTAAAGAGGGATTAGCGCACGCAGAAAGCCTCAGCGAAGTCGATCCAAGTCATTTACTGAATAATAAAGCACCAGTGTATTATGCGATTTTGCCATTCTTACCAATTATTGGTTTGTTTATTTTTGATGGCAAAGTATTACCGGAGATTTCATTAGGTGGATTGTTAATTTTAACCTTAATTATTAGTGCCTTGATTGAGTTAGCTCGCACTCGTAAAGCCAGTGAAGTATTTGATGGTTTAGAAAAATGCTATAACGGTATGGCAGAAGCGTTTAGCAGCGTAGTGATGTTAATTATTGCGGCGGGTGTTTTTGCGGAAGGTTTAAGCCGTATTGGTTTTACTGAAGATTTAATTGGAGTGGCACAAAATCTCGGTACAGCTGGTACCGTAATGATGTTTGCATTGGTGTTAATTACCTTATTAGTTGCAATCGCGTCTGGTTCTGGTAATGCCGCATTTTTCGCATTTGTTGAATTAGCACCACGCCTTGCAGGACAATTAGGCATTAACCCAGCTTATTTAATCGCACCAATGATGCAAGTTTCTAATACCGGACGTGCGTTATCGCCAGTATCAGGGGTAATTGTTGCGGTATCAGGAAGCGCAAATCTTTCCCCAATGTTGTTAGTGAAACGTACTTCAGTGCCGTTATTGGCAGGTATTGCGGTTATCGTTATTTATACAATGGTATTTATTCCGTTGCATGTGTGATGGCTAAATAATTTAATTCTGAAAAAACTCTTTCTGACGCAATTTGTTAGAAAGAGTTTTTTATCGCATTTTTATTCTATACCAGTGGTTAAACGTTGTAATAACCGATCCATAGCACGATAGCCAAGCGCTTCAGCGAGATGTGAACGTTGGATTTGTTCTTCATCTGCAAGATCAGCGATAGTACGGGAAACGCGTAAAATTCGATGATAAGCGCGAACGGATAAACCTAATTTATTTAACGCAGTTTCAAGAAAAATCGCATCATTTTGTTGTAACTTGCAATATTTTTCCAACTCTTTGCCAGAGAGATGAGCATTAATTTTACCTGCTCTAGCTAATTGTTTTTCACGTACCTGAATCACTATTTTGCGCAGTTTATCGCTACTATTTTCATCTTTAGGTAACTGTTGTAGTGTTCCTTGCGGTAATAGTGGCACTTCAATGGAAAGATCAAAGCGATCTAAAAATGGCCCGGATAATCGGTTTAAGTAACGCATAATTTGTTGTGGTGATGTACGGTTATGTGTTCCTTGATAATGCCCGGTTGGGCTAGGATTCATTGCCGCAATTAGTTGAAATCTTGCTGGAAAAGTGACTTTGGCAGCGGTTCTCGAAATCACAATTTCTCCACTTTCCAATGGTTCTCGTAACGCATCTAATACTTTACGTTCAAATTCTGGTAATTCATCTAAAAAAAGTACGCCATTATGAGCTAAAGAGATTTCTCCCGGTTTTGGGATAGTACCGCCACCAACTAAGGCAGCCATTGAAGCGCTATGATGCGGTGCTCGAAAAGGGCGTTGTTTCCAATTTTGGTAATTAATCTGCTGTTGAACCAAGCTATTAATTGCAGCAGTTTCAATCGCCTCTTGTTCATTCATTTCTGGTAATAAGGTAGTTAGGCGACTGGCTAACATGGTTTTTCCTGTTCCAGGTGGGCCAAGAAATAACAGATTATGTTGCCCAGCAGCGGCAATTAATAAAGCGCGTTTAGCGTGTTGCTGTCCAATAATATCGGTCATATCTAATGATGGGGAAAAAGATGAGGGTTGCTGAATCTCTAATGCTTGCGCGATAGGTAGTTGCTGTTGTTGATTTAGGAAACTGACAACATCTAATAAAGTGTTGGCGAAATAGGTTTGTGTATCTGCAACTAACGTTGCTTCTGCGGCATTTTGTTTCGCGATAATTAATTCTCGTTTGACTTTTTTCGCTGCAAGAATAGCAGGGATAATCCCTTGTACACTGCGTAAGTTTCCTGTTAAAGCCAATTCACCAACAAATTCAAACGCGAGTAACCGCTTCGCCTCTATCTGCCCAGAAGCAGCTAAGATCCCTAAAGCGATGGCAAGATCAAAGCGGCTACCTTCTTTAGGCAAATCTGCAGGTGCTAAATTGATAGTGATACGTTGTGCTGGATAACGAAAATTACTGTTAATTAAGGCACTTCTTACTCTATCTCTTGCTTCTTTGACTGTGGTTTCTGGTAGTCCAACTAAAATTAGACCTGGAGAACCTTTGCTAATATGTACTTCAATAGTAACAAGCGGCGCTTGTACCCCAATTGAAGCACGACTATGAACGATGGCTAGTGACATAAAATTTCCATAACTAAAAATAAATTTGAGCATAGATTATGGAAAAATGAGTGTGAATTTTTTAAAGAATGGTTTGTGATAAAGATCGAAAAAGAAAAATATTAATGACTTGTATAAGTGAATAAACAGTGCGTACAAGTTAGCTATTATTGATGTATTTTGTTGGAGATACACCAAAATGTTTTTTAAAAGCATAGATATAGGAAGAAGATGAGGAATAACCGCTATCTAGTGCAATATTAAGAATATTGTCGCCTTTTTTTAATCGCGTTATTGAATGTAGTAAACGCATTTGTTGCCGCCATTCTTGATACGTCATACCAGTTTCTTTTTTAAAACGCCGAATAAAAGTACTTAGTGAAATGTTGAGGATTCGTGCACAATTTTCAGGAGTGTGAGGTAAACTCGGCTCACTTTGTATTGCTCTACATAGCGTTAGTAATTCAGGTGAATTTGGATAGGGTAAAGTGAAATTAACAGGCGCTAATTCAGTTAAAAGTGAAATAAAAGTTTGCTCTTTTAGTGCTAAATCTTTAGTGGGCTGCTTAGTTGTTTGCATTAAGTATTCAGTATAGGCATCAATAAGTGGCGATACTTCAACGACTTGACAATGAATATGTTCGAGATAGGGAGCAAATCGATCGTTGATATTGATACTAATATATTCAGCTTTTTCGGAACTCCAGAAAGTATGTTCGTAATTTTTGGGAATCCATACACCATGTAAAGGCGGTAAATGCCAGAATTGATTGTTTATTTCAACATATACGGTACCAGTGCGTGTATAAATAAATTGAACCCATGTATGGCTATGAGCAATAGTCTTTTTGGAAAAATCAGTGATATCAGTAGAAAACAAGAGTTGATTTGGGATAGATGAGTTTAATAATGGGGACAATGTGGTTTTCCATTCTGTTTCTGACTTCTTTAAGTGTTTTTTATTGATATTGATCATAAAAACTCCCCATTGACTTTTTTTCGATATCAATTGCCTGAAATTATTAATTAATCAGTAAATGGTTTTACTAAGATAGCTTACATTATAAAACTACCTAATTCTAGGTGCTTAATAGAATAATAGGCTAATTATGAATTACTTATTTACTCGTCATTATATTTATGATTTATTGCGGCGTTTATTTATTGAAGAACCTAATATAGATCTGCTTATTTTCTTGAAAGAAAATAAGCTAATTAATACTATTTATAATGAATTATCTGAAAATCAGGAAATTTGTAATTTATATAAAAGTTGGTTAGATGAGTTATTAAATAAAAATATTTCATCACATTCTGATGATTATCAAGAGTTACATTGGGACTTTACACAATTATTTGTTGGCCCACATATATTACCAGCTCCTCCATGGGAATCTTCTTATAAAGGTGATTATTTACTGTTTACGGAAACAACTGCAAATGTTGAAAAATATTATCAACAATACAGTTTTTATTTACCAGAACGGGAGATAGAAGCTGCCGATCATATTGGTTTTGAATTAGATTTTATTTATCACCTTAATCAAAAAGCACTCACGATATGTAATGAATTATCGGAATTAGAATTTAATCTTAAAGCACAATATATGTTTTTAATAGAACATCTATTGAGTTTTATTCATTTATTTTCACTAAATATCCAGCAATATGCACAAACTGATTTTTATAAGAAATTGGCTCATTTTATAGAGGAATTTATTAAGTTTGATAGTGAAAAAATAAATTCGTTGTTGTTACAAATGCAAAATAATTCGTAGATGGGTAATGAGGAGAAACTCAATATGGATAAAAATACTTTTTTTGAAATTAAGCGAAGAACTTTTCTGAAATGGTCATCTGCTATTTCTGCTTTGGTGACATTACCGATTAATAAAGGATTAATAGCAAAAGAGAATGTTTTACCTGCTAATGAAAATGTACCGGTGTGGAAACCAGCTGCTTGTTGGCATGATTGTGGTGGTAAATGTTTAAATAAAGCATTAGTCAGTGGTAATACAGTGATTCGCCAAAAAACTGATGATTTAACTCCGGATAGTCCCAATACACCACAGCAACGAGGTTGTTTACGTGGGCGCTCACAGCGTCATCAAGTATTTGGTGCAGATCGATTGAAGTATCCAATGCGCCGTAAACATTGGGCGCCAGGTGGCGGAGATAAATCTTTACGTGGTCGAGATCAATGGGTGCGTATTAGCTGGGAAGAAGCCTTAGATCTTATTGCAGCAGAAACAAAACGTATTACCAATAAGTATGGTCAAGAATCTTTGTGGGTAACGGGGCAAAAAAACTTTTGTCCGCCTTATTATAATATGTTTGCCGCTGCTGGCGGTTATACATCGGATTGGGGAACACGTTCTTTCGGAGCGTGGGCTGAAACTGCTGGATTCATAGGTGTTCATTGGGGTGTATTTGGGATCAATGATCGTCTTGATTTACGTAAATCAGAGTTAATTATTTTATGGGGAGCTAATCCAGCCTGGACAAGCCCTGGTTCGCCAACGTATCACTATATTCAAGCTAAGAAAGCGGGCGCCAAATTTATTTGTATTGATCCTAGTTATACCGATACTGCTGCTATTTTAGATGCAGAATGGGTTCCAATTAATCCTGCAACAGATCATGCTCTCGTATTAGGAATTATGTATGTGTTGTTACAAGAAGATAATCCGCAAAGTAATCCTTTAATTAAATGGGATTTCCTCGATAAATATACTATTGGCTTTGATGCCGAACATATGCCGGATGGCGTAGATCCTAAAGAGAACTTTAAAGATTATTTGTTAGGTACTTACACTAATGAACCTAAAACACCTGAATGGGCATCAGAGATTACAGGAGTACCAGTTGAAACGATAAAATCTTTGGCGTATCGAATCGGAACCATTGAAAAAGTAGCATTATTATGTGGTTGGGCACCGGCAAGAATCAATAATGGGGAAGGTTGGGTTCATGCATTTTCAACCTTAGGTTTTATGACTGGACATCTTGGCAGTTCAGGCAATATGACAGGTACGTCAGTTCATTTCTTTGCTGCTAATGGTGGTGGTTTTCTTGTAAATGAAGGACAGAATGGATTACCAGATATCGCAAATCCAGTCACAACAACAATAAATCATAATGAATTGAACCGAGCCCTTATTGAAGGCAAATACCGACAACCAAAAGGTGGCGATAAAGATGTCAATATCCAAATGATCTTCCATTGTGCCAATAATACGATGCAAGGTTTTAGTAATGCTATGCAAGCCATTGAAGCTTATCGCTCCAGTGTGGAATTTATTGTTACACCAGCTTATAACTATTCAACGAATGCCAAATATTCTGATTTAGTCTTACCAGTTACAACAGAATGGGAAAGAGAAGGCATTGTTTTACCTTTGCATAATCGAGAAGTATTACTGTTAGGGGTAAATATTGTTGCACCTTTATATGAAGCGAAAAGTGATCAATGGATAGCACGAGAAATTGGTAAAAGATTAGGTGTTGATGTTAATGCTGTTTTCCCAATTTCAGAGAAACAACAATTTTTTAATCAGCTTATTGGTGCAACTGTGATTGAATCTGATGGTAAAACTTCAGTCCCATTAGTCACGATCACTTTAGAAGATATAGCTAAATATGGTTTTATTGGTAAACCTCAACAAGGAAAAATTGCATTAGATAAATTACTTGCAGAAGGTAAGTATCAAGTTGATCGGCAAGAAGGCGATAATTATGGATTTATTGCTTACGCTGACTTTATTCGTGATCCTAAAGCGCATCCACTTGATACAGAAAGCGGTAAGTTTGAGATCTACTGCAAACGTCTGCATCAACGTGCCAAAGAGTATGGTTGGAGCGAAGTTCCAGCAATTCCTAAATATATTCCAAGTGAAAACGGATACCAAAGTACTTTTATAGATTGGCATAGCAAGAAGAAAGGGAAATATCCATTTCAAGTATTCACACCGCATTATTTACGTTCATCACATAGTACTTTAGATAATGTACCGCAGTTGCGAGAGGCCTGGCCAAGTCATTTATATATGAATGCGACAGATGCTAAAGAGCTAAACATCAAACATGGAGAAACGGTATTAGTAACTTCTAAATTGGGCAAAATGTTACGACCAGTTTATTGTACTGAAACGATGAAACCTGGTGTTGTTGCAATCCCACATGGTAGATGGTCAGACATTGATGAAAAAAGCAATATAGACAAAGCTGGAACGGAAAATGTGCTATATGAACCAATTGCAACAGGTTTAGGAACATCTGGCTGGAATTCTTGTTTTTGTAATATTGAAAAATGGTCTGGTGCTCAACTGACTGCTGATGCTTATTTACCACCTCGTTTTCCATCATTTGTGGAGGAAAAATAAATGACAAATCCAAACCAAGTTGGCTTTTATATTAATGTTTCTCAATGTATTGGCTGTAAGACCTGCGTTATTTCTTGTAAGGATAAAAACCATTTGGAAGTAGGGCGTAATTTCCGTCGAGTTTATGATATTGAAGCGGGAAAATATCCTAATCCCAAAAAATGGCATTTATCTATTTCATGTAATCATTGTGATAATCCTGCTTGCGTTAGCCATTGTCCTACTCAAGCAATGCATAAGCGTGCTGAAGATGGGGTTGTATTAGTAGATCATACTAAATGTGTTGGTTGTAAATATTGCACTTGGGCTTGCCCTTATGAAGCACCTCAATTTAATCCTCAATTAGGAATGATGACTAAATGTGATACTTGTTACGATCTTAGAGCTAAAGGGCAGAATCCAGTGTGTGTGGATTCGTGTCCGATGCGAGCAATTGAATTTGGTTTGATTAGTGAGTTAAGAAAGAAGTATGGCGACAATGCGGATATTGCAGGGTTACCAAATTCAGAAATTACTCACCCAAATCTTATTGTTGGCTTTAATCGTTAGAAAAGGGGGAAATTATGCATGAATGGCCGCTTATTGCGTTTACAACATTAATACAAATTTCTATTGGTTGTTTTTTGCTAACAATGTTTTATAGGATTAACGGCAAACAAGAGCAAACTATTCACTTGCCTTTAATGGTAAGTTGGTTCATAGGTGGGGTAGGGCTGTTTGTTTCAGTATTTCATTTGGGTAATCCTTGGCATATCTTTAATACTATCAACAATATTTTTTCTTCATGGATGAGTCGTGAAGTAGTCTTTGTTGGAGGCTATATGGGGTTACTTACCTTAAGTATAGCGTGCTTGATATGGCGAAAAATATATATCAATGTATTTTTAATGCTGACAACAATCGTAGGTATTTGCACAGTTTTTGTAATGTCGAATATCTATGTTAATTCATTATTCTTGTTATGGAATGGTTGGATTACTTATAGCAGTTTTGTTGCTACTACATTAATTGCTGGTGGTGTTATTGCTTGTTTGGCATTGGTGATTTCATTGAGAGAACAACATAATTTCTTGATCGTAAAACAAGTCATCACGCAGTTTTTCACTTTTGCGGCGCTTGCGGTAGTTTTAAATATTATCAGTTATTTATATCTACAAGGTCATATAGCCAGTAATGCCACTATGGGAATTTCAGCAAAATATGTAGATAGTGCACTAGTTTTGCAATTAACCCTTATCAAAGCAATCTTATTAGTGATTGGGTTAAGCTGTATGATCTTTTTCCGAGTTAAGTTGGAACAAGGTATCAGTTTATTTGTTATTAGTATTGCAAGTATTAGTATCGTCGTCGCAGAAATTATTGGTAGATGCAGTTTCTTCTTTCTTGGTGCGTAGATCTCGGCAGTAAGGAATCTGGCAGCAATGTATATTAGTGCTGATTGTGTACGACAAAAATATCAATGGGCAAACTGTAAGCGTTGTGCTGCAGTTTGCCATTTAAATGCAATAAAAGTGACACCCACTATTACTTTGGATTCCAATGTATGTGACGAGTGTGGACAGTGTGTTGAGAACTGTCCATTTACTGCGATTGTAGGTACTGCACCTAGTTATAACATTAGAAATAATATTCTGTATGAAGATAATCAGCCTGCACCTTTATTGGAAAAACTTTTACTACTAAGAGCTGATGGTATTAACGAGGTTTGTGTTAAATCATCAGATTCAGATTGGTTTTCAGCGGTACAACAGGCGAATCAGGTGCTATGTGATAATAAGCAACTTTTATTTAAAGTGACGATAGCTGAATCAGTAGTTGAGGAGATACAGTATTCCAAAAGAGCTTTTTTACATTTTTCGACATTAACATTGTCGGCAAAAGCGAGAGAGAGTAGAAGTTTTTCTGATTTATCAAAAGCTTATCCGGAGTATCAGTTTTATCGTATTGCTTTAGATCATCATCAATGTACTTTATGTGGAATATGTGCCGTATATTGCCATCAAAATTGCATCCAGTTTACAGATACTAAAGTAGTCATTAATAGCCAAAGTTGTGATGGTTGTCAGTTGTGTCAGGATGTATGTCAATTGAAGGCATTAGAACTCACAAAAGAGATGAGAGATTTAACGGTAATAGAATATCCTGTTTCTCAGCAAGTATGTAGTGCTTGCCATCAGTTATATCGAAGCATTGATAAACAAGATTCAGTTTCTCTTTGTCCGGCGTGTCGATTTCGACAACAAAACAATATGCCCTTGTATAAGATCGGACAACAAGCGCTATCCTAGAAATAATAGAAATAAAAAATCCCATAAAGCCTGATACTTTATGGGATTAATTGACTAACAGCTTATTTTACTTCCACACCTTTCGCTTGTAAGTCAGCATGGTAGGAAGAGCGAACAAATGGGCCGCAAGCAGCGTGTTCAAACCCCATTTGTTTTGCTTTAGCGCGGAATTCATCAAATTCTGTTGGTGGAACATAACGTGCAACAGGTAAATGATGACGGCTTGGTTGTAAATATTGTCCTAAGGTCAGCATAGTAACGCCATTGTCACGTAGATCTTGCATTACTTCGAGAATTTCTTCGTTAGTTTCACCTAAACCAACCATTAAACCTGATTTAGTTGGAATGTGTGGGAACATTTGCTTAAATTCACGTAATAAACGCAATGACCATTGATAATCTGCACCTGGACGTACCTCTTTATATAAGCGAGGAATGTTTTCCAAGTTGTGGTTGAAAACGTCAGGTGGATTTTCAGATAATTTTTCTAAGGCGGTTTCAATACGGCCGCGGAAATCAGGCACAAGAATTTCGATTTTAATATTTGGATTTAAGGCGCGAATTTCTTTGACACATTCAGCAAAATGGCCAGCACCGCCATCACGTAAATCATCACGATCTACAGAGGTGATTACTACATAACGTAAGCCCATATCTTTGATGGTTTGCGCCAGTTTTTTGGGTTCTTCTGGATCTGGTGGTAATGGCTTACCATGAGCAACATCACAGAAAGGGCAGCGGCGTGTACAGATTGCCCCTAAAATCATAAAAGTTGCTGTTCCATGATGGAAACATTCTGCAAGATTTGGGCAAGAGGCTTCTTCACAAACAGAGTTAAGCCCATTTTTGCGCATTGCTTTTTTGATATTTAAGATCTTTTCTGAGGTTGCCGGTAATTTAATTTTCATCCATTCTGGTTTAGGCAATAATTCTTGATTTGGATCGATATTCTTTACCGGAATAATGGATGTTTTTGCTGCATCGCGGTATTTAACACCACGTTCCATTTTGAATGGTGTGCCCATATTTTGATGTTCCTTATTCTAGATTGGGTAAACCATCAACATAGTGAAGTTGTTGATAGCCAATTAAACGAGTGAAATGTTCGATAAGTTTTGGTGCCACATCAGCACAAGTAATGTCAGTATCAACAAAATCTTGCAGTTGGCACATTTCTAAACCAGCATAACCACAAGGATTAATTGCGTGGAATGGTGATAAATCCATATGAATATTGAAAGCTAATCCATGGAAAGAACAACCTTTACGAATACGTAACCCTAGCGAACAGATTTTTTTGCCATCAATATAAACACCAGGGGCATCAGGTTTAGGGTAACCTTCAATACCATAATCAGCGAGAGTTTGTACTACACACTGCTCTAGATAGGTGACTAGATCACGTACCGATAAAGGCGATTCGCTGCCAGATAATTTATCAATGGCTTTACGTCTTTTTATATCCACTAGAATATACATTACTTGTTGACCGGGGCCATGATAAGTGACTTGGCCGCCACGATCAGATTGTACAATCGGAATATTGGTTTTGTGTAAAATGTGTTCCGCTTTTCCGGCTTGTCCTTGTGTAAATACTGGCGGATGTTGTACTAACCAAATTTCATCAATTGTTTCTGCAGTACGTTGATCAGTAAATTGTTGCATACGGTGCCAAATGGTATCGTAAGGTTGCACGCCGAGTTGACGAATAATAACCTGCTGTTCAAGCTGTTCTGTTGTACTTCCCATAGATACCGCCTTTTTTATAACACCATTCTTACTAGCTCGATCTCAGCAAGTTCTTTATAGAGGGTTTCAACCTGTTCAATATTTTGTGCAGTAATGGTAATAGATACAGAGTGATATTTACCATTACGGCTCGGTTTGATTGATGGACTGTAATCGCCAGGTGCGTGTTGTTGAACGACTGCAAGTACACGATCAGTTAATTCAGGGTGAGCGACACCAACGACTTTGTAAGGAAAGTCACAAGGGAACTCAAGTAGGTCTTTTAATTTTGGTTGTTCTTGTTGCATAAATCTCTCTCTTTAATCTTGAATAATTGATAACGGCAATGAAAATTGCTGGCTATCAATGGAATTTAACCCACCTTAAATGAGGTGGGTTAGAGAAAAATCAAGTTAAATATTTGTTTACATATTTTAACTAAAAATGCTTTTTACGGTAAGCACTATCCAATCCCAGATTTTGCCGAAGAAACCTGCTTCTTCAACGGTATCCATTACCTGTAAATTTGCGGTTTGAATATCTTTGCCATCAAGTTGATAGACGATAGAACCTACAACTTGTCCTTTTTTCAAAGGTGCTTCTAAGAATTTTTGGTTAAGTTGGTAACGCGCTTTAACTGATTGGCTTTTTCCTTTTGGAATCACTAAATAGACGTCAGATAAAGTTCCTAATTTAACTTTGTTTTCTTTACCGTAATAAAGTGGTTGTTCTGAAACAACTTGGTTTGCTGACAATGGTTTTACGTTTTCAAAGTTAGCAAAACCCCATTGCAATAATTTTTTACTTTCAACTTCACGACCTTTGAAAGAGCTTACTCCCATTACAACAGAGATCAATCGCATATTGTTATCGACTGCAGAAGCGACAAGATTATAGCCAGCTTCATCGGTATGCCCTGTTTTTAAGCCATCAACATTTAGTGTTTTATCCCACAATAAACCATTACGGTTTGGTTGTTTGATGTTATTGAAGGTAAATTCTTTTTCTGCATAGATATGGTACTCTTCTGGTAGATCGCGGATAAGACGAGAACCGATAATTGCCATATCACGAGCAGTTGAGAATTGACCATCTTGGTCTAGACCATGTACAGTTTCAAAATGGGTATTTTTTAAACCGAATTGGTCAACATATTGATTCATCATATTGATGAAATTAGCTTGGGTACCAGCTAAATATTTTGCCATTGCCACACAAGCGTCATTACCCGAAGCAATAATGATCCCTTTATTTAAATCCGCAACAGAAACTTGTTGATTAACATTGAGGAACATTTTTGATGAACCCGGGAAGTTTTTACCCCAAGACTCTTCATCAATAGTTACCATATCGGTATTATGGATTCTGCCCTCTTTTAAAGCTTGCCCAATGACATAACTTGTCATCATTTTTGTTAGCGAGGCAGGATAATGTTTTTGATCTGGATTGAGCGCTGCTAATACTTGACCAGTATGATAATCCATTAAGATATAAGTTTGTGCATTTACTTGAGGTGGAGCTACATCATAAAGTCCTTCCGCATAGGCAAATGAAATGCTAGAAAAACTGAGTAAACCTGCTAAAGCGAGAGTTTTCAGTTTTTTAGAATACAACGACATTTTTTCTCCCTTACAACATATTTGAGTAAATAGACAACACATAATTAGTATTATGTGTTGCCTGATAGGTAATGCTATAAATTATATCGTGATAAAGGGGAGGTTTAAAACCTTTACATCACATTTAGACATTAATAGCGATAAGTATAAAGCTGACTATTGTCTGAATGTAAACGAGAGAAAGCTAATTTGATGCTGTTTACTTTAGCTTGATCGAGTAATGGGCCGAAATGGATATTGAATTTATTTCCATCTTGGGTAATTTCTGTTTTTACATCACTGATTGCAAGTTCAGAGATTAGCTTTTCTGCTTTTTCACGACTTTCTATGTTACTGGCAGTTAGTTTAAATTGATTACTGCTATTTTTGGCAGAAGATGAATTTGCCTCAATATTTTCACGAGAAGCTAAGAGGGTTTTCCCACCTTTGCCAGAAAGATTACCATTGCGATCAATAATAACCATATCTAACTTAACATTTGCTGTACCGCGAGCAGTCATCCCCAATTCTTTTGCTGCCGCTTTAGAAAGATCAATGATTCGATTAGAGTGAAAAGGCCCTCTATCATTGATACGTACGACCACTTGTTTATGATTACGTAAGTTAGTCACTAATACATAGCTGTTAAGTGGCAATGTTTTATGCGCTGCGGTAAAGAGTTTTTCATTATAAACTTCGCCGCTAGATGTTTTTTGTCCTACAAATTTAGGATGATAGAAAGTTGCAGTGCCTTGTTTGGCGTAATTTTTTGCTTCTTTCGTGGTCACTGTACGATAACGTACACCTTTTACTGTATAAGTTTTACTTGTTGTTTTTTTAGGATGATATTGTAACTTGGGGCCGGCAATACCATAAACTTTCTTAGTTTCATTTTTTACTTGTGTTTTGGCTACTGCAAAAGAGGTTTGAAAAAGAAAAAACAATGCAGCCAATACAGTTAAATATTTCTTTAGTTTCATATTAAATATGTTCCCTAACTTTCTTTGATTGCTCAAATGGAAATTAGCTTCCATGAGAAAGCATTCGTCGATGTGTATGTATCGACATTATTAGCCCAAAACCGGCCATTAATGTCACAAATGAAGTTCCGCCATAACTGACTAGTGGTAATGGAACTCCTACAACAGGCAAAATACCGCTCACCATACCAATATTAACAAAGACATAAACGAAGAATATCAATGTTAAAGCGCCGGTCAAAATACGACCAAAAGCGTCTTGTGCTTTCGCACCAATAATTAATCCTCTCCCAATAATAAATAAGTAAATAATTAATAAAATAATAATCCCAACCAGTCCATGCTCTTCACTTAATACTGCAAAAATAAAATCAGTATGCGGTTCAGGCAAGAACTCTAATTGCGATTGCGTTCCCATCATCCAACCTTTACCAAATAAGCCACCTGAACCGATAGCAATTTTGGATTGGATGATATGATACCCTGCACCTAAAGGATCCTTTTCAGGATCAAGCAGAGTTAATACCCGCGTCTTTTGGTAATCGTGCATCAAGTAAAACCATAACACAGGTATAAAACCAGCTAAGCCAATAATGGCTGAAGCAATTAATTTCCAACTCATACCAGCAAGAAATACCACAAAGATTCCTGATGCGGCTACAAGAATGGAGGTACCTAAATCGGGCTGAATAGCCACAAGTAACGTTGGTACTATAATTAATGTTAATGCAATTACCGTATTTAATAAGCTTGGCGGTAATTGTCGTTTACCTAAAAAGGTTGCTACCATCAAAGGTACTGAGAGTTTTATTAACTCTGAGGGCTGGAAGCGGAATAAACCTAAATCCAACCAACGTTGTGCACCTTTACTGGTTGTGCCGATTAAATCTACTAAAATCAGCAGAATGATACCAATAATATAAAGATATGGCGCAATCTTTTGGTAAAAACGTGGTGGCAATTGGGCAAACACAAACATCACAGTAAAGCCCATTGCAACTTGCATTAGGCGATTATCAAACATTTTTTCGCTACCGCCAGATGCACTATATAACACTATTAAGCCATAAATAACAATAACAATTAAGCCTAATAGTAATTTTAAATCAATATGTAGCTTCTGCCATAAAGACACTATTGTATGCTTTTCCGTCATTGTGTCGATACTCCGCTCGGATTAAATTGGCTATTTGTTTGCTTATGCGCAAAATAATAGTCAAAAATTTGTCTGACGATTGGGGCTGCATTACCAGAACCACCACCAGCATTTTCCATAATAATGGTGACAATTATTTCTGGATTCTCAAATGGTGCATAGGCATTAAACCATGCGTGGTCAATTAGATGTTTTGCTAAATTTTTTGAGTTATAGGTTTCATTTTCTTTTAAACTAAACACTTGCGCTGTTCCTGATTTCCCAGCTACTCTGTAAGGTGTACCAATAAAGGCTTTTCTAGCGGTACCATTGGGACTATTAACAACACCATACATACCTTGTTTAGCGATGTTCCAGGCCGCGGTACTTGGTTCTGTGATATCAGCATAGATATGCTTATCTTCATAAGGTTCGATTTTATTACCAATGATCTCTTTCATTAAATGAGGTGTATTCACTTTACCGTCATTGATTAGAATAGATAATGCTTTTGCTAATTGTAATGGTGTTGCAGTCCAGTAACCTTGTCCAATTCCGACTGGAATAGTGTCACCTTGGAACCATGGCTTTTTGTAGCGTTTTTGTTTCCATTCTCTGGTTGGCATTACACCATTAGTTTCTTCCAGAATGTCGATACCTGTCGATTGCCCAAAACCAAATTTCTGCATCCATTCCGCTAGACGATCAATACCCATTTGATATGCAACATTATAGAAAAAGGTATCGGAAGATTCGGTGATACCTTTGATCACGTTAGTTGAACCATGTCCTGTTTTTAACCAGTCACGAAACCGTTTTGTCGTATTAGGAATGGCAAAATAACCTGGATCATAGAAAGTAGTATTAGGCGTAATAACACCTTCTGTGAGTGCCGAAACTGCAATAAAAGGTTTGACCGTAGAAGCAGGTGGATAAGCGCCTTGTAAGGCACGACTATAGAGTGGACGATCACTATCGTTTAATAAACGTTGGTAGTCGTTATAAGAGATACCATCTACGAATAAGTTATTGTCATAACTAGGAGTAGAAACCATCGCGAGAATACTGCTATCTTTAGGATTCATCACGACGACGGCTGCTTTTTGATCGCCTAATAGATTAAAAATATAGCGTTGTAAATCTACATCTAAGGTTAAACGAATATTTTTCCCTGCAATTGCCGGTTGTTCACGTAATTTACGAATTACTTTACCTTGGCTATTAACTTCCACTTCTTCAAAGCCAACTTGCCCATGCAACACATCTTCGTAATAACGTTCGATACCTAATTTACCAATATCATGAGTACCGGAGTAATTGGCTTCTTTTTCTTCTTGTTTCAAACGTTCCACATCGCGATCATTGATTCGAGCCACATAACCGAGAATATGTGTTAATGGTTCTCCATATAGATAATGACGTTTGAAATAAGGTTTTACTTCTATGCTTGGAAAAGCGTATTGGTTAACGGAAAAACGTGCAATTTGTTCTTCACTAAGATCCGCTTTTAATAAAATTGGCGTATAGCGTTGTGAACGACGACGTTCTTTTTTAAAGGCTTCGATATCTTCGTCAGTTAAGCCAACAATTTGGCGTAGTTGATTGAAGGTGGCGTCTAAATTATCTACTTTTTCAGGCACAATGTATAAACCAAAAAAAGTCAGATTTTCGGCAAGAATTTTATTATTTTTATCGTAAATAATGCCTCTGGTTGGCGCAATAGGTAGCAACTTAATCCGATTACCGTTGGAACGAGTTTGATAAGTTTCATAATTAACAACTTGTAGATTGTACAAGTTGGTGATTAAAACACCTGTCAGCACTAAAACACCAATAAATGAAATTAATGCACGACGAGCAAACAGATTACTTTCTGCTTGGTTGTCGCGGATAGTTTCCTTTTCTTGCAAAAATTTCATTAATTTCATCTGAATTATTCTCGATGATAAGGGTGGTTTGTGGTTAAACTCCAAGCACGATATAGGCTTTCAGCAACGACAATACGTACTAATGGATGTGGTAAGGTTAAAGGTGACAATGACCAGCTACGTTCTGCCGCTTGTTTACATTCTGGTGATAATCCTTCAGGACCACCGATCAATAAGCTAACATCACGACCATCTTGTTTCCAGCTCTCTAACTGTTGTGCTAATTGTGGTGTTGTCCAAGGTTTTCCAGGAATATCTAATGTGATGATCATACTATTTTTACCGCATGCGGCGAGCATTGCTTCACCTTCTTTTTCCAGGATACGTTTAATATCAGCATTTTTACCACGTTTACCAGCTGGAATTTCAATTAATTCAAGCGGTAAATCTTTTGGAAAACGGCGTTGATATTCTTCAAAACCTTCAGTTACCCAAGCAGGCATTTTGGTACCAACGGCAATTAGCTGCAATTTCATATTATTAAGCCCATAGTTTTTCTAATTGATATAGGGTACGAGCTTCTTCTTGCATAATGTGCACCATGACTTGACCGAAATCGACGACGATCCAATCACTGGTGTTGAAACCTTCTGCACCAAAATTTTCAATCTGTTTTTGTTTGCAATGTGTCATTAAGTTTTCGCCTAAAGAAGCGACATGACGGCTGGAATTACCAGTACAGATAATAAGATGATCAGTGATTGGTGATTTACCTTTCACATCAAGTACTAAAATATCTTTTGCTTTCAGATTGTCTAATTCAGCGACAATAATTTCTAACACACTAAAGCCCTTTTTTGCTTAAAAATGATACATCTTGAAAATTTAAGGGGCGAATTGTATCACGATATTGGTTGTGAAGGAAATTAGAACAAAATTGAGTGAGAGGAAAATTAGCAAATGCCATTTAGTGGTAGATAAATGGCATTTTTTAATTTATTTATGATGAGCGTTAGCAGAATAATATTTTTTATTGGAACGTGCTCTTTTGATTTTAGGTAAAGGCAATAAAGCAGTTGGATCATAATGACTTACCGGAATGTGGTGGCCTATATATTGCTCAATGGCTGGGAGATTAATAGCATAATCTTCACAAGCAAAACTAATTGAGATTCCTGTTTCACCAGCGCGCCCAGTTCGGCCGATTCGATGCACATAATCTTCATAGTCATCAGGTAAGTCATAATTAAAAACGTGGGTAACTTGTGGAATATGTAATCCACGCGCAGCCACATCAGTAGCAACTAGAATGTCTAATTGTCCATGAGTAAATTGTTCTAATAATTGAAAACGTTTCTTTTGGATGACGTCGCCTGTTAATAGACCTGCACGATGCCCATCCACGATTAGATAGTGCCAAATTTTTTCACATTGATGCTTAGTGTTAGCAAAAATAATACAGCGTTCAGGCCACTCTTCTTCAAGCAATGTTAGTAGTAACTTCATTTTGTCTTCATTTGACGGATAAAAAAGTTCTTCTTTAACGCTGTCGGCAGTTTTATAGGTTGATTCGATCTCAACATAATGTGGATCATTCATATCCTCAAAGGCTAATTCACGTACTTTAAAAGAGAGTGTTGCAGAAAATAGCATTGTTAAACGTTCAGTTGGTGGCGGACAGTGGCGCAATAAATAGCGAATATCACGAATAAAACCAAGATCGAACATTCTGTCAGCTTCATCTAATACGACACATTGGATCTGATTTAAAGAGATAATACGTTGTTTAACGTAATCGATCACGCGTCCTGTGGTACCAATTAAGACATTAACTCCCGCCTGTAATGTCTGCATCTGTTTCTCATAACCGTCACCACCATAGGCTAAGCCTAAGGATAATCCTGTGTGTTGTGCAAATAGTTGCGCATCATGATAAATTTGGACAGCCAGCTCGCGAGTCGGTGCCAGGATGAGTGCAGATAAATGCTGTTTTGCGGTTGGGGATTGTTGTAAACGTTGAAACAGTGCCGTTAGAAAAGCGATTGTTTTTCCTGTTCCTGTTTGTGCTTGACCTGCAATATCTTTACCTTGTAATGAATAGGGTAAAGAGAGCGCTTGAATTGGGGTACAGTATTCTAATCCCATTTGCTGTAATGCACTTTGGATCGTGGGATGCAAAGAAAAATCGCTAAAACGAGTTGTTGTCAGATATTGATGTTCCATAAATAATCTTGAGATTTTAGTAAAATTTGCTTAATTCAGGGCAAATTCTACTCTAAAACTAGACAATAGTCTTTTTTAATGGTAATTTTGCCACTGAAATTTTATCTCATATCTAAATTACAATTCGTTTTTAATCTAATCTACAACAACATTTCAGTTATTATGAATTTAACAGAATTAAAAAATACTCCTGTTTCTGAGCTAGTGAAATTGGGCGAAGAACAAATGGGGCTCGAAAATTTAGCGCGTTTAAGAAAACAAGACATTATTTTTGCTATCCTCAAACAACATTCCAAAAGTGGTGAAGATATTTTTGGTGATGGTGTGTTAGAAATCTTACCTGATGGCTTTGGTTTCTTACGTTCTGCTGATAGTTCTTATTTAGCTGGTCCTGATGATATTTATGTATCGCCAAGTCAGATCCGCCGTTTTAATCTGCGTACTGGCGATATGATTGAAGGAAAAATTCGCCCGCCAAAAGAAGGTGAACGTTATTTTGCTCTTCTCAAAGTAAATCAAGTTAATGATGACCGTCCTGAAATCTCTCGCAATAAAATCCTTTTTGAAAACTTAACACCTTTACACGCTAATTACCGTTTACGTATGGAGCGTGGTAATGGTTCAACTGAAGACTTAACTGCTCGTATTTTGGATTTAGCCGCGCCGATTGGGAAAGGTCAACGTGCATTGATTGTTGCGCCACCAAAAGCAGGTAAGACTATGTTCTTACAAAATATTGCGCAAAGCATTACCTATAATTATCCAGAATGTATTTTAATGGTATTGCTGATTGATGAACGTCCAGAAGAAGTAACCGAAATGCAACGTATGGTAAAAGGTGAAGTGGTTGCATCAACTTTTGATGAACCTGCTGCTCGCCACGTTCAAGTTGCGGAAATGGTAATCGAAAAAGCAAAACGTTTAGTAGAACATAAAAAAGATGTGGTGATTTTATTGGATTCTATTACTCGTTTAGCGCGTGCTTACAATACAGTGACGCCAGCATCCGGTAAAGTGTTGTCAGGTGGGGTTGATGCGAATGCGTTACATCGTCCAAAACGTTTCTTCGGTGCTGCACGTAATGTGGAAGAAGGTGGTAGTTTAACCATTATTGCAACTGCGTTAGTGGATACTGGCTCTAAGATGGATGAAGTTATTTACGAGGAATTCAAAGGAACTGGTAATATGGAACTTCATCTTTCTCGTAAAATCGCAGAAAAACGAGTATTCCCAGCGATTGACTTTAATAGTTCAGGTACACGTAAGGAAGAGTTGCTCACTACACCGGATGAATTACAAAAAATGTGGATTTTACGTAAGATTGTTCATCCAATGGGTGAAATTGAGGCAATGGAATTCTTAATTGATAAATTATCAATGACTAAGACAAATGAAGAGTTCTTTGAAGCGATGAAACGCTCTTAATTTCAACAATTTATTGATAAACCGCATTGGTTATGATGATCAATGCGGTTTTTTTATTTTGTATTGGAATTATCTATGTAATAATTCAGGATAAATTCTAAAAATCATAAATTGAGATATTCAATATGGAATATATTTTATTAGCTTTATTTAGTCTGAGTACTTTGATTTTTATTATTAAATCACATTATCGTTGGACCTATCTTTTTGCAATATCTCTTTTTATATTCTTCTTTTCTCTGATGTTTATGGCAACGGCTCAATGGCAAAGAGCGCTCAATTTTGCCAGTATTTTGTTTGTCATTTTGATGTTATTTCATCGTTTAAAGATTCATTATTACAAGCAACCCTTATTAATTTCAGATTTTATTCTTGCCTTTGATCCTCGTAATTGGGAAACATTATTGCATTATAAAAGTGCAATTTTGGCCATTTTAGGATTATTGGGATTAGCTGTTTATGCAGTTATTGGATTTGCATCAGTTGAATCGTTAGGGGTTGTTGCACAACTATTAGGCTTGGTGGGAACAATCATTTCATTTAGTGTAATGTTTTATTACAGCAAACATCCACAAGCGATTCAGGTGTGGTTAGATTCGTTGCCAGATGATGGACGAGATGTCTTTTTAAATTTACCGATGTCGACACGAGGTGTATTTTTTCATGTACCGCAAATCGAGGGAGATGAAACACATTTTCAGCAAAAAATGGCAACAGTTGCTGATTATTCATTAAAGGAAGAAAGACCTGATATTGTTATTTGGTTACATGAATCAACATTTGATCCGCAACAATTTGCGTTTCAATCGGCTTCACTACCAGCACTGACAATGTATCAACCACGTCAAGATTTAGTACTGCATAACTTATTGCGTGTACATACGTATGGCGGAGCAACATGGAAATCTGAATTTGCTTTTTTAGCAGGGGTGCCATCAACAGATTTTGGTGCGATGGCGAGTTCAGTGTTTTATTCTGTAGTTCCTCATTTAGAATATAGTTTGCTGAAGAATTTAAAACAGCATGGTTATTATTGCGTAGCATTAAGTCCCTTTACTAAGGGGAATTACAATGCAAAACAGGCCTATGAATATTTGGGTTTTGATTTATTGCTACAACCACAAGATTTAGGCTACCCAGCCCCAATGTCAAAAAATTTATGGCATATTGAAAGCCATGATATGGCGAAATATGTACAAATGATTTTGGAAAAACAGCATCCTAAGCTACAAGAAATCACTCAGCCAATATTTATCTATGTTTTAACAATGTATGAACATGGCCCTTATCACGCACATACAGAAAATTTTTATCAAATTATCGATGGAAATTGGACGGCTCATCATATCGGCTTAATCAACGATTATGTGCAGCGTTTAGAGAAGTTGAATGATTGTATGGAGCAGTTTAATTGTTATTTACAGCAACGTGGTAAACCATATCTGCTAGGATATTTTGGCGATCATCAGCCTAATTTTGAGCGTAAAAAAGTAGAATATCAGCCAACAGTTTCACAGTTTAAGCATCCTGATTATATTACGCAATTTACGCTAAGAGCGAATTATGCGACTAACCCAATTAAAGTAACGAATTTGTTAGATATTGCACAAATTGGTGGCATATTATTAGAGGCTGCCGGATTAGAAGCAGATCGCTTCTTTAAAGCCAACATTGCTATGCGTAAATTGGGTGGTGCTTTACAAGAATATGATATTGAAGATAAGACTTTATTACATAATTATCAGCACTATCTTTATCAACAGTTAAAGATAGTGCGATAACAAGAAAGATTATTTTCTAATGGCATAATCGCCAGAACAGATCCATTTATAGGTGGTAAGTGCTTCTAAGCCCATAGGGCCTCTAGCGTGCAGTTTTTGTGTACTTACTGCCACTTCCGCACCTAATCCAAATTCGCCGCCGTCAGTGAAACGTGTACTTGCATTGAGATAAACAGCAGCAGAATCGACTTGTTGAGCAAATTGCATTAAAAGTTGTGGATTTTGACTCAAGATACCGTCAGAGTGCTGGCTGCCATATTGACGGATATGGGCAATCGCTTGATCAATGTCTTTAACAACGACAACATTCAGATCAAGAGATAGCCATTCTTGGCTAAGAGTAGCTTCTTCTAATGGTTTTACCCGATCAGTATGTTGAGCAAGAATAGCGAATGCTTGTGGATCAGCATGGAATGTGATTAATGGCTGTTGATTGTATGTCGCAAGTTTTGGCAAAAATTCAGCAGCAATACTTTCTTGAACTAATAGCGTTTCCAGTGTGTTACAGGTGCTTGGACGCTGGGTTTTCGCATTATGAATAACGGTTAATGATTTATCGAAATCTGCCGATTGTTCCACAAATAGATGGCAGACACCAATTCCACCAACAATCACAGGAATTGTGGATTGCTCTTTGCATAATTGATGTAGCGCTGCACCACCACGAGGAATAATCATATCAATATATTGATCTAATTTGAGCAGTTGGGTGATAAGTTGACGATCTGGATTAGTAATCGCCTGAATTGCAGCAGCAGGAAGTTGTTCGCTGGTTAAAGCCTGTTGAATAATTTCAACTAGAATTTGATTAGTGTATTGTGTTTCTTTACCACCACGTAAAATTGCCGCATTACCTGTCTTAAGGCAAAGACAAGCAACATCAACGGTGACATTTGGACGAGCTTCATAAATCACACCAATAACGCCGAGCGGTACTCGTTTTCTTTCAATTTTAATGCCGCTGTCAAGTTCTGCACCATCAATAATATTACCAACAGGATCGGGAAGAGAAATAACATGTTTGACTTCATGAATAATATTATCCAAACGTGATTCTGTAAGCATTAAACGATCGATCAATGCTTTGCTGATTCCTTGTTGTTCAGCATTTTGAATATCTTTTGCATTTGCGTTCAGAATATCTTGTTGGCGCTGTTTTAATTGTTGTGCAATACAAGCTAATACTGCATTCTTTTGTTGATGAGAAAGTTCTGCGAGACGAAAAGCAGCCTCTTTCGCCAATTTCCCCATTTGTTGTAAATCTGTCATAGCCTATTCCTATAATAAAACAAGATCGTCACAGTGGATCACAACGGAGCCATATTCGTAACCTAAAATATCATTGATTTTATGGGATTGTTGTCCCTTAATTTGTTGTAAAGCATCACTGTTGTAACGTACCATACCGCGCGCTAATGGCTTGCCGTTAGTATTTTGCAGCATAATGACTTCACCACGAGAAAAAGTACCGTCAATTTGTTGAATACCAGCAGGAAGTAGCGATTTATGCTGAATGGTTAAAGCCTGTTCAGCACCCTGATCGACGGTGATTTTACCGGCAATAGGCGCTGCAAATAACCATTGCTTACGACCGTCAATGGCATGATTTGGTACTTTAAATTTTGTACCAATATCGACATCATTTGCTAGATCAACGATGACATTCTTGCGTCCGCCAGCAGCGATAATGGTTTCAATACCTGAACGTGTTGCAATATCAGCAGCGGTAATTTTTGTGGACATTCCGCCAGTACCCAATCCAGATACGCTACCACCTGCAATCGCACGAGTTTCATTAGTAATTTTTTCAACAACTGAAATCAGTTTTGCATCAGGGTTGCTTCTTGGATCACAATCAAATAAACCTTGTTGATCGGTCAATAAATAGAGTTGATCTGCGTGCGCCAAAATTGCAGTTAATGCAGAGAGATTATCATTGTCACCGACTTTAATCTCTGCCGTTGCAACAGCATCATTTTCATTAATCACTGGAATAATTTGATTATCAAGCAATGCCATTAGCGTATCGCGTGCATTAATGAAACGTTCGCGATCTTCAAAGTCAGCACGAGTAAGTAAGATTTGCCCAATTTTTATATCGTAAATTTCAAAAAGTTGTTCCCACGTTTGGATAAGTTGGCTCTGCCCGACAGCAGCGAGTAATTGTTTTGAAGCAATTGTTGCCGGCAGTGAAGGATAATTTAAATAGTGTCTGCCAGCTGCAACAGCACCAGAAGTAACGATAATAATACGGTAGCCTTGTTGATGCAGTGTTGCGCATTGTCGCACGATTTCCAACATATGTGGACGATTAAGTTTTGATGACCCTTGGGTTAATACACTGGTTCCAAATTTTAAAACGATGGTTTTCATAGTTATATTTAGACAAAATTCAAAGCGTTTAAGGTAGCACAAACCTTGGAAAAAACGAAAAAGAATAAGCAACTTTTTTGATTAGTATTAATGCTGAATATGTAATGGTCTATGGCGAAATTTTAACTGAATAAAAATAAACCAAAGAATCGCAATAATCCCTAATATAGCTCCGACATCACCAATATGCTTTAAACCTAAATGTTGCATGACTTGGTTACCGATTAATGCGCCACCGCCAATACCAATGTTATAAATGCTGGAATAAATAGAGGAGGCTAAATCGGTGGCATCTGGCGCCAGTTGTAAAACACGCATTTGCATGCCTAAACCCAAAGCAGAAATACCAATACCCCAGATTAAGATCAGTATGAATAGGGCAATTTCACTATGACTAAGATAATGTAATGAAATTAACGAAGCGGTAAGAATTGTCATTGCAGTGGCGAGAAACTTAATCGGCATTAAGCGATATAACAAATTGAACAAGAGGCTGGCTAAAAGTCCAGCTAAGCCAAAAATTAATAGTCCTGCGGTTGCAGCGCTTGCAGATACCTGACTAATTCTTAACATAAAAGGTTCAATATAACTATATGCAGTAAAATGAGCAGAGATAATAATTGCTGTTAAGCCATAAATACCTAATAACATTGGTCTTTTTGCTAGAACAGGTAAACTCTTTAATGAACCTGCATTTTGGCTTGGTAAATGTGGTAATAGGCGACTTAACATAAATAGAATTAATAGTGCAATAATACCAATCAAAGCAAAAGTCGTACGCCAGCTAAACCATTGACCAATAACACGTCCAAGCGGTAATCCTAATACCATAGCTAACGCAGAACCCATTGCCAATAAACCTAATGCTTGAATTTTTTTATCTTTTGGTGCGATACGCATAGTTAGAGAAGCAGTGATTGACCAAAATATAGAATGCGTTAGTGCAATACCAATGCGAGAGAGCAATAATATCCAATAATTCCATGCAATAGCAGAAAGGATATGACTAACAATAAAAAGTATAAATAATTTAATTAATAACTGACGACGTTCTAACTTGGCAGTCATTAACATACATGGAAGTGACATCAATGACACAATCCACGCATAAACAGTAATCATCAAACCAACTTCCGATACCGGCATGGCGAAACTGTGGGCAATATCGGTAAGCAAAGCGACAGGAATGTATTCTGTAGTATTAAAAACAAAAGCCGCAAAAGCCATAATTACTACTCTGGCGTATTCAATACGACGAGCAGATTTTCTTGACAACATGGTATAAATTTTCCTTAGCAATCAATCGTATTCAATCAATAATTAATAACAAATGTTCCATATCAGGGTGAAAAGATGATGGAACATCAAATATAGATAACAATAAAAAGTAAAATAATTATTGGTGATGCAGATGTTTAGTGTTGGCGTTTTTGCTGTAGTTGCAAAAACTAACTAAAGTGCAATCATTAGTTTTGTAGGTTGATAGAAACTGGTTCTGTCAAAGGCGAATAATTTTAGCGCTTATTACGATTGAGGTACATTACTATATTTAAATTTTGCGCAATTTTCTTGAGAAGCGAAATTCCAGTATTTGATCTATATCCATATTGGAGATGACAACTTGTTTGTATAATAACTGCCTCATTTTTATAGGGTAGAAGAGAATGTCTGAATTATCATATGAAGCTCAGCAAGAGATCACGCGCTTATGTGCTAGAGCTGCAATATTGATGTTGCAGCATGGTGCAGAAAGTACGCTAGTCGATCAAGTTGCTTGCCGTTTAGGTAAGGCGTTAGGTGTGGAAAGTGTGGAAGCTGCTTTGACTCCGAACGCAATTGTCATCACGACGCGCCACAAAGAACAATGTATTACTACAACTCGCCGTAATTATGATAGTGGGATTAATATGGCGGTGGTAACACAAGTACAGCGAATCGTTATCGCAGCGGAACATAAAATTTATGGTGTCCATCAAGTAAGAAAGAAATTAGATGAAGTAAAACCATTTCGTTATAACCGTTGGTTTGTAGTTGTGATGGTGGGATTATCTTGCGCGAGTTTTGCCAGATTAGCAGGTGGCGATATTATTATTTCATTAGTTACTTTCTTCGCTTCAGCGTTGGGAATGTTTGTGCGACAAGAGTTAGGTAAACGGCACTATAATCCGCTATTAAACTTTGCGATTACTGCTTTTGTTGCTTCCTGTGTGTCAGGACAAGCGTTGTTACATGGTTGGGGCAATGAACCTGAGATTGCTTTGGCATCGAGTGTGTTGTTATTGGTACCAGGATTTCCATTAATCAATTCTTTATCTGATGTATTAAAAGGTTATGTCAATATGGGACTTGGCCGTTGGGCAGTAGCGACAGTCTTAACATTTGGTGCCTGTATTGGTATTGTCTTTGCCTTAGCGGTATTGCACATTAACGCATGGAGTTAAATATGAATGTAGTATTAACTTTATTAAATGATCTGTTTTTTGCGGCAATTCCTGCAGTAGGCTTTGCGTTGATTTTCAATGTACCGCCGAAAGCCTTAAAATATTGTGCAACGCTTGGCGCATTAGGACACTGTTTTCGTACCATTCTAGTCAGTTATTGTAGTGTGCCATTAGTTTTTGGTACGTTCTTTGCTGCAGCGTTGATTGGGTTTATTGGTGTTTATCTTTCACAACGATTTTTAGCACATCCAAAAGTATTTACTGTGGCGGCAATTATTCCGATGATTCCAGGTGTTTATGCCTATAAAGCAATGATCGCGATCGTACAGATAGCGCATTACAATTATAGCGAAGCATTATTAGCACAAGCATTGGAGTATTTTGTGAAAACAGGCTTTATTCTTGCAGCAATTGTTTTTGGTTTAGCCTTGCCAGGATTACTTTTCTATCGTAGCAGACCTGTGATTTAGCCTATATTTATGTTTTTTCGGATGTTCTGATTGAAAATTGATACATTCAGATAATTTTTGTATGAAATCTAACAATAAAGTGCTAGAATTGCGGGCTTAAAAATCTCCCTATAAGTTTTATTTATTAGGTTTTATGTAGGTTCATAATGAGTTCAGAAATTGAGAAAAAGAAAACATCTCCAGAAGATGAGAATAAAGCAAAAGGCTTTAGTAGTGCACTATTATGGTTTGTTGCTGTGATTTTCGTATTAGTTGCCGCAGTAGGTAACATTTACTTTAAAGATCAATTTTCTTCCGTTGTACGTGTTCCAGCGATGGTAGTATTGTTGTTAGGTGCTTTATTAGCCGCTGCATTCACCAAACAGGGTACAACTGCAAGAACCTTTTTAAAAGAATCTCGTATTGAGTTAAGAAAAATTATTTGGCCTACCCGCCAAGAAGCAACTCAAACAACCTTAGTTGTGATGGGAGTTACTGTGGTGGTTTCATTAATTTTATGGGGCCTAGATTCTTTAATCGTTTCTTTAATTAACTTTATCACCAACTTGAGGTTCTAATTATGAGTGAGAATACAACGCAAAAACGTTGGTATGTGCTACAAGCTTTTTCAGGATTTGAATCGCGTGTTGCTACTGTATTACGTGAATACATTAAGTTGCACAATATGGAAGATCAATTTGGCGAAGTATTAGTACCAACTGAAGAAGTAGTTGAGAATGTTGGTGGAAAACGTAGAAAAAGTGAAAGAAAATTTTTCCCAGGCTATGTATTAGTACAAATGGTAATGAATGATGATACATGGCATTTGGTGCGCAGTGTGCCACGTGTAATGGGATTTATTGGTGGTACACCAGATCACCCAGCACCAATTTCTAATCGTGAAGCTGAAATGATCTTGAATCGCTTAGAACAAAATAGTGATAAACCAAGACCGAAAACAATGTTCCAACCTGGTGAAGAAGTTCGTGTTAAAGAAGGTCCTTTTGCAGACTTCAATGGTACAGTGGAAGAAGTGGATTATGAAAAGAGCCGCTTAAAAGTATCTGTATCTATTTTCGGACGTGCAACACCTGTCGAATTAGATTTTAGTCAAGTTGAAAAATTAAGCTAATTTTTCGCTTGATTCTCTTGAAAAACGCCATTTCTTTCATTAGAATGGCGTGCTTTTAAAACAACGGGGAGCCGAAAGGCGTTATCACCCATAATGAGGAAATAAAACTATGGCAAAAAAAGTTCAGGCCTACGTTAAGTTGCAAGTTGCAGCTGGTATGGCAAACCCAAGTCCACCAGTTGGTCCTGCGTTGGGTCAACAAGGTGTTAACATCATGGAATTCTGTAAAGCATTCAACGCTCGTACTGAGAGCATCGAAAAAGGTTTACCAATTCCAGTTGTAATTACTGTATATGCAGACCGTTCTTTTACTTTCATTACTAAAACTCCTCCAGCGGCAGTATTATTGAAAAAAGCAGCTGGTATCAAATCTGGTTCTGGTAAACCAAATAAAGAAAAAGTGGGTAAAGTAACTCGTCAACAAGTCCGCGAAATTGCAGAACTTAAAGCGGCTGATATGACTGGTGCAACAATTGAAACTAAGATGAAATCTATTGAAGGTACTGCACGTTCAATGGGCTTGGTAGTGGAGGACTAATCAATGGCAAAACTAACCAAACGCATGAAAGCAATTAAAGCCAAAGTAGATTCAACTAAAGCATATGAAATCAACGAAGCAGTAGCATTGTTAAAAGAATTAGCAACTGCAAAATTCGTTGAAAGCGTTGATGTTGCTGTGAACTTAGGTATTGATGCACGTAAATCTGATCAAAACGTACGTGGTGCTACTGTATTACCACACGGAACTGGTCGTACAGTTCGTGTTGCTGTATTCACCCAAGGTGCAAATGCAGATGCGGCTAAAGCAGCAGGTGCTGATTTAGTTGGTATGGAAGATCTTGCTGAGCAAGTGAAAAAAGGCGAAGTGGACTTTGATGTTGTTATCGCTTCTCCAGATGCAATGCGCGTTGTTGGTCAATTAGGTCAAATCCTTGGTCCACGTGGTTTAATGCCAAACCCTAAAGTTGGTACAGTAACTCCAAACGTGGCTGAAGCAGTTAAAAATGCTAAATCTGGTCAGGTTCGTTACCGTAATGATAAAAACGGTATTATCCATACCACTATCGGTAAAGTGAACTTTGAAGCAGATCAAATCAAAGAAAACTTACAAGCTTTATTAGCTGCATTAAATAAAGCAAAACCAACTACTGCAAAAGGCGTTTATATTAAGAAAGTAAGTATTTCTACTACTATGGGCGCTGGTGTAGAAGTTGATCAAAACAGCTTATAATATAGGCTTTACAATGTTGTAGGTTATCTCTATAATCTACAACCTTGACTTTTATAAGCAAGAATTCTGGTTGGTGCTTGACCTATTCAAGCCTCATCCAAGACCGCAGGGGAAGTGACTTAAGGTCGTTGTATTTCTTAATAATCCTGCGTAGATGGTGTACAGATAAGAATTTTTCTGCTTCTGGCACCGAAATTCGTCCCCATCTGTTAAGTTGTCAGATTGGGTTTTATTATGTCTAGAAAACTAGATAAATGTATTTCAGGAGCTAAAAGCCAATGGCATTAAATCTTCAAGATAAACAAGCAGTTGTTGCTGAAGTAAGCGAAGTTGCCAAGGGTGCGTTATCTGCTGTAGCTGCGGATTCTCGTGGTGTAACAGTAGACAAAATGACTGAATTACGTAAATCAGCTCGTGAAGCTGGCGTGTATATGCGTGTTGTACGTAATACTTTATTACGTCGTGCCGTTGAAGGTACCGCATTTGAATGCATGAAAGATACGTTTAAAGGTCCGACACTTATCGCATTCTCTAATGAACATCCAGGTGCTGCAGCACGTTTGTTCAAAGAATTTGCTAAAGCAAACGATAAGTTCGAAATTAAAGGCGCAGCCTTTGAAGGTGAGTTCATCGAAGCAAAAGCTATCGATCGTTTAGCAACTCTACCAACATACGAAGAAGCAATTGCACGTTTAATGGGTACAATGAAAGAAGCTGCGGCTGGAAAACTTGTACGTACTATTGCGGCGATTCGCGATCAAAAAGAAGCTGCTTAATATTAGTAGTTTATTGGTTTAAAAATTTTACTTACTTTAGGAAACGATTGTTATGTCATTAACTAACGAACAAATCATTGAAGCAATTGCTGAAAAATCAGTAATGGAAATTGTAGAACTTATTTCTGCAATGGAAGAAAAATTTGGTGTTTCTGCGGCAGCAGCTGCAGTAGCAGTAGCAGCTGGCGGCGAAGCAGCAGCAGCTGAAGAAAAAACTGAATTTGATGTAATCTTAGCAGCAGCTGGTGCAAACAAAGTTGCAGTAATCAAAGCAGTTCGCGGTGCAACAGGTTTAGGCTTGAAAGAAGCTAAAGACTTAGTTGAATCAGCTCCAGCAACCTTAAAAGAAGGTGTTGCTAAAGCAGAAGCTGAAGCTCTTAAGAAAGAGTTAGAAGAAGCTGGTGCACAAGTTGAAATTAAATAATTGATATTATTTGATTTTTAGCAAGAATGGCTGGTGATTTTATCATCAGCCATTTTGTGCCTTTCAGAAACTGAGAGAAATTACCGTTTAACACTCACAGTTTTTATCAAATGAAGTCATCAAATGACTAAATTTAAGTTATTGTTTTATAAGTATAAAACAATCCTAACGGTATCAATTTTACACTGCCACCTTGTATAATACAGCGAGAGTGTGTGGATTGTGGGTCTGAACAGCAAGCAGAGGAACCTATGGTTTACTCCTATACCGAAAAAAAACGTATTCGTAAAGACTTCGGCAAACGTCCGCAAGTTTTAAATATTCCTTATTTATTAACTATCCAATTAGACTCTTTTGAGAAGTTTATCCAGAAAGATCCTGAAGGTCAGCAAGGTTTAGAAGCTGCATTCCGTTCAGTATTTCCAATCGTCAGTAATAACGGAAATACTGAGTTGCAATATGTGGATTACAAGTTAGGTGAGCCTGTATTTGATGTAAGAGAGTGCCAAATCAGAGGTACGACTTATGCAGCACCACTACGCGTTAAACTTCGTCTTGTAAGTTATGACAAAGATGCCGCGCCAGGTACAGTTAAAGATATTAAAGAGCAAGATGTATATATGGGTGAAATCCCATTGATGACTGATAATGGTACTTTTGTGATCAATGGAACAGAGCGTGTTATCGTTTCACAATTACATCGTAGTCCAGGCGTATTCTTTGATAGTGATAAAGGTAAAACCCATTCTTCAGGTAAAATTTTATACAATGCACGTATTATCCCTTATCGTGGTTCATGGTTAGATTTTGAATTTGATCCAAAAGATAATCTTTTCGCGCGTATTGACCGTCGTCGTAAATTACCAGCAACCATTATCTTACGTGCTTTAGGCTATACGACAGAAGAAATCTTAGACCTTTTCTTCAACAAAATTGTATTTGAAATTAAAGATAATCAATTATTAATGACATTAGTGCCAGAAAGATTGCGTGGTGAAACTGCAACTTTCGATATTGAAGCTAATGGTAAAGTTTATGTTGAGCGTGGACGCCGTATTACTGCTCGTCATATTAATCAATTAAAAAGAGATAATATTTCACAAGTTGTTGTTCCAGCGGAATATATTGTAGGAAAAGTTTCTGCAAAAGATTACATCAATTTAGAAACTGGCGAAGTTATTTGTCCTGCAAATGCTGAACTTAGTCTTGAAGTGTTAGCGAATTTAAGTCAAGCAGGCTATACAACTATTGAAACATTATTTACTAACGATCTTGATCATGGACCGTACATTTCAGAAACATTACGTGTCGATCCATCTTATGATCGTCTTAGCGCATTAGTTGAAATTTATCGTATGATGCGCCCAGGTGAGCCACCAACAAAAGAAGCAGCAGAAGGTTTATTTGATAACTTATTCTTCTCTGCAGATCGTTATGATCTTTCTGCAGTTGGTCGTATGAAATTTAATCGCTCATTAGATATTCCTGAAGGCGAAGGCAACGGTATTCTTAGTAAAGAAGATATCATCTTAGTGATGAAGAAATTGATTGATATCCGTAATGGTCGTGGTGAAGTGGATGATATTGACCATTTAGGAAACCGTCGTATTCGTTCAGTAGGTGAAATGGCAGAAAATCAATTCCGTATTGGTTTAGTTCGTGTTGAAAGAGCAGTAAAAGAGCGTTTATCTTTAGGTGATTTAGATTCAGTAACACCACAAGATTTGATCAATGCAAAACCAATTTCTGCAGCGGTTAAAGAATTCTTTGGTTCATCACAATTATCACAATTTATGGATCAAAATAACCCATTGTCAGAAGTAACGCATAAACGTCGTATTTCTGCTTTAGGTCCAGGTGGTTTAACTCGTGAACGTGCTGGATTCGAAGTGCGTGACGTTCACGCTACACACTATGGTCGTGTGTGTCCAATCGAAACCCCTGAAGGTCCAAACATCGGTTTGATTAACTCACTTTCTGTATATGCACGTACCAATGATTATGGTTTCTTAGAAACACCATATCGTAAAGTAGTTAATGGACAAGTTACTGAAGAGATTGAGTATTTATCTGCAATTGAAGAAGGTAACTATGTTATCGCACAGGCGAACTCAAACCTAGATGAGAATTTCCGCTTTACTGATACTTTTGTTACTGCACGTGGTGAACATGGTGAATCTGGTTTATATCGTCCAGAAGATATCCAATATATGGATATTTCTACTCAACAAGTTGTATCTGTTGCGGCAGCGTTGATTCCATTCTTAGAGCACGACGATGCTAACCGTGCGTTGATGGGGGCAAACATGCAACGTCAAGCAGTGCCTACATTACGTGCAGATAAACCATTAGTTGGAACTGGTATTGAAAAAGCAGTAGCAGTTGACTCTGGGGTAACTGTCGTTGCGAAACGTGGTGGTTATGTTCAATATATTGATGCTTCTCGTATCGTAGTAAAAGTTAACGAAGATGAAACTATCCCAGGTGAAGCGGGTATTGATATTTATAACTTAACTAAATACACCCGTTCTAACCAAAACACTTGTATTAACCAAGTACCATGTGTGTCATTAGGTGAACCGATTGGTCGTGGTGAAGTGTTGGCAGATGGACCATCAACTGACTTAGGTGAGTTGGCATTAGGTCAAAATATGCGTGTCGCATTTATGCCATGGAATGGTTATAACTTCGAAGACTCAATGTTAGTTTCTGAACGTGTTGTACAAGAAGATCGTTTCACAACTATTCATATTCAAGAGCTTTCTTGTATCGCACGTGACACCAAATTAGGTTCTGAAGAAATTACCGCTGATATTCCAAACGTTGGGGAAGCAGCGTTAAGTAAACTTGACGAATCAGGTATCGTTTATATCGGTGCAGAAGTAAAAGGTGGCGATATTCTTGTGGGTAAAGTAACACCAAAAGGTGAAACACAATTAACCCCAGAAGAAAAATTACTTCGTGCTATCTTTGGTGAAAAAGCTTCTGATGTAAAAGATTCTTCATTACGTGTACCAAATAGTGTTTCTGGTACTGTTATTGACGTTCAAGTATTTACTCGTGATGGTGTTGAAAAAGATAAACGTGCACTAGAAATCGAAGAAATGCAGTTAAAACAAGCGAAGAAAGATTTAACTGCGGAATTAGATATTCTTGAAGCAGGTCTATTTACTCGAGTTCGTTCATTGTTATTAGCAAATGGCTTCAGTGAAGAGAAACTTGAGAAGCTCGATCGTATGAAATGGCTTGAGCAATCTCTTGCTGATGAAGAGAAACAAGCTCAATTAGAACAGCTTGCTGAACAGCTAGATGAATTACGTAAAGAGTTTGATCGTAAGTTAGAAATTAAACGTAACAAGATTATCCAAGGTGATGATCTTGCACCAGGCGTATTGAAAGTTGTTAAAGTGTATCTTGCGGTGAAACGCCAAATCCAACCTGGAGATAAAATGGCGGGTCGTCACGGTAACAAAGGGGTTATTTCAAAAATTAACCCAATCGAAGATATGCCATATGACGAAAACGGCCAACCAGTTGATATCGTGTTGAACCCACTAGGGGTACCATCACGTATGAACATCGGTCAGATCCTTGAAACCCACTTAGGTTTTGCGGCGAAAGGTATCGGTGATCAAATTAATCGTATGATTAAAGAAAAACAAGAAGTTGCTAAATTACGTGAATATATCCAAAAAGCGTATGATTTAGGTGACGCTTGTCAGAAAGTTGATCTCAGCACTTTCACTGATGAAGAAGTAATGCGTTTAGCGCAAAACTTACGTAAAGGTTTACCGCTTGCGACACCAGTATTCGATGGTGCGGAAGAAAAAGAAATCAAAGGTTTGCTTGAATTAGCAGGCTTGCCAACATCAGGACAAATTACCCTTTATGATGGTCGTACTGGGGAAAAATTTGAGCGTCCAGTAACCGTTGGTTATATGTACATGTTGAAACTTAACCACTTAGTAGATGACAAGATGCATGCTCGTTCAACTGGTTCGTACAGTCTTGTTACTCAACAACCACTTGGTGGTAAGGCTCAATTTGGTGGTCAACGTTTCGGTGAGATGGAAGTATGGGCATTAGAAGCATACGGTGCAGCATATACCTTACAAGAAATGTTGACTGTGAAATCAGATGACGTCAATGGTCGTACGAAGATGTATAAAAACATCGTTGATGGTACGCATGAGATGGATCCAAGTATGCCTGAGTCATTTAATGTATTACTTAAAGAAATCCGTTCTTTGGGTATTAACATTGATTTGGGTGATGAGGAAGCTGAATAATTCAGCCAATAAGATTAGCGCAAGTGTGGAGTAATCCGCACTTGCATAAAGTTTAACTCCGATGGGAGCAAATCTGTGAAAGACTTAGTTAAGTTTTTAAAAACACAATCAAAATCTCGTGAAGACTTTGATGTGATTAAAATTGGTCTAGCTTCTCCAGACATGATTCGTTCATGGTCTTATGGTGAAGTGAAAAAACCAGAAACTATCAATTATCGTACCTTCAAGCCTGAACGCGATGGTCTATTCTGTGCCAGAATTTTCGGACCAGTGAAAGATTACGAATGTTTATGTGGTAAATATAAACGTTTGAAACATCGTGGCGTGATTTGTGAAAAATGTGGTGTTGAAGTTACTCAAGCTAAGGTACGTCGTGAACGTATGGGGCACATTGAGTTAGCCTCTCCTGTTGCACATATTTGGTTCTTAAAATCATTACCATCTCGTATCGGTCTATTGTTAGATATGCCATTACGTGATATTGAGCGTGTTCTTTATTTTGAATCATACATTGTGATCGAACCAGGTATGACAGATCTTGAAAAAGGTCAATTATTAACTGAAGAACAATTCTTAGACGCAGAAGAGCGTTGGGGCGATGAGTTTGAAGCGAAAATGGGTGCGGAAGCAATCCAAGCTTTACTTCGTGATATGGATCTTGAGCACCAATGTGAAACATTACGTGAAGAGTTACAAGAAACTAATTCAGAAACTAAACGTAAAAAAATCACTAAGCGTTTAAAATTATTAGAAGCATTTATTCAATCTGGTAATAAACCAGAGTGGATGGTATTAACTGTATTACCAGTATTACCACCAGATTTACGTCCATTAGTACCACTTGATGGTGGTCGTTTTGCGACATCAGATTTGAATGATCTTTATCGTCGTGTGATCAACCGTAACAATCGTTTAAAACGTCTTTTAGACTTAATTGCGCCAGATATTATTGTGCGTAATGAAAAACGTATGTTACAAGAATCTGTAGATGCGTTATTAGATAATGGTCGTCGTGGTCGTGCGATTACTGGTTCAAATAAACGTCCATTAAAATCATTAGCGGATATGATCAAAGGTAAACAAGGTCGTTTCCGTCAAAACTTATTAGGTAAACGTGTTGACTATTCAGGTCGTTCTGTAATTACCGTAGGTCCATACTTACGCTTACATCAATGTGGTTTACCGAAGAAAATGGCATTGGAATTATTCCGTCCATTTATCTATGCAAAATTAGAAAGTCGTGGTTTGGCATCAACCATTAAAGCGGCGAAGAAAATGGTTGAACGTGAAGATGCAATCGTATGGGATATTTTGGCAGAAGTTATTCGTGAACATCCAATTCTGCTTAACCGTGCACCGACACTTCACCGTTTAGGTATTCAAGCATTTGAACCGATCTTAATCGAAGGTAAAGCGATCCAATTGCATCCATTAGTTTGTGCGGCGTTCAACGCGGACTTCGATGGTGACCAAATGGCGGTTCACGTGCCATTGACATTAGAAGCACAATTAGAAGCTCGTGCATTAATGATGTCAACCAACAACATTTTATCACCAGCAAACGGTGATCCGATTATCGTACCATCTCAAGACGTGGTATTAGGTCTTTACTATATGACTCGTGAAAAAGTTAACGGTAAAGGCGAAGGAATGTTGTTACAAGATCCACGTGAAGCTGAAAAAGCATATCGTACTGGTCAAGCTGAACTTCACTCTCGTGTGAAAGTACGTATTACTGAATATGAGAAAAATGCACAAGGTGAATTTGAAGCGAAAACCACTTTAACTGATACGACTGTTGGTCGTGCGATTTTATGGATGATTGCACCTAAAGGTATGCCATTTAGTCTATTCAACCAAACTTTAGGTAAGAAAGCGATTTCTCGTTTAATTAACGAAAGCTATCGTCGTTTGGGAATGAAAGACAGCGTTATCTTTGCTGACCAAATTATGTACACTGGTTTTGCTTATGCTGCACGTTCTGGTTCATCAGTTGGTATTGATGATATGGTGATTCCAGAGAAGAAATATGAAATTATTTCTTCAGCAGAAGAAGAAGTAGCAGAAATTCAAGAACAATTTAACTCTGGTTTAGTAACCGCTGGCGAACGTTATAACAAAGTTATCGATATTTGGGCAGCAGCGAATGAACGTGTTGCGAAAGCGATGATGGAAAACCTTTCTACTGAAGAAGTGGTAAATCGTAACGGCGAACTCGAAAAACAAAGCTCATTTAACAGCATCTTTATGATGGCTGATTCAGGGGCGCGTGGTTCTGCAGCACAGATTCGTCAGCTTGCTGGTATGCGTGGTTTGATGGCTCGTCCAGATGGTTCGATCATTGAAACTCCTATTACAGCAAACTTCCGCGAAGGTCTAAACGTTCTTCAATACTTTATTTCAACCCATGGTGCACGTAAAGGTTTGGCGGATACCGCGTTGAAAACAGCGAACTCAGGTTATTTGACTCGTCGTTTAGTTGACGTAGCACAAGACCTTGTAGTGGTAGAAGATGACTGTGGTACACACGAAGGTATCGTGATGACACCATTAATTGAAGGTGGTGATGAAAAAGTCAGCTTGAGAGAGTTAGTATTAGGACGTGTAACTGCAGAAGATGTATTAAATCCAGGTACAGAAGAAGTGTTGATTCCACGTAATACACTATTAGATGAAAAATGGTGTGAAGTGATTGATAAACACTCTGTTGATAGCATCAAAGTACGTTCAGTTGTAACTTGTGATACTGATTTTGGTGTGTGTGCGAAATGTTATGGTCGTGACCTTGCACGCGGACACTTAATTAACCAAGGTGAAGCAATCGGGGTTATTGCAGCGCAATCAATCGGTGAGCCAGGTACACAGTTAACCATGCGTACATTCCACATCGGTGGTGCGGCGTCTGCAGCTGCGAAAGAATCAAGTGTTCAAGTGAAGAATACTGGTACTATTCGTTTAACTAATGCGAAATTCGTAACTAACCAAGACGGTAAACTTGTAATTACTTCTCGTAATACTGAGTTGACTGTGATTGATACTTTTGGTCGTACTAAAGAGCACTATAAATTGCCATATGGTTCTATTTTAAATAAAGCTAATGGCGATGATGTAACTGCAGGTGAAACTGTAGCGAACTGGGATCCACATACAATGCCAGTTGTTTCTGAAGCAAAAGGTTTTGTGAAATTTGTCGATATTATTGATGGTTTAACTGTTACTCGTCAAACTGATGAATTAACAGGTCTTTCATCAATCGTGGTACAAGATGTTGGTGAACGTGCGACTGCAGGTAAAGATTTACGTCCAGCATTGAAACTTGTTGATGCTAACGGTAACGATATTTTAATTCCAGGAACAGAAGTGCCAGCACAATACTTCTTACCTGGTAAAGCAATTGTTACTTTAGACGATAATGCAGAAGTTAATATCGGGGATTCTTTAGCACGTATTCCACAAGAATCATCAGGTACTAAAGATATTACCGGTGGTTTACCACGTGTTGCAGATTTATTTGAAGCGCGTAAACCAAAAGAGCCTGCAATTTTGGCAGAGATTTCTGGTATCGTTTCATTTGGTAAAGAAACTAAAGGTAAACGCCGTTTAGTAATTACTCCAAGTGAAGGTGAAGCATACGAAGAAATGATTCCAAAATGGCGTCAACTCAACGTATTTGAAGGTGAAATGGTACAACGCGGTGATATTATTTCTGATGGTCCAGAATCTCCGCATGATATCCTTCGCTTACGTGGCGTACGTGCAGTAACTGAGTATATCGTGAATGAAGTACAAGATGTTTACCGCTTACAAGGGGTAAAAATCAATGATAAACACATTGAAGTTATCGTACGTCAAATGTTACGTAAATGCGTGATTACCAATGCGTATGATTCAGAATTCCTTGAAGGTGAACAAGTTGAAGTTGCGCGCGTGAAAGTTGTTAACCGTAAACGTGCAGCAGAAGGTAAACCGTTAGTTGAATTTGAACGTGAATTACTCGGTATTACTAAAGCTTCATTGGCGACAGAATCATTTATTTCTGCGGCATCATTCCAAGAAACAACACGTGTGCTTACTGAAGCAGCGGTTGCTGGAAAACAAGATGAATTACGTGGCTTGAAAGAAAACGTAATCGTAGGTCGCTTAATTCCTGCTGGTACAGGTTTTGCTTATCACCAAAGCAGAGCGAAAAAACGCCATGCAGCAGCAATGAATGCGAATGCAGCAGTTGTTGAAGAGCCAACAATCAGTGCTGAGGAAGCAGTAGCGAACTTAGCAGAAATGTTGAATATGAATGAAGCAGAATAAGATTTTGCTGTCGTAAAATAGCAATACAAAATACCGAGTCAGCAGGACTCGGTGTTTTTTTGCATTTATTGCGGTGATGATTTAATGAAATATCAACATTATTGATTGATTAAACGATAGATTTCAGGATCTTTACGATCTAAATAATGGAAAGATTGAATGCGACGAATTGTACGAGAACGACCACGAATCAATAAGGTTTCAGTAGTTGCAATATCACCTTTACGATGAACACCTTTTAATAGATCGCCATGTGTAATACCGGTTGCGGAAAAGACTAAGTTGTCATCGCGAACTAATTCATCTAATAACAACACTTTGTTAATCTCCACCCCCATTTCTTGACAACGACGACGTTCACTCTCTGCAAATGCGCGATTTTCTTCGCTATCACCTTTTACGACTTCGCGAGTTAATAAACGTGCTTGCATTTCACCACCTAACGCGCGAATACCTGCTGCAGCGACTACACCTTCAGGAGCACCACCAATACAATACATCATATCTACCCCAGTATCAGGTAAACAGCATAGTAACGCAGCAGCAACATCTCCATCTGGAATAGCTAACACCTTAACCCCAAGTTGTTGCATTCTGGTGATAACATCTTTGTGTCGAGGCTTATCTAAGGTGACAACGGTAAGTTGAGAGAGCAATTTACCCATTTTAGAAGCAACACGACGTAAATTTTGTTCTAAAGGTAAATTGAGATCGACCATGCCCTTGACTTCTGGACCAACTACTAATTTTTCCATATACATATCAGGCGCACGCAAGAAGGTATTTGGACCACCTGCGGCTAATACTGCAATTGCATTGGCTTGCCCCATTGCCACCATACGAGTACCTTCGATTGGATCTACTGCAATAGCGATTGGTTCTTCACTGACGCCTTTACCAAGTTTTTCACCGATATACAACATTGGTGCTTCGTCTATTTCACCTTCACCAATGACAATTTCACCATTCATTTCAATCTGATTCAGCATAGTACGCATCGCTTTTACTGCGGCTGCATCAGCGGCATTTTTATCACCTCGCCCTAACCAAGAGAATCCAGCTAATGCTGCTGCTTCTGTTACTCGAGAAAATTCGATTGCCAATGCTCTTTTCATAATTTTTCCTTACCCTAACAATGATCAAAACCGCTTAATTCTAGCATTTGGCAAACGATTGCTTAACTAATTTATTGAAGATTTTTTTAATTTAGATGAAATGGAATCTTATCTAGGATAGAATGTTAGCCATCCTGATGTATTGGACAACTAATGAGGAATAATAACAATGTCTTTAGAAATTTTAGATCAACTTGAAGCGAAGATTAAACAAGCTGTAGAAACTATCCAACTTCTCCAATTAGAAATTGAAGAGTTAAAAGAACAAAAAGCCAATGTGGAACAAGCTAACCAAGCTCTTCAAGCAGAAAAATCTCAACTGAATGCAGAAAATGCACAATTAAAAGAAGAACAACAACGTTGGCAAGAGCGTTTACGTTCATTAATTGGACAAATTGAAAACGTTTAATTCATTATCGCTATGATTGGAAACCCACTTTATTATGGTTAACAGATAAAGTGGGTTTACTTTTCTCTATTTAGCAATGTGGCATATAGAGAAAACATAAAGAAGTTAGAACCAAATCTGATTATGCAATAGTCAGATTTGGTTCTATTTTCTAGAGTAGATAAGAATTTAAGATAAAGATCTATTTGTTGTTGAGATAGTATGGGATAACGAGTATGAAACAACAACCTGTCATTGGTTTTATTTTGGTGTTAATTGCGGTGCTAATGTGGGGTACTTTGCCAATTATTTTACAACCAGTCTTGCCCTATATAGATAACCAAACAGTTGTTTGGTGTCGCTTCTTTGTTGCGGCAATAGGTGCTTACTTGATTCTATTTATGGGGAAAAAGCGAGCGTTTTTAGCACAACTAAAACGTCAACATATAATCTTAATCCTTTTAGGAATCATTGGTTTATCTGCGAATTTTTTACTCTATAATTTGACGCTGAAATATATCCCAGCCACAGTAAGCCAAGTATTAAGTCCACTATCTTCTTTCTTTATGTTGATTTGTGGCATCTTTATTTTTAAAGAAAAATTGTTAATTCATCAGAAAATCGGTTTAACCATTTTATTGATCGGACTGGCGTTATTTTTTAATGATCGTTTTGCTGATTTTTCACACGTTAATAGCTTTTCATTAGGTATTTTCTTTTGCGTCAGCTCAAGTATTGTTTGGGTTGTATATGCTGTTGCGCAAAAATTTCTACTAAGAAATTTTACTTCTCAACAGATTTTATTTGCGATGTATTTAGGTTGTACTTTGGTGTTTTTGCCTGTAGCAAAACCTGCTCAATTACTTCATCTAGCACCGATTACGCTATTATTTCTGTTTTATGCCTGTATTGGCACCATTTTAGCGTATGGCTGTTATGCAGAAGCATTAAACCGTTGGGATATTTCTAAAATCAGTATGATTATGCCGTTGATTCCGATTGTGACGATTTTGTTTTCGTTTATTTTTGCTTGGTTATTGCCGCATAACTTTAGTTATCCTAATTTGAATTTATTAAGTTATATTGGCGCTGGTGTGGTTGTGTTTGGTTCGTTTTTTTCGTCAGCTGGCTATCGTTTTATCAAGAAAAGGTAATGGGAAATTATCCTAGATATGATGCTATCTAGGATAATTTTTGTTTTATGCGACAGTAACAGATTGAATAATTACGTCTTCTACTGGAACATCATCGTGGTAACCTTTGCTAGTCGTTTTTACGCCACGAATTTTATCTACTACATCCATGCCTTCAACCACTTCACCAAAAACAGCATAACCCCATTCTTGTACTACTTCACGTCCGAACATCTCTTTTGCACGATAATCCAAGAAGGTGTTATCAGCAACATTGATAAAGAATTGTGCTGAAGCAGAATGTGGATCAGATGTACGAGCCATAGAAATAGTGCCGCGTTTATTGCTTAATCTATTGTTGGCTTCATTACGAATTGGAGCTTTAGTGGCTTTTTCTTTCATTCCCACTTCCATTCCGCCGCCTTGAATCATAAAACCATCAATAACGCGGTGGAAAATCGTGTTGTTATAAAAACCTTCTTTGCAGTAATTTAGAAAGTTTTCTGCGGTAATTGGCGCTTTTTCAAAATTTAATGCGATTTTAATATCGCCAAAATTAGTGTGTAGTATTATCATTAGCTCTTCCTTAAATAGCGTTGTCAAAAACCGCGCTATTATTCCACAAAATGTAAAAGTGGTCTATTTTTGTGAAATCGAACGAAAGTGTTCAATTATTTATATAAAGGTCATTAATATGTTAAAGGTTTTCAATACATTAAAACGAGAGAAAGAGATTTTTACCCCTATTCATCCAAATCAAGTCGGAATGTATGTGTGCGGTGTGACCGTTTATGATCTTTGCCATATTGGACATGGAAGAACCTTTGTTAGTTTTGATGTTATTGCACGTTATTTGCGTTATTTAGGCTATCAGCTTACTTATGTACGTAATATTACTGATGTGGACGATAAAATTATTAAACGTGCATTAGAAAATAAAGAAACCTGCGAACAGTTAGTGGATCGCATGGTTGCGGAAATGTATAAGGATTTTGATGCATTAAATATTCAACGTCCTGATTTTGAACCACGTGCAACACACCATATTCCAGAGATTATTGCTTTAGTGGAAAAGTTAATTAATAACGGTCATGCTTATGTCGCTGACAATGGTGATGTAATGTTTGATGTGGATTCATTTAAAGCGTATGGCGCTTTATCTCGTCAAGATTTAAGCCAGTTACAAGCGGGCGCTAGAGTTGAAATTAATGGCATCAAGAAAAATCCGATGGATTTCGTACTTTGGAAAATGTCGAAAGAAAATGAACCAAGCTGGCAATCACCATGGGGTGCAGGTCGTCCTGGTTGGCATATCGAATGTTCAGCAATGAACTGCAAGCAATTAGGGGAACATTTTGATATTCATGGTGGTGGCTCAGACTTAATGTTCCCTCATCATGAAAATGAGATTGCTCAATCGTGCTGTGCGCATGGCGGTGAATATGTCAATTATTGGCTGCATTCAGGCATGATTATGGTGGATAAAGAGAAGATGTCCAAATCACTAGGCAACTTCTTTACCATTCGTGATGTATTGCAACATTATGATGCAGAAAGTGTACGTTATTTTCTATTAACAGCCCATTATCGTAGTCAATTAAATTATAGTGAAGAAAATCTGAAGTTAGCTCATTCAGCGTTAGAACGTTTATATACCGCATTACGTGGTACAGATGCTAATGCCGAAGCTGCTGGTGGCGAGAACTTTGTTGAAGCCTTTAAAGCAGCGATGGATGATGATTTTAATACGCCGGGTGCGTTATCAGTACTGTTTGATATGGCAAGAGAGCTCAATAAACTAAAAGCGGAAGATAATCCAATTGCCAATGGTTTCGCTGCCAGAATGCGTGAATTAGCGAGTGTATTAGGTTTGTTATATCAAGATCCTGAAACCTTTTTACAAGCGGGGTTAGACGATGATGAAACTCAAGTTATTGAAGCTTTAATCCAACAACGTAATCAAGCACGAGCCAATAAAGATTGGGCTGCAGCAGATGCCGCTCGCGATAAATTAAAAGAGATGGGTGTGGTAATTGAAGATGGTGCTAATGGCACCACCTGGCGTAAGGCGTAATGTAATATGAAAGATTAATCGGAGGAGAGCCAATAGCTAGGACTATTGGCTTTCTTTTTTGATGTGTATTTAATGTAGTTAGAGTTTATAATTTTTTTTATCAATGCCATATTTTCTCATGCGTAAATATAGTTTTTTACGTGGAATATCTAAATAAGTGGCTACCTCATTTATTCTACCTTGATAAAAAATCAATGCATTTTCTATGATCTGTTTTTCGTATTCATCTACTTGTTCGTTGAGGGGTTTTATATCTCCAGCAGTCATTGGAGTTGATGAATGTGGTGATAAAGAGACTTGATCGGAAAGTAAACCAATAGCATATAATTCTGCAATATTAATTAGTTCTTTTACGTTTCCACTCCAGTCTTGATTTAGCAAGGTTTGTAAGATTTTTTTAGGTGGTTTTTCATACTCTTTCTTTAGACGAAGGCAGCTTTTCTGCACATAATGACAAAAAATTGGAATGATATCGCTAGTACGTTTTCTTAGTGGCAGTAATTCGATCTGAGTATGTAAAAATAGATAATAAAAATCCGAGATAAGGGACTTATCCTGAATAAGTTGTAGTAGAGCTAAATCACTAATGAGCACTAAACGGAATGATACATTCTCGTTATTTAAGGCATTTGCTAATAACTGTTGTTCTCGTTGTGGTAAATAGTGAACATTTTTCAGAATTAAAGTACCTTGTTTAGTTTCATTAATTAATGCTTCTATATTAATTTGATCTTGAGGATAACATTCATAAGTGACTAGCGGAGAGTGTTTTCTGGCACTTAATTTGTGTAAATAAATGGCTGAAAGATGCCGTCCTGTACCAGCTTCTCCCCATAAAAAGACAGGAATATTGCTATTGGCTAGTTTTTGTAGTTGTTCTCGATTTGCGATACCCCAATCACTCTGGCCAATAAAGACTTCATTTAATTGTTTTAATTGCCATAACCGATTTTCTATTGTACTGCTTCGTTGTTGTAAAGCTTGTTTAATCTGAATTAGTAAATTTTCTAAGGATAATGGCTTTTCAAGGAAATTAAGTGCTCCTTTTTTTACGGCATCCACCGCCATAGGTACGTCACCATGGCCAGTGATCATAATCACCGGCAATTGAGGATCATACTTAATGATATCTTGTAATAAAGTTAATCCAGAAATATTAGGTAAAAGTACGTCACACAATACAACACCAAGCCAATTTTCAGGAATTTGTGTCACTATATCAATAGGATCAGAACAGGTGATAACTTGATATCCTTCTTGTTGTAGTAAGTCCTGAAAAGATTCAAGAATATCAATGTCATCATCAATAAGTAGTACGTTATATTCTGTGCTAAACATTTTGAGTTACCTTAAAATTTAAAATTACTAATGCATGATGGGTTAGAGTAGATGCAATATGTAACTCACCTTGGCATTGTTCCATTATCGATCGGCTAATAGAAAGGCCTAGACCTAAGTTAATAGATTTATTAGTTGAAAAAGGTTGTAATAACTTATCAGATAAGGGCCAACCTTTGCCGTTATCTGAAACCCATAAACAGATGTTGTTTTTATCACAATGATTAATTTCAATATGAATTTCTGGTGGAATATGTTCAATTGCTTCTAAAGAGTTTAGGAATAAATTAACAAAAACCTGTTCAATTAATACGTCTTCACCAAGAATATTAGGTAATGTTGGCGGCATAATTAATTTACCTTGGCGGTTTTTATGTTTAGATTCTAATAATTCCCATGAATTTTGAATACAATTAGTCAAATTGACAGCCTGTAATTTTCCGACTCCTTGTCGAGAAAATTGACGTAATCTTTTAATAATTAATGCTGTTCTATCTACCAAATGGTTAATTTTATTTAGGTAATCTAATACTGCTTCCATCTTTTGTTTTTGGATAGCCCGTTTAGCGCTGAACAAATAGGCATTCATTGCATTAAGAGGTTGTGTGATTTCATGACTGATAGAAGTGAGAGTTTTTCCTACAGCAGCAAGTTTTGCAGCTTGTGTTAGCTCATTTTGAATATTTTCTAATTCAGTTTGAATTTTTATTCTATTATGAATTTCATTGAGCAATGTTTGATTTCTTGCTTCTAGTTCAGCTTGTTTTTTCTGCATTTCAGATAAGAATAGTCGTAATAATTGCGCAATACGACCTAACTCATCATTACCATAAACGGCTATTTTTACGTTATCTTTGCCGCTTGTTAATTGGGAAACGGCAAGATTTAATTGTTGGAACCGTTTTAATAAACGTAAACGAATATAAAAAAAGTTTACTGCAATAACAAAAAGACAAGCGATCAGCATAACTAATAAGATTAGGAATCCATTAAATTGTGTACTTTTTTCAACAATATAATGTAGTAGGTGTAGTTGATTTTCGCTATTGCCGACTTGAGTGTTAATACGTTTACGAAAAGACTTGAATATAGTATCGCTGTCTTTAACTAGTTGTTGTCGTTGTTGATTAAGTTGTGAACGTACGGCAAATAAGGTAGGCAGCTCTTGATGGTTCAAACCAAGTTGAATTAGTTCATCAAGGATTTGTTTGATAGTAGAGATTGGGGAATGTCTGCTGAGTAGATTAATCTGATTATTAATTAATAAAGAGAGATAACTGAGGTAGTTGTGAAGTTTAACAGTGTTATCTTTCTGAGTATATTCAGCAATTTGTGATCTTAATTCAGTAATAATTTGTTCTTCATAATTCGTGAGATCATAAACTAAGAGTAATTCCTGTTGTAATTGTTTTAGTTGTTCGATTTTTTGTGTGGCTTGGGGTTGTTGAGTGATGGTTTTGGCCAAAGTAGATTGCTGCCAACTCATTTCTTGCAAAAGTGCAGTAAATTCATTATGAAAATCATCATGCAACCAATTGATTTTAGAAAGAACTTTGTTTAATTCCTCATTTAGAGTAAGAGTTCCAGTAATATTTTGTGAAATTTGTTCTAATAATGAAGATTGTTGATGTAATAAATGCATTAAATCATCGTTTAAATTTTCGTCTAACTCGATGATTAATTCTTTGAGTGTTGATAATTGTTGCTTTGCATCATTATAGCGTGCAATTTTTTCATTAGTATTGTTAACATTGACAAGCCGAATAAAGGCATTGTGTAAAATATTGATTTGTTCTTCTGTTTGGAAAGCTGCTTGCACTTTAGGGAAATTTTGTACTAAGGCATAGTTTATTTCAATACGTTGTTGTTGCCAGGTATATAAACCAACGCCACCCACTAATAGGCAAAGGAATACACTGATTAAAAAAGAGAGTTGTAAACCAGTACTAAGATCTAAACGTTTTAACCAAGATTTCATTCTAAATTTTCCAATGCTTTAATAAATGAGAGTTGTTGTGCAATAAAAAAATGCTGCCAATTTAACAGTTCTTGTGAACGATCAAATTCAGATAAATATTGTGCGTTTTCGGATTGTTCTGCTGAAACAGGTAGCGAAGTAAGAATATTTCGTAATTCAGGTAGTGTCCGATTAAGAGAGGCTTCTTTTTGCTGTAATAAATGCCAATATTCTTGTAATAAGCTTAATCGATGAACGATATGTTGCTCAAAGAGTAGTTTTACCAATTGTTGTCTTTTAATTAATAAATCATAGTTTAATTGTGGTTGTTTAAATAATTGTTGCTGTAAGGCGGCTTTTGGGTGCGTTATTGGCAAGGAAATAATTGGGTATTTACTGAGTTGTTTTTCTGCCAAAATGAGCTGTGTGTTGGTATCCAATAAGAAAGAGATAAATTTAAATGCTTGTTCTTTCTTGCTACTTTCTGCAACTACCGCAATAAATGTCGGAGAGGTTGGAAATTGTGGAAAATATTGAAAGATGAGTTCAGGATTATTTTTTTGCGTCACAATATGGGCGTAATTATCAATAGTGATTCCGATAGCACCTAAATGTGCTTGAATTTTATCGACAACGCCAAAACTTCGGGAAGAAATAGTGCCGACATTGATCATCATTCTTTCAATGATGGACCATCCCTCATTCCAACCATATTTTTGTAACAAAGCCTCTAACATAATATGGTTGGTATCAGAGCGAGATGGGCTACTAATAATAATTAATCCTTGTAAAGCAGGATTAGTAAGATCTTTCCAAGACTCTGGTAAAGGAGTATGTATATCTTGTAATACGGTTTTATTTAACAACATACCATAACCAGAAAAGGCAAAAGCAACAGTGCTAGTTTTTAGAATATCGGGCAAAAAAGTAGTTTGGTTATTAATATATTTTGGTATAGGTGCTAGTTTGTTTTTCTCCTGCAAATTATAGAAAAGCATTGGTGATGAACTTAGCACAAGATCAACTTGTTTGGCTTTTTCGGTGGAGAGTAGTTGATTAATAGATGCACTAGTTCGATTAAGAGTAGTAATCGGAATAGTATTAGGTCGTTTATTCCATTCATCAATGAGCGGTTTGATCGCTTCAGGTGCAAATGTTGTACCAATAACGAGTTCACTAGCTTTACTCAATGTAGGAAAAGTAGCAAATAATATGAACAGAAAAACAATAAATGGTTTGAGTATTGATGTCCGCATACTATTCACCTAGATTTAAATTAGCAAAGTAGCTTGTATATTAGCCAAAAAACTAGTAAGCAGAGGCGTTTTTTTTGTGATCATATTCAAAAAAATAAAATTTAAATTTATTTCATGAAATCGGATCTTTGTGTCATTTATGAACGTTTTTCTCGATATATTGATTAGTGATATTTAACACTTAATAAAATGGGTTAATTTTGACCTATATTTATATATTAAATGAGTTAAATTTGACCATTTTTTATGAAATATACCCCTCTTTTTTTTTCTAAGTCAGATAGTTATTGTAGGTTAAGTTCTATACAAAATTAGAACGATTTGAGCAGTATTACCCATTAATAAACAGATAAGAAGGACTGGCTTATGAACAAGAAATTATCCTCATTAATCATCACTCTTGGGTTAAGTATGACCGTTGCAGGTTTTGCTCAAGCAAATGAAAAACTCATTGTATATACATCAATGAAAGAATCTTTGATTGGTGCATTAAAAGCAAAATTTAGCGAAAAACATCCAGAAGTTTCAATGGACTATCAATCTGCTGGTGCAGGTAAATTGATGGCAAAAATCGCAGCAGAGAAAGAATCTGGACAAATCATGGCAGACATTATTTGGACTAGTGAAGTACCAGATTTCTTTAAAATGAAAGAAAATGGCATGTTAGATCCGTATGTTTCGCCAGAAGTCAGCAATATTGTAAATCCGATTCCTAATTTTGATGGTTCTTTTACGCCGATTAGATTAGGAACATTAGGTATTGCTTATAACACACGTTTTGTGAAAGAACCACCTGCGACATGGGATGATATTACTGGTCCAAAATATAAAGGGGCTTTTGGTATTGCTAACCCTGCATTATCAGGAACCTCTTATATGAGCGTTGCTTTATTGAAATCTACCTTTGGCTGGGAATTTTTTGAAAAAATTAAAGCGAATAAAGGGAAAGTAGGTAAAGGTTCAGGGCAAGTTGTGGATGATACTGCGTCTGGCGATTTATTAGCATCGTTAGCAGTGGATTACATTACAAACGATAAAATTAAGAAAGGCGCAGAATTAAAACTAGTTTATCCTAAAGAGATGCTAGTGATTCCAAGTCCTGCAGCTATTTTTAAAGGAACTAAAAATAAAGAAGCTGCCAAAAAATTTATTGATTTCTTACTTTCTGAAGATGCACAAAAGATTATTGCTCAAGAAGGTACATTACCTGTGAGAAAAGGAATCCCATCTTTAGAAGGAATGCCTACCGTAGATGATGCGATGAGTCGTGCTATTCCAATTGATTACCAAGCAATTTTGACTGAGAAAGAAGAAACTGTGAAGAAATTCACGCAAATTCTTCAAGGGCGTAATTAATAATTAAGGGATATGTTTTATGGCAACAATTAAATTCGAAAATATAAGCAAAGCTTTTGGTTCGAATGAAGTGTTGAAAGATTTATCTCTTGTAGTAAAAGATGGTGAATGTTTTACCTTACTAGGACCATCCGGGTGTGGAAAAACAGTATTACTTCGTTTATTAGCAGGGTTTGAAGTGCCTGATAAAGGAAGAATTTTAATTGACGACAATATGGTGGCAGATGCCACCACAGGTGTCGATATACAACCTGATCAACGTGGATTAGGCGTTGTTTTCCAGGACTATGCTGTTTGGCCACATATGACAGTATTTGACAATATAGCTTATCCATTAAAGCTGAAAGAGTTAGATAAGCAAACTATTCAGCAGCAAGTGATGGAAGTGGTAGATTTAGTGAATTTAACTGGTCTAGAGAAACGCTTGCCATCTCAACTTTCTGGAGGACAACAACAACGAGTTGCTTTAGCGAGGGCACTTGTTGCAAGGCCTTCTTTGATGCTCTTAGATGAACCTTTAAATAATTTGGATGCAAATTTAAGAGAAGAAATGAGGTTTGAGATTAAAGAGTTACAAAAGAAATTAGGGATTACTATTTTGTATGTAACTCATGATCAAGAGATTGCTTTAGCTATTTCTGATCGTTTAGCGATTATGGATAAAGATGGAAATATTCAGCAAATTGGTACGCCATGGGAAATTTATGAGAAATCTGAAAATGAAATGGTGTTTAAATTTATGGGATTAGCTAACTTTATTTCTATACGTTATGAGCAAGGTTGTCATTTTGTCGGGCAAGGAACACAAGCGATTCAATGGGAAAATCTTCCTCAACAGCAAGGCAAATTAGGTTGCCGACCATCAGATATTATCCTCAGCAAGCATCCGACAGGATTAAAAGGAAAAATTGTTAGAGCAAGTTTTCTTGGTGCAGTGATGGATTATATGATCGATATTGATGGTGTGTCTTTGCGCACAGAAATTTCGACGAATACTGCATTACAGAATAATCTCATGTTCAAAGAGGATGAAGATTGTTATGTCAATTTCCACGATTTACTTTGGTTTGCTGATGATCAACAAACAGAGCAACAGATGAGGAAATAGTTATGGCGACAGTAATTGAGAAAAAAAGCCCATTTAATGTAGCAAATAGTATTTTGGCGCTATCAATAGGTATCTTGGTGATTGTCGTTGCTGTACCAGTATTATTGATATTTATCAATTCATTTTGGGTAGATGGTCAATTTAATATTAGTGATGTAGTAAAAATTTTGAAGCAAGAAGAAACTTATGAAGCCTTATTGAATTCATTATTTATTGCATCTGGCGTGACAGTGATGAGTACTATTGTTGGCACATTTTTTGCCTGGTTAGTAACTCGCACTGATTTACCTTATAAAGGATTTATGAAGGTTATGTTTCTAGTGCCATTTATGCTACCGTCATTTATTGGTGCATTGGCATGGAAAATGCTTTTATCTCCTCGTGCAGGTTATATAAATCGTTTCTTTATGGATACATTTGGACTCGAAGAGCCTATTTTCAATATTTATAGTTATGCTGGAATTATGGCTGTTGAAACCATGTATCTCTTTCCATTTGTCTTTATTCAAGTTTGTGGTGCTTTAGAACGAATGGATCCTACTTTAGAAGAGTCTGCTCGTATTTCTGGAGCAAGTCTATTTACGATTACCAGAAAAATTACTATTCCATTAGTGATGCCAAGTATTGTGTCAGGTGCGCTTTTGATCATGCTGTACTCTATGGCTCATTTTGGTACGGTTGCAGTACTAGGAATTGAAAATGGTATTTTTAATATTCCGACTCTAATTTATGAACGTATTCACCAAAGCGCAGGTAGTTTTGAAGCAATTCGTACTGGTACTGTATTAGCAACAGTTTTGGTGTTTACTGCAGCGGTAATTATTTGGTTACAAAATAAGATTCTTAATCGTGGACGATTCCAAATTATTGCAGGTAAAAGTTTCCGACCTGTTGAAGTGAAACTCAGAGGATTAAGAATGCCATTGCTGATCATCTGTCTGCTTTATATTGCTTTCACGATTGTATTACCAACAGTAACAATCTTTATTGTAGGTGGATTAAAAACTTATGGTTTACCAGTTACATGGGAAAATCTCACATTAGATAATTATAAGTTTATCTTGTTTGAATGGCAGTTAACCAAAGATGCTATTCGTAACAGTGTATTGTTGGGATTAGCAGCAGCAGTGATCACCATGTTTGCCGGTGTAATGATCTCCTATGTTATTGTGAAGATGAGAGTAAAAGGCAAAGGTATTCTTGAGTTTTTAGGTATGTTGCCATTCTCAGTACCTGGCTCGGTAATCGCGTTAGGGGTAATTTTAGCGTGGAGTGGTAAGTTTGGTATTAATTTATATAACACAGTATGGATTATTCTAATTGCGTATATTGCACGTTATATGGCGTTCTCTTTGAAAGCAAATTCAGCTGCATTGGAGCAAGTACATGATTCTTTGGTGGAAGCTTCTCGTGCTTGTGGTGCGAGTATGTGGCAATCATTGAAAGATATTGTTATTCCTCTTGTGCGTCCAGGAATGATCGCTGCATTTTTCCTTATTTTCTTACCAGCGTTGCGTGAATTAACGGTATCTGTGATGTTATATGGCCCATCAACTCGTACTATTGGTGTTGCTATTTATACATTGAATGAAGATGGTGAAACTGTATATTCAGCCGCTTTAGCTGGTATTGCGTTAATTATTATTGTCTTTGGACAAACAGTAATTAAGCGTTATGCGGAAAAGAAAACGAAAAAATAGCCGGATTTTGAGGAGAAAAATATGAGTTATATTCAACTTAACCATGTAATGAAACAATTCGGCGATGTAATAGCGATTCCTGATTTAAATCTTTCAATTGAAAAGGGTGAATGTTTTTCAATGTTGGGACCGTCAGGATGTGGTAAGACAACTACATTACGGATGATAGCTGGATTTGAAGATCTGGATGGTGGTGAGATTAGAGTTGGAGAAAGATTACTTTCGTCTAAAGCAACAAATTTCTATTTACCACCAGAAAAGCGTAATTTTGGTATGGTATTTCAGGCATTTGCAGTGTGGCCTCATATGAGTGTGTATGACAATGTTGCATTTCCATTGGCGTTGAAAAATTTGTCAAAACAAGAAATTGAGAAAAGAACAACAGATGCTTTAAAACATACTAATTTATTGAGTGTTGCTAAAAAAAGTCCGGATGATCTATCAGGTGGTGGAAAACAGCGAGTAGCTTTAGCAAGAGCATTAGCTTTAAATCCAGATGTGATGTTACTTGATGAACCATTATCAAGTTTAGATCCACATTTGCGAGAAGAAATGCGTTTCGAGATTAAAGCATTACAACGTAAATTTGGTTTCTCAATAATTTATGTTACCCATGATCAATCAGAAGCAATGGCGTTGTCAGATCGTATCTTAGTTATGAAGAAAGGAGTTATTGAGCAAATCGATACACCACTAAATGTTTATAATAATCCAGCAAATAAATTTGTATTTAGCTTTATTGGATTATCTAATCAGTTAAAGGTGAACGTATCTGCTCAAGGAGTTTCTTTTGATGGATGCGATGGACAGTTTATGATTAATCCAACACCGCCAGCTGAGTTGATACAACAAGGAATGGCGATTCTTGCTACTCGTCCATCCGAAATAGATTTTGTCAGCCAAGGTGGTATTCCTGGAGTAGTAAAACGTCGTTCATATTTAGGTGAGGTTATTGATTATAGTATTTTGATTGGTAATCAGGAACTTCGTGTACAAAAAGGACGACGAGATCATGGTCCGCAAGAAGGTGAAATGTGTCAAGTAGTCTTTAGCCGTTTACATTGGTATCCTGTGGAATAAATAATATATGACTTAAATTATTTCTAATTTAAGCCATATATAGTCTAAATAGTGGATATATCTAAGATTTGTTCTTTAATAAAAAACTGCCGATAAATGTCGGCTTTTTTATTGAGAGCAAGTGGATAAGCACGAGAAGATGATGGTAAACGATAGAGGTGATATTGTTGTTGCCCAATCGTAATTTCGCAGCTTTCTCCTGAAGCTGGCATTTTAATTTTTTCTGGTAGTAGTGATAACAAGGTTTCTGTGGCTTTTTCACCTGCAGTCATCAGTACCTTACATTGTGGAATTTTTGCTAATACCGCAGTTAAATCAATTGGTTCAACAATTTGCAAGAATTTATCTGAGGCATTGCCTTGCTGGCGGATAATCTTATAACCTGAATCACAAATGGCGATACCCTGTTGTTGCAAAAATTGTTCAATTTTTGCTTGGTCAAATAACTGTTTATCGGCAGTTAAAAAATGATCTTTATCTTGAAAAAACACTAAGCCGAAAATACGCCACATATCGTTTTGGAAATTAGGATAATAGAAATTCATTTTCCAACGGTTTTGTGGTGGAGGAAAACTACCTAACATCAAAATTTTAGCGTTAGTAGGTAAAAATGGTTTGAGGGGATGAGTTTCAATAATATCAGTCATAACAAACAAGAAAAAACTCGCTTCTACAGTATAGAAGCGAGTTTATCAAAAATGAATTAAGCAACTAATTGTTTTAAGATACGGCGGATTGGTTCTGCTGCACCCCAAAGTAATTGGTCACCAACAGTGAACGCAGCAAGATATTCAGGCCCCATATTGAGTTTACGTAAACGTCCGACTGGAACACTTAAAGTGCCAGTTACTTTTGCCGGAGTTAATTCACGTAAAGTGGTTTCTTTATCATTTGGAATGACTTTCACCCACTCATTATGTGAAGCAAGAATTTGTTCAATTTCTGCTAATGGTAAATCTTTTTTCATTTTGATGGTGAAGGCTTGGCTGTGGCAACGTAATGCACCGATACGAACACATAGCCCATCAATTGGCACAGGATTTTCAGATAAACCAAGAATTTTGTTAGTTTCTGCGTAGCCTTTCCACTCTTCTTTGGTTTGGCCGCTTTCAAGTAATTTATCAATCCAAGGAATTAAGCTGCCTGCTAATGGAGCACCGAAGTTATCGCATGGTAAGTCTGCACGCATTTTCGCAGTCACTGCACGTTCAATGTCTAAAATGGAAGAAGCTGGGTTTGCTAAATCAGCTTCAACAACATTATGTAATTGTCCCATTTGTACTAAAAGTTCGCGCATATTTTTCGCACCGGCACCACTAGCTGCTTGATAAGTTGCTACAGATACCCATTCAACGAGATCACGCTCAAATAAACCGCCTAATGCCATTAACATTAAACTTACAGTACAGTTACCGCCGACATAGGTTTTGATTCCTTCTTTCAATCCTTTATCGATAACGTGTTGGTTTACTGGATCTAATACAATAATAGCGTCTTTTTCCATACGAAGTGCAGAAGCTGCATCAACCCAATAACCGTCCCAACCGGTAGCACGTAATTTTGGATAAATTTCATTGGTGTAATCACCGCCTTGACAGGTTACGATAATTTCTTGTTGTTTTAATGCATCAATATCGTAAGCGTTAAGTAATACGCCAGCGTCTTTGCCTGCAAATGTTGGCGCTGGTTGTCCAGCTTGAGATGTAGTGAAGAATGTTGGAGCAATATTTGCGAAATCTTGTTCTTGTTGCATACGGTCCATTAAAACTGAACCGACCATTCCACGCCAACCAATAAAACCGACTTTTTTCATTGTTATACCCTCATTAGTTAATTTTAAAATAAATGCTGTGTTTGTTTGAAAAGTCTTAATTAATTACTCTATAAAATGAATTAAATCAATACTTGATACTAAAAAAATAGTAAAAAATCTAAATTTTGTTGAAATGAATAACAAACCAGCAAGAAATTGCTATAACAACAGTGGTTTTTATATTTATTTGCTATGATATGGCATTAACAGTAGTGGACAGAGATTCACTAGGAGAAAATAGAATTATGGTGAAACGAATTATTATTGGGATTTCCGGTGCATCAGGCGTTGTCTATGCCATAGACTTATTAAAAACATTGCGTAATTTACCGCAGGATATTGAGATTCATGGTGTAGTTAGCCAATGGGCAAGAGAAAACTTGCGCATTGAAACGGATATGAAATTAACAGAGTTATATGATCTCATGGATTATCATTATGCCAATCACGATATGGCGGCGACGATTGCCTCAGGTTCTTATCTAATTGATGCGATGGTAATTGTGCCGGCAAGTATGAAAACAGTAGCAGGTATTGCTTGCGGTTTTCATGATAGTTTAATTGGGCGTGCGGCGGATGTAACGTTAAAAGAACAACGTAAGTTAATTATTGTGCCAAGAGAAACGCCACTTAGTGTGATCCATTTAGAAAACTTAACGAAATTAGCTAAGTTGGGGGCTCATATTATTCCGCCAATCCCAGCGTTTTATCACCCACCACAATCAGTTGAGGAATTGATTCGTCAGCAAACGACAAAAATGTTAGATTCATTAGGTATAGAACATAATGTTGCTGAGCGTTGGCAAGGTTCTTCGCGCTTTAACAAAGGTTAAAACCAGAGAAAATAGGCATTTTCTGAGAAAAATATCGAATTTTGAGAGGTAACGCACTAAATTAGGCGATTTATTGCGTTAAGATAACCCATATAGTGTATTTTTTAAGAGTATTACAGTTACAGTAAATTTGCTTTGGTTTAGTTAAAACAAGAATTTTATCTGAAAACGCCTATTCTACATTCAATAAAATTGAAAAATGTGCAAGAATAAGCACCGTTTATTTTATCGGTAAAATACAAATTTTTTCTCTTCCCTTTTTAGAAGTCATAAAATTTTGTAATACGCAGAAAAGAAAATTCTTCTTTTTAAACTAATAGGATTTTTATGAAAACAACGGCAGAAATTAGACAGGCTTATTTAGATTTCTTTCATAGTAAAGGACATCAAATTGTTGCAAGTAGTTCATTAGTGCCAGAAAACGATCCGACATTGTTATTTACCAATGCTGGAATGAATCAATTTAAAGATGTTTTCTTAGGTGTTGATAAACGTTCCTATCATCGAGCCACTACAGCACAACGCTGTGTACGTGCAGGTGGTAAACATAATGACCTTGAAAATGTAGGTTATACCGCACGTCACCATACTTTCTTTGAAATGTTAGGAAACTTTAGTTTTGGTGATTATTTTAAACATGATGCGATTCATTATGCGTGGGAATTTTTAACATCATCACAATGGTTAGGATTACCGAAAGAGAAATTATGGGTAACTGTGTACGAAACTGATGATGAAGCTTATAACATTTGGCATCAACAAGTAGGTGTACCAGCAGAACGTATTATTCGTATTGGTGATAATAAAGGCGCGCCTTATGCTTCAGATAACTTCTGGCAAATGGGTGATACAGGTCCATGTGGTCCATGTACAGAGATTTTCTATGATCATGGTGATCACATTTGGGGTGGTCCTCCAGGATCTCCAGAAGAAGACGGTGACCGTTATATTGAAATTTGGAATGTGGTATTTATGCAATATAACCGTCTAGCTGATGGCACAATGGAAAAACTACCAAAACCATCTGTTGATACCGGAATGGGGCTAGAAAGAATCAGTGCAGTATTGCAACATGTCAACTCCAATTACGATATCGATATTTTCAAAACATTAATTGCGAAAACAGCCGAAATTACCGGTGAGAAAGATTTAACCAATAAATCATTACGTGTAATTTCTGACCATATTCGTTCTTGTGCTTATTTGATTGCTGATGGTGTATATCCTTCTAATGAAGGGCGTGGTTATGTATTACGTCGTATTATTCGTCGTGCAGTACGTCATGGTCATTTGCTTGGTGCAAAAGAAACTTTCTTCTATAAATTGGTGCCAACTTTAATTGAAGTAATGGCTCAAGCTGGTGATATTCTTAAAGAAAAACAAGCTCATATTGAGAAATTATTACGTTTAGAAGAAGAACAATTTGCCAGAACTTTGGAACGTGGTTTAGCACTATTAGATACTGAATTAGCATCATTAAAAGGTAAGGTGCTTTCTGGTGAAGTAGCATTCAAGTTATATGATACTTATGGCTTCCCATTAGATTTAACTGCAGATGTTTGTCGCGAACGTGATATTACGATTGATGAAGATGGATTTAATCGTGAAATGGACGCACAACGTGAGCGTGCACAGGCGGCAAGTCAATTTGGAATGGACTACAACAGTTTAATTCGTGTGGATGGTGTGACTTCTTTTGAAGGTTATCATGAAGTAGAAAGCCTCGCGAAAGTATCAGCAATTTTCATTGATGGCAAACAAGTTGATGAAGTGAATGCTGGACAAAGTGCAGTAGTGATTCTTGAAAATACGCCATTTTATGCAGAATCAGGTGGCCAGATCGGGGATAGCGGTGTTTTAGAAAGTGCGGATGTGTTATTCACAGTCAAAGATACGCAAAAATATGGTCAAGTATTCGGTCATATTGGTGAATTACACAAAGGACAAATTAAAGTTGGTCAAACATTAAATGCGGTAGTTGATGCAAAACGCCGCCAAGCGACTTCACTTAATCACTCAGCGACCCATTTGCTACACGCTGCGTTGCGTCAAGTATTAGGCAGTCATGTTGCACAAAAAGGTTCTTTAGTTTCAGATAAATTATTACGTTTTGACTTTTCTCAACCTGAAGCAATTAGTAAGGCGCAATTAGCAGAAATTGAGCGTATTGTGAATGAACAAGTACGTGCAAATCATGCAGTAACTGTTGAAGAGATGGATATCGAAGCTGCAAAAGCTAAAGGTGCAATGGCGTTATTTGGTGAGAAATATGGCGATGTTGTTCGTGTGATTACCATGGGTGATTTCTCAGTAGAGCTTTGTGGCGGTATTCATGTGAAACTCACTGGTGATATTGGCTTCTTTAAAATTGTTTCTGAAAGTGCAATTGCGGCTGGTACTCGTCGTATTGAAGCGGTTACTGGTGAAGAAGCCTTTAATGCTGTATTAGCACAACAAACTTTATTGATGCAAAGTGCAGATTTATTGAAATCTGATGTACCGTCTATTGTTGAGAAAATTCAACAATTGCAAGATAGAGCGAAGAAATTAGAAAAAGAGTTGCAGCAATTAAAAGAAAAATCAGCTGTTCAAGCTGTTTCTGATCTAGCGCAACAAGCACAAGAGTTAAATGGTGTTAAAGTAGTAATTGAAGCAGTAAATGGTGTTGAACCGAAATCATTGCGTATGATGGTTGATGATTTGAAAAATCGACTTGGTTCAGCGGTTATTGTTTTTGGTGCAACACAAGATGAAAAAGTCAATCTTATCGTTGGTGTGACCCAAGATGTAACTAACAGAGTAAAAGCAGGTGAGCTAGTTAATTTACTTGCACAATTTGTTGGCGGTAAAGGCGGTGGCAGACCAGATATGGCGATGGCCGGTGGTAATAAGCCTGAAAAATTAGACGAAGCGTTAGCCTTTGCGCAAAGTTGGTTAGCGGATAAGCTATAAGAGATTCACCTCCATTTGGAGGTGAAAATCCTCGTTGATAATTAACCTATCTGAAAGTAGAGATTGATAAATTTCTAAAATATTAATACAGGAAAAGGAGTGAATTATGTTAATTCTAACTCGAAAAATGGATGAGAAATTATTAATCGGTGATGATATTACGATCAGTGTGTTAGAAATTCGAGGAAATCAAGTCAAAATTGGCGTTGATGCACCAAAGGATGTCGCTATTTATCGTGAGGAAATTTACCACAAGGTAAAAGAAGCGAAAGCAAAAGAACAACAAAATAAAGAATAATTTTGACAACAAAAAATGAGGTAAAACATGGAGAAAATAACCTGCTTTAAAGCCTACGATATTCGTGGAAAATTAGGCGATGAGCTAAATGCAGATATTGCTTATCGAATTGGGCGTGCTTTTGGGCAATTTTTAAAACCTAAAAGTATTGTTGTAGGTGGTGATGTTCGCCTGACAAGTAAAGAGTTAAAAAGTGCCGTAGCAAATGGTTTATTGGACTCAGGAGTAGATGTTATTGATCTTGGGCAAACTGGAACAGAAGAGATCTATTTTGCGACCTCATTTTTAAAGACCGATGGCGGAATTGAAGTGACAGCAAGTCATAACCCAATGGATTACAATGGCTTGAAATTAGTGCGCGAAGGTTCTCGCCCTATTAGTGGTGATACAGGGTTGAAGGATATTCAACGTCTAGCGGAAGAAAATAACTTCCCTGAAGTCACTAAGAGAGGTCAATATAAACAAATTTCTGTTGTTGATGATTATGTTGCTCACTTACTTTCTTATATTGATTTAAGTAAATTAAAACCGCTTAAATTAGTGATTAATTCAGGTAATGGTGCAGCAGGCCCGATTATTGATAAAATCGAAGCCGTATTTAAACAAAAAAATGTACCAATCGAGTTTGTGAAAGTGCATAACAATCCAGATGGTACTTTCCCTAATGGTATTCCTAACCCGTTATTACATGAAAACCGTCAAGATACCATTGATGCAGTATTAAAAAATAAAGCAGATATGGGGATTGCTTTTGATGGTGACTTTGACCGTTGTTTCCTTTTTGATGAAAAGGGAGAATTTATTGAGGGGTACTACATTGTTGGTTTACTTGCTCAAGCGTTCTTACAAAAGATTCCAGGTGCGAAAATCATCTATGATCCACGTTTAATTTGGAATACAGAAAAAATTGTGGCAGAAAATGGTGGTGAAGCAGTAATGTCTAAATCTGGTCACTCATTCATTAAAGAGAAAATGCGTAGTGTAGATGCGGTTTACGGTGGTGAAATGAGTGCGCACCATTATTTCCGTGATTTCTTCTATTGTGATAGCGGTATGATTCCTTGGTTATTAGTAACAGAGTTACTTTGCACTACAGGTAAATCATTAGGTGAATTAGTTGGTAATAGTGTAGAAACTTTCCCATCTCCAGGTGAAATTAATAGTAAACTGGCAGATGCAAAAGTTGCGATTGAACGTGTGAAAAATGCTTATGCACCAAATGCGGTTAGCGTAAGTGATTTAGATGGTATCAGCATTGAATATCCAGATTGGCGTTTCAATTTACGTTCTTCTAATACAGAGCCTGTGGTACGTTTGAATTTGGAAACACGTGGCGATAAGGCATTGATGGAAGAGAAAACAGCTGAAGTATTAGCATTATTACGTCAATAACGTTTTTTCCCATTATGGGAGTATAAAGGTAACCGCACATCATTGTGCGGTTATTGTTATCTGATTTTTAGAGAGAAAAGGAATAATAATGAAAGCAATTATCCCTGTTGCTGGTTTAGGAACAAGAATGTTGCCAGCGACGAAGGCCATTCCAAAAGAGATGTTGACTATTGCAGATAAACCATTGATTCAATATATCGTGAATGAATGTGTTGCTGCTGGTATTAAAGAGATTGTTTTAGTAACGCACTCTTCAAAAAATGCTATTGAAAACCATTTTGATACCTCGTTTGAATTGGAAACAATGTTGGAAAAACGGGTAAAACGTCAATTGTTGGAAGAAGTACGTTCGATTTGTCCAAAAGACGTAACTATTATGCATGTACGTCAAGGTTACGCTAAAGGATTAGGTCATGCGGTGTTATGTGGTCGCGCTTTGGTCGGAAATGAACCTTTTGCGGTAGTGCTACCTGATGTAATTTTGGCAGAATTTACTGCGGATCAGAAAACAGAGAATTTAGCTGCAATGATTAAGCGTTTCAATGAAACCAAAGCTAGCCAAATTATGGTGGCACCAGTTGCTAAGGAAGATGTTTCTAGCTATGGGATTGTAGATTGCGCAGATGTTGATTTAAATACACATGAAAGTGCAGTGATTCATAATATTGTTGAGAAACCAAGTGTAGAAACTGCACCATCAAATTATGCTGTAGTAGGGCGTTATGTATTCTCAGCAGCAATTTGGGATCTATTAGCAAGAACACCAGTAGGCGTAGGTGATGAAATCCAATTAACTGATGCAATTGATTTGCTAATTAAACAAGAAACAGTAGAAGCCTTTACGATGAAAGGTAGAACTTTTGACTGTGGTGATAAAATTGGTTATATGCAGGCATTTGTTGAGCATAGCTTACATCATCCAAAATTAGGTGAAGAGTTTAAGCAGTATTTGTTACAGCTTGCTAAAACTCTAAAATAATTCCGTTTAAATAGGCTAAATAATTTTTAGCCTATTTTTCTCTTCTATCTTCCTATCCTATCTTTCTATTCGCTCATCTATTTATTCATTTTGGCGATAAATTTTACTGAAAACGCTTATTTTAGTTTTATTTTGAGTGTTTTTTGTTACTTTTTAGTAAAAATGTTCAATATGAAAATAAAAAAGCAAAATTATTTGTGATAACGCTCACAAATAATAAATGATATACACAACAATAGTATGGTTTTGTGATATTTTAGGCCTGAAGTCTTTTGAGTCTTTATTATAAAAAAAAATTGGAGGATCACTATGTTTGGTTTTTTAAAACCTGCTCCTGAGAAGCCTATGCTTCCAGAAGATCAAATTGATCCAACGTATCGTCGTTTACGTTGGCAAGTATTTTTTGGTATTTTCTTTGGTTATGCTGCATATTACTTCGTGCGTAGTAATTTCGATTTGGCGCAAAAAGGATTAATTGAGGCTGGAATGTACACCAAAACCGAACTTGGTATTATCGGTATCGCACCAGGTTTGGCGTATGGTCTATCTAAATTCTTTATGGCAGCTATTTCTGACCGTTCTAATCCGAAGATGTTCTTACCATTTGGTTTAGCATTATCTGGTTTATGTATGACATTAATGGGATTAATTCCATGGGCAACATCAGGCATTCTTATTATGTTCGTGATTTTGTTCATTAATGGTTGGTTCCAAGGTATGGGGTGGCCTCCTTGTGGTCGTACCATGGTGCATTGGTGGTCAAAGAAAGAACGTGGAACAATCGTTTCTATTTGGAATACCGCACATAATGTAGGTGGTATGATGCCGGCTGTATTAGTTGGTGTTGCTAGCTCAATTTATGCTGCAAATCACCCAGAAGTAGCTAAAGTTACCTTTGGTCATGTGTGGCAAGAAGCATTGTATTACCCAGGTATTGCTGCAATGATTGCTGCGGTAATTATTTTCTTTGTGATGAAAGATACACCGCAATCTTGTGGTTTACCGCCAATCGAAAAATATAAAAACGATTATCCTGAAGATTATAATGAAAAAACCTATGAACATAATCTTAGCACCAGAGATATTTTTATTACTTATGTGTTGAAAAATCGCTTACTTTGGTACATTGCAATTGCTAACGTGTTTGTTTACCTCATTCGTTACGGTATTTTGAAATGGTCACCAGTTTATCTTGGTGAAGTAAAACATTTTGATATTAAAGGTACAGCATCTGCATATGCGATTTATGAATTCGCAGCGATTCCAGGTACATTACTTTGTGGTTGGGTATCTGACAAAGTGTTCAAGGGTAAACGTGGTTTAACTGGCTTCGTGTTTATGGTGTTAGTAACTATTGCTGTTGTTGTATTCTGGTTAAATCCAGCAACACCACAAGAAGAATTAGCACAATATGCGAATTTACCTTGGTATAAAAACCCATATCAATTAACTGATTTCATCTTGATGACGACTATTGGTTTCTTAATTTATGGCCCTGTTATGCTTATCGGTTTACACGCATTAGAATTAGCACCGAAAAAAGCAGCTGGTACATCAGCAGGTTTCACAGGATTGTTTGGTTATCTTGGTGGTACAGTTGCAGCAAGCGCGGTTGTAGGTTGGGCATCTGATACTTACGGCTGGGACGGTGGTTTCTACGTTATGGTAGGTGGTTCAGTCTTAGCTTGTGTACTAATGTTGATTACGATGATGGAAGAAGGAAAACATAAAGCGAAGATAGCGAAAGAAGATCGTTACGGTAACTAATTTTTATAAGGCGATAACTTGGTTTATCGCCTTTTTTGTATCTATTGTTTATCAATTAAAGGAGAACTTATATGAAATTAAAACATCTTGTAATTGCGTTAATGAGTACAGGCCTACTGGCAAGTTGTGCTACACAGTCAACAACCCAAACATTATCTTGTGATAAAAAGTTAGTTATAGCGCATCGTGGTGCTAGTGGTTATATTCCTGAACATACCTTAGAGTCCAAAGCACTAGCTTTTGGGCAAAAAGCAGATTATTTAGAGCAAGATCTTGTAATGACTAAGGATAATCATTTAGTCGTAATTCATGATCATTTCTTAGATGGCTTAACAGATGTTGCGACAAAATTTCCAAAACGTCACCGTAAAGATGGAAAATATTATGTAATGGATTTTACCTTGGCGGAAATTAAAAGTTTGAATATGACTGAAAATTTCAAAAACGAAAATGGTAAACAAGTACAAGTTTATCCAAATCGTTTCCCAATGTGGAAATCTAATTTTAAGATTCATACCTTTGAGGAAGAAATCGAATTTATTCAAGGCCTTGAAAAGTCAACAGGGAAAAAGATAGGAATTTATCCAGAAATCAAAGCACCTTGGTTACACCATCAAGAGGGTAAAGATATTGCACTAGCAACATTAAAAGTATTGAAAAAATATGGGTATACCAACAAGAATGATCTTGTCTATCTTCAAACTTTTGATTTTAACGAATTAAAACGCATTAAAACGGAATTAGAACCTAAATTAGGCATGGATCTAAAATTGGTTCAGTTAGTTGCTTATACGGATTGGCATGAAACAGAAGAGAAAAATGCACAAGGGCAATGGGTAAATTATAGTTATGATTGGATGTTTAGACCTGGCGCTATGGCAGAAGTAGCAAAATATGCTGATGGTGTTGGACCAGGTTGGTATATGTTAGTTGATGATGAAAAATCAACAGTGGGTAATATTAAATATACACCAATGGTACAAGATATTGCTGCACAAAAATTAGAATTACATCCTTATACTGTACGGAAAGATGCTTTACCTAAATATATGAAAGACGTGAATGAGATGTATGATGCGTTGTATAACAAAGCTGGAGCAACAGGTCTATTTACTGATTTTCCAGATTTAGCAGTGCAATTCCTTGATAATCAGTGTAAAAAATAGCCTTCCCTATATCATCCATCCAATATCCACTTGTTTAAAAAATATTGGATGGATCTTTATCACAATTTCAAAAAATTCATGATCAATTTTCTGTAATCTTTTAGAAGATCTGATATTGTGGTTGTATATCAATTGATAATAGATATGAAATCCTATTCTACAAAGTTAAATAAGCGGTAATACCTAATGGGGTTATTGCTTTATTGGGGTGAATTTATGAAAGAATTGTTTCGTGCCAATCTTTATGTGGCAGATTGTGATAGTGTTAATTCTACGTACGATAACGCTAACTATTTGAAACGTTTTAAATCTAGTATTTTGATGGCAAAAAGTATTGGTATGAACCCCAATATGATCTTTGATAGTGAAGGATTTGAAACGGCAATTTTAGATCCAAATGTAAGAAAATTCTTTGTTAAAAGAATAAAAGAAAAAGAAAGAGATAATATAGAATATTGTATTAATATTCATATTTATAATAATTTTATTGAAGATGGATATTTTGATTTTCACCACCAAGACAATCCATTTGAAAGATATTATTCAGATAAATTACGAGAAAACTATTTATTTAGTTCATATAATTTGACAAAGAAAACTATCGAGCAAGATTCTATAATGAAAGAAAAAATTCATTATAAACTTTCTGCACTAAATGATTTTGCTAAGTATATTTATAAAGAAACATGTCATAATATTTTTAAAATAAGAAATGATAATGCCGTATTAGATTTAAGAAGTGCATTATTAAATAGATCTAGATATATTTTAAGAGATATAAGTAAATTCCAAGAAATTAATGAAGATCTAAAAAAAGTTTATATTGATGCATTGTTAGGTTTTATCATATTGATTGAAAGTAATAATGATATAAAAAGCCGTTCTGATATTTATCATTTATTAGAAAATATGCTAAAAAAAGACTTTAAGAATTATGAAGTAATTCTTAAGGAAAAATTGAAAACAGATGTAATTGATATATCTTATAATAGCTCTTTTATAAAAGAAGGTGAGATCTTTAGGTATAAAAGTGTTGATTCTTTAGATTTTTTATACGAAAAAATATTTGACTCATATGCTGCTAGTGGAATATTAATAACTGCATATAATTTATATAAAACAATCAAAGCTATTAAATCTAAAATTGAAGTATTAGATTTAATTTCTAATCCAACAGGCATTGTTAATTACCTTGTAGATGAACTATTAAATGAAGCAAGTGATAGAGGTGTAAGTGCTGCTCATAAAGCAGCATCATTCCTTATTCCAAAGACAAGATTGTTAGGTGTATCTGAGTCAAAACATTTATTAATAGGAGTAAAAGCAAGTGTTAAAGACCATAAAAATTAATACTATCTTTAAAAATAAATATTTAGAATTACAAAATAATAATGTAGAGGATGATTCAGGAAAAACATTTGAACATTTACGTTTAATTGAAAAGGATTCAAATTATCCTGGTGCTGTAGCAATATGTAAATGCCAAGATAAGTTATTATTAATTGATAATTATCGTTATGGTATAGATAGTATGAGTTTAGAGTTTCCTAGAGGATATGTGGAACCCAATGAAACATTGGAAGAATGTGCTATCAGAGAATTATTTGAAGAAACAGGAGTAATATTTAATCCTGATATTGATTCAATTAAGAAATTAGGAGAGATGGCGGTCAGCTCTTCAATTGCAGCTACTATGACACCATTTTATTTAATTGATATTAAGCAAAATTTACCAGAAATTCATTTACAACGAGAAGAGAATATTGAGGATTTTTGTTGGAAAAAGTTAGCTGATATTAAGAAATTAATGCGAGATGGTAAAATTGTAGATAGTTTCACTATTTGTGGTATCGCTTTCTATGATTTAACAATATAAATATTATCTCAAAATAAATCTCTTTAGCCCAATATATGATGAATATTGGGCTATTTTTATAATTAAATCTATTTCTGCGATCTCGGTTCCATTTTTTATCTCATTAATTCGTCTTAACTTGCTTTTTTGCTCACAATGCAATCGTCATAACAAATGACATTCTATGGTTATTAATTGATGAGGTAATTTATGAAACTAAAACATTTTTTATTGTTAGTTTGTGGTTCTTTATCTATGTTGTTATCTCCCTTGTCCATCGCAGCAACCGAAACAACAAATTCACCAGAGCAAGTACAGCCAGCGGCAGTACAAAGTGATAAGGTAAATTTAAATACTGCTACGGCGGAGCAATTACAAAAAGGCTTAGTTGGTATCGGGGCGAAAAAAGCACAAGCAATTGTGGAGTATCGTGAACAACATGGTGCGTTTACTGCTATTGAACAGCTAACTGAAGTAAAAGGAATTGGTGCAGCAATTCTTGAAAAGAATAAGGAGAGAATGACGGTAGAATAATGGATACAGTAAAAATTTCCTATTGAGAACAACAAAAAAATTGCTCCCAAATAAAGGATAATTTGGGAGCAATAATAATTCTCTTAAGAGAAAGTTTCTAATCAGCCCATACCGTATTTTTTTAATTTTTTGCGTAAGGTACCACGGTTGATGCCCAACATAGTTGCAGCACGAGTTTGGTTACCGCGAGTATATTGCATAACCATATCCAACATCGGATGCTCAACTTCTGCTAATACTAATTCATAAAGATCATTCACATCTTGTCCATTTAGTTGTGCTAAATAGTTTTTTAATGCTTGTTTTACAGAATCACGTAATGGTTTATTAGTTACTTGAGCTTGCGCATTTAACGTTGATACTGTTAATGCTTCGGCAGTGCTACGTTGTTCGAACATTTTTTCCCTTTATCTACTTTATTATGATTACGACATAAGTCGGATTGAACACAAAAATTCCTCTAACGCATTTAATTGATCATTAGGATCAGTCAATGCATTAAAAGCTCGCTTAAAATCAGAGTATGAACCAAAACGGTCGATATACCAGGCAACATGTTTTCGTGCAATGCGATAACCTTTTTCTGCACCATAAAATCGATGCAAGCTGGCTATATGTTGCAAAATTAACTCTTGCTTTTCAGAAAATGGTATCTCTGAACTAGTTTTGTTCTGCTCTAATAATTCGGTAATTTCTCGAAAAATCCATGGGTTTCCTAATGTCCCACGCCCAAGCATAACAGCGTCAGCACCTGTGTAATCTAAGACTTCTTGAGCTTTGCTGGCAGAATCAATATCACCATTTGCAATAACAGGAATTGATACTGCTTGTTTGACTGCTTTAATACTGTCATATTCTGCATGGCCATTGAATAAACAGGCTCGCGTTCTCCCATGAATAGTGAGCGCTTGAATACCTGCATCTTCAGCTATTTTGGCAATCAAACTGCAATTACGATGTTGTAGATCCCAACCAGTTCTTATTTTTAACGTTACGGGAACATCGACTGCATTTACCACTGCTTTTAAAATCTTAGCGACTAGATCTGGATATTGTAATAGAGCCGAACCCGCCAATTTCTTGTTCACTTTCTTGGCAGGACATCCCATATTAATATCAATGATTTCTGCGCCGTAACCGACATTAACCTGTGCTGCTTGCGCCATTTCATCTGGATCACTGCCGGCAATTTGTACCGCATTGATACCAATTTGAGGATGATGAGCTAAGCGTAATTTAGATTTTTCGGTATGCCATACATCAGGGTTCGTGGACATCATTTCTGAAAAAGTTAATGCCGCGCCATATTGTGAACAAATACGTCGGAAAGGAAGATCAGTAATCCCTGCCATAGGTGCTAAAATAACAGGATTTTTCAAATTAAATTGACCAATCTGCACGTTTTATTACCTATAACTACCTTATCGTTTTTGCTCTTTTTTGGGTGAATTGATGATGACAAAATCGCCAGTCTTTGGGACTGAAACGGTCGCTTATAATACGCACTTTTACTGCAATAGTGAAGCACTAAATGCGATTTAACGAAGAAAAAATGTACTTTTTTTCGACTTAATTCGCTGAAAGTTTAAACAATGTAAAAATTTTATGATTAAAATCGAAAATTGATCAAAGCTGATTGCTAAAAAAAGAATAAAGAGTAATGATTTTATTGCTTAAAACTCTCTTATGATTGGCGCATAACAACGGAATAAAGGAATATTTATGTGTAGTTTACAACCTCGTTTACAATGGTTATCAGATCCAGCAATTTTTTCAGTAAATCGACTTGCAGCTCATTCAGATCATCGCTATTACGCTACGTTGGCGGAAGCGCAACGTAAAGCAGAAATGTCAATGCGTTATTCATTAAATGGTGATTGGTTTTTTCATTATGCAAAGAATCCACAACAACAACCGCAGCAGTTCTATCAAATGGATTATGATAATCGTAGTTGGCAGACTATTCGTGTTCCGGGACATATTCAATTGCAAGGTTTTGTGAAACCGCACTATGTAAATACGATGTATCCTTGGGATGGTAAAGCAGATATTCGTCCACCAGCCATTCCTGTTGATGATAATAGTGTGGGCAGTTATGTGAAATATTTTTATGTACCACGACAATGGCAATCACAAGAGCTCTTTATTTCATTTCAAGGTGTCGAAACAGCCTTCTTCGTTTGGTTGAATGGTGAATTTGTTGGTTATAGTGAAGATTCCTTTACGCCAGCAGAATTCTATTTAACACCATTTTTAAAGGATGGTGAGAATAAACTTGCGGTGGCGGTTTATCAACGTAGTACAGGAAGCTGGCTCGAAGATCAGGATTTTTGGCGCTTTTCCGGTATTTTTCGTGATGTCTATTTATATACGATTCCTAAAATTCATCTGTATGATGTTGCTGTTATTACAGAAATTCCTGCAACCTTAGATTATGCAGAATTAAAGATTAGTGGCACATTACGAGCAGCTGAACCAGCAACAGAGAAAACAGTTGTTGCCACTTTAGTTGATGCTAATGGCGTAACGGTAGCTGCAACACAACAAACATTAACCGCTGATCAAGTATCACTTTGCTTACCGCTAGCACAACCGATTTTATGGAGTGCTGAAGCACCTTATTTATATCAACTCTATCTACAAATCTTAGATCAGCAACAGCAAGTCATTGAAGTAGTGCCGCAACAAATTGGTATACGCCGTTTTGAAATGAAAGATGGCGTGATGTTATTAAATGGGCAACGCATTGTATTTAAAGGGGTAAATCGCCATGAATTTAATTGTCATCGGGGTCGGGCAATTACTGCTGAAGATATGTTGTGGGATATTAAAACGTTAAAACAGAATAATTTTAATGCGGTCAGAACCTCACATTATCCGAATCAAACTTTATGGTATGAGTTGTGCGATCAATATGGATTGTATGTGATTGATGAGGTGAATTTAGAAACGCATGGTTCGTGGCAAAAAATGGGAAAAGTTGAACCATCGTGGAATATTCCAGGTAGCGATATGCGTTGGCAAGAGAGTGTTTTAGATCGTGCAAAATCAATGTATGAGCGTGATAAAAATCACCCTTCTATTTTAATTTGGTCATGCGGTAATGAATCCTATGCCGGGGAAGTGTTGTTAAATGTTGCTAATTATTTGCGCACTCAAGATCCTAAGCGTTTAGTACATTATGAGGGCGTTTTCCATTGTCGTGAGTTTGATCAGATCAGTGATATGGAAAGTCGTATGTATGCGAAACCAGATGAAATAGAAGCCTATTTACAACAAAATCCAGCTAAACCTTATATTAGTTGTGAATATAGTCATGCAATGGGTAATTCTAATGGGAATTTGCATAAATATATTGCATTAGAGAAATATCGCCAATATCAAGGTGGTTTTATTTGGGATTATATTGATCAAGGTTTATTACAGAAAGATCGTTATGGGCATGATTATCTTGCTTATGGCGGTGATTTTAATGATCGTCCGACCGATCGTAATTTCTGTTGTAATGGTCTGGTCTTTGCTGATCGGACACTATCACCAAAAATGCAGGAAGTTAAGTATCTATATCAAAATCTAAAATTAGAACCACAACAAGACAGTGTGTTAATTCGCAATGACAATTGCTTTATTGATACTGACGATTATTACTTTGTCGCACATTTATTGTTGGATGGTAAAGAGCTAGAGAGCAATACCTTTACAGCGGTTATTCCACCACAATCAGTCCAACAAATTGCATTAACTTGGGCGGAACAAAATTTACGTTATGCAGGTGAGTATTGTGTTCAAGTAACAGCACATTTAAAACAAAAAACATTATGGGCAGAAGCAGATAGTGAATTGGCATTTGGACAATGCATTTTTACGAAGTCAGCTGTTGTAAAAAATGTGACGGAGAATACTCAGAAAGCACTTAAAGTGGTTAATGGAGATATTAATCTTGGGGTATCTGGAGAGCATTTCTCGGCACTTTTTTCTCGACAAGAAGGCAGCTTAATTTCTTTAATTTTTCATGGTAAAGAGCTGATTAAAACACCACCAATGCCATTATTTTGGCGAGCAACAACAGATAACGATCGTGGTACAGCAAGACGTTTTAAAGCGGGCTATTGGTTAATGGCAAGTTTGTCAGCACGTTGTCGTGAGATGACCTGGCAGCAATTAGCAGATGGCAGCGTTACAGTTGCATTCACCTATATTTATCCAATTTATGAACAACTTATGGTAACAGTAACGTATCACGTGTTGTTGTCAGGTGAGATAGAGGTACTTTGCGAATATGATGGACAAGCAGGACTACCTGATTTACCAATTTTTGCCTTGAGCTTCCGTACTGATGCAGAGTATCAGCAGTTAAGTTGGTATGCTTTAGGTGAAGCGGAAAATTATCAAGATCGTTGTAGTGGAGCAAAATTAGGTATCTTTCATAATACGGTCAGTGACAACTATGCTCCTTATAGTATTCCACAAGAAACGGGAAATCGTACCGGTGTGCGTTGGGTAAAATGTTATAACGCAATGGCGAGTGCGGGTTTTCAAGTGAAAGCAGTTGATCAACCATTAGAGTGTAATTTCTTACCTTATACGGCATTTGAATTAGAACAAGCTCAACATCACTATGAACTACCACCAGTGCATTATACGGTAGTAACAGTGGCTGCTAAGCAAATGGGTGTAGGTGGCGATGATAGTTGGGGTGCAGAAGTGCATCCAGAATATTGTATTCCTGCAACAGGCAAACTCAGTTTTCGTTTTCTTTTAACAGGGTATGATAAGTAGAACTGAGGTTTCACCTAGTATGGTGAAACCTCAATCATTATTCGGCTAATAAAGACGTCCCATAAGAATTATCAATGGCACATAACCATTTACCATCAATGTAACGATATACATAAGTAGCTTGTCGTTCCATACTATATTCTGAGGTGGCTTGGTTATCGGCACTTAAAAAAGTTTGTGATAATACCAAAACAGTATCGCCAGCTTCTAACATTATCATTTTGCCTTGTGTTGGTTTGATACTGTTTTTGAAATAAGCAGCTATTTTGATAAATGCTTGTTTAATCGCTGCTTTACCTTGAACTTCTAATCCCGGTTTGATCACTAATACCGCATCTTCAGTATAAAATTGCATTAAATCATCGAAACGCTCTTCACTAATAGCTAAGTCAGCTTGCTGAATTAGTTGTTGGATCTCTTGATTCATTGTTTCTCCTTTTATTTCAGAACAGAGAATTAAGTATATAAAGGGAACGAAATCACTGTAAGTATGTTGTGATAAAAATATTTTTATAACTAAATATTATATATAAAGAAAAACAGCTATTTTCATTTTTCCATGACTCTCGCTAGACTTTGCCTCAAATCTATTAAACCAAGTTGTAAGGAAAAAACAATGAAAACAACAATCAAAAATTATTTAAAAAGTGTGTTATTGATTTCTTTGGGGTTTGCTGTAGCACAATCAGCAATGGCATTAACTAATGAAGAAGCTGCGGCAGATTTAGCAAAACGTGTCAATGAACATGGCACTATCGTTGTCGGAACAGAGGGAACTTATCCTCCATTTACCTATCACGATGAGTCAGGAAAATTAACTGGTTATGATGTTGAACTTACTCGTTTAGTGGCGAAAGAGTTAGGCGTTAAAGTTGATTTTAAAGAAACACAATGGGATGCAATGTTATCTGGATTAAATAACCATCGTTTTGATGTGGTAGCGAATCAAGTTGGTTTAACTACACCGGAACGTCGTGCTAAATATGATAAGAGTGCTGAATATAGCTATTCAGGTGCAGTTGTAGTAGGACGTAAAGGTGATACTCGTGTTAAAGATTGGAAAGATCTCAAAGGTTTAAAATCAGCACAATCATTTACCAGTAACTACGGTGAATTGGCAATTAAAAATGGTGCAGAAATCGTAGGGGTTGATGGTTTAGCACAAGCGATTCAATTGGTGTTACAAAATCGTGCAGATGTGACCTTAAATGATCGTCTTGCGGTATTAGACTTTTTACATAAACACCCAAATGCAAATTTAGAAATTATCTTACGTGATAAATCTCAACCAGTAGGATCGGGCTTTATTTTCAATAAAGGTAATCAAGCTGTGATTGAGAAATTTAATGCGGCGATTGAGAAACTTAAAAAAGAAGGAAAATTAAAAGAGTTATCTAATCAATTCTTTGGTGAAGATGTTTCGGTAATTGAATAATAAGAACTTGTGAGTAGTAGGTAGAGGTGGTTATGTTAATTCGTAAATTAGTTAAAGGATTACTCGTATTAGGCTTATTCAGTGCAACAAGCGTATTCGCTGATGATGCAGGGTGGATGACAAAAGACACTTTAACTGTTGGTACGGAAGGTACATATCCACCTTTTACTTATCACGATGAGCAAGGGAAATTAACCGGTTATGATGTCGAGGTTGCTAGAGCGGTAGCAGAAAAACTAGGCTTAAAGATTGAATTTAAAGAAACGGCATGGAATGCTTTATTGGCAGGATTAAACAGCGGACGTTTCGATACTGTAGTAAATCAGGTGACGATGAATGATGAACGTCGTAAAAAATATCAAAGTTCATTGCCTTATAGTTATTCTGGTGCAGCATTAGCGGTACGCTCTAGTTTACCAAATGTGCGTGCAGTAAAAGACCTCAAAGGCTTAAAAGGTGGTTTAGCATTTACCAGTAATTTTGCCGACCTAGTACGCCAAAATCAGGCTGAAGTTGTACTTGTAGAAGGCGGACTAGGACAGGAAATGGCATTAGTGGCACAAGGGCGTGTCGATTTTACTCTTAATGATCGTCTTGCAGTGTTGTATTATCAGAAGAAATTAAAAGTCGATGATAAAATCCAAGTATTTGATTTACCTGAAGAAGGTACAGTAACGGCAGGATTTATTGTCCGGAAAGACGATACGGAAAAACTAAAAAAATTAAATCAAGCCTTAACAGAATTGAAAAAGGAAGGTAAATTAGCCGCCATTTCTAAACAATTTTTCGGAGTAGATATTAGTGAGCAGTAATGTATCGGAGAGTATCTCCGCTATTTTTCACTCGATTTTGAGTACACTTCCTTGGATGGACGATAATAAAGCATCAATCGCGATTGATGCTTTTTTTCCTATGTTAGAAGGAATGGTTTATTTCACCATTCCATTAACGATTGTCTCTTTCTTAGTCGGAATGCTAATTGCGTTAGCTATTGCGTTGATTAGAGTAACGCCGCAAAAACATATTTTGCATAGAGTGGCAAATGGAATGGCGAATTTTTATATTTCAGCAATTCGTGGTACGCCATTGCTAGCGCAACTATTTATTATTTTCTATGCGCTGCCAAATGTAGGTATTACATTAGATCCGTTGCCAACAGCAATTATCGCATTTTCATTGAATACGGGCGCTTATGCCTCTGAAACTGTTCGAGCAGCGATTCTATCTGTACCAAAAGGGCAATGGGAAGCTGGCTATACTATCGGTATGAGTTATTGGCAGAATTTCTTTCGTATTATTAGCCCGCAGGCATTGCGTGTTGCAGTGCCGCCACTATCCAATAGTTTTATCGGTTTGGTGAAAGAAACCTCGCTAGCGAGTGTGGTATTAGTGCCGGAAATGATGCGTCAAGCGAATATTATTTCTTCTCGTACCTATGAGTTTTTATTGATCTATTGTGAAGCAGCGTTGATGTATTGGGTAGTATGCGCAGTGTTGAGTTATTTACAACAACGGTTAGAAAAACACTTTGAACGTTATGTGGCGAGGTAAAAATGTTATCAATTAAAAATTTACATAAAGCCTTTGGCGATCATCAAGTGTTAAAAGGCATTGATTTACGAATAAATAAAGGTGAAGTGATTGTATTACTTGGTGCATCAGGTTCAGGAAAAACCACATTATTACGTTGCCTCAATTTATTGGAAACACCGGATGCAGGTACGATCGAATTTGATGATGGTTCATTAGCAATTGATTTTGCGAAACCTTTAACCAAAGATAAAATTCAAGCGTTACGCAAAAAAAGCGGAATGGTTTTTCAAAACTATAACCTTTTTCCACATAAGACAGCGTTGGAAAATATTACTGAAGGTCTAATTGTTGTACAAAAAGTACCAAAGACAGAAGCTGAAGCCAAAGCGCGTCATTTATTAGCAAGAGTAGAATTAGCGGATAAAGCTGATTTTTACCCGTTTCAACTTTCTGGTGGACAACAACAACGTGTTGGTATTGCACGTGCATTAGCCATTGAACCTGAACTAATGTTGTTTGATGAACCTACTTCTGCGCTTGATCCGGAATTAGTACAAGGAATGTTAGCATTAATGAAGTCATTAGCTAGTGAGGGTTGGACGATGGTCATTGTTACCCATGAAATCCAATTTGCGCGTGAAGTTGCTGATCACGTTATTTTAATGGGAGATGGGCAAATTATTGAGCAGGGAACCCCAGAACAGCTGTTTGAGCATAGTACTAACCCTCGTACTAATGCGTTTTTAAGATCAATTAGACGTTAATAAAGAGACAATAGCACCAAATTAGGTGCTATTGTTGCTTTATCAGTAATAAAGTAATAAAAAGTGCTTAGAACTTTTCTTTTATTCCAGTAATGCGACACCACTCTTCACGTTCCACTACAGGATCTAAGGCGAAGTTATCACTATATGCGGCAGATACGGCTTCGCTTTGTGTTGCGAGAATACCAGAAAGGCCTAAATGACCTTGTGGTAACACTAATGTTGTAATTACTGGTGCAAGTTCTTTTAATGGACCAGCAAGAATATTTGCCACAACAACTTCAGCTTGTAACTCTTTCGGAGTATCTGCAGAAAGGTAAAGTTGCAAACGATCTTCAACTCCATTGCGTTTTGCATTTTCACGACTCGCTTGAATCGCTTGTGGATCAATATCGATACCAATTGCTTGTTTTGCACCAAGTTTTAATGCAGCAATAGCTAAGATGCCAGAACCACAGCCAAAATCAATGACAGTTTTGCCTTGTAAATCTAGGGAATCAAGCCATTCTAAACAAAGTGCAGTAGTAGGATGGGTACCTGTACCAAACGCTAATCCGGGATCGAGCATCACATTCACAGCTGTCGGATCAGGAATTTCACGCCAACTTGGGCAGATCCATAAACGTTGCCCAAATTTCAGCGGATGGAAGTTATCCATCCACTCTCTTTCCCAATCTTTATCTTCAATTTGTTCAATTTTATAAGCAGTATCTTCATTGATCATTTGTTCAGCACGTAATGCAGCTACAATTTCTTGCATATCAGTTTCTGCATCAAATAATGCCATCACATCAGTATTTCCCCATAAGCGAGTTTCGCCTGGTAATGGTTCAAAAATAGGTGTGTCTTTACTGTCCATAAAGGTGACAGAAACGGCACCTAACTCTTCTAAGCTGTCACTGAGTTGTTCTGCTTGTTCGTTTGTACTGTTTAATCTAATTTGTAGCCAAGCCATAATTATCCTTGATACGTTTTTCACCAAATTTATTTGCAATTAAAAATGCTATTAGTCCGAGCACTAATGACGGCACGATAGCATGTAAATCAAAAGGTTTTATTGCAGCGGTGGTAAAGCTAATATATACGCCTAAACCTGTCACCATAGAGGCGATTGCGCCATAAGCATTCGCTTTATCCCAATAAAGACCGAGAATGATAACCCATAAGAAAGCAGCTTCCAAACCTCCGAAAGCAAAAAGGTTGAGCCAAATGATCATATCTGGTGGATTTAGCGCTGCGAAAATTAATAAGATACTAAGCAGCAAGGTAATGAGTGACGAAAAACGGCTGATTTTCTTTTGATTTTTTGTCGCTTCAGGTTTGGCAGAAAGATAGAGATCTTTAACAAAAATTGATGAAGACTGAATCAATTGTGCATCAATCGTGGACATAATTGCTGACATTGGTGCGGCTAAGAAAATACCCGCAATAATAGGAGGTAAGACTTTTACCATTAACGCGGGAATGACTTGATCTGGAATGGTGAGATCCGGAATGATTACTCGCCCTAATGCACCGGCTAGATGCATACCAAACATAATAATCCCTAAGACGATGGTACCGATAATCATACCACGATGTAATGCTTTACTATCTTTGTAGGACATACAGCGTACAGCAGTATGAGGTAATCCAACAACACCAAAACAGACTAATACCCAGAAAGAGGTCATAAACGAAAAACTTAACATCTCATTTGGTCCATATGGTGAAACTAATGCAGGATCAATAGCTGTTAATTTATTGACAGCACTTTCGACACCGCCGGCAGCATAAATAACGCCACCAAGTAATAAAATAGTGCCAAAGATCATCACAGTACCTTGGATAGCATCCGTTAAAACAACGGCTCTAAAACCACCAATAAAGGTATATAAGCCAACGGTAACAGCAAAGATGAGAAGGGCAGAAGTGTAATTTAAACCAATAGTGGTTTCTAACAATCTAGCACCACCGATAAATTGCACTGTCATAGCAGCAAAGAAAGCAATTAGTAAAGCGAAACACGCGATCCAGACTAAATATTTATTTTTATAACGATAGAGCAGAAGATCGTTAATGGTTAGCGCATTAGTTTCGCGTGATAACATAGCGAATTTTTTCCCTAAAGTACCTAAGGCGAGCCAGACCACAGGTACTTGGATCATTGATAGCAATACCCAACCTAAACCAAATTTGTAGGCAGCTCCTGGCCCACCAACAAAAGAACTGGCACTGGCATAAGTTGCGGCAGTGGTCATTGCTAGCACAAAACCCGTCATAGAACGGTTACCGACATAATATTCGGTTAGAAAATCTCCTTGTTGGCGTTTACTAAAGGCGTAAAGCGCAGCGCCAAAAATAAAAACTAAATAGATGATAAGTGGGAAAATAATACCTAAATTCATGATTACTCCTTATCATCAGAATTATCTAAAGGGATATCTTGGAAAAAGATACGGATTACCCAATAGCATACAACCACGAATAAAATCGGTAGATAAATGCAAGAAAGTTCAAACCAGAGAGGAAAGCCTAGAGGACCATGTGTTCCTTTTGGTAAATAGGCACATAAACACCAACCAATCACATAAAGTAATGCTAATAATAGTGTAATCTTTGCTTCTTTTGTGGCTTGGCGGTAACGTTCAATTTTTAACATTTCTACCTCCTGTATCGTTTTTTGAAATAAAAAGGCTTGATAAAGTTATCAAGCCTTCAGCATCTTATAAACAATCAATGATTATTTCAATTTGTTTAAAATAAATCCAACCAGTTGTTGTCTATCGATCATTTGTTTTTCACCACTACGACGGTGTTTATACTCGATTTCACCTTTTTCAAGGTTTTTCTCACCAATAACAATCATATGTGGAATACCGATAAGTTCCATATCAGCGAACATTACACCTGGACGTTCTTTACGGTCATCAAACAACACTTCAATACCTTGTTGTTGTAAGGTTTGATAGAGTTCTTCGGCATATTGTTGCACTGCTGGTGATTTGTGCATATTCATTGGCACAATCGCAACTTGGAACGGCGCAATAGTGTCACTCCAAATAATGCCGCGTTCATCGTGGTTCTGTTCAATTGCTGCTGCAACGACACGAGTAACCCCGATACCATAGCAACCCATCATCATCGTTTGTGGTTTACCATCTTCACCTTGAACGGTCGCTTTCATTGCTTCAGAATATTTTTTACCAAGTTGGAAAATATGCCCAACTTCAATACCACGTTTAATGAGCAATGTTCCCTTACCGCAAGGGCTTGGATCACCTTCTACAACATTACGTAAATCTGCGATTTGTGGGGTTGGTAAATCACGTTCCCAGTTAATACCAAAATAGTGTTTACCATCAATATTAGCGCCAGCGCCAAAATCACTCATATTGGCTACAGTGCGATCAATCACTATTTCTAATGGTAAATTAATTGGACCAAGTGAACCTGGACCAGCACCGATAGCAGCGCGAATCTCTTCTTCAGTAGCAAAAGTTAATGGGCTAGCAACTTGCGCTAATTTTTCCGCTTTTACTTCATTAAGTTCATGATCGCCACGAACTAAAAGCGCAACTAATTTACCCTCTTCTACACCATGTACAATCAAAGTTTTCACTGTTTTTTCGATCGGTAGATTAAATTGTTCAACCAATGTAGCGATAGTTTTCGCATTTGGTGTATCCACTAAACGCAACTCTTCAGTTGGTGCAGTACGTTCGCCTAAAGCAACAGCTTCAGCCAACTCAATATTGGCTGCATAATCAGATTCAGTGGAGAATACAATATCATCTTCACCACTGGCAGCTAATACTTGGAATTCATGTGAAGCGCTACCACCGATAGAACCTGTATCCGCTTGTACTGGACGGAAATCCAAACCTAAACGAGTAAAGATATTGCTATAAGTTTGATACATTACATCATAGGTTTCTTGCAAGCTTTCTTGGGTAGTATGGAATGAGTAAGCATCTTTCATAATAAATTCACGTGAACGCATCACACCGAAACGAGGGCGTACTTCATCACGGAATTTGGTTTGAATTTGATATAAATTCAGTGGTAATTGCTTATAAGAGGTGAGTTCACGACGAGCAAGATCGGTAATTACTTCTTCGTGAGTTGGTCCTAACACGAAAGGTCGATCACCACGATCGGTAAAACGTAATAATTCAGGTCCATATTGTTCCCAACGTTTTGATTCTTGCCATAAGTCTGCTGGTTGTACAACAGGCATAGAGATCTCAATTGCACCGCTTTTATTCATCTCTTCACGTACAATATTTTCCACTTTCTTTAATACTCGGACTCCAGTTGGTAACCAAGTATATAAACCAGCAGCAAGTTTGCGGATCATCCCCGCACGTAACATAAGTTGAATACTGATAATTTCAGCATCGTTTGGCGTTTCTTTTAACGTTGATAATAGATATTGACTAGTACGCATAATTAAAAATCCATAATAAAAGTAAAAAATTGGGCGTATTCTAACACTAGCTAAAATTAGGGAAAATAATTAATTCTCACCTTATCCGATAAAATGTCGAGCTAGTGCGGTAACGATAATGCCGATCACCACTGTCGGTAATACTGAAAATCGTGTTGCAGCTAAAAAAGTGGCTAGTAAACCAATCCAATCAGCGGGATTGCTACTGGTAAATTCAGGGGCAATAACGGCGATTAATACACAAGGAGGCACTTGTGCTAATAAATTTTTTGCCATTGGCGATAATTGTGTTTTTTGCAATAAGAAAAAGCCAAGTAAACGAGTTGAATAGGTAACGGCAGCCATTGCAAAAATCGTTAATACTTCCCAACTCATTTATGCTTCTCCAAAAAGTAGGCAGTGATTAAACCACTAAGGGTACCAAATAATACATACCACGCGCCTTCAAATAATTTATAGGAAATAGCAGCAACAACAAGGCTAACTATCCATGCAAACGCAGGGCGAATACCAGTCCACATTCCTTTCAACAACACTAAAAATACAGCAACGAATGCCATATCGAAACCATATTGTTTAATATCACCTAGTACAGGACCTAATAGCGCACCGAGTCCAGTAGAGATAATCCATGCGAGATACAATGATATCGCCATAGAGAAGTAATAGCGTAAATTTAGTTGGCGTAGTGAATTTTGTTTGATGTGATTGAGTGCTAATGCCCAGCATTCATCACACATTAAAAACAATACTAGTAAACACTTATGAAGAGGTAATCCTTTTAAATAAGGTGTTAAAGCTGCACTCATTAGAATATGGCGACAATTAATTAAAAATGTGGTGAACATAATCAATAATAGAGGTGGTGGAGAAGCCCATAACCCAATGGCGGCGAATTCTGAACCACCAGCAAAATTCACACCAGTCATTAATGGCACTTGCCAAACTATCATATGATTTGCTGAACCTTGCGCACCTAAAACCAGACCAAAAGGGATAAAACCTAGTAATACTGGTAGAGCATCTTTGAAGCCTTGATAAATTGGACGATCTGTCTGTTGCATACTTTCTTATAACCTGCCAACAGGATGAATAAAGGAAAGGGATTTAATATAACAAAGATTTAAATAATGATCAGCGTTAATTATGTTTATCTGAAAAGAAAAAATAATAGCACTAATTTTTTACTAATTTTGCCGCTATACACTGCTCCTCGCCGATAAGGTAGAGGGATAAATTCTCTTAGTTTTGTGTTATTAAATCTAAAAAATAAAAATTTCATAAAGGAGACAAATAATTATGTCTAAGGTCATAAGGAAAATGGTTGTTGTATCGACAGCAATGCTGTTATCTGTTGGCACAGCGCATTTTGCTTTAGCAGATGAAGGAGGTGCACAACGTTTAGAAAAAGCATTAGATTCGAGCAAGATTACCTTAGTGCAAGCAATTGATATTGCTAACCAAAAAGTTGATGGAAAAGTGCTGGAAGCAGAGTTTCATCCACGTAAAGAAGGTAATCCAACTTATGATGTAGAAATCTTCACGAAGGAGAAGCAAATTAAAGAAGTCAGAATTGATGCAGTAACTTCTGAAATTTTGCGTAATGAAGTTAAGGACATGGATCGTCCACACCGACACAAAAGACACGAGCATTAGGCATTGTTGTCACTAGCAAATCACATAAAATTACCCCACCATAAGTAACCTAAAACAGCAGTCAATTTTGGCTGCTGTTTCTTTTTTAATTTCTCATTTCTTTACTGTTTTGTTTCCGTTATTATCTATGACCTTTGTTGTTAAAAAATAATTAAGGAAGTGAAATGAATTTACGTAATACGATTAGCAGTAGTCCAATGAGCGCTTATCAATGGGGAATCGTGGTTATTGCGGCAATTATGAATTTATTAGATGGCTTTGATGTATTGGCATTAGCTTTTACGGCAACGGCAATTCGTCAAGAGTTTGGTTTAAGCGGCGTGCAATTAGGAACATTATTAAGTGCTGGGTTATTTGGTATGGCGGCAGGTTCGCTATTTTTGGCACCCGTAGCAGATAAAATTGGGCGTCGTCCTTTATTAATTATTGCGGTGTTATTGTCTGCTATTGGGATGTTAGGTTCTGCATTCTCTGGTAGTCAATTTTGGTTAGGTATTTGGCGTGTACTTACAGGCTTAGGTGTTGGCGGTATTTTAGTAGGAACAAATGTGTTAACGAGTGAATACTCTTCCCGTCGTTGGCGCAGTTTAGCGATCAGTATTTATGCGGCTGGTTTTGGAGTTGGCGCTGTATTAGGCGGTATGTTTGCGGTAATGTTGCAGACAGAATATGGCTGGCGTTCAGTGTTTTTAGCTGGTGCGGTATTGACTGGATTATGTTTATTAGTAATTGTGGTTTGGTTACCTGAATCAATCGATTTCTTATTAGTAAAACAACCGAAAAATGCCCAAGCAAAATTAAATCGTATCACAGCGAAAATGGGCTTAGGTAGCCAATGGACATTACCGGAAAAGCAATTGGATGCACCAACAACTAGTTTGCCGTTTACTAGAATTTTCGATCAAAATTATCGCCGTTCAACTTTGCTACTTTGGATTGCCTTTTTCTCGATTATGTTTAGTTTCTACTTTATTAGTTCATGGACACCTGCGTTATTAAAAGAGGCAGGTATGACAGTAGAACAAAGCGTTAGTATCGGGATGATGATCTCTTTAGGTGGTACCGTCGGGGCATTGTGCTATGGCTTCTTAGCAAGTTTATTCCGAGCAAAATCAATTTTACTGCTATTTACTGTTATTTCGGCGATTGTGGTGGTTTGTTTTATCCTTTCGAGCACAACATTATGGTTAGCGATGATCCTAGGCATTTTAGTCGGTGCATTAATCAATGGTTGTATTAGCGGTCTTTATACGTTAAATCCAAGTGTATATGCGGCGGATATCCGTAGTACAGGCGTCGGAGCCGCGATTGGCGTTGGACGTATTGGCGCTATTTTAGCACCAACAGTAGCAGGTATTTTGTTGGATCAAGGTTGGGATAAGCAAAATTTATATATTGGTGTTGCGTTTGTGTTATTGATTTCAACTGTGGCATTAGTGTATTTGAAGAGTTACCAAGGGGATAATTAATATATTAAATAGAATTATACATTATAGAATGTATTGTCCAATTTATAAGCATATTATCTATTGACTAATGTTTAGGTTTCGCCCTAAAGGGCGACCTACTTTTCTTTGTATGCCCAAAGAAAAGTAGGCA
>NZ_JTJL01000017.1 GCF_001678495.1 Gallibacterium salpingitidis
GGAAAATCTTATTGGAATGAGGATTAGCAAGAGTGCGAGGGTGTGCTTTCTTTTGCTTCGTTTTCTTTGCACAAGCAAAGAAAATGAAGTCGCCCTTTAGGGCGAAACCTAAATGTTAGATAAGAAATAATTTAGCTCAAAGTTTTATAATTGACTTTGTCAATAAACTGAGTCCACTCTCTAGTGGCACATTTATTATTACTTACGAAAACGCCGCTTTCTTTGATGATACTGTTTACTTCTCGATTGATTCTCTAATGATTTACGGGCTAACTTCATCGGTACAAATTTAATCTTACGACGGCGGAAAAAATAGTGAATACTGCTTGCGATTACTAAGCCAACCAATAAAATCACTATCACTTCTGCATATAAATAACGAAATTGCTGATTAATATTACTCTCTGTCGTTTGCCCATATTGCCCATCAAAAGTAACACGCAAAAAGCCAATAATATTATTCTGCTCAAAAATAGGCTCAACAATTTGCTGTGTTTTTAACGCATTGCCTTCACCGTCTAAGCCTAATTGTTGTCGTAAATTTAAGGTATTCTGACTTTGCGCCAATAACTCACCATTACCACTATATAACGACGCATCTAGCACAAACTTTTCACGACTAAATGTATTTAATAAATCGGTTAATTTCTCGGTAGAAGCATTATTCGCTAACATTGTAGAAAAGAGATTCGCCTGTTGGCGTACCAAGACGTGCGACAAATTTGATACTTGATTAATACTGGCTAATTGAGAACCAAACTTGAATTGATTAATCCCAAATAAAATAACCCCAATAGTGATACAGCTCACTATCAGGATCCCTAATAACAAAATGACACGAATGCTCTTTTCTCTAACGCTATACAAGATTTTTCCTTTATTATTTCTATTCCAGCCGATTTATGCTTAAATGCGGATTGTAGCAAATTTTTTTCTTAATCCTAAAAATTAAATATAAGGTTTTTTTATGCAAACATTTTGTCCTGTCATTGATACTCCTGCTAATTATTGTACTGATGTTCCTCGTTTTATTCTTTATAGCCAACACTTTGAACAAGCAAAACTACAACAATTTCTTAATTCTGCACAGCAATTAACGTTATTAACCGAATGGAACATTTTTGAATATCATTGCGTAATGTTGCAACACCCAACACCACAACAACTTATTCCGTTAGCACATCAACTTGGTTTTGATTTGTTTGTTATTAGTGGGCATCCTGTTTTACAACAAGCTGGTTTATTAGTCATGGATATGGATTCTACCGCTATTCAAATTGAGTGTATTGATGAAGTGGCAAAACTCGCTGGCACAGGTGAAATGGTTGCAGCAATTACGGAAAGCGCTATGCGTGGTGAACTCGACTTTAAACAAAGTCTGCGTCGTCGTGTTGCTACATTGAAAGGTGCATCAGCAACGATCTTAGATCAAGTGCGTAATCATCTACCGATTATGCCTGGTTTAGAAAGAACACTTACCGAATTACAAAAATTAGGCTGGAAAGTGGCGATTGCTTCAGGTGGTTTTACCTATTTTGCTGAAGTGCTGCAACAAAAATTTGGTTTAGTCGCGGTTTATGCGAATCGTTTTGCAATTCAAGAGGGCATTCTGACTGGACAAGTTGATGGTGAGATTGTTGATGCGCAATATAAAGCCAATGTATTACAACAACTTGCGCAGCAACATCAAATTGAGATTCAGCAATGTATTGCCATTGGTGACGGCGCTAATGATTTATTAATGATGCAAGCAGCTGGCTTAGGCGTGGCTTATCACGCGAAACCAAAAGTGCAACAACAAGCACAAACTATGGTAAACTTCGCTGACTTAACTGCACTACTCTGTATTTTGAGTGCTAACCAAATAGACTTCCATTTTCAACAACAAAAATAACGAGGAATATTATGCCTTCATTTGATATTGTTTCTGAAATTACGATGCACGAAATTAAAAATGCGGTCGATAATGCTAATCGTGATCTCAGTAATCGTTGGGATTTTCGTAACGTTACCGCTTCTATTGAACTAAACGAAAAAAATGAAACGATCAAAGTTGCAACAGAATCTGATTTCCAACTCGAACAACTGATTGATATTTTGCGTAATGCGATGCAAAAACGCAGCATTGAACCGACTTCATTAGATATTCCTGCTGATTATGAACATAGCGGAAAAACCTACTCTAAAGAAATTAAAATCAAACAAGGAATTGAAACTGAATTAGCGAAAAAGATCACAAAACTGATCAAAGATTCTAAATTAAAAGTGCAAAGCCAAATTCAAGGTGATAAAGTTCGCGTAACAGGTAAATCCAGAGATGATTTACAAAGTGTTATTCAATTAGTCAAAGGCGCTGAATTAGGACAACCTTTCCAATTTAATAACTTCCGCGATTAATATTAAGGAGCACACTATGCCGCAAGATACTCAAGAAAAAACAGGCTTGTTTAAAAAATGGCTCAAGAAATATGATGATTTCTGTAAAGAGCTTGGTGTTGATCAAGGTGCTTGCCGCAGTTGTGTACCGATTTATAAACAAGATCCTGAACCTGAAAAGAAACCACAGAAAACTCATCAGGATCAATAATCAGAATTTAACAATACTATCAGTTAATCAGTTACAGCTGATTAACTGATTTATTTTTTCTTAGTTTAGATTCCTAATCAAATAAACCAACAAAATATGAAAGCATTACAACAACAAATCGATGAGTTACGCAATACGCTGCGTTATCACGAATATCAATATCATGTGTTGGATAATCCTGTTATTCCTGATGCCGAATACGATCGGATGATGAACCAACTTAAACAATTAGAAGCCGAACATCCAGAATTAATTACTAGCGATTCCCCGACACAACGAGTTGGCGCAAAACCAGATAATGGTTTTCAACAAATTACTCACGAAATTCCAATGCTCTCATTAGACAATGCATTTTCTGATGAAGAGTTTTTTGCTTTTATTCGCCGTATTGAAGATCGTTTGGGCGCATTACCTAAGCCTTTTACCTTCTGTTGTGAACCAAAACTCGATGGTTTAGCCGTCAGTATCTTATATGTGAAGGGTAAATTAACCCAAGCTGCAACACGTGGTGATGGTGTTACTGGTGAAGATATTACCGCTAATATTCGTACTATTCGCAATATTCCATTACAACTACGAACCGATACGCCACCTGCTCGTTTAGAAGTGCGTGGTGAAGTCTTTATGCCGCACGATGGTTTTGAAAAATTAAATCAACATGCACTGGAGCATGGTGAAAAAACCTTTGCCAATCCGCGTAATGCAGCGGCTGGTTCATTACGCCAATTAGATCCACAAGTTACTTATCATCGTCCATTAATGCTTAATGCTTATGGCATTGGTATTGCAGAGGGCGTAGATTTACCTACTACACACTACGATCGTCTGCAATGGCTAAAAAGTATTGGGATCCCGGTTAATAAAGAGATTCGTTTATGTGACGGTACCGAACAAGTGTTAGAGTTCTATCGTGACATTGCGCAAAAACGCAGCCAACTAGGTTATGACATTGATGGTACGGTATTAAAAGTCAATGATATTGCCTTACAAAATGAACTAGGTTTTATCTCGAAAGCACCTCGTTGGGCGATTGCTTATAAATTCCCTGCGCAAGAAGAATTGACTGTATTAAACGATGTTGAATTCCAAGTTGGGCGTACTGGTGCTATCACGCCGGTTGCCAAATTAGAACCTGTCTATGTTGCTGGCGTAACTGTTAGCAATGCTACTTTGCATAATGGTGATGAAATTGCACGTTTAGATATTGCAATTGGCGATACAGTGATTATTCGTCGTGCTGGTGATGTTATTCCACAAATTATTGGTGTGGTACATGATCGCCGCCCTGCTAATGCAAAACCTATTATTTTCCCGACTCGTTGCCCTGTTTGTGATTCTGCGATTGTACGCATTGATGGTGAAGCAGTAGCACGCTGTACCGGTGGTCTGGTTTGTGAAGCACAACGTAAAGAGGGGCTCAAACATTTTGTGTCACGCAAAGCAATGGATATTGAGGGTGTAGGCGATAAGCTGATTGAACAATTAGTCGATCGTGAATATTTGCATACACCAGCAGATCTTTTCCGCTTAACGAAAGAAACTCTAATGGGTTTGGAAAGAATGGGGGAAAAATCTGCCGAAAATGCTTTAGCTAGCCTAGAAAAAGCGAAGAAAACAACACTAGCACGTTTCTTATTTGCATTAGGTATTCGTGAAGTAGGTGAAGCCACTGCGCGTAATTTAGCTAACCATTTCCACACTTTGGAAAATATCCAGCAAGCGACATTAGAACAATTATTGGAAGTGCAAGATATTGGTGAGGTAGTTGCTAATCGTATTATCTTATTCTGGCAAGAAGAACATAACCGTAGTGTTGTACAACAACTGATTGAACAAGGTGTGCATTGGGATGAAGTGCAAGCAACAGAAATCAAAGACAATCCGTTGAAAGAAAAAACGGTTGTCTTAACTGGAACGCTAACCCAAATGACACGCGATGAAGCAAAAGCAATCCTATTACAACTTGGCTGTAAAGTTACTGGCAGCGTTTCAAGCAAAACAGATTTTGTCATTGCTGGCGATAATGCTGGTTCTAAGTTACAAAAAGCGGAAAGTTTAGGCGTTGCTATCCTTTCAGAACAACAATTCTTAGAGATTGTTAATCAATAAACGACATAATTGCAGTAGTAACTGAGCTTGTTACTACTGCAATAAATCTTTAATGTTTGAAATTTACCCAAACAAGTTATGCGGTACTGACAAAACTAGACTTAATAGTTATCTTTGTCTATAATCGTCCAGTCTTTCCGATGCCCCCATAGCTCAGTCGGTCAGAGCAGTCGACTCATAATCGATTGGTCACAGGTTCAAGTCCTGTTGGGGGCACCATTCATATCATAGTACTTTTTCAACTATCCCACTCGCTATTATCATTAATTATTTTTCTAATAAAAAAGTTTTTTACTTTTCTCACGTAAGATAAAAAATACACAGAATCCTATGATTTAAAGAAAGAAACTCTTCAAGACTGAAGAGGGTTGGGAGATTTGATAAACCTATATATTTCAATAATTTATCCAAAATACACTATGTACTAAAATCTACAATAATCACCCAATTCCATCATAAATTGTCATTTTTCAATATCCACAAACGAACAATCTTCCAACTCCAATTTTCGATTGACCTGACAAACCACTTCCATATCTGGAATAAGTTCTTTAGATCGCAGAATTAACATCACCGCACCATCAGAAAAACATTCAACTTCATGCAGCCGCAGATTTGTCATCAATATATCGTACTCTTCCTTATGGACATTTTTGATATCTATATATCCATATACTGTTTTAATCATTTCTTTGGCAATGATTTGTTTTAATTTTTCATATTGTTGTGAATTCAGTTGCTGCATCACTTCTTCACCAAGAGCAATTACTTCCTGAAAATCTTCAATCTCCACAGGTTTTGACTCATTATCATCATCTTCATCCAACGCAAAGCTCACCGAAATTTCTTCACCCTGAAATTTCATCAAAGCATTTAACCACTCCTCATTCATAGAAAATTGATAAAAAATACTCATCATCTCCCTCTCTTTTAAACCATCAGAATTTATTCATAAATAACAACTATTAAAATATTGATTACACAAGATTTAAAATTAATCCAAAAATACGATCAACAACGCATTAAAAGTAAATTTCAATTCTCTTCTCTCACCAAATCCAGCGATTTAATTAGTGGAGATAATTCTTTAATACGATGACGCAAATGATCTTTTTGTGCTTCAGACAGTAAATCCCCTTTCTCTTTTACTTTTTCAATTCTTTCTTTTAAATGTTTTCTTTGCTGACGATGGATCTTTTTTAATTGCGTAATATCTGTATGAATTGCTTGCACTGTCATAGTTTGTTTATCCCGTATTGAAGCTAATACCGCTCGTCATAATGCCAAAACTACTACATCATCATCCATTAAATAAGCTATTTGTTTAAACACTACCCGTCACTAAAACACTTTATTCATTCCATTGAATAAAGCGATTAGATTATAGAAAGTATTCAACCTTCAGTGATTAAAAGGTATTGCTTCAATCACTGAAGGTACGATAGGTTACTTAAACTGCCACGATAATGCTAAACGTAAGTTATACGAACCAGTACGACCATGACCAAACTCTTTCTCAGCATCAATAAAGACATTAGTCTTTTCACTGACATGGGCATTGTAGCCGACACCAACAGCATACCAAGTACCTCTGGTGTTCCAACTAGTGTGATAATCCCCAGTACGGTCGCTAGCACTAAATGAACGTTTGCCTAAAAACTCATGCATAATATTGCCTTTCGCATAAAGACGATTATCACCGCTTTCATCTAATAATCGGACAATATCCACACCAGCACGACCAATTAAACTTTTCGCATGACCAAGTTTCACATCAATATCATTACTGGTGCGATAGTTCGCGCCGGTTAAGTAAGCAAATTGCAATTGCGCTTGCGGTACCATATACCAACGTTTGTTATCATCAATAAATTTGCGATAACCATGTTCGGTACTTGCCGTAAAGAGGTAATTCTTATAACTGCCTTTACCCCAAAGGCTGCCATCGCTCATCACTGCTTGATAATGATTATGTAATGCGCCAACTCTTAACACGTTATCATTGTAGTAACTGTTATCACCAGCTTGGTTATTCCATTGGTTAGTGTTATAAAGGCTTAATTCATACTTCTTAATATTGCCTTTACTCCATTCATCCACTAATCTGGCTTTGCCATAACCATAAGTGAAGCTTAAACCCCATTTTTGTTTCTTCTCGTCATTGTTATAACGGAATTTGTCATAACCAATTTCATAGTCATTATGGTTTAAGCTAAAACGGTCTGTTTCTTTTAAGCGAGTATGGATACCTCTTATCCAAGC
>NZ_JTJL01000018.1 GCF_001678495.1 Gallibacterium salpingitidis
TTAGCAAGAGTGTGAGGGGGTATTTCTTTTGCCTACTTTTCTTTATACAAGCAAAGACAAAAAGCGTTAGCTTTTTGAACGTTGCTTGCAACGACCCGTAGGGTGAGCAAGTGAACAAAGGTCACTTGCGAATAAAAGTAGGTCGCTCTTTAGAGCGAAATCTAAATCTTAATTCACAAACTCTTCTCCCTCACATTCACAAACACCACAATCTATGTTAAAACCACCCTCACAACACATTTGTTAATACTGTATTCAAAGTGAGGAAATATGAACGAACCATCTTTAAAAAATATCTCCAGCCATAATCCATACACTGCTGAAATTTATCTCGCTGGTGGTTGTTTCTGGGGATTAGAAGCCTATTTTGCCGCAATTGGCGGAGTATTAGATGCAGAATCTGGTTATGCTAATGGCAATACTGAAAACCCAAGTTATCAAGAAGTCTGCCATGGCAGCGGTCATGCTGAAACCGTAAAAGTAACTTATGATCCAACATTGATTTCACTATCCACAATTCTTGAATACTACTTTCGTGTCATTGATCCGACCAGTTTAAATAAACAAGGACACGATCAAGGAATTCAATATCGCACCGGTATTTATTACACCAATCCAGAGCAAAAACCTATTATTGATGCCGCTATGGCTGCTGAACAAACAAAATGGGATCAACCACTAGTCGTTGAAGTGACACCATTAGTAAGCTATTACCCTGCTGAAGAGTATCATCAAGATTACTTAGCAAAAAATCCTAATGGTTACTGTCATATCGATCTCAGCAAAGCTGATGATGTGATTATTGATGCAACTCAATATCCAAAACCAACTCCTACCGAGATTCAGCAAAAGTTAAGCGCTGAAGCCTTTGCTATCACCCAACAAGCCGGTACAGAAAGGCCTTTCTCTCACCCTTATTGGAATGATTTTAAAGAGGGGCTATATGTTGATATTATCACTGGCGAACCGCTATTCTCCTCTTCTGATAAATATCGTTGTGAATGTGGTTGGCCAAGTTTTACCCGTCCAATTTCGCCTGATGTTGTGCGTTATGTGCGTGATACTAGCCATGGTATGATTCGCACTGAAGTACGTTCTCGTGTTGCTGACGCACATTTAGGTCATGTATTTGAAGATGGTCCTGTTGATAAAGGTGGGCTGCGTTATTGTATTAATGGTGCGGCATTACGCTTTATTCCACTAGAGCAATTAGCTGCTGAAGGTTATGCTTATTTAACGAAGCGTATTAAAAAATAATTTTTAATATGAATACTATTCATATTAAATCTGAAAATTATTAAATTGACGCAACTCAAAAATCTCCCTATTTTAATGTTTAGACGGCTAAACATCTAAATAAGGAGAATAATATGAGTTACGCCAAAGAGATTGATGTATTAAACAGAAGCATTGCTGATTTAAATGGTGATATTAATGTTTCATTTGAATTCTTCCCGCCCAAAAATGAAAAAATGGAGAATATTTTGTGGGAATCAATTCAGCGTTTAAAAGTCTTACAGCCTAAATTTGTTTCTGTTACTTACGGCGCCAATTCGGGCGAACGTGAGCGTACTCATGGTGTGGTGAAAGCAATCAAACAACAAACTGGTATTGAAGCTGCACCACACTTAACCGGCATTGATGCTACCCCTGAACAATTAAAACAAATTGCTAAAGAATATTGGGATAGCGGTATCCGCCGTATTGTGGCATTGCGTGGTGATGAACCACCTGGTTACGATAAAAAACCGTTTTACGCTCGTGATCTGGTGACATTATTAAAAGAAGTGGCCGATTTTGATATTTCAGTTGCTGCTTATCCGGAAGTTCACCCAGAAGCAAAATCAGCACAAGCCGATCTTATTTTCTTAAAACAAAAAGTGGAAGCTGGTGCTAATCGAGCAATTACGCAATTTTTCTTTGATATCGACAGTTACCTACGTTTTCGCGATCGTTGTGTTACGGTTGGCATTGATGTAGAAATTGTGCCGGGAATTTTACCTGTATCCAATTTTATCCAGTTACAAAAAATGGCAAAAATTACTAATGTGAAAATTCCTAGCTGGATGTATAAACTTTATGATGGTTTAGAACAAGATCAAACAACAAGAAATCTGATTGGTGCGAGTATTGCGATTGATATGGTAAAAATTTTATCCAAAGAAGGAGTAAAAGATTTCCATTTCTATACCTTAAATCGTTCTGAATTAACTTATGCGATTTGTCATACCTTAGGTTTACGTCCACATTTAGCCGCAGCTTAGCTAAAGTTATTGAACAAAAAAGGCTTTTAACTCATCAGTTAAAAGCCTTTTGCTTTAATTAAAACCAGTTATTAAACCACAACGCTCTCTTTTAAAGAAACAGTGAGGTTAAACACCAAATGTTCTGGGTGGCTGTCTTTACTATCTGCACAGAAATAGCCTTCACGTTCAAATTGATACGCTTTTTCCGCTTGTGCATTAATTAAGCTTTGCTCAACAAAACCATGTTTCACCACTAATGAATGTGGATTTAACACCTGATGGATATCTTCCGCTGCACTTGGATTTGATACAGTAAATAAACGATCATATAAACGGAATTCTGCTGGGTGATTTTGTGTTGCTGATACCCAATGAATTACCCCTTTTACTTTACGTCCATCAGCTGGATTCTTTCCTAAAGTTTCTGGATCATAGCTGCAATAAACCGTAGTAATATTGCCTTCAGCATCTTTTTCTACACGTTCAGCTTTAATCACATACGCATTACGCAAACGCACTTCTTTACCTAATACTAGACGTTTATAGTGCTTATTCGCCTCTTCGCGAAAATCTGCTTGATCAATATAAATTTCTTTAGTGAATGGCAATGTTCTGGTACCAAGCTCTTCACGATTCGGATGATTTGGCGCAGTCAACATCTCTACTCCATCAAAATTTTCGATCACAATGCGTAATGGATTAATTACCGCCATTGCACGTGGAGCATTGGTATTTAAATCGTCACGAATACAAGATTCTAATGCACTATATTCCACCACATTATCTTGTTTCGTTACCCCAATACGGCGACAGAATTCACGAATTGACTCTGGTGTATAACCACGACGACGTAAGCCAGAAATAGTTGGCATACGAGGGTCATTCCAACCATCAACAATCTCTTCATTAACCAACTGTAATAGCTTACGTTTAGAAGTTAATGTACTCTCTAAATTTAAACGAGAAAATTCATATTGATGCGGTAATGGACGTTCGATAGAGATATTTTCCAATACCCAATCATATAAACGACGGTTATCTTGGAATTCCAATGTACAAAGTGAATGGGTAATACGTTCAATCGCATCAGAAATACAGTGCGTAAAATCATACATCGGATAAATGCACCATTTATCACCTGTTTGGTGGTGGTGTGCAAATTTAATGCGATAGATTACTGGATCTCGCATTACAATAAACGGTGAAGCCATATCAATTTTCGCACGCAAACAAGCTTTACCTTCTGCGAATTCGCCGTTCTTCATTTTTTCAAATAACGCTAGGTTTTCTTCTACTGAACGATCACGATAAGGACTGTTTTTACCTGGTTCAGTTAAAGTTCCACGATATTCGCGCATTTCATCCGGTGATAACTCATCCACATAAGCCAATCCTTTTTTAATCAACTCAATCGCATAGCCATAAAGTTGATCAAAATAATCAGAAGCATAACGCGGCTTACCTTCCCATTTAAAACCAAGCCATTCCACATCTTGCTGAATTGACTCAACATAACTCATATCTTCTTTTACTGGGTTCGTATCATCAAAACGCAAATTACATTTGCCATGATAATCCTCGGCAATACCGAAATTTAAGCAGATAGATTTCGCATGACCGATATGTAAATAACCGTTTGGTTCAGGTGGAAAGCGGGTATAAACAGATTGATGTTTGCCTTGTGCCAGATCTTCATCAATAATTTGACGAATAAAGTTTGTTGGTTTTATCTCTGTCGTTTCTGTATGACTCATAATGTCCTCAAATTGAGTGTACTCAAAAATAATTTCCGCATTTTACACTTTTTAGTGCATAACACCAAACCGAAGCCTCATTTTCTTGCTAAATTCCCTTTTCTCCATTTAAACATATTAAATTTAAATCGCAGATTATCTAAATAGATATCCAAATTGTTTACCTCCCAAAAAACACTTCCACTTTATAACAAGACACTCTCTATTAGGCTGAAAACGATATAAAAACCAATAAAAACGCAATGAAATTAAAAAAAATCTATAAAAGATATAAAAATATTTGACAATATTCAATTTAAGATCCTATCATTTAGATAAATTATAAAAAATAATCAAAATTAATAGAAAATTAATCGATTACTTTAAAATTAATTGTAGTTTTTTTAATAAAAAGAGGATTTTTTCAGAATATTTTCAATTCCAAAAAACTTACTAAATGACTGAGATTCACCATTATGATTTACGGAGGTCTTTATGAAGTTACAGTCAACGTTCTTATCTTGTTCAAACAGTATGCGCAGCATCGCTATTACTGCAACTATTCTTTGTTTTTCTGGATCACTGTATAGCGCTGAAAATTTCACCTATGATCCAAAATTAATCCATTCACCAAGCCACCTCACTACGGCACAGGCAGACAATCCATTAGCTACCCATGCTATGGTGACATCTCCTCACTATCTTGCTACTCAAGCAGGGATTGATGTATTACAGCGTGGAGGAAGTGCAATAGATGCAGCAATCGCAACAGCTGCAACACTTGCTGTTGTTTATCCACAAATGTGTACTTTAGGTGGAGACAGCTTTTGGTTGATATATGATGCTAAATCAGGTGAATTAAAAGCGCTTAACGCTTCAGGTCGCGCAGGGGAAAAAGCAACTATAGATTTCTATAAAAGTAAAGGGTTTAGCAAAATACCTTCTCGTGGATATTACTCTGCCAACACAGTACCAGGGATCGTATCAGGCTGGGATAAAGCTTATCAATATTCACAACAACATATGAATAGCCATTTTGCCTGGAAAGATCTATTTAAAACTCCTATCAGCCTGGCCAAAAACGGCTTCCCGGTCAGCAGTTCTCTCGAATATTGGAGCAAAATTAATTTAGATCCTACTGATAGTGAATTCCGTAATCTTTCCCGTTTTAGCGAATTTGCTAAAATTTTCCTGAAAAATAGCAAACAGGCTTATCAAGTCGGTGATATTTTAAAACAAGAGGATCTCGGCAATACCTTGCAATTAATTGCAGATAAAGGAGCTAAAGAGTTTTATCAAGGTTCAATCGCTAAAGCCATTGTTGCGGATCTGCAAGCACACGATGGTATGCTAACATTAAATGATTTCAGCGAACATCAAGCAAATTGGGTGAAACCAATACATGTCGCTTATCGTGATACTATTGCCTATAATTTCCCACCAAACACTCAAGGTATGGCTTCACTAGAAATTCTCAACATTCTAAACAATTTCGATGTACGCAAACTGGGAGAAGGCACTGCGGATTATTACCATCTATTAATAGAAGCAACCAAACAATCATTTGCTGATCGAGATAAATACTTAAGCGATCCTGATTTTGTCCATATTCCGCTCGACAAATTACTATCTAAAGAACATGGCAAAGAACAAGCCAGACAGATCAATATGCAAAAAGCAGCAACTAACGTACAAGCGCTCGACCCTAAAGGTGATACAGTCTGGTTCGGTGTAGTAGATGCTCAAGGAAATGCGGTTTCCTTAATCCAAAGCATATATCATGATTTTGGTTCTGCGATTGTGCCAAAAGGTACTGGCATAATATTACAAAATCGTGGTTCATTTTTCTCTTTAGATAAAAATAATGTCAATGCGCTAGCACCTCACAAACGCACATTCCACACACTAAACCCAGCAATGCTGTTCAAAAATAATAAACCTTATTTAATTTACGGCACAATGGGTGGTGAAGGACAACCGCAAACTCAAGCTGCGTTAGTGACACGCATTGTCGATTTTGCAATGAGTCCGCAACAAGCTGTTGATGCGCCTCGCTGGTTATATGGACGTACTTGGGGAGCCAGCTCTAACGATCTCAAATTGGAAGGACGAATTTCCGCACAAACAGCGCAAGAACTACAACGTCGTGGACACCCTGTCAAAATGCTGCCCGATTATACAGATACTATGGGACATGCTGGCGCGATTTTAATTCGTGAAAATGGTGTGTTACAAGGTGCTTCTGATCCAAGAAGTGACGGTTTGGCAACTGGTTTCTAACAATAATGTGATGAAAACCTGCTTGTAAAAATCAAGCAGGTTTTATTCATTCATCAAGCCGCCATCAAAAACAGACAGCGTAAATCCTTTGCAACAAAATCAGATCACTATCAGCTACATCAAACACATTAAAAATGTAAACAACAAACCAGCCTCTCCCATCATTCATGCAAAACTAATTTTCTTCTAATTTTCCTTCTCCATCATTAAACCTCTGTACATGCAATCAGATTATTCGCAAAAACTAGCGTTCCAAACACTCCTCCTTTTACTAATAGTCTGATCACATATTTCCCAAAATAATATTTGTTTACCAAGTCATCTTTCTATAAAATGAATGAATGTTCATTTAGTAAAGAGAAACGTCCTTGGTTGTCTAAAGGATACATATATGACATTAAATAAAAAAATCGTGTGGAGCCTTGCTATTGCTGTTATTGTGCTTGGTTCCATTTATTATTTCACACAGAGTAATCAGCCCCAAACCTCCTATTTTACGGAAACAGTAAAAAAAACAGATTTACAACAAACTGTAATTGCAACAGGAACAGTTCGTAGTTCTAAACGTGTTGAGGTCGGCGCGCGCGTTTCAGGTAAAGTGGAAAAAATTTATGTCAAACTTGGACAACAAGTTAAAAAAGGCGATCTCATTGCCCAACTTGATTCAATCACTCAAGAAAATGAATTAAATATCGCTGTTGCTCAATTAGCTTCTTATAAAGCACAACTCGCTGCGGCGCAAACAGCGTATCGTATCGCACAATCTAATTATGACCGAGTAGCAAAATTATATAAAAAACAAGCAAGTTCACTAAATGACTACGAAACAGCACAAAACACATTAGAAAGTGCAAAAGCTACTGTTGAACAAATTCAAGCACAAGTTAAACAATCAGAAATTGAAGTGAATACGGCAACAACTAATTTAAATTACACCAAAATTACTTCTCCATTAGATGGTACTGTTATTTCAATTCCAGTTTCTGAAGGGCAAACTGTTAATGCTAATCAAACAACTCCAACAATTATTCAAGTAGCAGATTTAGATACAATGCTGATTAAACCTGAAATTTCTGAAGGAGATATCACCAAAATTAAAGCTGGTATGACGGTAAAATTCTCTACTCTCGCGGAACCTGACGAAATTTATACTGCGAAAATTGATTCTGTTGATCCTGCAATGACTACACTAACAGATAACGAATATACCGAATCAGTGAGTGATACCAATGCTATTTATTATTACGCCAATGTGTTAGTTCCTAATCCAGAACATAAATTACAAATCGGGATGACGACACAAAATACCATTATTATTGCGCAAAAACAGAATGTGTTAACGGTACCAACATTGGCTATTCGCAAACAAGCTGGTAAATCGACTGTACAAGTATTAGACGGCAATAATGTGATCGAGAAAACCATCACCACTGGCTTACACGATGATGTAAACACCGAAGTATTATCTGGTTTAGCGGAAGGCAAGAAAGTCATTGTATCGCAATCTTCTACTAACGACTCACCTAGCGTGCGCGTCAGAACACCAAGAATGATGTAATGAGGTGGGTATGCAAAATATCATCGAAATAAAGAATCTGAATAAATTCTTTGGTGAAGGAGAAAACCGCGTTCATATTCTGAAAAATATCAATTTGGAAATTCAACAAGGTGATTTTATCGCGATTATTGGTACCTCTGGTTCAGGTAAATCAACCTTAATGAATATTATTGGCTGCCTAGATACCCCAACCAATGGTTCCTATGCCATTACTGGGCAAGAAACTGCAACTTTGTCAGCCGATCAACTTTCAGAATTACGTCAGCAACGCTTTGGTTTTATTTTTCAACGCTATAATCTGTTACCAACATTAAACGCTCAAGAGAATGTTGCCTTACCTGCTGTTTATACTGGAATGGCGAAAGAACAACGTTTAGCCCGCGCTGCACAACTATTAGATAAATTAGGTTTAGCTAACAAAATGGAGAATAAACCTAATCAATTATCAGGCGGTCAGCAACAACGTGTCAGTATTGCAAGAGCCTTGATGAATGGCGGTGATATTATTTTGGCAGATGAACCAACTGGTGCATTAGATTCTAAAAGCGGCGAAATGGTAATGGAAATTCTGCAGCAGCTGCACCAAGAAGGACATACCATTATTCTGGTCACTCACGATCAACATATAGCTCAATTTGCCAGCCGTATTATCGAAATTAAAGATGGTGAAATTATTCAAGATCAGCGTAAAAATGATCCGTTGCAACAGCGTGAAATCAGTCAAGCTAACACCAGCAAAAGTTTTCGTTTTTATCGCGATCAATTCATTGAAGCGTTAAATATGTCGATTAAAGCGATCGTGGCACATAAATTACGTTCGCTCCTCACTATGTTAGGGATCATTATCGGTATTACTTCTGTTGTTTGTGTAGTGGCATTAGGAAATGGTTCGCAACAAAAAGTGTTACAAAATATTAATTCACTTGGTACCAATACAATGGATATTTTTAATGGTACAGGTTTTGGCGATCGCAGAGCGGAAAGTATGCAAAATCTAACTGTAGCTGACAGCGAAATTTTGATGAAACAACCTTATATAGAAAGTGTGACCCCAAATAGTTCAGTGAGCGGAACCTTAACGTATCGCAATAGCGCTTTTACTGCTCAAGTACGCGGAGTAAGTGAACAATACTTTAATGTTAAAGGCATTCAATCGGCAGCAGGAAATTTATTCACCGCGCAAGATGTGAAACTAAATCAATCAGTGGCTATTATTGATCAAAATACACAACAACGTATTTTCCAAGATCGTAATCCTCTTGGACAAATTATTATGATTAATAAAAAACCGCTAAAAATTATTGGTGTAGTGAATACCAATAATGTAATGGGAATTAACAGCGAAAATCTTAATATTTGGATTCCTTATACCACCGCTATGAACAAAATTTCTGGCGAGAAAAAAATTAGTTCCATTACAGTAAAAGTGTCGGAAGGTATTACCACCGCCGCAGCGGAAAAAAATGTGACTGCACTTTTATTAAGCCGTCATGGGAAAAAAGATTTCTTTATTTTAAATACCGATACGATTAAACAAACTATCGAAAGTACTACCAATACAATGAAATTATTAATTTCATCAATCGCCTTAATTTCACTGATTGTCGGCGGTATTGGTGTGATGAATATTATGTTGGTTTCTGTTACCGAACGTACCAAAGAAATTGGTGTTAGAATGGCAATTGGTGCAAAACAACAAAATATCTTACAACAGTTCCTGATTGAGGCAGTGTTAGTCTGCTTAGTCGGCGGCATTATCGGTATCTGTTTATCCGGCATTATTGGTGTATTATTTAATCAATTTATGACCGATTTTACGATGCTATTTTCAACATTTTCGATTGTAGTGGCAGTGCTTTGCTCAACTTTAATTGGTGTCATTTTTGGCTATGTTCCTGCACAAAATGCCGCCAAATTAAACCCAATTACCGCATTATCACAAGAGTAAAATTACCTTATGAAGTGAATAATTTCAGATGTGATTACTAGGCGAAAATGGCGAAAATTGCTATAATTTTTTATAACATTTTATTTATTTTTTAAGGATAACTATGAATAAATTCAATAAAATTACCGCAGCCTTGTTGCTTTCTACAATTCTTGTTGGTTGTGCCAATATTGATGATTCATTTAAAGCCAGCCAACAAAATTTTGAACAATATATTTCAGCGACTTCACAATTCAACGTAAATGAAGAGTGGTGGAAACTTTATAATGATCCACAACTCAATCAACTAGTTGATCTCGCATTAAAAAACAATCTTGATTTAGCGAAAAGTGCCGTTGCAGTGAATATCGCTTTATATAAAGCCAATTTATTAGGTGCTGATTTAGTGCCAACATTCAGCGGTGGTTCTGAATCTCAAGCAATGAAAGATATCAAAAATGGCGGTAATTCAACCATTTCTCATACAGGACAAATTGGTATTAGTTACACCGTAGATCTCTGGCGTAAATTAGCCGATTCTGCTGATGCAGCTGAATGGGAACATAAAGCGACAATTGAAGATCTTGCCGCAGCTCGTTTATCTTTAATTAATAGTGTAATCGATGCTTATTACAGCCTCGCTTATTTAAATGATGCCATTAAAGCGACTGAAGAATCTGTAAATTATTACAATCAAATCAATACCGTAGTACAAAATAAACAACGCTTCGGTGTAATTGATGGTTTAAGCAGTGCTCAAGCAACACAAGCCGTATTAACCGCACGCAATACGCTCCTTGATCTACAAGCGCAACAAAAAACTGCACAACAAACATTGCACAATTTATTAAATTTAAAACCAAATGAACCGCTTAATTTAAAATTGCCAAAATTACTTGATGTTAAACTTCCAGGTGTGAATTTAAATGTACCTGTTTCAGTAATTGCAAATCGTCCTGATGTTCGTGCTGCACAGTATCGTTTACAAAGCGCCTTTAAAGATGCAAAAGCAATGCAAAAAAGCTGGTTCCCAACTGTTAGTTTAGCGGGTACATTACAAGTACAAGGTAATCGTGTAAGCAATGCAACTGAATCACAAGCCGGTATTGGCGCGCTCTCTATCACATTACCATTCCTTTCATGGCAAACTGTTAAATGGAATGTAAAAATTTCAGAAGCGACTTATGAACAATATCGTTTAGCTTTCGCACAAAATATTACTACTGCGCTTAATGAAATTGATGCACTCTATTTTGCTTATCAACAATCACAACGTAGCTACAACAATCTACAAGATAAATATAACTACGATAAGCAAATCAGCAAATATTATCGTGATCGTTACAATGCTGGCGTATCTGAATTAAAAGATTGGTTAGCAGCGGAAAATACCGAAAAGGCTTCAGAAATTTCAATTTTAAGTCAAAAATATAACTTAATTAAAAATGAAACGGCGGTATATCAATCTATGGCAGGTTATTATATGAAGAAATAATCTTGCTTCATAAAACTAAAAAAGATACACCCTCTTTGGTGTATCTTTTTTATTTGGTTAATCTTGTTTTAACACACAAAATCATTTTAAAAAGTATGCGATATAATTATTCAACAATTGGCACAATTTTCGTTGCGTGAGAACCTTTATCGCCATGTACAGCTTCAAACTGTACTTTTTGTCCTGCTTTTAATGAACGATATCCATCCATTTCAATCACAGAATAATGTGCGAAGATATCGCCTTCTTGACCTTCAGTCGAAATAAAACCGAACCCTTTTGCATTGTTAAACCACTTAACTACACCGATTTCCATAATAACCTCGAATAATGGATTTTTTACTTAATTTAAAATATACAACGGCAGGATCGCCCTGTACTGGCTACATATTTATCCAAGTTGGCTGATAAATCAAATAGCGAATGTTTAAAATTAGCGGAAGATCACATAAATTTAGCAAATTTGTTTAAAAACAATCTCATTTATGCCAAATTAACTCTAAATTTAAGGTTTTATCCTTAGTTATCATTCTCTATAATCATGAGGTTATTTTTCTATTTTTAGTATTAAAATCCACAATATGAGTAATTTCTCTTTTTTTATTTATGATTACGAAAGTTTCGGTGTTGATCCTGCTTTAGACCGTCCTGCCCAATTTGCTGGTATTCGTACTGATCAAGACTTCAATATTATTGGGGAGCCTATCGTTCTCTATTGTAAGCAAAGTGATGATTATTTACCGCACCCTGCCGCAGTTGCTTTAACAGGCATTACGCCACAACTTTGTAATCAACAAGGGCTTAGCGAACCTGAATTTGCTGACAAAATTTTAGCTGAATTTAGCCAACCCAATACTTGCATTATGGGTTACAACAATATTCGTTTTGATGATGAAATGACACGTTATACCTTCTATCGTAATTTTATCGATCCTTATGAATATAGTTACAAAAATGGCAATTCACGTTGGGATTTACTCGATTTAGTACGTGCAACTTACGCCTTACGTCCAGAAGGAATCAATTGGGTTTATGATGAACAAGGTATGCCAAGTTTTCGCTTAGAATTATTGACCAAAGCGAATGGTATTGAACATAGCCACGCCCACGACGCGATGTCCGATGTATATGCCACGATTGAAATGGCGAAATTAATTAAAAGCAAACAACCGAAACTGTTTGATTACTTTTTCACACATCGTGGTAAAAAAGAGATTGAAGCACTAATTGATTACATCAATATGACACCATTAGTGCATGTATCCGGTATGCTCGGCAATTATCGCAGTAATATCAGTTGGATGGTGCCGCTAGCACCACATCCAACCAACAAAAATGCGGTTATTTTTTGTGATCTAGCCAGTGATCTTACCGATTTATTACAGCTAGATGCTGCACAATTGAAACAGAACCTTTACACCAAAAAAGAAGAGTTAGAACAGCAAGGTATTTTGTCAGTACCGCTCAAATTGGTGCATATCAATAAATGTCCAATTCTTGCACCGGCAAAAACCTTAACACCGCAAGATGCACAACGCGTAGGCATCGATCGCCAGCTTTGTTTATCCAATTTAGAAAAATTAAAAGCCAGACCAGATATTCGCGAAAAGGTACATCAAATTTTTCTTGATGAATATGACAATGATTTTAGCAATGTCGAAGCTGCGTTATATAACGGTTTCTACTCTTTTTCTGATAAAAATAATCTTGCTATTTTACGTACCTTACCCGCTGAAAAACTTGCTGATCATGGTTTAAGTTTTCAAGATGCACGTATTCCTGAATTGCTTTTTCACTATCGTGCCAGACATTTTTTTAAAACACTCTCTCGTGCCGAACAAATTAAATGGCAAAAATATTGTCGCGCCAAATTAGAACAAACCAGCGAGAGTTTTATTGCCGAATTAGAACAACTTTCTGCCGAATATGCTAATGATGAGAGCAAACTCACATTGTTAAAAAATCTTTATGATTATGGTTTAAAGTTAATAATGAAATGATAAGATAAAGATACGATTATCGTGCCTGATATTCTGCGATATCAGGCGAATTGCAACACACTATACTTAATATCCAATCAAGAGGTGATTATGAGTAAAATTATTTATACCTATACCGACGAAGCACCTGCTTTAGCCACTCTCTCTTTCCTACCGATTATTGAAAAATTTGTTAAACCAGCCAATATTGAGATGGTCACCAGCGACATTTCTCTTGCCGGCCGTATTTTGGCAAATTTTCCTGAATATTTAAAACCGGAACAACGTGTCGAAGATGCTCTTGCTCAATTAGGAGAGTTAGTGACAAAACCGGAAGCGAATGTAATCAAATTACCAAATATCAGTGCTTCTATCCCACAATTAAAAGCAGCTATCGCCGAATTACAAGCGCATGGCTATGCCGTACCAAATTACCCAGATTCACCAAGCAATGACGAAGAAAATAGTGTGCGTGCTCGTTATGACAAAATCAAAGGTAGCGCAGTAAACCCTGTTTTACGTGAAGGAAACTCAGATCGCCGCGCACCTAAAGCGGTGAAAAATTTTGCGAAACAGTATCCGCATAGTATGGGAGCTTGGTCAGCAGATTCCAAAACACACGTGGCAACAATGCAAGCCGGCGATTTCTACCATAATGAACAATCTGTTACCTTAGCCAAAGCCGGTGAAATCCGTATTGTCTTAGAAGATAAACAAGGGCAACAAACCGTATTAAAAAGCTTAAAAGGTCAAGCTGGTGAAATCTTAGATGCCACAATGATGAGCAAAAAAGCCTTAGTTGATTTCCTTGCTAAAGAAGTGGCAGATGCGAAAAAACAAGGCGTGTTATTCTCATTACATATGAAAGCTACCATGATGAAAGTTTCCGATCCGATTATTTTCGGTCATGCGGTAAAAGTGTTCTTTGCTCCAGTATTTGAGAAATATGGTGCGCAATTAGCACAAGCAGGCGTAAACGTGAATAACGGCTTAGGTAATTTAATTGCCAATTTAGATAAATTACCAGATGAAGTGCGTGCAGCAGTAGATCAAGCATTAGCTGACGGCCCAGATTTAGCGATGGTAGATTCTGATAAAGGTATTACCAATCTTCACGTACCGAGTGATGTCATTATTGACGCTTCAATGCCAGCGATGATCCGCAGTTCAGGTCAAATGTGGAATGCACAAGGCAAATTACAAGATACTAAAGCAGTAATTCCAGATAGCAGTTATGCTGGCGTTTATGCACAAACAATTGCTTTCTGTAAACAACATGGTGCATTCGATCCAAAAACAATGGGCAGCGTACCAAACGTTGGTTTAATGGCACAAAAAGCGGAAGAGTATGGTTCTCATGATAAAACCTTTGAAATCGCTGCTGATGGCGTTGTGAAAGTATTAGACGAAGATAATCAAGTCTTAATGCAGCATACTGTTGAAGCCGGCGATATTTGGCGTATGTGTCAAACCAAAGATGCACCGGTAACTGATTGGGTGAAATTAGCGGTAAAACGTGCACAACTCTCTGATACTCCAGCAGTTTTCTGGCTTGATAAGAATCGTGCACACGATCGCGAAGTATTGAAAAAAGTCGAAAGAGATTTGGCAACGATTGATACTAGCAAAGTTGAGCTACATATTCTCTCTCCAGTGGAAGCAACTCAATTCTCATTAGAACGTGCAAAAGCGGGTAAAGACACCATTTCTGTCACTGGTAACGTATTGCGCGATTATCTCACCGACCTCTTCCCAATTTTAGAATTAGGTACTAGTGCGAAAATGCTTTCTATCGTTCCATTAATGAATGGTGGCGGTATGTTTGAAACCGGTGCTGGTGGTTCAGCACCAAAACATGTGCAACAATTCTTACAAGAAAATCATTTACGTTGGGACTCTTTAGGTGAATTCTTAGCGTTAGCAGTTTCACTTGAACATTTAGCACAACGTGAAGGTAACCAACGTGCGCAAGTTATTGCCGATGCGTTAGATGTTGCGACGGAAAAATTGTTGTTAAACGGCAAATCACCAGCACGTAAAGTCAAAGAAATTGATAACCGCGGCAGCCATTATTATCTTGCTTGTTACTGGGCGGAAGCACTTAGCCAACAAGATAAAGATCCAGCATTAGCGGCACAATTTAAACCATTAGCGGAAGCATTAGTGGAAAACGAAGCGGCGATTGTTAAAGAGTTGCTTGAGGTTCAAGGTAACGCAGTTGATATGGGCGGTTATTATCAACCAAACCCAGAGCTTGCACAAAAAGCAATGCGTCCAAGTGCGACTTTAAATGCGATTATTGATAATTTCGCCTAAACCGTTATTCATTATCTATTGATAACTACCAACCCCGATAGTTGCTGCTATTGGGGTTAATTGTCTTTTTAAAGAAATTTGTCTGTCACCAATAATTCTCTCTCCTTCAGTATTGCTACAATTTTTAAATGTAAATAATAGAAAAGTGCAAGTTTTTGATGGTTTTTTCCCTTACTAAGACTATACTAGAAAACGTATTCTTTACATTACCGTTTAAGTCATCATATACCACTGCATAGTTATCAAGTTTTGTCTATTACTATGTTTTTATGTTTAGCTTATTGCTAAGGAGCTTTCTATGAATCACATTTATCGTGTTATTTGGAACAATGCGTTGCAATTATGGCAATGTGTTAGCGAAATTGCGCATGCGCATAGTGCAAAATCCTGCAAAAATCGCAGTGAAATCAGTAGTCTAATTACCCCCCCCCCTCAACCACTAAGTTAATTTCTGCTTATTCTCGACCTTTTATTTTTTCCACGTTATCCCTTTTTGTTGCCTTAGCCATTCCTCAAATCACGTTAGCAGAGCGCCTTTATACTGAAAACATTGCGACGAATCCGTATAACCAAGATATACGCGACACTATTTTTACGGTGACTGAGGGTCAAAAGACCAATATTGGGCGAACAGGAAAGCCAGCATTTCTTGTGGATAGCAATGTATTACGTATCCATGGTCAAGGTACACACCTTAATATTTTGCAAGATGATTACCTAAAGCCTGCATTGTCGCTGGGGATATATCCTCGTTCTGCCAAGGATAAGATACCAACGATTGAGGTATCGGATGGGGCAGTATTGGAGACACATTCTTATATTGATGTGGGTAGTATTGAGGCAGTGGGAGAAGTACATAGAGAGAGTTATGGGAAATTAGTGGTGAATAACGCCTATGTATTGATTGATTGGCTATATGATGGAGAGTTCATGGGCAAAGGAATGCTGGCCATAGGCAATTATGGGGAAGGCGAGGGGCTAGTTGAAGTTAGCGGTAATAGTTTTGTCTATGCCAATAAGGGCGTAAAATTTTATGGTGCACCAGCAGGTACTATTCCATCCGTACTTAACGGCGGCGGTTTAGTACTCAATGGTGGAGTATTGATGAGCGATATGTATCGCTCTATCACAGCAGGTAACTTTGGTGGTGTTGATAAATACGGTGATTTCTCTATGGGCGATCAGGGCTATACGGCAATTAATCAAACCGCGCCAGATGCATCACGGATTTACCCCGCCCATATGGTTTTTAACGGAGGGGCGCTCGCTTTTAAGAATGCGACACCAGATATACAGCCTGCTTTATTATTTAATGGGTTTTATACGCTTGCCGTCCCTGAGCATTACAGTATTACGGTAGGCAATAACGATGCCAAATTGGTTTTGGCACCTACCTCGGTCGATAGTAAAGCGGTGGTGCAATTCCCTCATGCGGCGATTACGCCAGAACAAGCCGATAGCTCGGGTGGTTTAACACTGGAAAAACAAGAAACTAACTACTACACAGGAGAACAGATTCAAGGGGGAGGTACGTTAGTATTAACGGCAGATAACCGCTATAAGGGAGATACTCGGGTTGAGGTGGGTACATTAGAGATTGGCGGTGAAGGGTATATGTCGTTGGCATTGTATTTGGATAATAAGCTGCTCAACCGAAGTTACCGCGTGGAGGATTTAGCTTCCTTGCAAGACGAGATAGCCAAGTTACCTCAAGAAGAACAGACGCCTTATTATTTTGGTGAAAACGGCGATATCGGTGAAGGCGATGTTTATCTTGGTCTTGATCAAGCTAATCGCGCTACGTTAAAAATCTCGCGCAGCCGTAACATTGTAAATGGTGATATTCAAGAGAATGTTCCGGACGATATTCATTATAAAGAATATGTGTTAGATAACGGCATCCATGGGTATGGTGATTTATATCAATCGGGTAGTGCCTTATTAAAATTAATGAACTCAGCTAATGATTTTATTGGCGATGTCTTTATTGAAAAAAGCGCAATCTATATCGAAGATATAAATGCCCTTGGTCGTGGCGAAAATGTGATGATGGGTAAAAAGGAAAATGCGCAATTAATCCTGAATTTACAGCAAGATACGACTTTAAACCATCACATCAAAGACGATGACTCAGCACAAGGCAAAGGTAGTTTGCTTAAACAAGACAACCATATCTTAACCTTCAGCAAAGATTATCAATATACCTATTCCGGCGATACTGATGTGCAAGCTGGTGAAATTGTGTTAGCTAAAGGCGCGAATATACCAAATAGCGCTATTAAAATGGCATCAGCCACCGTATTACGAGCGGAAACTGGTGCGCATGCGATAGGCGCATTATCGTTAGCGGATAAGACTAACCAAGTCAATATCGTTGCCAATAGTTTTAACGATTACAGCCAATTACACGCACAAGGTGCGGTCACCTTAAATGGACAATTAATGGTCGATGCCAGTGCCTGGAATACTCCGGTAGCCGGCAATGGCAAATTGCCCAATGTGATTACCTCACAACAACAACTCAGCGGACAATTTAGCAGCTATCAAGATAACAGTGCTTTGTTTGATTTTGTCCCAGAATATGATTATGCCAATAAGGCAATGCACTTAGTGATTAATCACGCGGCAAATTGTGCTAACACCTCAGCAGGGATGTTAGGTTGTTATATCCCAACTAATTATCCAAACATTACCCCAACCGATGTAGAAGCCTCTGTACCGCTTCTTACCGGTTCAGGCAATTCGATTCTTAATAATGATGTCAGCCGTTTAGCGCTATATACGCCGAGAATTCCTTGTACCAGTGGTTTTAATCAAGGTAAACACAATGTTTGGGTGGAAACCTCAGGAAATTGGGACCACCAACGTGAAAAGGATATCTCCACTGGTTATCGAGGTCATCATAACGATGTGGCGATTGGTACCGATACTTGCGTAGAACAACAACAATTACGTCTTGGCGTGATGGCAGGCTATGCTTACTCGGATGTCCATAGTGTGGGTACGCCAGCGATTCATAATTTTGATAGTGATTTATTCCAACTTGGTATCTACGGCGATAAAGTGTTAAGAGAAAAAGTGGATATGGATTTCCAAACGGGGTATGCAAAAGCCTATATTGACGGCAAACGTTATTTACCGTTTGCCAATCTGACTGCGAAAGCCAACTATCAGGGTGATGTGTTCTATGCAGGTTTAGGGTTTAACTATCGTGCGGATAATGGGCTTTCGCCATTTATTCGTGCAGATTATGCTTTAATCAGCAGTAAGGGTTATCACGAAACAGGGGCTGGCGCGTATAACTTCATTGTCAAACCGCAATATCGTCAATCCTTAATTTTCCAAACTGGTGTCAATATTGATAAAGCGGTCACTGAGAAATTTATCGTCAATGGTCAAGTCGGTTTAGGCATTGAAGCCTTAGATGAAAAGAACTACATCACAGCTGCTTTTGAAGCTACGCCTGACCGTTATTTCACTATGCCAAGTGCGGAACGCGGTCGGTTATTTGCTAATGCGAAATTAGGCTTTGATTATCATATTGAAAACAATGTGACTTTCTCGGTCGATTATCGTGTTAAAGGCAACCAAAGCTATTATGAAAATAGCTTAATGGCGAATTTGAAAGTGACTTTCTAACCCCTCTAAACGAAATAACACCACAAGGATTGTGGTGTTATTTGTTAATATTCAATCAATTCAAAACTTTTCTCACTAACAGCGTAATTCCCCTTACCGCTATCACTTCAACCAGATCACCAACTTGTAGCTCCTGCCCTTCTACACGCCAAGTTGTATCACCGAAAGCTGCTCTTGCAGTATTACCGCTCAAAACTTCTGTCACACGTCCTTGCTGACCTTGCATTGCTAAACCACGTTGATTTAACAAATTTACCGATAAATCCTGTCTATTTTTTCATGATTGGTAACGCCACCAGCATACACTAGCAACCGTAGCCAGTACGGCAAATAAAACGCCACTTACCACAATCGACAATAAGAAGAAATAGCTAACCGCCGCAATAATTAATGCGGCGATTCCCCACCATAGAAAGAAAATGCCCGGTACAATAATTTCTAAAATTAACAGAATAAAGCCTAATACCAACCAATGGATCATGCCCCATTCCGCAAACCACGCCATCATTTTTTCGATCCTGTTTCTTTTAACAATTCAGTGATACCTGCAATTGATCCCATTAAATTACTCGCTTCTAATGGCATCATCACGACTTTGCTATTTCCAGATTGACCAATCTGTTGCAATGCTTCAGTGTATTTTTGCGCAATAAAGTAATTAATCGCTTGAGTATTCCCTGTGGCAATCGCTTCAGACACCATTTGCGTTGCTTTCGCTTCCGCTTCTGCTTCACGCTCTCTCGCTTCCGCACGTAAAAAGGCTTCTTGTCTTTCCCCTTCCGCTTGCAAAATACGCGATTGTTTTTCCCCTTCTGCACGCAAAATAGCTGCTTGACGAATCCCTTCCGCTTCTAATACTTCCGCACGCTTATTTCGTTCAGCTTTCATTTGTGCATTCATTGAATCAATCAACTCTTTTGGCGGACGCACATCACGAATTTCAATCCGCGTCACTTTTACACCCCAAGGGTTGGTTGCTTCATCAACAATCGCCAATAGGCGGCTATTAATCGAGTCACGTTGTGACAACATTTCATCTAATTCCATGGAACCTAAAACGGTACGGATATTAGTCAGCGTTAAATTAATAATTGCTTGTTCTAAATGATTAACTTCATAAGCCGCATTGCGTGCATCAATCACTTGTACAAAGCAAACCGCATCAATTGATACATTGGCATTATCTTTTGAAATCACTTCTTGTGAAGGAATATCCAACACCTGTTCCATCATATTGATCTTACGACCTACACGATCAATAAAAGGCACAATAATATTTAAACCAGGTGTTAAAGTGCGGGTATAACGACCAAAACGTTCGATCGTCCAATGATAACCTTGTGGTACCGTTTTTACTGCAGCAAATAACGCTACAATCACTAAAATAATAAAAAACAGCGTACCAATCGGCAAACTATCTAAATAAAACATAATCACCTCTTATTTTGACTAACTCTCTTTTTGTATCTTCCCATAAATGCTAAATAAGTCAAAAAGTTAATCGTAAAAATGCAGGTGATATAACAAAAAAAGCCTGCATCAACGCAGGCTTCTATTCAGCAATTTCCACTTAAGCAGCATTATCCACTGCTGATTTCATTTTTAACTTACCAACGACAATTGTTAATAACAACATCACTAATACCGGCAGCAACCAAGTTAACCCCTCTTGATAGAATGGAAATAGTTTTAAAAAGTCATCTACCGCTTTTGGTAAAATCCCCATATTTTTCAAACTATCACACAGACTAAATAAGGTTGTTAATGCAATGGTCGCATTATAGCTCCAACTAATTATTGGTAATTTTTTGCGTAACAGTTGTAACACCACTAACATAATCGCCACCGGATAGATTAACAATAACGCCGGAATTGTCACTCGCAATAAGGTATCTAATCCTGTTTCCGAAATAATAATAGTCGCAATAGTAAAGACCACCACAAAGAATGAATAATTTAAACGATGATGGAAGTGTGAGAAATAGTCAGCACAAGCACTGGTTACCCCAACAAGCGTTGTTAAATTAGCTAACATCACAATGCCGCTCATAATCCAAAGCCCGGTTGCACCAAATAATTCATTGATATAGCGTGAGAAAATTTGACCGCCATTGGTTGAGGTTGATGCCACCATATCACCAGTCGCACCTAAATAGAACAAACATAAATAGAGTCCGCTTAACAACACTACCGATGTTGTTCCTGCGGCAAGGGTATAACGCACAATCGTTCTACCTTCTGTAACTTTATTAACCGCAAACGCACGCGCCACAATACCACCGAACGCCATAGCGGATAATACGTCCATTGTTTGATAACCACCAATCATTCCCGTAACTAATGCTGAACCTTCCGCATAATTGCTTGATGGCGCAACGATTTCTGAAATTGGATTAGAAACAACACCAATACCAACAATAACCAATAATACCAATAAAATAGGTGCCATAAATTTACCGATAGTCGAAATCATCGTACTACGGCCCAACATAAAGCCCATACCAATCAGGTTAAAAATCACTGCAAATAGAATATGCGAATTTTCTCCGTTATAAATATTCAATGGCAGCCAAGCCATTTCATACGCCACATTGGTCACACGCGGCATCGCAAATGTCGAACCAATGATCAAATATAAAATTGACCAGAAAACAACGCCAACCCAAGGCGGTAGATCCGTAGAAAGCGCTTCACCACGACCACGCACAGTCACTACAATCAAAGTGATAAAAGGCATCAACACGCCAGTTAAAATAAAACCTAACGCTGCCCATAACCAACTATATCCTGCATGATAACCTTCCATTGGTGGGAAGATGATATTTCCTGCACCAAGAAACAGTGAAAAAATCATCATGCCTAAAACTAAAATGTCTTTTCTTGATAACATTATTACTTTCCCTAAGGTATAAATTTTCTCCAAAGGCGCAAAGTGTAGCTAGATTGAACAGTAAATAGAAGTAAAAAATGCTTTTTTTGCGATTTTTTGCAGAGTAATTAGATGAGATCTAATAATTTAGCTGATTTTTATCATTTATTAAGTAAAACTAGCAGGATAAAGATTTGTAGTGAGATGATAAAAGTAGGCTGCACACAAGGATGCAGCCTACTAAATATGATTTATTGATACATTTTCTCAATTAAATGACGATAACGCTCTAAAATCACTTTTCTACGTAATTTCAAAGTTGGCGTAATCTCACCCAATTCGGTCGAAAATGCTTGTGGTAATAGAGTAAATTTCTTAATTTTTTCAAAACCTTGCAACTCTTTTTGTAATTCATTGATCCGTTTTTCAAACATCTCAACAATCGTTGCATTTTTAATTAACTCTAAACGATTTTGATATTTGATATTTAAGCGTTTCGCATACTCTTCTAAAGTATCAAAACAAGGAACCACTAGTGCCGAAACATATTTTCTTGCATCTGCAATAACGGCAATTTGTTCAATTAATTTATCTTGTAAGAATTTACCTTCCACTAATTGTGGCGCGATATATTTACCTGTTGATGTTTTCATTAACTCTTTAATTCGATCGGTCATAAACAGATTACCATGTTCATCAACATAACCTGCATCACCTGTTTTTAAGAAGCCATCTTCAGTAAAACTTTTCGCGGTTTCTTCCGGATTTTTATAATATCCCTTCATTACACCACCGCCTTTAACCAAAATTTCATTTTCGGCGCCAATTTTAACGGTAGTACCGGTCATAATATGGCCAATCGAATTAGAATCAAAACCAAAATCTTGCCAGCAAGAAACTGTTGCTGTGGTTTCAGTCATACCATAGCCCAATTTAATATTTACGCCAATCACATGAAAGAAACGTCCAATTTGTGGTTCTAACTTCGCTCCGCCACAAGGCATCATTCTAATACGACCGCCCAATAAATTACGTAATTTGCTAAATACCGCTTTATCAGCAAATTGATATAACGGTTTTAACCAAATAGGTAATGGTTGTTGCTGCTGTTTATAATGTAACGCCCATTTACCAATCCGTAGTGCGCTATGAAAAATTTGACGGCGCAGCCAAGGTGCATGAGCCACTTTATCTTGCACTGCTGCATAAATTTTTTCGTAGAAGCGCGGTACTGAACACATCAAGGTCGGTTTAACTTTAACTATTGCCTCTTTCACTTGATGAGGATCAGATAAATACACATTGACCGCACCTTGCGATAACACATACGCCACCCAAGCACGTTCAAAAATATGAGAAAGCGGTAAGAATGACAAAGAAACATCTTGATGATCGATCTTCATCAATGTCTGTTTATGAGTTGCCAATTGATGAGCGAGATTTTGATAATCCAACATCACCCCTTTTGGCTCACCTGTTGTTCCTGAGGTATAAATCAAAGTGAAAAGATCGCTCATTGATTTATCGGTAATACGTTGTTGCAATACAGATTGCATCGCACTGTCTGCTGACAATAAGAAGTCTTGCCAAGTAATACCAATTTCAGCACCTCTTAAATCTAGTGGCTGCATTGCCACAATTTTTTCTAATTGCGGACAACGTTCTACAATCGACAACGCAGTATCGTACTCTTTTTGATCACCAACAAATAACACCTTCATATCTGAATGATTCACAATATATTCAGTCTGAATGGCATTATTGGTTGCAAAAATTGGCACCGTCACTGCTCGAATTTGCAAAATCGCGACATCGGCAATTGTCCATTCCGCCATATTTTGCGCAAAAATACCGACTTTATCTTGTGGTTGCAAACCAAGCGTCAATAACGCTAATGACAATTGGTCTATTTGCTGACGAAATTGCTGCCAAGAAATATCGCGTAATTCCCCATTTTCAGCAAAATAACGTAAAGCGGTATGTTGAGAAAGTTTGGTACTTTGTTGATGGATTACATCAATGAAATGGATAAGTTGTTGAGATGGGTTTTGCATTACAAATGCGTTCCTTTATTTCAGCTAACATTTGTTCGCAAATATACTCATTCTGTCAGAAAAAATCCAGCAATTTTGCCTTAACAAAGCCAATCATTCACTGATTTTTACAGTGAATGATTGTTTTGTGATATAGCTCACATTTATACCTTGAAACAGGCAACTAAATGTTGATCATTACCAGTTAATTTCGGTTTAGTTAAGGTACATTCCGTATCAGCTAAAATACATCTGGTACGGAATACACACCCTGATGGTGGGTTGATTGGTGAAGGTAAATCCCCTTCCAAAAGTTGAATTTTCTTCCCTTTTTCTAAATCAGGATCAGGAATAGGCACTGCCGACATCAACGCTTTCGTATAAGGATGCTTAGTTTGGTGATAAACCTTATCATAAGTCCCTAATTCCACCGCATTGCCCAAATACATTACCAACACACGATCAGAAATATGTTTCACTACTGCCAAATCATGCGCAATAAAGATTAACGAAACACCCATCTCTTTTTGCAATGATTTTAATAAATTCACCACTTGCGCCTGAATTGATACATCCAACGCAGAAACCGGTTCATCACAAATAATTAATTTAGGTTCAATAATCAATGCGCGGGCAATACCAATCCGCTGACACTGACCGCCAGAAAATTCATGTGGATAACGGTTAATTAAGTTTGGCAATAATCCTACTTTTAGCATCATCGATTGCACCCGTTGTTTTACCTCTTCCGCAGATAATTCAGGGAAATAAATTTTCAACGGCTCTGCAATAATATTGCCGATAGTCATTCGCGGATTTAAAGATGCCAGCGGATCTTGGAAAATCATCTGGATATCTTTGCGTGTTGCGTGCCACTCTTTATCAGATTGTTCACTTAAATTTTTGCCCAGCCATAAAATATTACCGCCAGCCGATTTTACTAAGCCAATAATTGCACGCGCTAAAGTGGATTTACCACAGCCAGATTCACCAACCACGCCTAATGTTTCGCCCTCATATAACTTAAAGGAAACATTATTGACCGCTTTTAAGGTTTGTGTTTTTTTGAAAAATAGCCCCTCATTACCCTGAACTTGGAAATGAACGCTAAGATCTTCGACTTCTAACAATAATTTTTTCATTCTGCTCTTCCTCTTAGCATCATTTCATTAGCATCAATAAAACAAGCACGTAAACGATTGTCGGCAAAACGACTTAACGTTGGCGTACTCATACATTGTTCAGTAGCAAATTGACAACGCGGTTGGAATGGGCAGCCTGACGGTAGATGTAATAAATTCGGCGGATTACCCGGAATAGTAATAAGTTGTTCTTCTTCAGTATCAAGACGCGGTACTGCATTAATTAAACCAATTGAATATGGATGAGTTGGTTGATAGAAAATTTCTTTCGCTGAACCATACTCCATCGTCCGCCCTGCATACATCACTAACACTTGATCACAACTACCTGCAACTACACCAAGATCGTGGGTAATCATAATAATCGCAGTATTAAATTCACGCTTTAAGTCATTTAATAACGCCATAATCTGCGCTTGTACCGTTACATCTAATGCAGTAGTTGGTTCATCTGCAATCAACAGTTTAGGACGACATAACAACGCCATTGCAATCATTACACGCTGACGCATACCACCAGAAAATTCATGCGGATACATATTCATGCGTTTACGCGCTTCCGGCATTTTTACTGCATCTAACATTTTGACTGATTCTTCGAAGGCTTGTTTACGATCAAAACCTTTATGCAGAATCAACACTTCCATCAATTGTTCACCAACTTTCATATAAGGGTTAAGCGATGTCATTGGATCTTGGAAAATCATCGCAATTTGTTCTGCTCGTAAGCGATTTAATTGCGATTCAGGTAAACCTAAAATCTCTTCACCATTAAAACGTGCTGAACCAGATGTTCTACCGTTATCCGCTAATAATCCCATTAAAGCAAATGCGGTTTGTGATTTTCCTGAACCAGACTCACCCACAATACCTAAGGTTTCACCGGCATTTAAGGTAAAAGTTAAATTGTTTACTGCTGTAACATCACCATCTGGTGTTTTAAAAGTTACACGTAAATCTTGTACATCTAACAGGGGTTGTTTTTTATTTGTCATTTTTTCACCCTATCTATCTTTTGGATCAAGCGCATCACGCAAGCCATCACCAATAAAATTAAAACAAAATAGTGTAATCACTAAGAATAATGCTGGGAAAATCAAGAGCCATGGTGCCGCTTCCATTGATTTAGAGCCATCGTTTAATAATGCACCCCAACTACTCAATGGTTCTTGTGTACCTAATCCTAAGAAACTTAAGAATGATTCAAACAAGATCATACCTGGCACTAATAATGAAGCATAAACGACCACAACTCCCAACACATTTGGCACAATATGACGCCAAACAATTTGACGTGAAGAAACGCCGCAGACAATCGCTGCTTCGATAAATTCTTTACGTTTTAAACTTAAAGTTTGCCCACGTACAATACGCGCCATATCCAGCCACGATACCATTCCAATAGCGACAAATATCAATAAAATATTTTGTCCAAAGAAGGTCACTAACAAGATCACAAAGAACATAAATGGAAATGAGTAAAGAATCTCTAAGATACGCATTAAAATCGCATCAGTTTTACCGCCAATATAACCAGCAGTCGCACCATATAATGTTCCAACAATCACCGCAATTAAAGCACCGGCGATCCCAACTAATAAGGAAATACGTCCACCAATCGCTAAACGTACCAACAAATCGCGTCCTGATGAATCTGTACCAAAATAGTGCATCGACTCAAAATCTGGTGGATTGGTCATCATTGCCCAATCTGTATCGTCATAACTAAAAGGCATTAACATTGGCGCAAATACGACAAATAACACAATAAAAAAGAGAATAATTAAACTGGCTACCGCCGCTTTATTACGGAAAAAACGACGTCTAGCATCCTGCCATAAACTACGTCCTTCCACAGTTTCTAATTGTTCGCCCAACTTTTGCATGAGGGCTTGATTTTCTTTTGTTTTTAACATCTCTAACCTCATTCTTAGTAGCGAATTTTCGGATCAATTACGGCATACAAAATATCAACAATCGCATTAAACACGATCGTTAATGTGCCGACTAAAATGGTTAAACTTAATACTAAAGAGTAATCGCGATTAAGCGCACCATTCACGAAAAGTTGTCCAATTCCCGGTAAGACAAAAATACTCTCAATCACCATAGAACCTGTAATAATCCCTACAAACGCTGGCCCCATATAAGAAATTACTGGTAATAAAGCTGGGCGCAACGCGTGTTTCAACACAATACGGCGCATTGGTAAACCTTTCGCTTTGGCAGTACGAATAAAATTAGAGTGTAAAACTTCAATCATAGAACTACGCATAATACGCGCAATACTGGCAATATAAGAGAGTGATAACGCCACCATTGGCATCAACATATAAATAAATTGCCCATTATTCCAACCACCAGAAGGCAGTAGTTTCAGAGTGATGGAAAAAATTAAGACTAATAATGGTGCGACCACGAAGCTGGGCACCACCACTCCAGTCATCGCAAAAGTCATTATCAAGTAATCCAGCCACTTATTCTGTTTCAATGCGGCAATAACGCCCGCTGAAATCCCAAACACTAACGCTAAAATAAAGGCAGAAAAACCAAGTTTTAATGACACTGGAAAGGCTTGCGCGACAAGTTGATTAACAGTGTAATCTTTATATTTAAATGAAGGACCAAAATCTCCATGTGCCAGATCTTTCAAATAAATACCATATTGAACTAGCAAAGGTTCATTGAGGTGATATTTCGCTTCAATATTAGCTATAACTTCTGGCGGATAATTCTTTTCACTCGAAAATGGGCTACCCGGCGCCAAGCGCATCATAAAGAACGAAACGGTGATCAAAATAAATAATGTTGGGATCGCCTCTAAAATACGGCGAAAAATTAATTTAAGCATATACACATCCCACAAATATTTTTTGGCAACAGCCAACAAAGCCCCAATCCACCAGCGTGGATTGGGTAATAAAAGAAAAATTAATGTTTAATAATATAAACGTCTTTCAAATAGTAATTTTGACCTGGGTGTGCATCAGCAAAACCTTTCACCCAAGGTTTAATCAGACGAGGTTGGACATAATGATAGACAGGAACTAAAGCTGTATCATTATCTAATTGTGCTTCTGCTTTCGCATAAACTTCTGCACGCTCTTCATCAGTTTGTGCTTTAAATGCTGAAGCAATTAAATCATCATAAGCTTTACTCTTATAGAAAGCAGTGTTGTTCGCACTATTAGATAAATAATAATTTAAGAAAGTGCTTGCTTCATTATAGTCAGCACACCAACCAGCTCTTGCCATATGGAAGTTACCTTGGTGACGAGAATCGAGGTAAGTTTTCCACTCTTGGTTTTCTAAGTTGATGTTGACTAAGCCTTGTAGATTTTTCTTCCAGATAGATTGCGCTGCAATCGCCAATTTTTTGTGGTTATCAGAAGTGTTATAAAGCAAGTTGAAAGTAAGAGGTTTTGATTTATCGTAGCCAGCTTCTTTTAATAATTTAATCGCTTCTTCATTACGTTTATTTTGATCCCAATTTGCCCACTCTGGGTTCTTCATTTTTTCTGCACCATTAATAAATGGTGGAGTAAAGATATAAGCTGGAGTTTGACCTTGTTGTAAGATTTTATCTGTAATGATGTTACGATCTAATGCTAATGAAAGTGCACGACGTACTTTTTCGTTATCAAACGGCGCTTTAGCGGTATTGACTTCATATAAATAGGTACAAAGTAACGGAGAAATATGTAATTCATCCGGTAACTCTTTCTTAATTTTTGCAAATAATTCAATTGGAATTTCTTTACCAGTCATATCTTCATCACCTGCACGATAGCGTGCTACATCAGTTGCTGAAGATTCAATTGGTAATAAAGTCACTTTATTTAATACTGTTTTTGCATTATCCCAATAATGCGGATTACGTTCTAATACCGCTTTTTCATTTACTACCATTGATTTCAAAACGAATGCACCATTACCGACAATATTTTCTGGAGCAGTCCATTTTTCACCAAATTTTTCTACCACTTTTGGATTCACTGGCGATAACACATAATGTTCAACCAATTTATCTACATATGGTACAGATTCGGTAAGAGTTAACACTAATGTATGATCATCTGCTGCTTTAACACCTAAATCAGTAACTGGTGCTTTACCTTCAATCACTTTATCGGCATTTGCTAATTTTAAGAAATCCAAATAACTTGCATACGGAGAAGCAGTTTTTGGATCAGCCAAACGTTGCCACGCATAAACAAAATCACCGGCAACAACAGGATCACCATTTGACCATTTCGCTTCTGGGCGTAAGTGGAAAGTCCAAGTTTTAAAATCTGCACTATGTTCCCAAGATGTTGCTACTCCTGGCAGAATATGTCCTTTTGCATCAGAAGTAACTAAAGTTTCAAATAATTGGTGAGCATAATTTCCTTCAACATCCCCTTCCATTTTTTGTGGATCTAAGGTCGCTGGATTGGCACTAATATTCCACACTAATTCTTGTTTTTCCGCTAATTGTGTGCCAGCAGGTACATTTGCTGCCATCGCATTCATTGCCATTGCACCTAAGCCAAGCGCAACCATCAATAAAGATTTCTTAAATGTTTTTTGCATATTTTTTCCTTATACAAACTAGATTCTTCTACCCAATATGCAGAATTGCCCTAATTAATAAATTAAATCTTACAATTTGTAAATAACACCATTAGATTTTGCTAAATTATTAAGCAATTTTCCCCTGTTATCACTAAATTAACGTTAAATTTTAGTTTAATCTTCTGTGGCAGGATCATAGATATCACGATGAGCAAGCGCTCATCGTGTATTAAGATTAATGTTTAAGAATATAAACATCTTTTAGATAGTAATTTTTTGCCGGATGATTAGCCGCAAAGCCTTTCACCCAAGGTTTTACTAAGCGAGGTTGAACATAGTAATAGACATTAATTACCGCAGTATCATTCGCCAATATTTGTTCCGCTTTGGCATAAATTTCTGCACGTTCTTCATCAGTCTGTGCTTTAAATGCTGCCGCAATTAAATCATCATAAGCCTTATTTTTATAAAAAGCTCTATTGTTAGCGCTATTTGATAAGAAATAATTTAAGAAAGTGGTCGCTTCATTATAATCAGCACACCAACCTGCCCTTGCCATTTGTGAATTCCCTTGGCGACGTGTATCCAAATAGGTTTTCCACTCTTGATTATCCAAAGTGACATCAACTACACCTTGTAAATTCTTCTTCCAAATAGATTGAGCGGCAATTGCCAATTTCTTATGGTTATCAGAAGTGTTATACAACAATTTAAAATTCAATGGTTTAGACTTGTCATAACCAGCTTCTTTCAACAACTTGATCGCTTCTTGATTACGTTTATTTTGATCCCAGCTTGCCCATTCTGGATTTTTCATCTTCTCTGCCCCGTTAATAAATGGTGGAGTAAAGAGATAAGCCGGTGTTTGTCCCTGTTGTAAAATTTTATCCGTCATAATGTGGCGGTCTAAAGCTAACGATAAAGCTTTACGCACTCTCGCATCATTGAATGGTGGTTTAACGGTATTCATTTCATAGGTATAGGTACATAATACTGGCGGCGTATAAATCTCATTTGGTACTTCTTTCTTCAATTTCGCAAATAATTCAATCGGTAACTCTTTCCCTGTCACATCTTCATCGCCAGCACGATAACGCGCTACATCTGTTGCTGCTGATTCAATTGGCAATAATGTCACTTTTTCCAGTACTGTTTTCGCATTATCCCAATAGTGGCTATTGCGTTCTAAAATTGCTTTTTCATTTACCACCATTGAAGTTAATTTAAACGCACCATTCCCGACCAAATTGCCCGGTTTAGTCCACGCATCACCAAATTTTTCCACCACTTTAGCGTTCACTGGCGACAACACATAATGTTCTACTAATTTATCAACATAAGGTACTGCTTCAGTTAAATGTAGCACCAAAGTATGATCATCTTTAGCTTCAATACCTAAATCAGTAACTTTAGCTTTTCCCTCTAAAACTTTATCCGCATTTTCCAATCTTAAGAAATCTAAATAACTCGCATAAGGTGATGCTGTATTAGGATCTGCTAAACGCTGCCACGCATAAACGAAATCTTTGGCTGTTACTGCTTCACCATTTGACCATTTTGCTTCAGGTCGTAAATGGAATGTCCATGTTTTGAAATCATCGCTATGTTCCCAAGAAATCGCGGCACCGGGTAAAATATGACCTTTTTCATCGGAAATCACTAAAGTTTCAAAGAGTTGTCGAGCAAAATATCCTTCTACATCTCCTTCCATTTTTTGTGGGTCTAATGTGGCTGGATTCGCGCTAACGTTCCAAACAAGCTCTTGTTTCTGCGCAAGATCGGCGCCAACTGGTACATTGGCTGCTGTTGCTGCACCTGCCATAGTTAAGCCCAATGCAACAACAAGTAACGATTTTTTAAATGAGGTTTGCATAACCTTAATCTCCTTCAGTCAATATCTTCTACCCCGATGTAGAATTGCGCATATTAATAACTAAAATTTAACATTTTGTAAATACATCCTTTACTTCTATATTTATAGAACAACTTCTTTTTTTTCAAAAATGTGATCAAAATTGTTTTTTAGCAAATATAAAGTGTTAAGCTATAAAATGAATTTTTTAAGCTAAAACGGAGTGAACGCTTATGACTAATCATGCTCACAGTAGTGCAGATCTTGATAACACTGTCGCTGATCTAATCCGCTTAACCCAATATAGCCATGGCGCAGGTTGTGGCTGCAAAATTTCCCCAAAAGTTTTAGAAACCATCTTACATACTGAAATTGAAAAATTTGTCGATCCGCATCTTTTAGTCGGTAATGAAAGTAAAGATGATGCGGCGGTGTATGATATTGGTAATGGTATGGGAATTATCAGTACCACCGATTTCTTTATGCCAATTGTTGATGATCCTTTTACCTTTGGACGCATTGCCGCCACTAATGCAATTAGCGATATTTTCGCAATGGGCGGCAAGCCAATTATGGCGATTGCTATTTTAGGTTTCCCAATTAAATTACTACCGCCAGAAATCGCCAGACGTATTGTTGAAGGTGGTCGCCAAGCCTGTAAAGATGCTGGTATTTCATTGGCTGGTGGACATTCGATTGATTCACCAGAACCGATTTTTGGTTTAGCAGTAACAGGCATTATTCCATTAGAAAAAGTGAAGAAAAACAATTCAGCGAAAGCAGGTTGTGAACTCTTTTTAACGAAACCGCTAGGTATCGGTATTCTTACTACCGCCGAGAAAAAAGGTAAATTAAAAGCAGAACATAAAGGTTTAGCCGCCCAAGTGATGTGTCAAATGAACAAAATCGGTGCGCAATTCTCTGAATTAGACGGTGTAACCGCGATGACAGACGTCACTGGTTTTGGACTATTAGGCCATTTAATTGAAGTGTGTGAAGGTTCTAACGTGATAGCAGAAGTAAATTTTGCACAAATCAGAACATTAGATGGTGTCGATGATTATATTAAGAAAGGCTGTATTCCAGGCGGTACACAACGTAACTTTGATAGTTATGGTCATCTTGTTAGTCCGATAACCGAACAACAAAAAGCCATTCTTTGTGATCCACAAACCTCTGGTGGTTTATTAGTTGCTGTCACAAATGACGATAAACCACGCCTATTTGAGCTTGCTGAACAAGCAGGAATTGCATTAATTCCAATAGGCAAATTAGTTGAGAAAAAAGCTGATACAACTATTTTGGTTGAGGTTAATTAATTAGCCAATCATCACAATAAAAATGAAGAAGCCTATCTTTAGTTGATAAAGATATGGCTTTTTTATCATTAACAGGAGAATTCTTATGGCAATTAATCAATATGGACAAGAAGTAGGAGAATCTCTTCCTAATTGGATTCCTGCTGCTCGTCCACAACTTATCACTCTCGAAGGTAAATACGTTCGTCTTGTTCCTTTGCGTACTGCTGGTGTTATTGAACAATTCATTGCTACAATCAAAGATAACAATTGTCTTGCCTCTCCAATGTGGACTTATCTTCCTATCGGAGATTTTTACGATACTAATCAACTACAAACTGTACTTGAACAGCATGCAAAAAGTGATGACCCTTTGCATTATGCGATTGTTGATGTTCATACAGGCGCTGTAGAAGGCTCAATTGCACTAATGCGTATCGATCCCAATAATGGGGTTATCGAAGTGGGCTGGCTGATCTTCACTCCGGCATTGCAACGCACTGTCAAATCTACTGAACTGCACTATCTTTTGATGCAGTATGTATTTGATAAACTAGGTTATCGCCGTTATGAATGGAAATGTGATGCTCTTAATGCCCCATCTGTAAATGCAGCATTGCGTTTAGGTTTCATTTATGAAGGCACATTTTCTAATGCTGTCGTTTACAAAGGACGTAATCGCGATACAGCTTGGTTCTCTATTACTGCCCAACGTTGGCCGAACTGTCGAGATGCATTTACCGCTTGGTTATCGCCACAAAACTTTAACCCTGACGGAACTCAACGTCACCGATTAAGTGAACTTCGTACCAGCTAAAACATATTTTTATGATACAAAAAACCACGCCAATCAGCGTGGTTTTCTCTTTATTGACTCTTATAAATAAAATTACTCTTCACCAAGTAATTTCAATTCACGTCCTCTGACTTGTTTCTTCAAGATTTCAGTAAACTCTTCTACAGTGAAAGAACCTAAATCTTGCCCTTTACGAGTACGTACTGCGATCTTACCTTCCGCAATTTCCTTATCACCACAAACTAGCATATAAGGAACACGTTTTAAGGTATGTTCACGAATCTTAAAGCCGATTTTCTCGTTACGTAGATCTGATTTCACACGTAAACCTGCATCAGAAAGGGTTTTCACCACTTTTTGTACATACTCTGCTTGTGAATCAGTAATATTCATTACTACCGCTTGAGTTGGTGCTAACCACGCTGGGAAGAAACCAGCATATTCCTCGGTGATAATACCAATGAAACGCTCGATTGAACCTAAAATCGCGCGGTGAATCATTACTGGTGTTTTACGTTCATTATCTTCCGCTACATAAGACGCATTCAATCGGCCCGGTAACGCAAAGTCTAACTGTACTGTACCGCATTGCCATTCACGTCCGATACTGTCACGTAATGCAAACTCAAGTTTTGGTCCATAGAATGCACCTTCACCCGGTTGCACTTCATACGCTAAGCCATTGTGTTCTAATGCTTTGGCTAAGTCAGCTTCCGCACGATCCCACATTTCATCTGAACCAATACGGCTTTCCGGACGAGTAGATAATTTCACATAAATATCAGTGAAACCGAAAGTGCTATAAATATCGTAAACCATCTTAATACAAGAAGTTACTTCACTTTCAATTTGATCTTCAGTACAGAAAATATGTGCATCATCTTGGGTAAAACCACGTACACGCATCAAACCATGCAATGAACCTGATGGCTCGTTACGATGGCAAGAACCAAATTCCGCCATACGCAATGGTAAATCACGATAAGATTTCAATCCTTGATTAAAGATTTGTACGTGTCCTGGGCAGTTCATCGGTTTAATTGCATATTCGCGGTTTTCTGATGAAGTGGTGAACATTAAATCACCATAGTTTTGCCAGTGGCCAGTTCTTTCCCAAAGTACACGATCCATCATAAACGGACCTTTTACTTCTTGGTAATCATACTCTTTTAATTTAGCACGCACGAAAGTTTCTAATTCGCGGAAAATGGTCCAACCGTCATTGTGCCAGAACACCATTCCTGGTGCTTCTTCTTGCATATGATACAAATCGAGTGCTTTACCAATTTTACGGTGGTCACGTTTTGCAGCTTCTTCTAAACGTTTCAAATATTCAGCAAGTTGTTTCTTATCTGCCCACGCTGTACCGTAAATACGTTGCAACATCTTATTATTGCTATCACCACGCCAATATGCGCCAGCCACTTTTTGTAATTTGAAATGATGGCAAAAACGCATATTTGGTACGTGCGGACCACGACACATATCAATATATTCTTGGTGATGATACAACGCTGGTGTAGCTGTTTTTTCGATATTTTCTTCGAGAATTGCCATTTTGTATGGCTCACCGCGTTTTTCGAAAACGTCGTGTGCAGTTTGCCAAGAAACTGGTTCTTTCACTACATCGTAATCAGTTTTCGCTAACTCCAACATCCGTTTTTCAATTTTTTCTAAATCTTCGGTAGTGAGTGACTGATCTAAATCGATGTCATAGTAGAAACCATTTTCAATGGTTGGCCCAATTGCCATTTTGGCATTTGGATAAAGTTGTTTTAACGCATGACCTAGTAAGTGTGCGCAAGAGTGACGAATAATTTCTAAACCGTCTTCATCTTTTGCAGTAATAATTTCTAATTTTGCATCTTCACTAATCAAATCGCAGGCATCTTTACGTTCACCGTTAACACGACCTGCAATACACGCTTTCGCAAGACCTGCACCAATACTTTGGGCAACTTCTAGGACAGTAATAGGTTGATCAAATTGACGTTGAGAACCGTCAGGTAAAGTAATAATAGGCATAATAAAATCCTTACAGTGGTTACCTATACGAGGGGTAACTTGTGATTAAAAAAATTTTGTTTTGAACTTTGCAAAATAAAATACCCACAATGTATTCCATTGCGGGCGTGAGTATAGCATAGCTAAAATATGAATAAAATTTGAAAAATTAAACTATTTTGAGATCAATGAGAGAAATTCTTGTCGTGTTGCACGATCTTGTAAAAATACACCACCATACGCCGATGTTACGGTAAAGCTATTTGCATCACGCACACCGCGGCATTTCACACAAAAATGGGTAGCTCGAACATAAACTGCCACATCTTCTGTTTGCAATAATGTTTGAAATGCAGTCAAAATTTGCTCGGTTAAACGCTCTTGTACTTGCGGTCGTTGTGCAAAGAAATCCACCACTCGATTGATTTTCGACAAACCAATCACCCAATCTTTTGGGTAGTAAGCTACCGATACCTTGCCGGCAAAAGTGACAAAATGGTGCTCGCAAGTGCTGGTTAAATTAATATCATTAACCAACACCATTTCGCTAACTTTCATGCGGTTTTCAATACGGGTAATTTTCGGGAAATTATGATAATCCAAACCACTAAAGATTTCGTCAAGATACATTTTGGCAAGGCGTTTTGGCGTTTCTTCTAAACTATCATCGCGTAAGTCCAAACCTAAAATATTCATCACTTCACGCATATGTTGTTCTATTTTTTGCCGACGCTCATCTTGTGTTCCGACTCTTGCGACCATTGGTGTTTCTAATCCTTTCGTCGCTAAAGCTGCTCTAACCTGTTGAGCTTCTTGTGAAATTGTGTTCATTAACCACTCCTTTTTTATTAGGCGGATATTCTAACAATCGTTATACATTTGTGAAAGGAAAAATAAACCTTAATACCGAAAACAAAATCAAGCACTGCCCCTGTATTTTTTAACAATAAATGCTATGATTGCCGCCATTATTGGGAGTAAAAAATGAATAGACGAGAGTTGTTACTACAAGAAATGGGAATTACCCTTTGGCAATTAACTAAACCAGAGGTGTTACAGGGCATAGGTAATATGCAAATTCCTGCGCAAATACATACATTATTACTCGCTGATGATCCGCAATTTTCCCAATATCCTTTGCTACAAGATCTATTACGCGCAGCCAATAGTACAGAACCACAATTTCTGAGTATTACTACGGAAAAATTACCACGTTTAGAAACGCAGCACGCATTACTAATCTTCTGTGCAAAAAATTGTCATACTGCTCTGTTGAATTCACCTTTTGCAAAGCAACCTCACTCCGCTATTGTGCTACCGCAAGATCTGAAACTAACCTTGACGCAAAAGCGTCAGATTTGGCAACAAATTCAACAATTTTTATTACAACAAAATGAACATTAATATTCAGCCTATTCAAGACAGTGATTTTTCTGAGTTATATCCCATCGAAACAGCTGCACATACCGTACCTTGGAGCCTTGGCACATTAAAGAATAATCAAGGTGATAATTATCTGAATCTTAAAATTTTACAGCAACAACAAATTGTTGGTTTCTGTATCTGTCAGGTAGTGTTAGATGAAGCTACACTGTTTAATATTGCGATTGATCCTACATTTCAAGGAAACGGCTTGGGTAAACAATTATTGCAAGAACTGATGAATCAACTCATCAATAAAGGTGTTAATACACTTTGGCTTGAAGTAAGAGAATCCAACAAAAAAGCCCAATCCTTATATCAAGCATTAGGCTTTAATGAAGTTACTTTGCGTAAAAACTACTATCCATTGGCCGACGGCGGACGCGAACACGCAGTCATTATGGCGTGTTACTTATAAATTCGGCTTACGATAGACCAGTTTAATATCCTCACCAATCTGTTGCGTTTCTGCCAATTGCCATAATGGCACATCAGCTAAATGCTGCAATTGTGGTAAGTGGCATAGTCCTCTCGCTTGATCACCTAACAATTTCGGCGCGATATAGACAATTAATTCATCCACCAACTCTGCCTCAAGCAATTTTCCTGCTAAAGTAGCTCCCGCTTCCACCCAAACAGAATTAATTTGCTGTCTGCCTAAAAAGTTAAATAGGTCAGTGAAAAAATAAGGACTCTCAGCGATCATCTGTTGCTGGCAAAAATCAGGAAAGTTTTGCATTGCTCGCTCTTGAGAGCTGATTAGCCAAATCGGTGATTCAGTCGCAAACAAACGCCCTGTTGGTTGAATTTTATGTTGTGAATCTAAAATAATGCGTAATGGCTGACGTAATTTTTGTTCCGGATAATCAGCCTTAATTTGCTCGCTTAGTTGCTGCCAACGCACTGTTAAAGCGGCATCATCCGTCATTACCGTTTTACTGGTTGATAAGATTGCTGATGCCATTGCACGATATTGCTGCACATCTTGTCTAGCTAATTCCCCAGTGATCCATTGACTTTCGCCATTCGCCATCGCAGTGCGCCCATCAATACTCATTGCCATTTTTAATTGTACATAAGGAAATCCTGTGCGCATTCTTTTCAAAAAACCGCGATTTAGTTGTTCTGCTTCTTGTTCCAATAAACCAACTGCTGTTTCAACACCTGCTTCATTCAACATTCGCAAACCACGACCAGCAACTTGTGGATTAGGATCTTGCATCGCTGCAATCACTTTGCTGACACCAGCTTCGATCAACCCTTTGGCACAAGGTGGAGTACGTCCATAATGCGAACAAGGTTCTAACGTCACATACGCCGTCGCCCCTTTTGCTTGTTCCCCTGCTTGGCGCATTGCCATCACTTCTGCATGACCTTCGCCAGCTTTAGCGTGATAACCTTGTCCAACAATTCTCCCTTCTTTCACTAACACGCACCCCACTGCCGGATTTGGTGTACAAGTGAATCTACCTTTCTTGGCTAGTTCAATGGCTAATGCCATAAATTGCTGATCTTCTCGTGAAAAGTCTGCTGATCCTGCTGACATTTTAATCGTTATCCCTCTCGTTGTAATTTGTCGATTTCATCACTGAATTGTTTAATATCATCAAAGCTGAGATAAACCGAAGCAAAGCGAATATAAGCTACTTTGTCTAATTTTTTTAATTCATTCATTACCAGTGTTCCCACCAATTTACTAGAAACTTCTCGTTCACCAGAAGTCTGTAAGGTATGAATAATTCGGCTAATCGCATTCTCAATATTTTCTTCACTAACAGGTCGTTTTTCTAACGCACGTGAAAAACCTGCCCGTAATTTATCTTCATTGAAAGGCTCTCTATTACCATTATTTTTCACAATTTTTGGTGTGACTAATTCTGCCATTTCAAACGTAGTAAAACGTTCGTGACATTGTAAACACTCTCGACGGCGGCGAATCTGATAGCCATCAGCGACCAGACGACTATCGATGACTTTTGTGTCCTGTGCGGAACAAAAAGGACAATGCATATTGCCTCCTCTATTTTTAGTTTTAGCCCAAACTTTCAATCAAATTAAGAATACGCTTATCAGAAATCGGATAGGCTGTACCTAATTGCTGAGCAAATAAACTTACGCGCAGCTCCTCAATCATATACCGAATTTCTAAAATTTCATCTGAAATTGGTTTCGATTTTGGTAATTTATTTAATAGTTGTTGATAGGCTTGCTGTACTTTCTCAATACGCAGCATTGCCGCCCTGTCACGATTCACGTCCTGCGCCACTTTATCTAGACGTTTGTCAATTGCTTGCAGATAACGATTCAAATCTGCCAGACGCGGATATCCTGTTTTTTCAACAAACCCTGGATAAATCAAGGCGCTAATTTGTGCTTTTATATCTGACAAAGCAAACGCTAAATTAAAATCTAAACGCCCTTTCATTCGTTTATTAATTTCAAAAGTTAAAGTCAAAATTTGCTCAACTTTTTGCGCAATATCTACTGTTACCTCGTTTAAATTAGCCCGCACAAAATCACGTAGTTGCTCAAACTTTTCTTCTTCCCAAACTACACCGCCAAAATCCACGATCAATTTATCCACTGCACAAGCAATACAATCATCAATTAACTGTAATACCGTTCCGAATGGTGTGAAATACAGTCCTAACTTGGCTTTATTTGGCAATTTTTCGTGTAGATATTTAATTGGTGATGGCACATTTAATAATAATAAACGACGTAAACCCGCTTGCATCGCACGTTGTTGCTCAAATTCAGTTTCAAACAATTTAATGCCAACCGCTTCTTTCTCATCAACTATTGCAGGATAAGCCTTAATACTAAAGCCATGTTTCTTCTGTTCATAAAACTGTGGCAAAGTAGCAAAGTTCCAAATATGAATGCCAGATTGCTCAATACCATCATCAGCAACCTCGGCAATACTTTGTTGAATCCGATCTTTTAATGACACCTTTAAATCATCTAAATCGCCACTTTCTGCGATCTTTTTACCTTTTTCATCAATAACGCGGAAAGTCATTTTTAGATGTGTTGGCACTTGTTCCCAATTCCATTCTGACGGTTCCACCCATACACCCGTCATTTTACGGAATTGCTCACTTAAGCTCTCTACCAAAGGTTTTTCCAATGGCGTTGCTCTGGCTAAAAAAGCTTCTGCGTAATTTGGTGCAGGCACAAAATTACGACGTTGTGCTTTTGGTAATGATTTAATCAAAGCCATTACCAATTCTTTTCGTAAGCCAGGAATTTGCCAATCAAAGCCATGCAAATCAATCTGATTTAATAACGGCAATGGAATATGGACAGTAACGCCATCAGCATCAGTTCCCGGTTCAAATTGATAGCTTAACTTCAATTTTAAATTACCCTGATGCCAAAAATTTGGGAAATCTAATGTGCTAATATTAGCTTCTTCATTTAATAAAAAGGCTTTCTCAAAATTGAGCAACTCTGGCTGTGTTTTTTGTGTTTGTTGCCACCATTTATCAAAATGGCGCTGCGAAACAATTTCGGCTGGAATCCGCTGATCATAAAAGTCAAACAATGTTTGTTCGCTCACCAAAATATCGCGGCGACGAGTCTTATGTTCCAACTCTTCCACTTCTTGAATCAATTTTTGGTTATCAAAGAAGAATTTATGTCGGGTTTGCCAATCACCTTCCACTAAAGCAGCGCGAATAAAAATTTCACGACTGACCATTGGATCGATAGCACCATAATTAACACTTCTCGCTTGCACAATCGGTACACCATACAAAGTAACTTTTTCACTCGCCAACACTGCCCCTTGTTTTCTCGACCAATGTGGTTCGTGATAACTACGTTTTACCAAATGTTGTGCTAACGGTTCGATCCATTCCGATTCAATACTGGCAACCATTCTGCCCCATAATTTGCTGGTTTCAACCAATTCCGCCGCCATACACCATTTCGGTTGTTTCTTAAATAATACTGACGCCGGGAAAATCGAGAAATGCGCATTTCTTGCTCCTAAATATTGCTGTTTCTCTGCCTCTTTTGCGCCAATATGAGATAGCAATCCTGTCAGTAATGCAGTATGTACTGCCACATATTCTGCCGGTTCGGAATTAATCGCCAACCCCATTTCACGTACTGTCAAGCGTAATTGATGGTAAATATCCTGCCACTCCCGAATACGTAAATAATTTAAATAATCTTTCTGACAAAGGCGACGGAATTGATTACGTGATAGTTCTTTTTGTTGCTTCTGAATGTATTGCCATAAATTCACAAATGCCAAGAAATCAGAATTTTTATCAGCAAAACGGCGATGTTTATCATCTGCTGATTGTTGTTTTTCTTGCGGACGTTCGCGTGGATCTTGAATTGATAACGCCGATACAATCACCATTACTTCACGCAGGCTACCATTGGCTGCAGCACTTAATACCATTTTTCCTAAACGTGGATCAATCGGTAAATTGGCTAATTGACGCCCGCTATCTGTTAATACCCGTTTTTTCCCTGCACGAGTATCAATCCATTTCAATGCTTGTAACTCTTCTAACAAGCGCAAGCCGTCCTGGATTTGACGGCGATCTGGTGCATCAACAAACGGAAATGCCTCAATATCATCCAAACCTAATGCTGTCATTTGTAAAATGACTGACGCTAAATTAGTTCGCAAAATTTCAGGATCGGTAAATGGCGGACGATTATTAAAATCGTCCTCCGAATATAAACGAATACAAATCCCTTCACTTACCCGTCCACAACGCCCTTTACGTTGATTAGCTGAGGCTTGTGAGATTGGCTCAATCGGTAAACGTTGTACTTTAGTACGATAGCTATAACGGGAAATTCTTGCTGTTCCCGGATCAATAACATATTTAATGCCTGGTACGGTTAAAGAGGTTTCAGCAACGTTGGTCGCTAAAATAATTCGATTAAGTCCACTTGGATGAAATATGCGATTTTGTTCTTGTGCCGATAAACGAGCATATAATGGCAAAATTTCAGTATGGTGTAACTCTCGTCGTTCAAGTGCTTCCGCTGTATCACGAATTTCTCGTTCACCATTCATAAAAATTAAAATATCGCCACGTCCTTCCGCTTGTAATTCATCAACAGCATCAAAGATCGCTTGTAATTGATCTTGATCTTCCGTTTCCGTCACTGGACGATAACGCACTTCAACAGGATAGGTACGACCAGAAACTTCAATAATTGGTGCATGATCAAAATGATCAGAAAAACGCTCTACATCAATGGTCGCTGAAGTAATAATAACTTTTAAATCTGGACGACGTGGTAAAAGCTGCTTTAAATACCCCAAAATAAAATCATTATTCAGGCTGCGTTCGTGAGCTTCATCAATAATTAACACTTCATATTGATTCAAATAGCGATCCGATTGAATTTCTGCCAATAAAATCCCATCGGTCATCAATTTTATTTGCGTATTTTCACTAACCTGATCGTTAAAACGTACTTTATAACCGACAAGGCTGCCTAATTCGCTTTGTAACTCTTCAGCAATTCGAGTTGCTACTGAGCGTGCTGCAATACGGCGCGGTTGTGTGTGTCCAATTAAACCTTTTGCCCCTAATCCCAATTCAAGACACATTTTCGGTAATTGTGTGGTTTTTCCCGAACCAGTTTCTCCAGCAATTACCACGACTTGATGTTGTTTTATTGCTGCTAATATTTCTTCTCGACGCTGACTAACTGGTAATTCCTCCGGATAGCTAATCTCGGCAATAGGTTGCTGACGCTGCAATAATTTCTGTTTTGCAGTTTCAACTGCTTCACTCAATAGCGCTTGTAACTCTGGCTTTGCTTGCGCAGGTGCTTTTTTAATGCGGGCTAATAGCGGATATTTATCCACTAACATCACTTGATCTAATTGCGATAATAATTGTTGTTGCCATTCTGCTAAAGGAGTTGTTTGTGTTGCCGATTTCTTATTAAAAAAACGTTTTTTCTTACTCTGATTTTTTACTTGTTCTGACATAATTACTAAAAATCTCTTAACTACTTGCGGCCTATTATACTGGGGTTAATAGCTGGTACAAGGTTGTTGTACCTTAAGGTAACTGTGATTACAATGCTTCACTGCTATTAACTTTCTATTATGATCATTATTTCAGCAATAACTGTATTATGGAAAAATTAGATCTTACCTTTAAACACTTTCTGATTGCGATCAGCGGTGTATTAATTTTATGGCTACCAGTGTTCTGGTTACATCTAGTATTAGTCTTGTTTACCGCTTTAAGCGCCTATGCTATTACCGACATTTTCGCTCGCCACTTACAAAAGCATAGCAAACATTATGTTGGTTATTCCGTACTAATCGTACTAATGCTATTTATTCTTGCTATTTTTCTGTTCATTATTTGGGTTGAAAATCGTGCTGATGCATTAAGCGCTGGAAAACTAATCAGCAGTGTGGCGGATATTTTAGATGAATTACACGAAAAATTGCCTGCCTCTATTGCGACGCATATTCCTGATGGTGTTAGTACCTTACAATTACATCTCTCACAATGGTTAAAAGAGAATGCTAGAGAGTTACAAAGCGCGGGGTTATATACGTTAAGAGTTTTAGGGCATCTTATCGTCGGTGTTGTTTTAGGTACAATTGCCGCTTTCCAAACCTTACCTTTATCCCCTAATAATCAACGTGCATTACCAAAACTATTACAATTACATTTTCAACAATTGTTAGATGGTTTTACCAATGTTTTCTTTGCGCAAATTCGTATTTCTTTCATTAACACTATATTAGCTGCATTATATCTGTTAGTGATCTTACCTGCTATCGGTAAACCATTACCTCTCGCAGGCACGATGGTATTTGTCACCTTTGTTGCCGGACTAATTCCAGTAGTTGGTAATCTTATTTCCAACTCATTTATTGTAATGATGAGTTTAGGCGACAGCGTCAGTATTGCTATTACTTCCCTAATCTTTTTAGTCGTTATCCATAAATTAGAATATTTTCTTAATGCCGAAATTATCGGACATCGGATTAATGCTAAAACTTGGGAATTATTAATTATGATGGTGTTTATGGAAGCCGCTTTTGGCATTCCAGGATTAGTCAGTGCACCAGTAATTTACGCACAAATCAAAAGATTATTGGTTTACCATAATTGGCTTTAATTAGCATTTTTTCACCTTAATTAGGCTAATTCGATTGTAATTTATTTAGCTAACATTAAGGTGAAAAAGTTTAACAAAATGTTTTCTATTCATAAGCCATTAATTTTCTTTCCTTTTTAATTCCGTTAATATTTTGTAACAATCCTACCTTTTTACAATAAAACCTAACCTCTGTACTTGCATAAAAAAATAATCAGAGGATAATACAAGTGAAGATAAGAATTGTTTCTATTTTAATGGATAATATTATGGTTTTTTCTCGTTATTATCGGATATTTATTTTACTCACCACCTTATTCTGTTTTACCAACGCTCAAGCAGATAATAATTATCAACAATGGATCAAAGATATCGAAAATCGTCTAGATAAAACCGCTTCTTTATATCAACAAAATAGCGTTGATGAAGCTCGTACTGAAGTACAAATGGCTTATTTTGAAGTCTTTGAAAATTTAGAAGGTCCAATCAGAATTAACTTCTCTGCACAAAAAAGCTATCAAATGGAAGCTACTTTTGGTGAAATTCGTAAAATGATTGGCGAAGGTAAACCATTAGATGAAGTTAAAGCAAAAATTGATGGTTTAAAAGCTGAATTACAAGAAGTATTACCTTCTTTAGAGGAAGGACATCAACTTAACGCTTCCAGCCAGCATGGTGTATATGAACATCCAGAAATTGCACAACACTGGCAACAAAGTTTTAAAACGATTGATGATCTATTAGCACAAGCGATTAGCGCATATCAAAAAGGCGATTATGCTGCTGCGAAAAAGTTAGTACAACAAGCACAATATGATGGCTATAAAAACTCTGAAATGGAAATGTCCATTCGCCAAAATCGCTCTTCTGCCATTTCAGCAAGTATCAATCAACAATTCTATGATTTAATTAAGATTAGTGAACAACCTGATCAAATTAATAATTTAGGTTATCAAATCACTACACTTCTCCAAGATTTAGAAGAACAATTACCAAACTTACCAACTACACGTGAAAATCAGCAAGTCAGTGCACAAAATACCGCTACGAATTCAGCTACTGATGTTCCTGATCAGGATTGGAGTAAAGTCGCCGCTGATGTCAATCAACATATCCAACAAGCTATTGCACTCTTTGAAAAAGGCGAAAGCAAAAAAGCAATGTTGGCAGTGCAAGATACCTATTTTGATATTTTTGAAAATAGCGGTATGGAAAATAAAGTCGGTTCACGTGACAGTAATTTTAAAGCCGATTTAGAAGGATATTTCACTCGCTTAGTCAGTTTAATGAAAGCAAATGAATCTAGCGATAAATTACAACAACAAGCAGATGGTTTAAAACAAGGGCTTGCTAAAGCTGTTGAAATGTTACAAGGTGGAGAGCAAGGCGCTTGGGTAATGTTCTTATATAGTTTGTTGATTATTCTTCGTGAAGGCTTAGAAGCCTTATTAATTGTTGCGGCAATTGTTGCTTATTTGGTGAAAAATAATCATCAAGACAAATTACCAGTAATTAAACAATCCGTTTATGTTGCCTTAATTGCTAGCGTTGTCACAGCGGCAATATTCCAATTACTCTTTTCTAATTCCGGCGCCAGTCGAGAATTGTTAGAAGGCTTCACAATGATCATTGCGGTAGTAATGTTATTCACAATGAGTTATTGGTTATTGTCAAAAGTCGAAGCTAATAACTGGAAACGTTATTTAGAAGGAAAAATTTCTGTTGCACTCACAACAGGTTCTTTAATTGGTTTATGGTTTACTAGCTTTCTAGCTGTTTATCGTGAAGGCGCTGAAACAGTTCTCTTTTATTATGCCTTAGTTGGCGATGCCTCAACAACATTAGATTATGTTTACCTATTAGGTGGTTTTATCGCTGGTGCAATATTACTCGCTGTTTGCTACTTCATAATGCGCTACACCGTAGTCAAACTACCATTAAAACCATTCTTTATGTTTACTGGCTCATTTATGTATTTAATGGCTTTCGTCTTTGCTGGTAAATCAATTTTAGAACTTATTGAAGGAAAACTCTTTGAACCAACACTCTTAGCTGGTGTACCTGAAATTTCATGGTTGGGTATTTACCCTTATGTTGAGACTTTAATTCCTCAAGCGATTTTAATCATTGCTGCTATTTTTGCGCTGATTTATATGAAATACCAAAGTAAAAAAACAGTTTAATCTTTTTCACAGCACGATATATCAATTAACAGGAGAAATTAACTATGAAAAAAACCTTATTAGCTGCAACATTACTTGCTAGCATTTTAACTGCACCATCAGCATTTGCTTTCAAAGAGTATCCTATCGGTGAAGCAGTTACGATGAATGAAATGGAAATTGCTGCCGTTTATCTACAACCAATCGATATGGAACCTCGAGGTATGGGATTATCTGCTAAAGATTCAGATATTCACCTTGAAGCAGATATTCACGCAACTAAAGGAAATAAAAACGGTTTTGGTGAAGGTGAATGGATGCCTTACCTCACTATTTCTTATACTTTAGTTAATACTGATACCGGAGAAAAACAAGAAGGTTCATTTATGCCAATGGTTGCAGGCGACGGCCCTCACTATGGCGCCAATATTAAAATGATGGGCGTAGGTAATTACAAAGTTACTTATCATATCGATCCGCCATCAAAAGCAGGTATGCACCGCCACACTGACCAAGAAACAGGTGTTGGTCGTTGGTGGAAACCATTTGATGTAAGTTATGAATTTAAATTTACTGGCTTAAAATAACCAACACTATGAGCACGAAAAATCTTTCGTGCTCTTTAATCGCTATTTTACTAACACCTGTGATTGCAGGTGTTTATTACTTTAAAACAGTATTGTGATTACTTAGCTGTGATTAACTACTATGAATTATTATTTTGTCTTTCTACTACAAGCTGTATTACCGCTCGCTATTTTACTCGGTTGTAATTGGTCACGTTATCGTAATGTTAATATCAAAAACGCACTATGGCTCACCGTAATTGGCTTTGCTTTAGGGATTATCCTTAGCTTAAATTACCCTAATAACCAACAAGCTAAACTTATTCTTAACAGCATTATATTGGCACTATTGCTGCTCTTTTATCTGTTGCAATTTATTCATTCCAATAAACTTGCTTATCTATTCCAATTTGTTTTTTGTATCATTGCAGGTATTTTCTGGGCAAAAGATCCTAACGTCAGTGCCATTACCAATACAGACGTAATCAATACCGATTTTATCTTACATCTTGCTGCTGTTATTTCAGGTTTATTCTTTTGTATTTTCATTACGGTATGGCTCAATATTCTATTGCAACAAAGTCAGGTATTAAACAAATTAGCGGTATTACGCTTTGTCGTGCTAACTTCTATTACTGCGTTACTGATTATTCCTATTCTTGGCGAAATTACTTTAGCGCTAATGAAATTACAAGTGTTTGAACTCACCAAATTACGCCTAAGTTTTGTCGCAAAATCCAGCAATATCACCGCTTATTTAAATAACATTACCGCAATTTTGTTGCTAATCATCATTGCTTGTTTTTCGCTTAAAGTCTATTTACCACATAAAAAGGCAGTTGTTGCTGAATCACATCCTATCGAAAAACGTAAAAAAATGGTGGCAATGCGTAATAGCCGCCGCACGATTATTTGGGGTTCTGCTGCCACCATCTTAATTATCGCAGCTCAACTTTATTGGGATAAAGTCGCTTCTCAACCACCAAAACTTTCCGAAGCTACACCTGTCACCCTAGATCATGAAAACAATGTACATATTCCAATTGATCAAGTTAAAGATGGGAAATTACATCGTTTTGTTTGGGTGGCAAGTGACGGCAAAGCGGTTCGTTTCTTTATTATCAATCGCTCAACAAAAAATATCAGCCTTGCAGCTGTCTTTGATGCTTGTATTTTATGCGGCGATCAAGGTTATGTAATGGAAGGCGATCAAGTAGTCTGTGTTGGTTGTGGAGTAAGAATGTTTATTCCTTCAATCGGTAAACCGGGCGGCTGCAATCCGGTTCCTATTGAAGGCTGGCAACAAACTGCAACAGACGTTGTGATTAGTCGTAAAAGTCTTGAGGATGGTTTGAATTACTTCTCTACTATTGTTGAATTAGAAGTTACTGACCCTGTGAATGGTAAAAAATTAAAAAATACTACCGCAGAACATAAATATAGTTATGAGGGAAAAACCTACTTCTTTACTAGTGAGCAAAACCTCAATCTATTCCGCGACAATCCAGAAAACTATTTATCAAATAGCAAAGGAACTGAATAATGTTAGCGCGTATGTTATTCCAATCTTGGCGACATGGGCTCAAACGTAAATTATTAGCGATTATCACCATCTTTCTCGCAGCAGGTTTAGTTTCTGCGTTACTTGCTGTTTCAATTGATATTGGCGATAAAATGGCTCGTGAATTGAAATCCTATGGCGCGAATATTTTAGTTGAACCCGCCAGCAGCGCCGTACTTCCCGAAGATGTTAATGGCAACACTGCGCTTTCTACACAAGATTTTCTTGATGAAAAAGAGTTACCCAACGTTAAGGATATTTTCTGGCGAAATAATATTGTTGGTTTCGCTCCTCTATTAAGTGCAGAAGTTCAAGCACAAAAACTAACAACACAAGAACAACAAAATATCGCTATTTTAGGTACTTTTTTCGATCATCAAATCGCCATTCCAGACGAAGACGACTACCACACAGGGCAACGTATTATTAGTCCTTATTGGAAAGTTACTGGTGAATGGGTTGATGATAGTACCAATCAATTTTCTGAATTTATTCCTGCCCTAGTTGGTGAACAATTAGCAAAAACAACTAAATGGAAAATTGGCGATAAATTACTTTTAAAATATCAAGAAGGTGATTTTTCCCAACAAATTAAAATCCAAATTGTTGGGCAACTCTCTGCCGGTGGTAACGAAGATCAACAATTGGTAATGCCATTGAGCGCAGTACAAACGTTACTTGGCTTAGAGGGAAAAGTACAAGCTATCAAAGTATCAGCACTAACAGTGCCAGAGAATGAGTTATCTCGTAAAGCACGAGATAATGCCGATGCACTCGCTGCTGAAGAGTATGATCGCTGGTATTGTACTGCTTATGTTTCTTCAATTTCTCATCAATTAGAAGAAGCAATTTCTGGTGCAATAGTGCGGCCAATTTGGCAAGTTGCTGCTTCTGAAGGAGTAATTATCGAAAAAATTCAATTATTGTTGGCTGTGGTTACTGTTGCTGCATTAATTGCAGCCGCTATGGGCATTGCTTCACTAATGACAACCACCATTATCGAACGCAGCAAAGAGATTGGGTTAATGAAGGCTTTAGGTGCTTATCAATGGCAAATTGTATTACTGTTTTATTGCGAAGCGATAATTAGTGCTGTAATCGGCGGTGCATTCGGTTGTGTTGCTGGATGGGGATTAGCGAGATTTATTGGTATCACCCTCTTTGGTTCACCACTAAGTTTTACTTGGATCGTTATTCCTTGCGTTTTAGTGTTATCTATCTTAATTGCTTTAATTGGTACTTGGTTCCCAGCTCACCGTATTGCACAACTCTATCCAGTGGAGGTGTTATATGGCCGTCAATAAAACCAAATCGATGTTTTGGCGCTTAGTCATCAATGCCTTGCGCTTACGTTTACAAAGAGTCTTTATTATCTTTGCTGCTTTAACTGTCGGGGCTAGTATCGTCACCGCTATGGCAGCAGTCTATTTCGATATTAATACGAAAATGAGTCAAGAGTTGCGTACTTTTGGCGCCAATTTTTATGTTGGTTCCACTAACAGCGGCTTAATTGAAGAAAGACAAGTAAAACAGATTTTACACCATGCTCCAAATGGCTTAATTACGGCGGCTAGCCCTTATTTATATGGCGTGGCTCGCTCTGATCTGGAAAAAATTGTACTAATGGGTGTTTGGTTTTCTGATATGCGTACATTAGCACCTTATTGGCAAATTACAGGCTCAGCTATTGGTGTTAATTTTGATGATCGGCATGCAATGATCGGTAAAACATTAGCACAGCGCTTAAATTTACAGGTTGGTAGCCAAATTACTTTGTCAAAAAATGCTGTTGAAAAACATACTTTCAAAATCAAAGCTATTATCGAAAGTGGTGATGTTACTGACAATATGTTAATTGTGAGTTTGGAATTTGCACAAAATTGGTTAGATAAAGAAGGATTAGTTACTAATGCACTATTTAATGTAAAAAATGATCAAGGGCAAGTAGAACAATTCGCTCATCAATTACAACAACGCTATCCTGACTTAGAGATTCGCCCTATTTTGAAAGTATCTGCATCGGAAGGGCAAATCCTCGATAAAATTAAAGGACTAATGGGCTTAATTGCATTGGTCATTCTAATCTTAGCCACCCTTTGTGTTAATACTACCTTAATTGCTATTGTTGGCGAACGAGCAAAAGAGTTTGCATTGCAAAAAGCATTAGGCGCTAAAAAGAGCGACATTGTAAAACAAATTGGTACTGAAATTTTGATCATTGCATTTTGTGCAATTATTGTTGGTTTGATAATCGGCTATCTATTAGCACAAATTCTAGGAATCACCGTATTTAAATCTTATATTGATATGCGTTTACCAGTTATTCCAATCACTATCTTGCTTTCTCTTATCGTAGCGTTTATTGCAGTGATTTTCCCAACTCGTCGCGCATTACAAATTCAAACAGCCAACATTTTAAAAGGCGAATAATTATGACTAATTATGTAATTGAAACTCAGCATTTATATAAAAGATTTGGTCAAGTCACAGCACTTGAGGATATTAATATTCAAATTGCACAAGGCGAATTTGTCGCTATTATGGGCGCTTCTGGTTCAGGGAAAACAACATTGATGAATATCTTAACTGGCTTAGATACCGCCAGTGAAGGTAAAGTTATTTTAGATGGTATTGATGCCGCACAATTAGATGAAACGGGAAGACAACGCTTTCGTGCTGAAAAAATTGGCTTAGTATTTCAACAATTCCATCTAATTCCCTATTTAACAGCATTGGAAAATGTGATGTTAGCGCAACATTACCATAGTGTTGTTGATGAAACAGCCGCTAAAGCGGTGCTAGAACAAGTCGGTTTAGGGCATCGTATTGATCACCGTCCAAGTCAATTATCAGGTGGTGAGCAACAACGTGTATGTATTGCACGTGCGCTAGTTAATCAGCCACCAGTGATCTTTGCTGACGAACCAACAGGAAATCTTGATGAGAAAAATGAAAAATTGGTATTAAACCTATTAACTGAACTCAATCAACAGGGCAGAACCATTGTGATGGTAACTCATAATCCAGATTTGGGGAAACTTACCGATCGCACTATTTTCCTGCAACATGGTAAATTCTTGAAAGAAGAAATTAATCAACGTCACCCAATAAAATAAAGAAATAGCAATGAAACTCTCATCTATTATTAAACTATTTTTGTTAAGTATAAGCTGTTTAACACTCTTTGCCTGTAAAGAAGAAATTGCTGAAGTTGGTAAAACCGCTCCAGAAATTGCTGCTTATGATCTGCAAGGCAACAAAGTTCTTTTAGATAAGTTAAAAGGCAAACCAATATTACTCACCTTTTGGTCTGGCACTTGTGGTATATGTTTAGTTGAATTGAAATCATTTGAGAAATTAGCTACGCAATATCCAGAAAAAATTCAATTACTCGCTATCAATGTCGATGGTGAAAACAGTGATATAGCTAAGTTAGCAGCTAAAAATAAACTCAATCTACCTATTGCAAAAGATCAACTTAAAATCACTGCGGAACGTTACCAATTAGTCGGTACACCAACGTCTTTTATTATTGATCAAGCGGGTAAAATCCTTTATAAATTCGAAGGTTTAATTCCTGATGAAACATTACAACAATTATTTGTGGGTCAATAATGAAAAATTTAACTTTAATTCTTAGTGCGATTATCCTTACCACTGCAACAGTAGCTCAAGCTAATACTGATATTGAACGCGGTAAACGTTTATTTAATCAAGGTTGTGCTTTATGCCATGGTAAGCAAGGTGAAAAATCTGCGTTAAATCAATCTGCAATTATTAACACCTTAAGTGTTGATGAAGTAGTGACAGCATTACAAAAACGTAAATCAGGTGAAATTGTTGGCGCTGGCAATGCGGCCAAATCTCGTCTTAATGACGATGATATGAAAGCGATTGCTGAATACCTACAAACACTAAAAAACTAATTTTATCGTTAGATAAGTAAAAGGCTGAACACAAAGTTCAGCCTCAGACCGCTGACAAA
>NZ_JTJL01000019.1 GCF_001678495.1 Gallibacterium salpingitidis
AACATTATTATTTACTAATTCTGTGTATGCTAAAGATTACCCAAATGGTATATCAAATAACGATGGTGATAATGTTGTAGATGTTGATGAGAATATTTCCACTCCGTGGATTTGGATTTCTCCAACTGGTACAGGAAAGACTATTTCCGTCATTGCAAAAGATCAAATTGATATTACTTCTGTGTATGGAGTGTTATCTGAATATCAAGGTAATGATGAGAGAAGCATTTTTGTTAAGAGTAAAGAGCAAGGAATTAATCTTGAGAGAATTGCTAGTAATTTGAGTGCAACAACCATTCAGTTACAAGCGCAAAAATCAATCGTATTAGACAAATCAAATACTGATACTATAGCTGAAAATGGCTATTTTTTTAGTATTGATTCTGAAAAGAAGTCACAAATATTATTGTCTTCAGAAGAGAGTAATAGCATAAAAATTGGTGATGCACTCCAGTTCCCTAATCCAACTAAAAATGTAGGAGGAGTAATTGGTATTTATAATCTTTCAGGTGCAAATACCAAATTAACGGCAAAAGAAAATAGTATTTCAATTTATGCGCCAAATGCTAAAAATCGCTGGCTTATTTATGCTGATGATACTGCAGCAACTAGTCAAGGAAGTGTGGTATTAGAAACAAAAGAAGGAGGAAATAATACACTCATCCTAGAAACTACAACTACTAATCAAGCAGATGGTTTTCATAATGGCATTTCAGCCCAAAATAACGCTCAAGTGTTGTTATCTGCAGAAACAGGAATAAATAGTATAAAGATTGGTGATGCAAATCAGTTTACTAATCCGACAGGAAATGTTGCTGGGGTATTTGGTATTTATAATTATTCAGGTGCAAATACTAAGTTAACAGCAAAAGAGAATAGTATTTTCATCTATGCCCCGAATGCTAAAACTCGATACCTTGTTTTTGCTAATAGTGCTTCAGAAACTGGTGGGCCAAGTGTGTTATTAGATGCAAAAGATGGTGGAAATAATCTATTGACTCTAGAAACCACAGCCACTAATCAAAAAGGAGGAATACATGAGGGGGTTTATGCAGCTAATAATACTCAAGTGTTATTATCTGCAAAAGCTGGGATAAACAGTATAAAAATAGGTGATAGTCAGCAAGTTGGTGATTTAGAAGATTTAAATAACCAAGTTGTAGAAGTGAATGGCGTTCGTAATGTATTAGGTGCGAGTACTAAATTAACTGCAAAAAGTAATCAGATTTCAATTTATGCCCCGAATGCTAAAAATCGATATCTTATTAATGCTGATAGTAAGGCGAAAATCGGTGAACTAAGTGTGGTATTAGATGCAAAAGATGGTGGAAATAATCTATTGACTCTAGAAACCACAGCCACTAATCAAAAAGGAGGGATACATGAGGGAGTTTATGCAGCTAATAATACTCAAGTGTTATTATCTGCAAAAGCTGGGATAAACAGTATAAAAATAGGTGACAGTCAGCAAGTTGGTGATTTAGAAGATTTAAATAACCAAGTTGTAGAAGTGAATGGCGTTCGTAATGTATTAGGTGCGAGTACTAAATTAACTGCAAAAAGTAATCAGATTTCAATTTATGCCTCGAATGCTAAAGACCGATATCTTATTAATGCTGATAGTAAGGCGGAAAACAGTGAACAAAGTGTGATATTAGAAGCAACAGAAGGGGGAAATAATCTATTAACCTTGGAAACCACAGCTACCAATCAGACAGATGGTAGCCATTATGGCGTTTTAGCACAAAATAAAGCCCAAGTGTTGTTGTCCGCAGAAACTGGGATAAACAGCATCAAGATTGGCGATGAAAATCAGTTTGCTAATCCAACAGAAGATGTTAAACAAGTATATGGTATTTATAATGGTTCAGGTGCAAGTACCCAATTAATCGCACAAAGTAACGATATTTCAATCTATGCACCAAATGCCAAGGATCAATATCTCATTTATGGAAATGGGAAATTAGATAATGGTAAAGAATCAGTATTATTACAAGCTACTTCAGGTGATAACCATTTAACGCTTAGCAGTGATTTGCTGAATGAAAAATCGTATGGATTAGTTCAAGGTTATAATAATAATCAGATAAATCTAACAGCGACTGGCAATAATCTTATTGAATATAATGGTAAATTGACAGGAGCTATTCCTACAAACCAAACAGAATTAGATAATAATCAATCATTTATTCGAGGGATAATATCTTGGGTAGATAGTGATGTTAAGCTGGAAGCGCAAAATAATGTCATTCGTATTCAAGGAAGTGGAAATGGTCTTGGCGTGGGTTATCAAGAGTTAGTAAATGGCAATTGGTACACTTATCAAACAGAAGGCTTATTAGTGACTAATGAATCAATAACGGGTTCAAATCCTAAAGATATTAGTAGAATGACTTTGGTCGCAACTAACGGCAGTAATGTGGTTGATATTAATCTTCGCTCTCATGGTGAAACTTATGGGGTAGTTGCTCAGCATAAAGGTGAGATGACTTTGTCTGCTACTGATGCAAACTGGATTCGTGTTCTCAGTCCAGAACGAGATACGCCATTAATGAACCTCAATACAGGAATGAAAATCTATCGTATGGGCTTATATTCAAGTGTCGATAGTGTGATGGCATTACAAGCAGCAAGCAACTATATCGAGATTGGTGGTAATCCAGTTATGCAGCGAGGTATTGCAGTCAATGCGAATTCGATGGCTGAGTTAGTTGCTGAACAAAGTAATAACGTAGTGGCAGTAAGAAATGCGGTATTGAGTTCTTATGGGGTATCGGTTGCGAAAAGTATTTTAATACCTAGTGAGACAGAGGCAAAAACTAAATTAAATCTTACTGCATTACAAGGTACTAACTTTATTCAAATGCAAGGTGATGAAGCAGATTTAGCTATAGTAGAGCAATCTGCTGTGTTAAAAAATACAGGAAACTACCAAAATAAGGTAGGTACTATTGGTATTTATGCGATAGATAAAGGCTCAGCCATTACCTTGAATGCGAAACAGAATGTGATTAAGCATAATGTACCAACCGAGAGTCCATTCTCCAATATTAATATCTATGCTGCTGATGAAGCACAAGTAAAATTAATAGGTACAGAAAGTAATACCTTAACTGGAGCGAAGATTGCGATTCAATCTCTTAATAAAGCCAATGTTACTATTGATGGTCAAATGACAATTGATTCTTCATTATGGGCAGCAGATGCACGAAATGCAGGGCAAATTGCTTTAAATTATGAAAAGGATAGCGTCATTAAAGGCAGTATGATTGCGATTGGCGGTGATATCCAAGTGAAATCGAAAGGCAGTACGTTACATTTAACCGGTGATGAATATGCCTATGATAACGGTAATATCACATTACAACTGACTCCAGGCAGTTTAGCCGTAGGTCGTATGGATAACTTTGTTGCCTATGACAATGCGCAACATAAAGTGTTATTTGGTTTAACACCAGTTGCTTCGAATGCAGGTCAAATTTACCTTAATTTAGCGAAAAATTCTCTTTGGCAAATGACTGGACAAAGCTGGATAAGTGAATTGCGTGGTGAAGGAGCGGTAGATGTCAGCCCAATACAAGCTGGTCAAGCATTGCATATTGATAAACTCGCTGGTGCAAATCAATTCCTAATGACCTTAAATAAAACTGGTCAAGGCAGCGATATGCTCTATATCAAAGAGGGAACAGCTACTGCACAAGATATGGTGATTAAAAATCAACGTGATGTGATTGAAAGTATGAATTACGGCGACCGTTTGCGTTTTGCTACGGTACAACAGTCACAAAATGAATTTGTTGCCGGTAAACAATATACTGATGAACATCGTTTAATGAAACAAGCTTTAACTGTTGAGTATTCTGACCAAGCCACCGACCCAGATAATCGCGAAGCTTATAATCTTGCCTTTAATGGCGGTAATGCGTTAAGTAAAGCGAAACCGGGTAATGAGTATGTTAATACCACTTATGGTGGTGACGGCAGTCAAAATGTTTATTTAGTGAAATACCGTACTAATACGCCAAGCCGTAATACAGTCGATATTGGCAGAATGTTAGATGCAAGTGCAGGTTATGCCTTTACGCTTGATACTTACACCAAACGAGAAGGAGAACGGGCTTATTCACTCAATGACATTAAAGAAGGGACGTGGATAAGAGGTACGCATACGCGCTTAAAAGCAACAGACCGCTTTAGTTTAAATAACAATGACTATGAAATTGGTTATGACAAATTCCGTTATAACAATGACGAGAAAAAACAAAAATGGGGTTTAAGTTTTACCTATGGTTATGGCAAAGCCAGATTAGTGGATGAATGGAATAAAGGTCGTATTAAGAAATATGAGCTTAGCCTTTACAACACTAACCAATGGAATAACCAAGCTGGTGATAACAGTTACTACAATGATAATGTGTTAAGAGTTGGTGCATTACACAACCATTATCAATCTATGATGAGTAATGGCAACCTTTGGGGTAAAGGCAGTTATAAGAATTACCTCTTTACTGCCAGCACAGAACATGGTTATCGCAAATTTATTGATGATAACAAACGTTGGTATCTGGTACCGCAAGCGCAACTCCAATTTGCATACTTAACCGGTGCCAACTATCGCACCAGCAATGATATTGATGTCAAACTCGGTCATGCGAAAAGTCTAATTGGTCGTGCTGGCGTGGATATTGTGCGATTATTAGATGAGAGTGGCGATAATCGTCTTTATGCGAAAGGCAATATCTTGCATGAGTTCTTAGGCAAACGTTCATTTAGTGCGAGCGACCGTACTGGAGATTATCACACCAGTTGGAACACCAGAGGCACGTGGTATGCTGTTGGTGTTGGTTACAATGCCCATGTCAGTGAAAAGACTAATGTGTTTATTGATGCTGAGAAAGAATTTGGCCATGGCCGCACTGGTTCGTATAACTTACGTTTAGCATTATCGTGGCAGTTTAAGTAATCAAGCAGTAAATATTAAACAATACACCCTATAAATAAGATAAATCACCTTATTCAAAAGGATTGAATAAGGTGATTTTTTTTAGGGAGTATTCAATCTTAAAGAGTGCTTTGCGATTAAAGCACAAAGTTAGCTGTATTTATCAATGTGCCTGATCCCAATTATCGCCAGAGTTAACCTCAACAATTAATGGAATGGTTAATTTAACTGCATTTTCCATTACTTCTTTGATCAGTGCTTTATAGTGTTCTACTTTCTCTTCTTTAACTTCAAACACCAATTCATCGTGTACTTGCATAATCATTTTAATATCATCTTTATCGGCAATTAAACGATCTAAATCGATCATAGCTTTTTTAATAATATCAGCAGCAGTACCTTGCATTGGGGCGTTGATAGCAACACGTTCTGCCGCTTTACGACGCATTGCATTACTTGAAGTTAATTCCGGTAAATATAGACGACGTCCTAATAAGGTTTCTACATAACCATCTTGTTTCGCTTTTTCCTGAATATCTGACATAAACTGTTTTACGCCTGGATAACGTTGGAAATAACGATCAATATAGGTTTGCGCTTCATTACGCGGGATACCTAACTGTCTAGCCAAACCAAAAGCACTCATGCCATAGATTAAACCGAAGTTAATCGCTTTAGCGCTATAACGCTGTTGGGAAGTAACTTGTTCGATTGGTGTATCAAACACTTCAGCAGCGGTAGAACGGTGTACATCTAAGTTATGTGAAAAGGCATAGGCTAACCCTGCGTCACCAGAAAGATGTGCCATAATCCGCAATTCAATTTGTGAATAGTCGGCGGCTACCACTTTAAATCCTTTTTGTGCAATAAAGGCTTGGCGAATTTTACGTCCTTCCTCACTACGTGTTGGAATGTTCTGCAAGTTAGGATCAGATGACGATAAACGCCCGGTAATGGTAACTGCTTGATGATAAGAAGTATGGACACGCCCAGTATCAGGATCGATCATTTGCGGCAATTTATCGGTATAAGTCGATTTTAATTTGCTTAAACCACGATGTTCGACCAATAGTTTTGGTAGTTCGTGTTCATAAGCCAATTCTTCCAATACTTCCTCATTGGTAGATGGCGCTCCTTTTGGTGTTTTCTTTAAAATTGGCAAGCCTAATTTCTCAAATAGAATTTCTTGTAACTGTTTGGTTGAAGCTAAATTAAAAGGTTGTCCTGCTAGTTGATGTGCTTGCTGTTCTAGTTGGATTAAACGAGCAGTGATTTCCTGCGATTGTTGATATAACAGGTCGCTGTCAATTAAAACACCATAACGCTCCATTCGTGATAATACTTGTGATAAAGGTAGCTCAACTTCTGAGAATAATTTCACTAAAGTTGGTGTTTGTTGTAGTTTTTGCCATAACACTTGATGTAATTTCATTGTCACATCAGCATCTTCTGCGGCGTATTCAGCTGCTTTCTCAATTTCAATTTGATCAAAGGTAAGTTGATTTTTTCCTTTGCCGGCAAGGTCTTCAAAATGGATAGTGTCATGTCCTAAATGACGTTTGGCGAGATCGTCCATATTATGACGACCAGTGCTATCGAGTGTGTAAGATTCCAACATTGTATCGTATGCAACGCCTTGTAAATTCACACCATGGCGCGCCAGGATGGTCAGATCATATTTTAGATTTTGACCAATTTTCTTGATATTAGGATCTTCTAAAATAGCCTTTAATGCCGATTTTACTGTTGCCCAATCGAGCTGCTGTGGGCAATCTAAATATTGGTGTTGTAATGGTAAATAAGCTGCCTCACCCTTTTCTAAGGCAAAAGATAAACCGACTAATTTTGCCTGCATATAATTTAAGCTATTGGTTTCGGTATCAATGGCAAACAATGCAGCTTTGGCTAATTTTTCACGCCATTGTTCTAGTTGTTCTGTCGTCAAAATAGTTTGATAGGTGCTGCGATCAATACTGATTTTGATTGGATCGTGATTAGTCGCTTTTGGTGTCGCGGCGCTAGCGATAGAAAATGATACCTCTTTATTGTTGCTTGTTGGTTGATCAGATAATAATTCATTTAACCAACGTTTGAATTCATAACGACCATAATATTCAATTAATTGATCACGATTTTCTGTTCCTAAGGTTAATTGATCAAAGGTCACCGCTAACTCAACGTCGGTTTTAATTGTGGCTAATTTATAAGAGAGGTCTGCATCTTCTTTTGCTGCCACTAATTTATCGGCAAGGCTTTTCGCACCTCGGACAGATAAGCCAGCGACTTTATCTAAATTGGCATAAATTTGTTGTAAGTTGCCGATGCCTTGTAATAATCCTTGAGCGGTTTTTTCACCAACGCCAGCAACACCGGGAATATTATCCGAGCTGTCACCCATTAAGGCGAGAAAATCAATGATCATTTCTGGTGGTACGCCATATTTTTCAATTACCCCTTCGCGATCTAAGATCGTGTTGGTCATGGTATTAATTAAGGTAATGCGATCATCAACTAATTGCGCCATATCTTTGTCGCCGGTGCTAATTAATACATCTCGTCCAGCAGCAGACGCCTGTTTTGCTAAAGTACCAATTACGTCATCAGCTTCTACACCTTCAACGATCAATAGCGGTAAACCTAAAGCTTCGATCATTTGGTGTAATGGTTGAATTTGTTGGCGTAAATCGTCCGGCATTGGTGGACGGTGCGATTTATACTGCTCAAACATTTCATCACGAAAAGTTTTTCCTTTAGCATCAAAAACAACGGCAATATGGGTCGGCTGTACTTGTTTTAATAAACTTTTCAGCATATTTAACACACCATACATAGCGCCAGTTGGCTCGCCTGCAGAGTTGGATAAACCTAAACGGAAATTGGCGTGATAAGCACGATATAAATAAGAAGAACCATCAACGAGAACGAATGGATTTTCAGCAATTTGCGGCATAATTATCTCAATTTAATAGTGAAATGAATGTTATTTATTCAATATGGTTAAATATTGTTATCGAAAAAAACGATAGGTTTCATTCTAAGCTGTGATACTTAAAATGCAACTATCGTATGGTTTCGCCTTACTAGGGAATTTGTTTTATTTATCAATGTATCAGGGAAGAACAGCTCGGTGATTGGCAACTTTCACTTTGCTTAGGCTTTGCTGAAAATGGGTATTTTGGCTGAGTTCCCATAAATCAACACTATTTTGTAGGTTAAGCCAAAATTCTGGTGTTGTACCAAATGCTTTCGCAAGTTTCATCGCCATTTCGAGTGTGATGCGACAATTATTATTCACGAGTTTACTTGCTGTATTACGATGTACATCAAGAATAGTCGCTAAGTCACTAATTTTTAAATTAAGCGGTTCAAGAAATTCAGTTTGTAAGATCTCACCAACAGAGGTAGGTTTGCGTTGCATTATTAACATAAATCGCTCCTTATAAATCGTAATGATGTGGATCCAAATATAAGTTAGAAATTTCGCCATTCTCAAAATGAAAAATAAGGCGATATTGTTTATTAACTCTAATTGAATAAAACTTGTTTTCTTTAGGTTCCAATAGTTCAAGCCGATTTGCCGGCGGCACACGTAAATCATTAAGGTTTTCCGCTGCATTAATCATATCGAGTTTACGAGCCAACACATTGGTTAGATTTGCAGGAATTTTGCTGTGTGCTTCGCCATATTCGAAAAAACGATATAAATAATCATCACGAAAATGGGCGGCTGTAAGATTAAACATTGACTGTCCTTAATGATTTATATCAATGAATTCTATAATGAATAGTTGCACAGTGCAAGTGTGCATTTTTTGATGAGATAAAAAAGAACCCGCTATATGCTATGCGGGTTCTAGTTTTACTATTTGGGGTGATATAAATACAACGTCATGTTGTATCTGTATTTATGAACAGAGGTTATTTGTTCAATTTTGCTTTATAAGTTGGGTTCATTAAGTTCTCAACAGAAAGAATATCATTCAATTCTTCTTCGGTGAGTAAGCCTAATTCAAGCACAACTTCTTTAACACCTTTACCGGTTTTCGCACAAATCTTACCAACTTTATCGCCATTGTGGTGGCCAATGAATGGGTTGAGGTAAGTTACGATACCGATAGAGTTGAATACATAACCTTCGCAAACTTCTTTATTAACAGTGATACCATCAACACATTTATCACGAAGATTCACACAAGCATTAGTTAAAATGCTGATGGATTCAAACATCGCTTGACCGATAACTGGTTCCATTACGTTAAGTTGTAATTGACCAGCTTCAGAAGCCATAGTCACAGTAATATCGTTACCCATGACTTTAAAGCATACTTGGTTAACAACTTCTGGCACAACTGGGTTTACTTTTGCCGGCATAATAGAAGAACCAGCTTGTAATTCAGGAAGATTAATTTCATTTAAACCAGCGCGCGGACCAGATGAAAGTAAGCGCAAGTCATTACATACTTTAGAAAGTTTCACTGCAGTACGTTTTAACGCACCATGCACCATTACATAAGCACCACAGTCAGAAGTTGCTTCGATAAGGTTTTCTGCTTTCACACAAGGTAAACCGGTAACTTTTGCAAGGTTTTCAACGACTAAATCTGTATAACCTTTAGGTGTATTAAGTGCAGTACCGATAGCAGTTGCACCTAAGTTTACTTCTAATAATAAAGCAGCGGTTTTGAGTAAGTTTTTAATTTCTTCATCAAGCAATACAGCGAATGCTTTGAACTCTTGACCGACTGTCATTGGTACAGCATCTTGTAATTGAGTACGTCCCATTTTTAAGACATTGGCGAACTCAACAGATTTATTGTGGAAGCCATCGTGTAAATATTGGATTTTCTCAATAAGTTTCAAAATACTATTATAAACCGCAATACGGAAACCTGTAGGATAGGTATCGTTAGTTGACTGGCTAGCATTAACGTGATCCATTGGATCTAAGAATTGATATTCACCTTTTTTATGACCTAATTTTTCTAAGGCAATATTAGCAACTACTTCGTTAGTATTCATATTAACAGAAGTACCAGCACCACCTTGATAAACATCAGAAGGGAATTGATCCATACATTTGCCAGTGGTAAGGATTTCATCACAAGCTGCAACGATAGCATCAGCGATATTTTGTGGAATTGCTCCAAGTTCGCCGTTTGTCATTGCGGTAGCTTTTTTAACCATTACCATACCACGCACAAACTCAGGAATATCAGAGATAGTGTTATTAGAAATATTAAAGTTTTCGATCGCTCTAAGGGTATGAATTCCCCAATATACATCGGCAGGAATATCTCTTTCACCTAGTAAGTCAACTTCTTTACGGAATTCGCTCATAAGACACCTCAAATCATTTATTTTATTATAAGAATCATAATGATAAAGAAATAGAAACAACTATTTTTTATCATCATTAAGTAATCTAATTGGCGCCTATTATAGTGAGAGTTTTCCGTAAATTTTGTGACATTGATCATAAAATTAAATTTGCTAAATAGGAGTTATTTTTATCTTATTCATTAGTTTTTTTTATAGGTTAAAAAGGTAAAAATTTTTTCTTTCTTTACCCTTGAAAGGGGTTTTCCGATCCCCATTTCTACAACCGTTGTCAAAAAGGGGTATCCCAAAACACACATATTTAGCTAAAACTTATAGGAGTACTTTTATTATGAATATTCGTCCATTACACGACCGTATAATTTTAAAACGTGAAGAAGTAGAAACCAGATCAGCTGGTGGTATCGTTTTAACTGGCTCAGCTGCACAAAAATCAACTCGTGGAAAAGTGTTGGCAGTAGGTAAAGGTCGTATCTTAGAAAATGGTCAAGTTCAACCGCTTGATGTAAAAGTGGGTGATGTAGTGATTTTTAACGACGGATATGGCGTAAAATCAGAAAAAATTGATGGCGAAGAAGTGTTAATCATTTCTGAAAGCGATATTTTGGCGATTGTAGAGTAATTGAATAGAGAAATAAGGAAGCACAAAATGGCAGCAAAAGATGTAAAATTTGGTAATGACGCTCGCGTAAAAATGTTAAAAGGCGTCAATGTATTAGCCGATGCAGTTAAAGTAACTTTAGGTCCTAAAGGCCGTAACGTAGTATTAGATAAATCTTTCGGTGCACCAACCATTACTAAAGATGGTGTATCAGTTGCGCGTGAAATCGAATTAGAAGATAAATTCGAAAATATGGGTGCACAAATGGTGAAAGAAGTTGCTTCTAAAGCAAATGATGCTGCGGGTGATGGTACCACAACAGCGACTGTGTTAGCACAAGCTATCGTAAACGAAGGCTTGAAAGCAGTAGCAGCTGGTATGAACCCAATGGATTTAAAACGTGGTATCGATAAAGCAGTTGCAGAAGTAGTAGCAGAATTAAAGAACCTTTCTAAACCTTGCGAAACCTCAAAAGAAATCGAACAAGTTGGTACAATCTCAGCAAACTCTGATAGCGTAGTTGGGCAAATCATTGCTCAAGCGATGGAAAAAGTAGGTAAAGAAGGCGTTATCACTGTTGAAGATGGTACTGGTTTAGAAGATGAATTAGCAGTCGTAGAAGGTATGCAATTCGATCGTGGTTACCTTTCACCATATTTCATCAACAAACCAGAAACTGGCACTGTAGAATTTGATAGTCCATATATTCTTCTTGTTGATAAAAAAGTATCAAACATTCGTGAAATGTTGCCGGTATTAGAAGCAGTAGCTAAAGCAGGTAAACCATTATTAATCATTGCTGAAGATGTTGAAGGTGAAGCGCTTGCAACATTAGTAGTGAACACAATGCGTGGTATTGTGAAAGTGGCTGCAGTAAAAGCACCTGGTTTTGGTGATCGTCGTAAAGCAATGTTACAAGATATTGCGATCTTAACTGCTGGTACTGTCATTTCTGAAGAAATCGGTATGGAATTAGAAAAAGCAACTTTAGAGGATCTTGGTCAAGCGAAACGTGTTGTTATCTCTAAAGATAATACGACTATCATTGATGGTATCGGTGATGAAGCACAAATCCAAGGACGTGTTGCACAAATTCGTCAACAAATTGAAGAATCAACTTCAGATTACGACAAAGAAAAATTACAAGAACGTGTTGCTAAATTAGCTGGCGGTGTTGCGGTAATTAAAGTTGGTGCAGCAACTGAAGTTGAAATGAAAGAGAAAAAAGCGCGTGTTGAAGATGCGTTACACGCAACTCGTGCTGCAGTTGAAGAAGGTATCGTCCCAGGAGGCGGCGTTGCATTAATTCGTGCTGCAAGTAAAGTTGCTGGTAAACTTGCTGGTGAAAACGAAGATCAAAATGTAGGTATTAAACTTGCATTACGTGCAATGGAAGCACCACTTCGTCAAATCGTTACCAATGCAGGTGAAGAAGCTTCTGTTGTTGCAAGCAAAGTGAAAGCAGGCGAAGGCAACTTCGGTTATAACGCTGGTGCAGAAGTTTATGGCGATATGTTAGAAATGGGTATCTTAGATCCAACTAAAGTAACTCGTTCTGCATTACAATTCGCGTCATCAATCGCAGGATTAATGATCACTACTGAATGTATGGTGACAGAATTACCAAAAGATGAAAAAGCGGATTTAGGTGCTGCTGGTATGGGCGGCATGGGTGGAATGGGCGGTATGATGTAATCGTCTTATCACCAAATATTCTCTTAGTTAAAATGCCAGCAAATTGCTGGCATTTTTTATCTTTTTTATTATTGGAAAACAGTCGAATTTATAACGGTTAAATCGCCACTTCACTAAAATATTCACTATCCAATTCCGCCAACGGTAGAGTGGAATTTGGCCAAGCACGCACTAATTGTACTTTCATCAAATCTAAAGTATCCAAGCCTGGTGTTGTATTTGGCGTATATTGTTGTGCAATACGTGCCAATTGTGTTAACCCAAAACTTGACTCAATACTTGAGCTGATAACTGCGATTAAACCTTGTTGATGCGCTTGTTCAATTAAGCGCACACATTTTTCTAAAGAACCAACTAAAGTAGGTTTAATCACAATTGCAGCTAAATGAGGTTGTGCTGTTACCTGAAAATCTGCTTCGCGTACTGTTTCATCCCATGCAATCGCAATGCCTGTATCTGCGGCGAATTGCAAACTGTCTGCTGGTGTTTTGCAAGGCTCTTCAATAAATTGGATTCTACTACGATGTTCAGGTTTGACATATTTAGCAAACATTGCTGCTTTTGCCGGTGTCCACGAACGATTGGCATCTAAACGTAATTTTAAATCTGGTACCGCTTCTAAGAACATATCGGCAATTAAACCATCGCGATTCGCTTCATACAGACCAACTTTAATTTTTGCGATCTTTTCACCAGGTAATTGATCAAGTTCATCATACAATTCATCAGGATCGCCATAACAAAGTGGCGCTGTTTTGAAATTACCTTGTTCAGTTAATTGACCTTGCATTTCCGTCAATGCACAACTTAAACCAAATGCTACTGATGGATAGCACTCTTCTAATGATAATTTTTCGTTACGTGAACGTGCTTGATCCCACGCTTTTAGCCATTCAATCGTCTGTTGCTGAGCTTGTTCAATGGTTTCTTGACTAAATTCGGGTAAAGGTGCGATCTCTCCCCAGCCTTGTTTTTCACCGCACTGAATTTTTACCAATAAACCATCACGCTGTTTTAAAAAGCGATTACGTAAAACAACTTGTGAATCCATTGGAATTTGATAGCGATAAATTTTGTAACTGCGTTCAGTCATAACGAATCCTTGTGTATGTTATGGTCAATTGAAATTATTTGTTGTAGAACGGGTGCCGAGTATAACAATTGCACTACTAAGCGACAATCTCTAAGTGAAAGCAGCGAAAAAATTAGCACTTTAGTGGTAAAAAGTGCTGCGACTTTTTGCATTTTGCTAGTAATCGCAATAAACTTACGCCAAAAATTTTTATAGCCCTTTTCTTATGTGTTTACGCATTAAGAAATAGGCTTTTATTTGCTAAATAGGTAGAAAATTATGCGCGTTGCAGATTTTTATTTTGATCTCCCGGATGAATTGATTGCACGTTATCCACAAAAAGAGAGAACCGCAAGTCGCTTATTGAATCTAGATGGTAATAGCGGTGAATTTTCTCATCATCATTTTAAAGATGTGCTCTCATTTGTGGAGGAGGGAGATTTATTAGTTTTTAATAATACACGAGTGATTCCTGCCCGAATCTACGGTAGAAAAAGTAGTGGCGGTAAGTTGGAAGTTTTAATTGAACGTGTGTTAGATGACAAGAGTTGTTTGGCTCACGTACGTGCTTCGAAAGCACCTAAAGAGGGCAGTGAGCTTATTTTAGGAGAAGATAAACTTGGCGAAGGGAATGGCATTCGTGTTGAAATGTTAGGTCGTCAAGATGCGTTGTTTCATTTACGTTTTGCGATAGAAGGTTCGCTATTCGATGTGTTGCAACAAATCGGGCATATTCCATTACCGCCTTATATTGATCGCTCTGATGAAGATGCAGATCAAGAGCGTTATCAAACAGTGTATAGCAAAGTTCCGGGGGCAGTCGCAGCACCAACTGCTGGATTACATTTTGATGACGAATTGCTGGCCGCTTTACGTGCAAAAGGGGGGAAAATGGCGTTCGTTACTTTACACGTTGGTGCTGGAACGTTCCAACCTGTTCGTGTGGAGAATATCGAAGATCACCATATGCATGCAGAATATGCGGAAGTGCCGCAAGAGGTAGTTGATGCGGTATTAGCCACCAAAGCGGCAGGTAAAAGAGTGATTGCCGTAGGTACAACTTCTGTTCGTTCTTTGGAAAGCGCTGCATTAGCAGCGGAACAGCAGCAAAGCAAGCAGTTATTAGAACCCTTTTTTGCTGATACGACTATTTTTATCTATCCAGGGAAAAAATTTCGCGTGGTGGATTGTTTAATTACTAATTTCCATTTACCGGAATCGACCTTGATTATGTTGGTTTCTGCATTTGCTGGCTATGACAATATTATGCGTGCCTATCGTAATGCAGTGGAAAATCGCTATCGCTTTTTTAGTTATGGTGATGCGATGTTTTTAATTAAAAAAGATAACCCCTCTTCAATGAAATGAAGAGGGGTAGGGGAGATTTAAATCCGTATTACATTAATGCATTAAAAAATTGCAATGAAAAATGAGGATTTATCAAATCTCCCTAGCCCTCTTTAATCTTAAAGAGGGAATTTATCTTTATATTTCTAATATATAGATAATTTTTAACTTCGAACTGTTTATTCGTTGATTGGAGAAAATATGAAATATGAATTAAAAAAGACAGATGGTCGTGCGCGTCGTGGACAACTGACGTTTGAACGCCCACAAGGTACGTTTACTGTACAAACACCAGCATTTATGCCGGTAGGTACTTACGGAACGGTAAAAGGAATGACACCGGAAGAGGTGCGAGCAACAGGAGCAGAAATCCTATTAGGTAATACATTCCACTTATGGTTGCGTCCAGGGCAAGAAGTGATGCGTAAGCATGGTGATTTGCACGATTTTATGCAATGGCATCGCCCAATTTTAACTGATTCCGGCGGTTTCCAAGTCTTTAGCTTAGGCAAACTACGTAAAATTACCGAAGAAGGAGTGAAATTCCAAAACCCAATTAATGGTGAACGTATTTTCCTTTCTCCGGAAAAATCAATGGAGATCCAATACGATCTCGGCTCTGACATTGTGATGATTTTTGATGAATGTACGCCGTTCCCATCAACTTTTGATTATGCGAAACAATCAATGGAGCTTTCATTACGCTGGGCAAAACGCTGTCGTGATCGTTTTGATCAACTAGGTAATAAAAATGCGTTGTTTGGTATTATCCAAGGCGGCATACACGAAGAGTTGCGCCAAGTATCGTTAGATGGTTTAGTGAATATTGGCTTTGATGGTTACGCAGTGGGTGGTTTGGCAGTTGGTGAACCAAAAGAGGATATGCATCGTATTTTGGAATATATCTGCCCGAAAATTCCACAAGATAAACCACGTTATTTAATGGGTGTAGGTAAACCAGAAGATTTGGTGGAAGGGGTAAGACGCGGTATCGATATGTTTGACTGCGTAATGCCAACACGTAATGCACGTAATGGGCATTTATTTGTCACTGATGGCGTAGTGAAAATTCGTAACGCGAAATATCGTGATGATACAACGCCATTAGATCCGGAATGTGATTGCTATACTTGTAAGCATTACACTAAATCTTATCTCTATCATTTGGATAAATGTGGTGAAATTTTAGGTGCAAGATTAAATACGATTCACAATTTACGTTATTACCAACGTTTAATGGAACAAATTCGTCAAGCGATTGAAGCAGAGCGTTTTGAGGAGTTTGTACAAGAGTTTTATGCAAGAATTGGTAAACCTGTACCACCATTAAATCAATATCATCCGTTTGAGGGATAATGAAAAAGGCACTTGCGTGCCTTTTCTATTTCCTTATATTTACTTTCCACTATCTCCATAGTTGCCCAATACACGAGCGCTCGGGTCATTTACATTACAACCTTCCCACTCCTTATTAGGCATCCAGAAGTCTTTAATCCAATGGCTTTGGCCTGGATAGAATTTTTCAAAAATATCGCGATAAAGTAATGATTCTTTAGTGAATGGCGTACCATAAGGATATTTTTCTTTCGCTTTTGCCAAATCTTCATCACTATATTTACTTTCTGCAAAGGCTTTTAAGTGATCAACCATTGAATGCCCAACTGCATCACTGAAAGCTGCTTTTTCACGATAAAGAATGCTGTCTGGAAGATAATCAGTGCCTTCAAACGCCTTACGTAATAAATATTTACCTTTGTTATAGACGTTCATTTTCTTCTCAGGGTTGATACTCATTGCGTAATCAACGAAATCAATATCACCAAAAGGAACACGTGCTTCTAAAGAATTCGCCGCTAAGCAACGATCAGCACGTAGAACATCGTACATATAAAGTTCACGAATACGTTTTTGTGCTTCTTTTTGAAATTCAGCGGCATTTGGTGCAAAGTCAGTATATTTATAACCAAAAATTTCATCGCTCACTTCACCAGTTAATAACACTTTCAAGTTGGTTTGTTCATGAATATATTTACAAACTAAATACATCCCGATGCTGGCGCGAATGGTAGTGATATCCCAAGTTTCTAAGTGCCAAATTACTTTTTCTAGTGCAGCTAACACTTCATCTTTGGTCATAATCACTTCGGTGTGTTCTGTACCCAAAAAGTCTGCTACTTCTTTTGCATATTTCAAATCGATTGGATCGGTATCCATACCAATTGCAAAGGTTTTAATTGGTTTATCTAAATGTTTTTGCGCAATCGCACAAACTAAAGAAGAATCCAAACCACCACTTAATAAAAAGCCCAATGGTGCGTCAGAATGTAAACGTTTAATTACCGCTTTTTCTAATTTGGTGCGTAATGTGCTGGTAATGGTATCAAGATCTTGATCTACTACTACTTTTGGATCTGCAATGTCGTTATAACAAATGAATTCACCATTTAAATAGTAATGTCCTGGTGGGAATGGATGAATATCTTGACACCAATCGATTAAACCTTTTGCTTCTGATGCAAACGCGATTTCACCAGTCACCTTGTCATAACCATAAAACATTGGACGAATACCAATTGGATCGCGTCCTGCTAATAATGTGCCGGTTTTACTATCTTTTAATACTAATGCAAATTCAGCATCTAACATCTTCATCATTACATCAGCACCAACGCGTTGATATAACGGAATTAAAACTTCGCAGTCGCTGCCTGAATGGAAAGTGTAAGTAGAGGATAATAATGTTTTTAATTCTGTGTAATTATAAACTTCGCCGTTACAGATAAGAGAAATGCCATCATATTGGAAAGGTTGGTTGCCTTGAGAGCTTAAATCCATAATTGATAAACGATGAAATCCCCAAGTTGCATCATCAGCAGTAATAACGGCTTGATGATCCGGACCACGATGATAAATATGATCAAAACTCTGCTTAAAAGCTTCAGACGGCTGCGCTGAAGAAGAAAAAACAAATCCACACATACAAAAAATCCTCTTGTTCTATCTAAATTGAATCATTTCTGCTTAGTATAGTTAAAAAATAATTTTTATCTACTGTTTTTATAAAAATATAATAAATTTTTTATCATTAAAATGTTTTATTTGAATTTTATTTAAAATTATGATGATTTTTTTGTGTTTTTTAAATTTTAGTATGGCAAAAAAGCCAGTGAACATTGGTTTGTAGATTTTTTTTCGCTATATTACGCAGGCGAATAGAACTAAAGAGGAACAACAATGTTATCCTGCCCACAATGTGAAAAGAAAGTGAATGAAGAATTAACTCATTGCCCATTCTGTCAAGCAGCCTTGCACGATGAAGCCGCGAAAAAAATCTATCAACAACGTTTAGAGCAAGATATTGCGCATCGAAAAGCAATGAATAAACAAAATGCCAAAGTACAGATAATTTGGTTTGTTATTTTTGCCATTGTGATTGGCGCACTGCTTTGGTGGAAGAATTAGCTAAGGAAATACTCAATAAAAATCCCCGCTTTAACAGGATCAAAGTGGGGATCATTATTGTAAGATTTACTGTGTTATAGTGTACTGCTATCAATAACAAAACGATATTTAACATCACCTTTTAACATACGTTCATAGGCATCGTTGATTTGTTCCGCTTTAATTAATTCAATATCTGCAACAATATTATGTTCAGCACAGAAATCTAACATCTCTTGGGTTTCTGCAATACCGCCAATCATTGAACCAGCAATAGCTGCCCGTTTCCCAATAAGAATTGAAACATCCGGTGATTGGTGAGGATCAGCAGGTACACCAACCAAAGTCATCGTGCCATCACGTTTCAATAATTTAGTAAAAATATCCAAGTTATGTGAAGCGGCAACGGTATTTAAGATAAAATCGAAACTTTTATAATGTTGAGCCATTTGTTCTGGATCTTTAGAAATAACCACTTCATCAGCGCCAAGGCGATGAGCTTCTGCTTTCTTCGATGCTGAAGTGGTAAAAGCAACTACATAAGCACCCATAGCGTGCGCTAATTTCACGCCCATATGGCCTAAGCCACCAATACCAACCACGCCGACTTTTTTACCAGGGCCAACATTCCAATGGCGAAGTGGTGAATAAGTGGTGATACCGGCACAAAGTAAAGGTGCAACAGCTGCTAATTGATCGGCACTATGTTTAATTTTTAGCACGAAATTCTCATCAACAACGATTTGTTGCGAATAACCACCTAAAGTATGGCCAGGAGCATCTTTAGTTGGGCCGTTATAAGTTCCTACCATATGTTCACAATAGTTTTCCAAACCATCTTTACAGTCATCGCATTCGCGACAGCTATCGACCATACAACCAACGCCAACTAAATCACCTACTTTAAATTTACTAACATGTCCTCCCACTTCAATGACTCGTCCTACAATTTCATGGCCGGGTACACAAGGATAAAGCGTGCCAGCCCATTCAGAACGAACGGTGTGTAAATCGGAATGACAAACGCCACAATAGGCAATTTCAATTTTGACATCATGATGTCCGGTAGCTCGGCGAGTAATAGTCAATGGTTCCAATGGTTTATCTGCTGCATAAGCACCATATGCTTTTGTCATATTTAACTCCTAATTTGAAAATAGAGAAACAAATTGTCTGGTAGTATGTTACGATAATTATAATTTTTGATAAATTAATTAATTGGAATTTCATAATTCCTAAATTAGAAACTATGTTAAACAAACTCGAAGCTTTAAAAGTGTTTTGTGTAGCGGCTGAAACCTTACAATTCAAGGAAACCGCAAATCGTTTGGCGATTTCGCCACCTGTAGTTACTCGTATTATTGCTGAATTAGAAGATTATTTAGCTGAACCATTGTTTCAACGTAATACGCGCCAAATTAAATTAACCGAATTTGGGCAGCAATTTTTACCACAAGCCAAACAATTAGTTGATGAAACAGAACGCTTATTTACGCCTAAACAACAACGTTCAAATCAGGAAATGAGCGGATTAGTGAGAATTACGTTACCGGATCTACCTGAGCAAACTTTAATTTTACGTGAACTCTTGTCCGCATTGTCTTCTTATCCTGAGTTAATTATCGATTGGCAAAAAAGTGATATTCGAGTAAATGCAATTGAAGCACAAATTGATATCGGTATTCGTATCGGTAATTTTGCTGATAGTAGAATAATTGCACGTAAAGTAGGGGAAGTTACTGAAAAAATTGTCGCTGCCCCGCAATTATTAATATCAGGTAAACCAAAAGATATTGTTGATTTGCAAAAAAACTTTCCATTGGCTGCTGTTTTGGATGGTAATACGGGTAGAGCATGGAATTGGTATCTTAATGAACATATACAATTTATACCGAACCGACCGCGGTTTATTGGTACTAATAGCGAAATAACTTTACAAGCTGCACTGGCAGGTAAAGTAATTGCACACCAATTAAACTGGCTTGTTGATCCCTATTTGAAAACAGGAGAGTTAGTGGAATTATTTGCGGAAATTCCTAAATATCAGTGGCCGGTGTATGTTTATCGTCCACAACGCAGCGTTACTCCGACAAGAGTAAAAGTTGTTTTTGATCTATTAGTAGAAATTGTCGGAAAGTATTTTAAATAATAAACAACCTCTCTTTATTTCATTAAAGAGAGGTTAGTTTATGAAATGAGCTTATTAATTTTTACAGAGGTATATGAGGTTTATTTTAAAATTTCATCAATTTTGGCAGAGGCTTTGGCAATGGCTTCTTCTGCTTTATAAGCTAAACCTTCAACGTGAATTAAATCCACATTGTTTAAACCAACAAAACCTAATACTTGTTTAACCCAACTACTCATTGTGTCAAATTCAGTACCTTCATATTCACCGCCACTAGTGACAAAAGCGAACACAGGTACGTTCGGTAATAAGCCTTGTGGGCCGTTTTCATCATATTTAAAGGTCACACGAGGACGTGCAACATAATCAACATAGCTCTTGAATGTTGCTGGTGCAGTGAAGTTATAACGTGGTAAACCAAGTACGATATAATCCGCATTTTTTAATTCAGCAATCAATTCATCAGACAATGCAATCGCTTGATGTTGTGCTTCAGTTTCCGCTACGCCTGCACGAATCGCAGGTGTTGTTTCTTTATTTAACATTGGTACTGGATTTGCGTCCAAGTCACGATCAACAATTTGCACTTCAGGCCATTTCGCTTTGGTTTTTGCAATAAATTGATCAATTAATTGATTAGAAAAACTATGATCGCCATTAACAGAGGTACGCAATACTAAAACGTTACTCATAACTAACTCCTTAAATTATCATTATTTCTTTCTTAGATTATCTAACGCCCATGCGCCGCTGCCTGAGATTGCTACATATAAGAAAATGAAGCAGAACAACACTGCAGCTTCACCACCGTTTAATAGCGGTAAGGCAAAGGTTGCAGCGGAAGCGTGGAACATAAAATAAGCAACAGCCATTTCGCCAGATAGAATAAAGGCGGCTAATCGAGAGAATAAGCCAAGAACTAATAAAATACCACCAACTAATTCTAAAATGCCACCAATTCCTAAAAGAGAAAAAACCGATAATCCATCGAATGAAGGAACGTGTGGTAAAGCAAATAATTTGGCACTGCCATGTAGTAAGAAAGTATAACCAGCAACAATACGCAATAATGCTAAACCATAAGGGCGTAAAGCTTGTGTATCAAACATAAATTTATCCTTTTTTAAGTAGTAATTGAAAAAACAGCGTCAGTATATTGATTTCAAAATGAGAAAACTATATTGTTTTTAGAAAAGTATTTTTTCTTAATAGGAAATAATTATGGATACCTTACAAAGTATGAAAATTTTTCGCCAAATTGTTGAAAGCGGTAGCTTTAGCAAAGCGGAGGATCAGTTAGATCTCTCAGTTTCAATGGTGAGCAAACACCTTTCTCATTTGGAAAATTACCTACAAGCGAAACTACTCAATCGTACCAGTAGAAAATTAAGTTTAACTGAAATGGGGGAGCATTATTATCAACGTTGCATTGCGGCGCTTGATGATTTAGAAGAAGCGAAACAAGTTGTCAGCCAAGGAACTATTCACCCACAAGGAACACTCAAAATCACGATGCCAGTATGGTTTGCGACACAAAAGTTTGCCGATCTGTTAGCAGAATATTGTCGCCGTTATCCAAAGGTCAATTTACAACTTTCATTGGATAATCATCATGCCGATTTAGTGGGACAAGGCTTTGATTTAGCATTAAAAGTAACAGCGTATTTATCAGAAAACCTGATTGTGAAACCAATTACCAATATCGCTTTTCATTGGGTGGCAAGTCCACAATATTTAACGCAATTCGCACAACAGAGCGAACAGCAATGGGATCAACATCGCGGCTTAATTCCAACTTATACTCATCTTGATCAGCATTTTACCGACACTATTGCCAGTGATAACACCTTAATGCTGTATCAATTAGCGTTAGCTGGGCAAGGTGTTGCTTATCTACCGAGTTATTTATGTGAAGTGGATATTCAAGCCGGCAAATTGCAAATTATTCCTCACCCAGCTAATCGTAATCATACGTTGTATGTTGCTTATATGAATCGCCAATTTATGAGCGCTAAAGTCCGCAGTTTTATTGATTTTATGGCGGAAAACTTTCGTTGTAAGAAAAGAGAGTATCCGTTTTAGTAATTAAGATAAATGAAAGCAAGAATTGGTAGCAATTTTTAGATAACTATTTGAAAAATAAGTTTTTTAATTTTAAAAAACAGACTACTGACAAACCTAAATTTTATCAA
>NZ_JTJL01000020.1 GCF_001678495.1 Gallibacterium salpingitidis
GTCGCCCCGCAGTTGACCCAGTTCGTTTGTTCAAGATAATGTTACTCGGCTATCTTTTTGGCATTAAAAGCGAACGCCAGTTGGTGAAAGAGATTGAAGTCAACGTGGCATACCGTTGGTTTTTGGGGATGAGCCTCACGGAAAAAGTGATAGATGCTAGTACCCTAAGCCAAAACCGTCTTCGCCGTTTTAATGGTACGGAGGTATTTGAGCGTATTTTTACCCACATCGTTTGGCAAGCGATGGAAAAAGGCTTGGTGGGAGGTAAATATCTGTTTACCGACAGCACCCACTTGAAAGCCAGTGCCAATAAAAACAAAAAGCATAATGAAAAGCGAGCAGTTCGAGTGAGTCAATATATCGCTATGCTCAACGAAGATGTGGCAAAAGCGAGGGAAGCAAAAGGAAAAAAGCCGCTAAAGGCGAGTGAGAAAGCCGTCGAAGTCAAAGACACCAACGTGAGCAATACCGACTCTGAAAGTGGGTATATGCACCGAGATAACAAGCCCAAAGGCTTCTTCTATCTCGACCACCGCACAGTCGATGGTCGATACGGGATTATTGTAGATACCTTTGCGACGGCAGGGAATGTCAATGACAGCCAACCCTATATTGCTCGTCTTGATGCGACCACAGAACGCTTTCGGTTCAAGCCCAAAGCGGTCGGGCTTGACGCAGGCTATTTTACTGCCCCTGTTGCCGAAAGCCTTGCTCGACGAGGCATTATCGGTGTATTTGGTTATCGTCGCCCCACCAAAGGTAAGAACCGCTTACGAAAAAGTGCGTTCCGCTATGATGCTAAAACCGACAGCTACACTTGTCCCGCAGGGCAATCGCTCCGCTACAGCACCACCACCCGAGAAGGTTATCACACTTATCAATCCAACCCGGCCTACTGCCAAACTTGCCCACTACGCTCCCAATGTACCCAAAACCAAAAAGCCGAACGCCTCATCACCAGGCATATCTACCAAGATGCCGTGGACAACGCCAACGCAGTGAGGGTATCGAGGCAAGGCAGAAAACTTTACCAACGCCGAGCAGAAACCGTAGAGCGCAGCTTTGCGGATGCAAAACAACATCATGGGCATCGCTATGCTCGTTATAGAGGGCTAGCCAACGTACAAATGCAATGCTTCCTTGCGGCAATGGCACAAAATATCAAGAAAATTGCTCTGGTGGTATGGGCTTTTTTGTCTTATTTATGGCACCAATTTTGCTTGTTTGAGGCATGGGTAAAAAAATCAGCGAAAATCACTGCTTGCAGCGTTATCTGAAAGGAAAAGCAAGAGAAAAGCGACAAAATAAAAAAACAAACCCACTTTTATCAAATGACTTTGGAAAGGTGGGTTTGTCAGCGGTCTGAAACGCCCAGCAATGCTGGGCGTTTCCTTTTCTTATGTAATGAAGATTAATTCTTCAATGATTGTACTGGCGCTGGAATACGTCCGCCGCGATTGACAAACACTTCGCAAGAACCTTCTTTAACCGGCATAATTGGCGCATAGCCTAATAAGCCACCGAACTCGACCATATTGCCAACATCTTTATTTGGTACTGGAATAATACGTACTGCGGTAGTTTTACTATTAATCATACCAATGGCTGCTTCGTCAGCAATAATACCTGAAATGGTACTGGCAGAGGTGTAACCTGGTACGGCAATCATATCTAAACCAACGGAACAAACGGCAGTCATTGCTTCTAATTTGTCTAAGGTAAGAACACCTTGTGCAGCAGCGGCAATCATTCCTTCATCTTCAGAAACAGGAATAAAAGCTCCGCTCAATCCACCTACTGAGCTACTTGCCATCATACCGCCTTTTTTCACTGCATCATTTAATAAGGCTAATGCAGCGGTCGTGCCATGTGTACCACAAACTGTTAACCCCATTTGCTCAAGAATACGAGCAACACTATCACCGATAGCAGGCGTTGGAGCGAGTGATAGGTCTAAGATACCGAATGGAATACCTAAACGTTTGCTGGCTTCTTGTCCGATTAATTCACCAACACGAGTAATTTTAAAGGCAGTTTTTTTCACGATTTCAGCAACTTCAGTTAAAGTTGTTGCTTGGCTACTTTCTAATGCCGCTTTTACAACGCCTGGACCAGAAACACCAACATTAATAACAGCATCACCTTCACCAGCACCATGAAAAGCACCCGCCATAAATGGATTGTCTTCTACTGCATTACAGAACACGACAATTTTGGCGCAACCAAAGCCTTCTGGTGTAATTTCTGCGGTTTGTTTGATGACTTCTCCCGCCAATTTAACGGCATCCATATTAATACCTGCTTTAGTTGAGCCAATATTAATAGAGCTACAAACAATATCTGTGGTTTTCATTGCTTCAGGAATGGAACGAATTAAAATCTCATCTGCTGGACTCATTCCTTTATGCACTAAAGCAGAAAAACCGCCAATAAAAGAAACGCCGATTGCTTTTGCTGCACGATCTAAGGTTTGTGCAACCGATACATAGGAAGTCGCTTTAGTTGCAGCAGCAATTTGCGCAATTGGGGTTACTGAAATCCGTTGATTGACGATCGGAATACCATATTTAGCGGAGAGTTCTTTAGCTGTTTGTACTAAATCACCGCCGATACGGACAATTTTGTCATAAATTTTTTGATTTAAGACATCAATGTTATCGCTGATACAGTCGTGTAAATCGATGCCAATAGTAATGGTTCTGACATCAAAATTTTGGTCAGAAACCATTCGTAATGTTTCTAAAATTTCATACGATTGAATGCTATTACTCATCAGTGATTCCTCTTAAATACGATACATAGCATTAAAAATTTCAGTATTTTGTAAGCGAAGATCCAAACCTAATTTTTGCCCTTCTTCAGTACAATATGCCGATAGAGTTTGATAATCCTTTTTACATTCTGTCGTATCAACAAGAAGAATCATTGTAAAATAACCATCCATTAATTGTTGGCTAATATTCACAATATTAATTTGTTGTTCAGCAAGTAGTTTCGCCACATCATAGACGATACCGATGCGGTCTTTCCCAATAACGGTTAACACAGATTGATTCATTTCACTTTTCCTTCTTGTTGCAATAAAAATTCAATTCATCTACGGAGTTGATATTAATAAAACTGTTTTTTTGATCGGCAAAATTGGCAGTTTGATATGCTTGTTGCTGTAAAAAGCCTAATACACGTCGATGACCTTGTTGTAAGTAGGTGCTTAATGCAGGAATAAGAGAACGATGCAATAAGCAGCAAGTTGGATGTTCGCGTTCACCATCAGTTGCATAAACTACTTGTGTATTAGTAAGACGAGCAGCTGCCAATTTCTCTACTAAATTTACTGGTAAATAAGGCGTATCACAAGGGACAAATAACACCCAATCGGATTTTGCGTGTTGTAATCCGGTCAACATCCCACTTAAAGGGCCAAGAAAACCCGTTAATTGATCAGTAATAACAGGTAATTGGCTTTTAGCATATTGTTCAATAGAGCGATTTGCATTAATGATGACTTCGCTAACTTGAGGAGCAATTGCTTGATACACCCATTGATAGAGTGGCTTTTGCATTAATAATTGTAACCCTTTATCAGCCCCATTCATCCGTTGTGCTTTGCCGCCGCACAAAATGACAGCAGTTATGTTTTCATTCATATCAATCTCTTTTTGCAAATAAAAGTAGAAGTGGTATTATCGCACACCTGTGACACACTGTGAGGGAAATCCAAATGAAATGCCATCGTTTAAATGAAGTTTTAGAGCTACTACAACCTTATTGGTCTAAAGATCCTGATCTTAACTTAATGCAAATTTTACAAAAAATTGCGAAAGAAGCAGGCTTTACTGGTGAGCTAAGTGATTTGAGCGATGAAATTATTATTTACCATCTCAAGATGGCAGATAAAGATAAAAATGAACCTATTCCGGGTTTGAAAAAAGATTATGAAGAAGATTTTAAAACTGCATTATTAAAAGCAAGAGGAATTATTAAATAAAAGGAGTTCTATGATGAAAAAAGTATTGCTTATATTGACAGGATTTTTAGCTGCTTTGACGACACAATTTGTATCAGCAGCAAATTTTAATGAAGGTAAAGACTATAGTGCATTGACTTTACCTCAAACAGAACAGAAAGAAGTACTTGAGTTTTTCTCCTTCTATTGCCCACATTGTTATGATTATGAAATGAAATTCCATATTCCAGAAAAGATCAAACAATCATTACCGGCAGATGTTACTTTTAAACAGTATCACGTTAACTTCTTAGGTGGACAATCAGAGAACCTTACTCGTGCCTGGGCGTTAGCAATGGCGATTGGTGCGGAAGATAAAGTGCGTGCACCTTTATTTGAAGCTGCACAAAAAAATAGCTTGCGTTCAATGGACGATATTCGTCAAATCTTTATTGATAGCGGTATTGATGGTAAAGAGTTTGACGGTGGTATCAATAGCTTTGCGGTCAATGCGTTAGTGGCTAAACAAGAGAAAGCGGTAGAAGCGTTTAAAGTACGCGGCGTACCGGATTTCTATATTAATGGTAAATACCATATTGAAACTGGCAATGACAGCGGATTCTCTGAAGTGAAAACATTAGATGAATTTGTACAACGTTATGTCGATTTAACCCAATTTTTATTGAAAAAATAATTGACATCTTAAACAAAGTCGCCTTAAATGCGACTTTTTTATTGAATACTCTAAATTAAGGATGCCCTATTATGTCTGAAAGTTTTAGCGTTACTCGCCGTTTTTTTGATGATAAAAATTATCCACGTGGTTTTGCTCGTCATGGAGATTACACCATTCGTGAATCTCAAGCATTAGAAAACCATGGTCTAGCTTTTCTTGAATTAGATAAAGGTACACGTCAACCAGTGACCGAAGAAGAGCAACAATTTGTTGCATTTTGTCGTGGTGAACGCCCAGCAGAGACCTTCTTCGAAAAAACTTGGGATAAATACCGTTCACGTATTTCTCGTACTAAACGCGTTTATACATTGTCTGGCGTGTTAGCAAATGACAATGTTGATGATTACAATGCTGATTAAAAACTTGTAATTTAATCAATACCAAAATTATTAAAACCTTCATAAGTTGTGATCCAATTTATGAGGGTTAATTTATGATGAAAAAAATGTGTGTGGTGAGCGTACCACACACATAAATCTTGAGTGTCTTTAGAACTGCTCAAGAGAAGAGAGTCGTTACATTAATTAAAGTGTCGGCATACTGAACGCAGCACCTTGTTCTCTCACTTTATGATTTGGCCAACGGCTGGTTACAGTCTTCATTCGAGTATAGAAACGTACACCATCTGGGCCGTATGCATTTAATGGTCCAAAGATAGAAGATTTCCAACCACCAAAGCAGTGGAACGCCATTGGTACTGGAATTGGAATATTAATACCGACCATACCCGCTTTAACATCGTGGCTGTATTGACGAGCAGCATCACCATCGCTGGTGAAAATTGCACTACCATTCCCATATTGGTGATCATTGATAAGTTTAATTGCTTCATCATAGTTTTTAGCACGAACAATTGCTAATACTGGGCCAAAGATTTCTTCTTGGTAAATCTTCATATCTGTAGTGACGTTATCGAATAATGTACCGCCAATGAAATAACCATTTTCATGACCAGCAACTTTATAACCACGACCATCAACGACGAGTTTTGCACCTTCCGCAACACCGGAATCAACATAACCAGAAACTTTCGCCAAATGTTCTTTAGAGATTAATGGTCCCATATCATTTTCTTTTTCACCTTCAGGTAAAATGCCCGGACCGATGCGTAATGCTTTTACTTTTGGTGTTAAGCTTGCTACTAAAGCATCTGCAACAGCATCATCAACAGTAACAGCAACAGAAAGTGCCATACAACGTTCACCAGCAGCACCGAAAGCTGCACCTAATAACGCATTTGCAGTAGTTTCAATATCGGCATCTGGCATAATTAATGCATGGTTTTTCGCTCCACCTAAAGCTTGTACACGTTTGCCATGTGCAGAACCTACTTCATAAATGTATTGGGCGATTGGTGTTGAGCCTACGAAGCTGACTGCTTGAATACGCGGATCACGTAATAACACATCAACTACCTCTTTATCACCTTGTACAACATTGAATACACCGTCTGGTAAGCCTGCTTCTTTAAGTAATTCTGCTAAACGGATAGAAAGTGAAGGATCTTTTTCAGATGGTTTTAACACAAAAGTATTGCCGCAAGCTAAAGCAACAGGAAACATCCACATTGGCACCATTGCTGGGAAGTTGAATGGAGTAATACCTGCGACAACACCTAGAGGTTGCATAATTGAAAAACTATCAATACCACGACCAACGTTAGCTGAGAATTCGCCTTTTAAAAGGTGTGGAATACCAGTAGCAAACTCAACAACTTCTAAGCCACGAGTTAGTTCGCCGATTGAGTCAGAGTAGATTTTGCCATGTTCATTGGTGATTAAACGGGCAAGATTGTCAAAATTCTTTTCTAATAACTCTTTGAATTTGAATAAAATTCTTGCACGACGCAATGGTGATTGTTGTGACCAGCTAGGGAAAGCGGCTTGCGCTGCGCTGATCGCTGCATCCATTTCATTGACTGTACTTAATTTAACTTGTTTGGTTTGTTCACCAGTCGCAGGGTTATATACAAAAGAACTTCTTTGGCTTTGACTTTCAACACATTGTCCATTAATAAAATTTGGAATAACTTGATTCATAATTAATCCTCACGTTAGTTTGTTTAACATTTGATTTTGTTTGGCAATGGCGATAACAATACTCTTGTGAAATAAAAATTTCAAATAAAAATCTTTTTAAAATATATTTTTTGTTTTATTTTGTGATCTATGTTGTATCTTAGAAAAAACAAAGTTCAATGATTGATTTTTATCGCCTATACTGAGCGTACTTTTGTAACAAGCAGAAAGAGGTTTTTATGAGCAAATTATTAGCAAAATCGAATAAAATTACTGATGGTTTTCGTCAACAAATAACGCCTGAAAGTGCAGGCTGGGAGTATGTTGGCTTTGAATTATTGCATTTGTCAGCGGGTAAACAACATAGTTTTGATACCGCAGATACAGAAGTCTGTTTTGTGATGATGAGTGGCTATGCAACATTTCAGGTAGATGGTGAAACTTTCCAACGCCTAGGTAATCGACAAACGCCATTTGAACGTATTCCACCCTATTCTTTATATGTTCCTCATCATAAAAATGTTCAAATTACTGCAAATAGTGAAACAGAAATTGCAATTTGTCGTGCGCCAAGTCAAGGAAATTTACCAGTGCGTTTAATTACTCCAGCCGATGTTGGTGTGGAAAAACGCGGATATGGTAATAATAAACGTTTAGTACATAACATTCTGCCTGAAACAGAACCTGCTGATGCATTGTTAGTGGTGGAAGTCTTTACTGATGAAGGCTGCACCAGTTCTTTCCCTAGTCATAAACATGATCAAAAGAATTGTGAAACAGAAACTTATTTGGAAGAAACCTATTATCACCGTTTTGAACCAAGCCAAGGCTTCTGCTTACAACGAGTTTATACCGATGATCGTAGCTTAGATGAGTGTATGGCAGTGTATGATGGTGATGTTGTGCAAGTACCAAAGGGTTATCACCCAGTGGCAACCATTGCAGGCTACAATAACTATTACTTAAATGTAATGGCAGGCCCTGTCAGAAAATGGCGTTTTACTTGGGAAAAAGATCATCAATGGATCAATACCGAAGAGTACGCAAAGAAATTTACTAAATAACCATTCTTTCAATTCGTCCTTAACTAACCTTAAAGCCAACTCTTGCAGTTGGCTTTTTTTTCACTAAAAAATTATTATTTTGATTAAATAAAATCTTTATGATTATTTTTAATCAATATGTGATATTGCTCACAGATCAGTTTTTATCAATGAAATATACTTTTTTCACAAAATTTAAGAAGCGAATTATTTTTTAATCTTCTATTTATGATTAAAAATAATCAAAAATGAATTTTGGGTTATTTGAAATAGTTTGTAGTGAACCAAGGAGTATTAAATGAAACCAATTTTGGGAATAACTATGGGAGATGCAGCAGGGATTGGTGCAGAGGTCATTGTCAAATCACTTGCAGATCGACAATTGTATAAACTTGCACATCCTGTTGTGATTGGTGACAAAAAGATGATGGAAAGAGCGATTAATTTGCTTAATTCATCATTGAAATTAAGAACCGTAACTGAATTAGACGGGTTTACTGCTGAATATGGTTATATCGATTTAGTGGATTTAGATAATTTACCAGCAGATCTTCCTTTTGCTCAAGTTGATCCTCGCGCAGGGTGTGCAGCTTATGAATATATTGAACGTGCAGTGCAATATGCTATGGCTGAAAAAATTCATGCAGTGGTTACCGCACCATTGAATAAAGAAGCGCTACATGCAGGGGGAAAAATGTTCCCAGGGCATACTGAAATTCTTGCAACATTAAGTGGTACTAAAGATTATTCAATGATGTTAGTTAGCCCAAAATTACGGGTTATTCATGTCACAACACATGTGCAATTACGCAAAGCTTGTGATCTTGTTAAAAAAGAACGTGTTCTTACAGTGATCAAACTCGCAGATGAAAATGCAAGAATGCTTGGTTTCAAACAACCAAGAGTCGCTGTTGCTGGTTTAAATCCTCACTCAGGTGAAAATGGTATGTTTGGGGATGAAGATAGTAAGGAAATTTTACCAGCAATTGAAGCAGCAAAAGCTTTAGGTATCAATGCGTCAGGCCCAATTCCACCAGACACAGTTTTCCATCGTGCCGCAAATTTAGATGAATTCGATATTGTAGTCGTGATGTATCACGATCAAGGGCATATTCCAATCAAATTATTAGGTTTTGATACAGGCGTTAATGTAACTGTGGGTTTACCGTTTATTCGTACGTCTGTTGATCATGGTACAGCATTTCCAATTGCAGGTAAGGGTGTCGCCGATAGTAAGAGTATGAGTGAAGCACTTTATCTTGCGGCACAAATGGCACAAAGCAAACTTCAAAATTAATCGTATGTTTTATAGGAGCATATTATGTCTAGTAACCAAGCTACAAAATCTATAATTCCACTATATGATGGTATGAATAAGATTCCAGGTGGAGCAATGGTCATTCCATTGGTATTGGGTTCTATTATAGGTACATTTTTTCCAGAATTTTTAGGACTAGGTTCGTTTACAACAGCATTGTTTAAATCATCTGCTGGCCCATTAATTGCCTTACTTATTTTTTCTACTGGTATGCAGATTACCTTGAGAAGTTCTGGACCAGTGCTTGCACATACAGGCGTTATCTTATTATTCAAAACAATTGTACCTGCAGCATTAGTTACTTTATTAGGATTATTTATTGGTAATGATGGTATCTGGGGTATTTCTTTATTAGCAATGCTTACTGTTGTTGCCAATTCTAATGGTGGTATTTGGTTAGCATTCACTGGTAAATATGGTGATTATAGAGATAGAGGTGCTTATATAGCATCAGCTGTAAATGATGGCCCATTTTTTGTTTTACTCTTTTTAGGAGCATCTGGATTAGCTGATATTCCTTTTTCATTAATGTTAGCAGCCGTTTTACCATTAGTTATTGGTATGATTATTGGTAATTTAGATCCTAAATGGACAGATTTAATGAAACCGACTGGTGCTATTGTTATTCCTTTCTTTGCTTTTGCTTTAGGAACAGGGATCAATTTGCACGCGATTGTTACTGGTGGGGCAACAGGAATTATTTTAGGTGTTCTTTCATCAGTTTTAACAGGTTTCTTAGTTTTCATTGGTTATAAAACTATTTTGAGAAGAGGTAATTTATCAGGAATTGGGTTTGCAGCAGGTACTACAGCAGGGAATGCTATTATTACTCCTGAAATTGTTGCTCAAGCTGATCCAACTTTTGCACCGTTCGTGCAAACTGCAACTGCACAAATTGCTGCCTCTGTGTTGGTGTCCGCAGTGATTGCTCCTTTACTTGCAGCATGGGTATTAAAACGTCAAGGTGGCTTAGTTGAAGAAAGTAAAGGAGAAAATTAAAAATGGCTAAAAGTAGTTTATTAGTTGTTGCTGATGATCTTACAGGGGCAAATGATACTGGCGTTATGTTTGCTGGTAAAGGATTCTCTACGATATTGAAAACTAATGCCCAATCACTAGTTAATACTAATTTTGATAAAGCTGATGTGTTTACTGTCTCTACGGATTGTAGGGCAGCTAGAGAGAATGCAATTAATGCAACGTATGATGCTATTCTTGCAGGTATAAAAAACGGTGTTCAACAATTATACCTAAAGATAGATTCTACAATGAGAGGTTCTGTGAGATACCAAATTGCAGGTGCATTAAAAGCGTGGAAAACAATTTATCCTAATGCCAAAGCAGTTATTTGTTCAGCGTATCCTGAAATGGGGAGAACAATTGAAGATGGAATTCTTTATGTAAATGGTATTCCAGTTGAGGACACTCCTTCAGGGAAAGATGCGATTTGTCCAGTATTATCTTCACGTATGCAAGAGTTATTACCTGAATCTGTAGCATTACAGATTACTACGGAAGATGAATTGGTTAATACAATTATGGCTTCTTCAGCAGAACAATTTGTAATTGACGCAAGGACAGAAGAAGATCTTGTTATTATTGGCAATGTTATTGCTAAAATTGGTAGTAGTATTATTCCTGTAGGTTCTGCAGGTCTAGCAAATAGATTGCATATTCAGTCGCATAAATCAGATATAGTATGTAGAGATTCTATATCATTAGGGCGTTCATTGGTTTTAGTTACTTCAATTCATGAAACGAGCCAACAACAAGTAGATGAATATATCTCTCACGCTGGAGGTAGTTCGATTGTATTTAATCCATCGCCATTGCAACTACTTAATCATGAAGTTTCATCTAATGCGTTAAAACATCAATTAAGTGCTTTAATTAGATCTAGTAAGGATAATGTTATTATTAGAGCGAATCCTACTAAAGTAGATGCTAGTGAAGGAAGTATTAATAGTGTGGCAAGAACCTTAGCAAAAGATTTAGCTGAATTAGCTTTATTTTGTTTGGAAAATGAGCATTTTGATTCTTTAATTTTATTTGGTGGTGATGGTGCGGCAACATTGCTAGAGAAGATGGATGTTTCTGAGATGAGATTACTATTTTCTATAGTACCAGGTGTTCCTCTATGTAGAATTGATGATCCTAAATATCAAGGGTTATGGGTAATGACTAAGTCCGGTGGATTTGGTAATAAGAATTTATTAAGAACTATTATGGAGAAATAATATTCTACGAAAAGTGAAGAATTTGAGAAAAACAAAAATTTAGTGAATAATTAGTCAAAATTATTAGATTTAAGCACACATCACTGTAAGGTGATGTGTGTTACTATCGGACTACAAATTATGTCGCCAGATCGTTTAGAACAAATCCTTCTTTTTTTAAAAAATAATAATATTGCTACGGTGGAGCAATTAGTTAAAGTCACCAATGCTTCTCCAGCGACTATTCGTCGTGATTTAATTAAATTAAATGAACAAGGTTCAGTAATTCGCACTCATGGTGGAGTCAGTCTAAATACCTTTATTGCCTCACAACCTACAACTAACGAAAAACAACTGAAATTTGTCGTCGAAAAAGCCAGAATTGCCGATTATGTTGCTTCTTTTGTGAAAGCTGGAGATTCCATAGTGTTGGATGCGGGAACAACAACGCTATGTATCGCAAAAAAAATTGCGCATTTACCGTTAAGAGTAATTACTACAGATTTGCATATTGCATTGTTTTTATCTGAATATAAACAGATCGATTTGATGTTAACAGGCGGCTATATTGATAATTCCAGCCAATCTTGTATCGGTAATCATAGTATTCATTTGTTGCAAAATGTTTATCCTGACGTGGCTTTTGTAAGCTGTAATTCTTGGAGTTTGGAAAAAGGTGTGACTGCACCGACAGAAGATAAGGCTAATTTAAAAAGTAATCTGCTGAAAAATGCGAAACGGCGTGTATTAGTTGCTGATAGCAGTAAATATGGCAAATATTCACTGTTTAGTGTCGCTAAATTAGCCGAATTTACCGAGATTGTGACTGATAGTAATTTAGCTGAATCGGTAGTACAAGAATTGAAGAGTGAACAATTTAAATTGTCATTAGTGTAAGTTAAAAAAACGTGTAACCTAATGATTTACACGCTTTTTTTGTCATATTTAATTATTATTTTTCAATCGCATCTTGGATAGTAATATCAATTTCTAATGATACGATCTTATGTAAGATGGAATGAAGATCATCAATTCTTTCATTAATAGCATCACCATTTTCATCAAAATAATCATTTTGTTTCAAACAGTTAATAAATGCAGCAAAAACTGCTTTATCAAAGAACTCTGGCGCATTAATACCATGTAAAACAGATAAACGTTGAGCAATGGATTGACTCTCTTTTTCCAGTTCTGCACGACCTTGCGCTGGGTTTGCTTTCAATAAACTTAAGGTGATGTAATAACGTTGTAGAGTTTCTCTAACGCCAGCAGCCAATAATTGTAACGCACGACCACGTTTCTTATTGATACTTAGAATATTTTCATGACGTTTTAAGATTTGTTGGCGACATAACTCATCAACGATTGTTAATAGATATTGATGTAATTTTTCTTCAGGAATACTGAGGAATAACTCATTTGCCAAGAATGGATAGAATTTTTTAACCGCATCAATCACTAAATTGAGCTCTATTGCTTCGTGGTGTAGCACGAGGCTAGCGATAAATGATGGTAGCACAAATAAGTGTTGAATATTGTTACGGTAATAAGTCATTAACACTGCGGAGCCACGTTCTAAGCGGACAATTTCACCAAAATTATCTTTTTCAATGATAATACCAACACGATCTAATCCTAATACGTGTTGTAATAATGCCGCACCATCGTCGTTTGGTAAAATCACATCATCGTCGTAACAAGTGTTACGTAATAATTGTAAGTAAGTATCTAATTGCTCGATTAGTAACTCTTTAGATAATGCACGTTGGCGTGAGGAGAGTAAAATTGATACTGTTAAATTCATTGCATTAACCGCAGCCGCGCGATTAATGTTAACCATTACTTGGTTAGAAACACGATCAACCGCGTCATTAAACCATTCAGGACGATTGGTATTATCTTCATTGTTACGCCATTGCGGATAGTGTTGATTTAAGTAAGTGTTTAAAGTGATAGGTTCGGCGAAATTAACATAACCTTTCCCTAAGTTGCGTAATTTTTTGATTACTCGTAATACCAATCCAGCGTTTTCTTTTTCTTTGGCAGCACCACGAAGTTCTTTCGCATACGTATCCACTTCTAGCACGTGTTCATAACCAATATAAACTGGCACGATACTGATTGGACGGGTTTGTTGTCCACTTTGTAATGCTTGCAAAGTCATCGACATCATTCCTGTTTTAGGTGCGAGTAAACGCCCAGTACGAGAACGACCACCTTCAATGAAAAATTCAACAGAATAACCACGATGGAACAATTCTGCGAGATACTCTCTGAAAATAGTAGAGTAGAGTCGATTACCTTTGAAAGTTCTACGGATAAAGAATGCCCCCCAACTACGGAACATACTACCAACTGGCCAGAAGTTTAAGTTAATTCCAGCGGCGATATGAGGCGGTACTAAACCTTGATGGTAGAGCACATAGGAAAGAAGCAAATAGTCAATATGGCTACGGTGACAAGGCACATAGACAATTTCGTGACCATCTAAAGCTAATTTACGGACGCGATCAGCATGCTCAACGCTAATGCCTTGATAGAGTTTGTTCCATAACCAGCGTAAAAAACGATCCGCTACTCGCAAACTGCTGTAATTGAAGTTTGCAGCAATTTCTTCGAGGATCTTTCTCGCTTCTTGTTCTGCTTTTTCTTTTGAAATTTTCTTATTATTCGCTTCATCTTCAATTGCTGCGACAATATTTTCATTGGTAAGCAATTTGGCGAACATTGCTGAACGGTTGAGCAAACGAGGTCCGGTTGCAGAAATACGTTGTTTTGAAAAGTGAATACGTGCAACACGAGAAAGTTTTTGTGCTAATTTTGGATCTTGTCCATAAGTATCGATCATATAACGCAGCGATACTGATTGAGAAAAACGCACAAAATTGTCACGTCCCAACCACAGAATCGTGGCGAATTTTTCGATCCCATTTAATAAACGTAATTTTGGTAAGCCTGATTTATCTTCATAACCTGGTGATCTACCCCAAAGTACAGAAACTGGAATTAGTTGCACATTTAACTCGGGATTATCACGATGTAATTCTAAATATTGTGAGAAGATCTGTTCAGTTTCTTTTTTTGCTGTTTTCGATTTGAAAAAGCGACGACCTTCATCTAAGAATACATAGCGAGGCAATTTACTACCATTAATTTCATTCAGTTGCAGTGGATCAGGTAGCCCTAAATTTAAACAATTTTTTTGGAAAATTAATAAATCAGTTTGTGAAGTATATGGCAAAACATAAATTAATGGTTCTGCAATATTAAGCTTTAATTCTTGAATTGGATCATTAGGAATTGAATTACTTTTAACTAATAAAGAGAGCGGAAATCGCAATAAATTTCGATAAAAATTGAGCAAAGTTGCCATTTTTTATTCCTTTAATATCAGTTTTATATGAAATCGGGCGTAAGTTTAGCATAAATTCCTTGATGAAAGTGAGTTATCAGATCAAGGTAGAAAAGAAAACGTAACCAAAATATTCGGAAATAAGCATTGCAATACAGTATTTGCTGTATATAATGACAGGTAATACTGTATAAAAGAACAGAGATAAATTATGGCAAAACTAACCAAAACTTTAACGGCACGACAACAAGAAGTGTTCGATTTTGTAAAACAACATTTAGAACAAACGGGAATGCCGCCAACTCGTGCGGAAATTGCGAAAGAATTAGGGTTTCGTTCTGCGAATGCAGCAGAAGAGCATTTAAAAGCATTAGCGAAAAAAGGGGTAATTGAAATTGTTTCTGGTACTTCACGAGGTATTCGCCTTATTGGTGAGAATATGGAAGTCGCTAATGATGATGAAATAGGCTTACCTTTAATTGGTAAAGTTGCTGCTGGTGAGCCAATATTAGCAGCGGCACATATTGAAGCCACTTATCAAGTGGACGTGAATATGTTTAAACCGAAAGCGGACTTTTTGTTAAAAGTGCAAGGAATGTCGATGAAAGATATTGGTATTCTTGATGGTGATTTGTTGGCAGTGCACAGTACAAAAGATGTGCGTAATGGACAAGTTGTAGTGGCTCGTATTAATGACAATGTTACGGTAAAGCGTTTTGAGCGAAAAGGCGATATTCTTTATTTACATCCAGAAAATAGCGAACTTTCACCAATTATTGTTGATTTAAGCCAGGAAGATGTTGAAATTGAAGGTATTGCTGTTGGCATTATCCGCAATAATGCTTGGATGTAGCAACCAATATAAATAATTTTTTAGTACCCTCTAGGCAGTAGATTTACTGCCTTTTTATTTGATATTTCAATGATCACAAATAGAATTTAAAAATAGTTAAATGACCATTTTTATGGGAGTTATTTTGAGTGTAAATTGAGCGTATATTTTTTATCCTATTAAGATCAGAAATAGCGTGATTTATTGAAATGTTAATAACTCGTTTGTCAAAACTTTAATTATTACCTATTTGTTAAGAAAATGTTTTTCTATATATTTTATGATAGTTAATTCATAAAATTTCTTTTATTTCTATCTTTGTATAAATCTTGTGCTATAAGCAAATTCAGCTTCTACCCTGAATTTGTTGGTAAGAGAGATAACTTTTTTGAGGTAGATCACGAAAAAGACTTTTTTTATTAAAAATCTGTGAAAAAATAATTACCCAAGCGACAATTAATGGCAAAATAATCATACTTTTTACTCGTAAATTAATTAACTTGGAGGAATATCGTGCAGACCGTTAATGTCGATATTGCAATTGTTGGTGCTGGTGGTGGTGGTTTACGTGCAGCAATCGCAGCCGCTGAAGCAAATCCTAGCCTAAAAATTGCTTTAATTTCAAAAGTTTATCCTATGCGTAGTCACACTGTTGCCGCAGAAGGTGGTGCAGCAGCCGTTATTAAAGAAGAAGACTCATACGATAAACACTTCCACGATACTGTTGCTGGTGGTGACTGGCTTTGTGAACAAGACGTTGTGGAATATTTCGTTGAACACTCTCCAATCGAAATGACTCAATTAGAACGTTGGGGTTGTCCATGGAGCCGTCGTCCAGATGGGGATGTGAACGTACGTCGTTTCGGTGGTATGAAGATCGAAAGAACTTGGTTCGCGGCGGATAAAACAGGTTTCCACTTACTTCATACATTGTTCCAAACTTCAATCCAATTCCCTCAAATTCAACGTTTCGACGAACATTTTGTGTTAGATATCCTTGTGGATGACGGTCATGCACGTGGTGTTGTGGCAATGAATATGATGGAAGGCACAATGGTTCAAATCAATGCCAATGCCGTAGTTATTGCTACTGGTGGTGGTTGTCGTGCATTCCGCTTCAATACTAATGGTGGTATCGTAACTGGTGATGGACTTTCAATGGCATATCGTCATGGTGTTCCACTTCGTGATATGGAATTCGTACAGTATCACCCAACAGGCTTACCGAATACTGGTATTTTGATGACTGAAGGTTGTCGTGGTGAAGGCGGTATCTTAGTGAATAAAGATGGTTACCGTTACTTACAAGACTATGGTCTAGGACCAGAAACTCCGATTGGTAAACCACAAAACAAATATATGGAACTTGGTCCACGTGATAAAGTTTCACAAGCATTCTGGCAAGAATTACAAAAAGGTAACACCTTAAAAACGGCGAAAGGTGTGGATGTAGTTCATCTTGATTTAAGACATCTTGGTGAAAAATATTTACATGAACGTTTACCATTTATTTGTGAATTGGCGCAAGCGTATGAAGGTGTTGACCCAGCAAAATCACCAATTCCAGTACGTCCAGTTGTTCACTATACAATGGGTGGTATCGAAGTTAACCAACAATCAGAAACTCGCATTAAAGGTTTATTCGCTGTTGGTGAATGTGCATCTTCTGGTTTACATGGTGCTAACCGTTTAGGTTCTAACTCATTAGCTGAATTATTAGTATTAGGTCGTGTAGCTGGTGAATATGCGGCACAACGTGCAGTAGAAGCACAACCAGCAAACCAAACTGTGATTGATGCGCAAGCTAAAGATGTAATTAAACGTCTTGATGCGTTATTAGCACAAGAAGGTACTGAATCTTGGTCAAGTATCCGTGATGAAATGGGTAACTCAATGGAAGAAGGCTGTGGTATTTATCGTACTCAAGACAGCATGCAAAAAACCGTTGATAAGATTCAAGAGTTAAAAGAACGTTATAAACGTATTCGTATTTCTGACCGTTCAAGCGTATTTAATACAGATGTACTTTACACCATTGAATTAGGTTACATCTTAGATGTAGCACAATCTATTGCTTGCTCAGCAATCGATCGTAAAGAATCTCGTGGTGCACACCAACGTTTAGACTATACAGAACGTGATGATGTGAATTACTTGAAACATACTTTAGCATTCTATAAAGCAGATGGTTTACCAACTATCGAATATAGCGATGTGAAGATCACTAAATCACAACCAGCTAAACGTGTGTACGGTGCGGAAGCAGAAGCCGCAGAAGCAGCAAAAGCAGCAAAAGAAGGGGCAAAATAATGGCGAATGCATTACAAACAATGACGGTGGAAATTCTACGTTATAACCCTGAAGTAGATAGCGAACCGCATTTAAAATCTTATCAAGTACCATATGATAGCCAAACTTCATTACTTGATGCGTTAGGTTATATCAAAGATAAACTTGAGCCAGAACTTTCTTATCGTTGGTCTTGTCGTATGGCGATTTGTGGTTCATGTGGCATGATGGTTAACGGTAAACCAAAATTAGCTTGTAAAACATTCTTACGTGACTTCAGTGGTCATATGCGTATTGAACCATTAGCTAATTTCCCAATTGAGCGTGACCTTGTGGTTGATCTCAGTCACTTCATTGAAAGCCTTGAATCAATCAAACCATATATTATTGGTAACCAAGCGCCTGAATTGAAAAATGAACCACAACCATCATCAGAGTTGGCGAAATCAAGAACCAAACAAACTCCAGCACAATTAGAGAAATATCGTACTTTCTCAATGTGTATCAACTGTGGTTTATGCTATGCCGCTTGTCCACAATTTGGTTTAAATCCTGAATTCGTAGGTCCTGCAGCAATTACTCTTGCTCATCGTTATAACTTAGATAACCGTGACCATGGTAAAGCAGAACGTATGAAAATTCTTAACGGTAAAAACGGGGTATGGAGTTGTACTTTCGTTGGTTATTGTTCAGAAGTTTGTCCAAAACATGTTGGTCCGGCTTCAGCAGTTAACCAAGGTAAGATTGAAAGTGCGAAAGATTACGTTTTTGCAATGTTAAAAATGCAAAAGTAAGGAGAAAGTAAAATGACAACAGTAGCAACCAGTAAACGCAAAAAATATGTGCGTGAAGTGAAACCAACTTGGTGGAAAAAGTTAGATTTTTACAAATTCTACGTATTGCGTGAAAGTACATCAGTGCCAACCGTTTGGTTCTGTTTGGAATTATTCTACGGCTTACTTTGCTTAGGTGATGGTACTTTTAATACCCAATTTGTTGGATTTTTACAAAATCCAGTGGTGATTATTTTAAATATTATCACTCTCGGTGCAGTGTTATTAAACACATTCACATTCTTTAATATGGCGCCACAAATGATGAATATCATTGTGAAAAACGAACGTATTAATGTGAATCTAGTGACCAAAGTATTTTGGGCTATCACTGTGGTAGTAAGTATTATTGCCTTAATTTTAGTATAGGAAAAATAAGATGAACAAAGAAACTCCAAAACGTTCAAACGAACCAGTCGTCTGGTTATTATTCGGTGCTGGTGGTGCTATTAGTGCAGTATTTTTCCCTGTATTAGTACTGATTTTAGGTTTCCTTTTACCGTTTGGAATCGTATCACCAGATAACATTATTGCATTTGCCCATACTTGGATCGGTAAATTAGCAATTCTTGCATTGTTAATTTTCCCAACTTGGTGTGGTATCCATCGTATTCACTTAGGCTTACATGATTTTAAAGTTCATGTTCCAGCTGGTGGTGTAATTTTCTATGGATTAGCAGTGCTTTATTCAGTATTAACAATTTGTGCAGTGATTGCGCTTTAATTTAAATTATTACTTCGTAGCCAAAATCTCTCATCTTTCCTAGATGGGAGATTTTTTTATTTCTTTAAATAAATAACTTTGATATTTATTTTTTATAATAAAATTAATGTTATTAACAATTATGCTACTTCTTTTTCATTTCTATAATATTTGCCTGAATCAATGATTAATATCGATAAAATAAAGCAAAAATTTCCAATGTTTTTTCCAATTTTGTGATCTGTGTTATATCTCTTTGCTAAAAATTTCTTTAAAATTGCGCCCGCTTTATACTCTATTTGAAAATTTATCTATTTAATTAAAATAAATAAGGAGCCCCTATGAGTATTGCTATTATTATAGCTACGCATGGCGTCGCAGCAGAACAATTACTTCGTACAACAGAGATGTTGATTGGCGAACAGGAAAATGTTGCGTTTATTGATTTTGTACCTGGTGAGAATGCAGAAACCATCATTGGTAAATATCAAGAAAAATTAGCAAATGAATTAGCTAATTGTGATCAGGTTTTGTTTTTAGTGGATACATGGGGTGGAAGCCCATTTAATGCTGCAAATCGTGTGGCAGACGGTAAAGACAATATGGAAGTCGTGACTGGCGTTAATGTGCCAATGTTGGTAGAAACATTTATGGCGCGTGATGATGATCCGTCATTAGAAGAACTTGCTGAAATTGCGTTAGAAACAGGACGTGGTGGTGTACGAGCACTAAAACTTGAACAAAAGCCACAAGCACAAGAAGAAACTGTTGCACAACCTGCTCCAGCCGCTCAAGCACCGGCAGCAGAAAAAGTTGCACAACCAACAACAGCAACTGCTGGTAAACATATGGCGATTGGTTTAGCGCGTATTGATGACCGTTTAATTCATGGTCAAGTTGCGACACGTTGGACTAAAGAGAGCAAAGTAAATCGTATCATTGTAGTAAATAATGAAGTGGATAAAGATGATGTGCGTAAGACAATGTTGAAACAAGCAGCTCCTCCAGGAGTGACGGCTCACGTTGTTAATGTAGAAAAAATGGTACGTGTTTACAATAATCCAGAATATAACGATGATCGCGTGATGTTGTTATTCACCAACCCAACCGATGCCTTATTCTTAGTGGAAGCTGGTTTAGATATTAAATCTGTCAATATCGGTGGTATGGCATATCACGATGGTAAAAAACAAATCACTAGCGCAGTTTCAGTAGATCAAAAAGATATTGAAGCATTCAAGAAATTAGCAGAGCTAAAAGTGGAACTTGATGTACGTAAAGTATCGAATGATCGTAAAGAAGATATGATTGATTTGCTGAAAAAGAGCAACCTTATTTAACAATTAACTAAAGGAAAATGCTATGGAACTTTCTAGTATTCAAATTATTTTGATCTTCATCATCGCTTGTATTTCAGGGATGGGATCAATTTTGGATGAGTTTCAAACTCACCGCCCACTGATCGCTTGTACATTAATTGGTTTAGTGTTAGGTGATATGAAAACCGGTATTATCGTTGGTGGTTCATTAGAATTATTAGCGCTAGGTTGGATGAATATCGGTGCTGCGTTAGCGCCAGATGCGGCATTAGCTTCTGTGGTTTCAACAATCTTGGTTATTGTCGGTGGACAAGAAATTTCAACCGGTATTGCGATTGCAATTCCGCTTGCAGCAGCAGGTCAAGTTTTAACTTACGTAGTGCGTGCAATTACCGTTGGTTTCCAACACCTTGCTGATAAATCAGTACAAGATGGTAATTTAAACCGTTTAGACTGGGTGCACTGCAGTGCTTTAATTTTGCAAGCAATGCGTATTGCTATTCCAGCGTTAATTGTGGCGTTAACTGCAGGAACTGATACTGTTCAATCACTTTTAAATGCAATTCCTCCAGTAGTAACTACTGGCTTAAAAATCGCTGGTGGTATCATCGCAGTGGTCGGTTATGCAATGGTAATTAATATGATGCGTGCTGGTCACTTAATGCCATTCTTCTATGCAGGTTTCGTGGTAGCTGCATTTACTAACTTCAACTTAGTTGCGTTAGGTGTACTCGGTACAATTATGGCAATTCTTTATATTCAACTTCACCCTAAATACAACCAAAGTAAGCAAGTGGTGCAAGTAGTTGCAAGTGGCAATAATGATCTTGATAACAGATTAGATTAATGGGGGAAGTAGCAATGACAACCGAAATGAAAAAAGTAACTCAAAGCGATTTAAATAAAGTCGTACTTCGTTCTAACCTTTTCCAAGGTTCATGGAACTTTGAACGTATGCAAGCATTAGGCTTTGCTTTTGCAATGGCACCAGTGATCAAACGTTTATATCCAGATGCTAATTCTCAAGAACGTAAAGATGCGATTAAACGCCATTTAGAATTTTTTAATACACAACCATTTGTGGCTGCGCCAGTATTAGGGGTAACCATTGCCATGGAAGAAGAACGTGCCAATGGTAAACCAATTGATGATGCAGCGATCAATGGGATTAAAGTTGGTTTAATGGGGCCGTTAGCTGGGGTTGGTGATCCGATTTATTGGGGAACAGCTCGTCCAGTATTTGCCGCATTAGGGGCAGGTTTGGCGCTAAGCGGTAGTATTTTAGGGCCGTTACTCTTTTTCTTCTTATTTAACCTTGTGCGTTTAGCAACTCGTTACTATGGCGTAACTTATGGTTATAAGAAAGGTCTTGATGTAGTAAAAGATATGAGTGGTGGTTTGTTACAGAAACTTACTGAAGGTGCGTCAATTCTCGGTCTATTTATTATGGGGGCATTGGTGCAAAAATGGACCAGTATTAATGTCCCAGTAGTCGTTTCTGTGATTGAAAAACAAGATGGTACTGTTGAAACTACTACAGTTCAGCAAATTCTTGACAGCTTAATGCCAGGATTATTACCATTGCTCTTTACCTTTGCTTGTATGTGGTTGCTTCGCAATCGTGTTAATGCACTTTGGATTATTATCGGAATTTTTGTAATCGGTATTATCGGTGCGGCAACAGGTATTTTAGGATAATGTATATGGTGGGTTGATACCCACCATTTCATTTTTTATCTGTGTTTAGTGGGCTTAGCCCACTTTCTGTTTTAATAATATCGCTATTTTAAAATTGAGATGATCATTAATATTACTCTATTTGTCTTAATTGTTTTTTATCTACTATTTGCTATTTACGATCAGTTTCTTATTGATAAACGTTATGGCAAAACGGTTATTCGCGTGCCTCTATTGCGCAAATTACAGTTAGAAGGCATTGTGATGTTGGTCTTGATATGGTTAGCTGTTTATCAAGCCCTACCACAAGGATTAGAAAAAAGAACCATCTATCTATTAGTGATGTTATCAATTTTATTACTTTATCACTTTTTTATTCGTTATCCCGTCTTTCTATTAAAAGAATCGGGATTTTACCTCAATAATTTTTATATTCCGTATCAGCGTTTAGATACGATCAATATTAGTGAAAACGGCTTTTTACAATTAGTATTAAAAAATGGCAAAGCGATGCCCGTTTACATTCGAGATGTTGATGATGTCGCAAAAGTATTAGATTTTTTCGTTAAAACAGGCCGAATTACGCAATCTATTGGAGGAAAATAAGTTATGTTTTATCGCCTTAATGGTCAGGCACAACATTATATTTGGGGTGGAAAAGAGTATATTCCACAGCTTTTTCAATTATCAGCAGATAATCAAATTTATGCGGAATGGTGGTTAGGAACCCATCCAAGTGCGCCATCAATGATCGAAACAGCAACAAATACAGAAGAAGATCTTGCCCAATATATTACGCAGCATCCTGAAGTGTTAGGGGAAAAATCACAACAATTATTTGGTCATAAATTACCTTATTTATTAAAAATTCTTGATGTAGTAAAACCGTTATCTATTCAATTACATCCAACTAAAAAAGAAGCTGAACAAGGTTTTGCTCGTGAAAATGCAGCGGGAATTGATTTAAAAGATGCGAAACGTAGTTATAAAGATGATAACCATAAGCCGGAAATGATGATTGCATTATCTGATTTCTGGTTGTTGCATGGCTTTAAAACAAAAGCATCTATTCTATCAACGCTTTATACTCGTCCATCATTAGTGGTGTTGGCTGAACAATTAGAACAACAATCATTAAAAGATTTCTATGCTTTGGTAATGCAAGCGACACAAGCAGAATTAGCACAATGGTTGTTGCCAATTATTCAACACAATCAAATGGCTTATCGTAATAATCAATTAACGTTGGATAATCCAGATTATTGGGTGATTTATGCATTAGAAGCAATGGAAATACCACTTGATAAGTTGGATGCTGGTTTGCTTTGTTTTTATCTATTTAATATTGTGCATTTAAAACAAGGTGAAGGCATTTTCCAAGATGCAGGTATTCCACACGCTTATTTACGAGGACAGAATATTGAATTAATGGCGTGTTCTGACAATGTGATTCGTGGTGGTTTAACCCCAAAATATGTTGATATTCCAGAATTGTTAAAAATTATTGATTGCACAGAAATTACGCCAAAAGTTATTGCGCCGGCTGAACAGAAAAATGGTTATACAACCTATCAAACGCCGAGCCAAGATTTTGCGTTAGCTAATCTTAATTATCAGCAAGGTTATCAATGTGAACTTGTGGCAAAGAGTGCGGAAATTTTATTAGTAATGCAGGGTAGTTTGAGCATTACTGCTGACGGTAAAACTTTGTTACTCAAACAAGGGCAATCACTCTTTATTGAAGCAAATACTCACTATCAAATTAACGGTGAGCAAGCGGGATATGCGATTATTGCGAAATTGCCGTAAACATTTTTTTAAGGCAGCTATCATTAGCTGCTTTTTTATATCATTTAATTGATAATAATTCTTATTGACATAAAGTGCCTTACATTGTATGTTAAAAACGATTACTGATAATCATCTTTATTTAATAATTTGTGAGGTACTATGAAAAAATCTCTCTTAACTGCGAGTTTATTCGCCACGTTAGCAACATCTGCTTTTGCTGCCAATGAAGTTAATGTTTATTCCTACCGCCAACCTTATCTTATCGAACCAATCTTAAAAGAATTTGAAGCGCAAAGTGGCGTAAAAGTAAACCTTATTTTTGCGGATAAAGGGTTAGTTGAGCGTGTAAAACGCGAAAAAGAACTTACTCCAGCAGACGTATTATTGACTGTGGATATTAGTCGAGTAATGGAGTTAGTGAATGCAGGTTTAGCGGAACACGTTCATTCAGCAGTATTAGAACAAAATATTCCTGCACAATATCGTGATAAAAATGATGAATGGTTTGCCTTAACGACTCGTGCAAGAGCGATTTATACCTCGAAAGATCGTGTAGGTAAATTACCAGAAAACTTTACTTACTATGATCTAGCAAAACCAGAATTAAAAGGCAAAGTTTGCGTTCGTTCAGGTAAACATTCTTACAATGTTTCATTGGTTGCTTCAATGATTGCACACGATGGCGAAGCTAAAGCGAAAGAGTTTTTGGTTGGCTTAAAAAATAACTTAGCGAAGAAACCGCAAGGTGGCGATCGTGATCAAGTGAAAGCAATTAAAGAGGGCGTTTGTGATTACTCTTTAGGTAATAGCTACTATTTTGGCAAAATGTTGGAAGATGAAAAACAACGTGAATGGGCAGAAGCCGTTTATATCAACTTCCCGAATCAAACTACCACAGGAACACACGTGAATATCAGCGGAGTTGCGGTAGCAAAATACTCTAAAAATAAAGAGAATGCTTTAAAATTAGTTGAGTTTTTAAGTAGTGATAAAGCACAGCATCTTTATGCTGAATTAAACCACGAATATCCAGTGAAACCGGGTGTAGAGGTTTCTAAATTGGTAGCCTCTTGGGGAACATTCAAAGCGGATACCTTACCGTTAAACGAGATTGCGAAAAATTACGATAAAGCGTTAAAACTGATCGACGAAGTGAAGTTTGACCTTGAGTAATCTCATTATTTTCTCTTGAATTTTAGAATAGGTAGCTGTAATCGCAGTTGCCTATTCTGTTTTTTGTTTATTTCTATTTTGTAGTTAATTCGTGTTGAGAGTACAAAAACTGATTATTAATGTGGTAACGCTGATCTTAATTGGTTTCTTTTTGATGCCAATCGTGGCGATTTTTTATCAAGCATTACAAGGTTCATTACAGAGTTTAACGCATCTCTGGCATACCGTATTAGCGGATTATGTTATCAATTCGCTGTTATTAGTGAGTGGAACGGTAGTGATTAGCATATGTTTTGCCTTACCCGCCGCCTATTTAGTATCACGTTATCAATTCAAAACCCAAGCCATTTTGCAATGGCTGCTTTGTTTGCCGTTAGCGATTCCGGCTTATCTTTCCGCCTATTTATATACCGATTTTTTAGATTATCCGGGCGTGGTACAACAATGGCTACGAATGATCTTTGGCTGGCAATCAATTAATGATTATTGGTTTCCTTCAATTCGCAGCTTAGGCGGCGCTTGCTTTATTTTAGCGTTATCACTTTACCCATATATTTTCTTACTTAGCCGCATGGCATTAATGGAACAGTCAGAAAATTTAATACAGAGCGCAAAACTATTAGGAGCATCGCCACGCCAAATTTTTTGGCGAGTAACATTGCCATTATTACGTCCATCCATTGCAGTCGGTTGTGCATTAGTCGCAATGGAAGCGCTAGGCGATTTTGGTACCGTATTCTATTTCGCTATTCCAACGCTAACTACCGCCGTTTATGATACTTGGCTCGGTTTTGGCGATTTACAAGCGGCAGCACAAATTGCCATTGCAATGTTAGCCCTGATCAGCTTCTTTATTGGTATTGAACGCTATGCCAGACGCAAACAAAAACTGTATCAACGTGGTTGTGAAAGTCAACACCAGTACCAAACAGTGACAAAATGGTGGGAAAAAGGATTAGTGATTTACAGTTGGCTACTAGTCACATTAGCCTTTCTTATCCCACTGTTACAGTTAGGTTATTGGGCTTATCACTATTTTGCCGAAGCGTGGACGAAAGCCTTTTTTGATTATGCGAAAAACAGTCTAACGGTAGCGACAATAGCCTCATTAGTCAGTGTAATATTAGCGCTAATTCTGCATTTTATTGCCCGCCTTTTCCAATACCCACTAGCGAAACGAGGTTTACGTTTAGGATCGCTTGGCTATGCAGTTCCAGGTACGGTATTAGCGATTGGTTTATTAATTCCACTAACTTTTGCTGATCATCAATTACATCAGCTTACAACTTGGTTAGATATTTCCTCATTTGGCTTAATATTTTCAGGTTCAATTTTTGCATTAATTGTGGCGTATGTGATTCGCTTTTCGGCAATGTCATTAGGCAGTATCGAAACTACACTCAATAAAATTCCGCCCTCATTTGAAATGGCAGGAAGAACATTAGGACATTCTAATTTCTCTATTTGGTGGAAAATCCATTTGCCATTATTACGAAAAGGTATTTTAACCGCATTGTTATTGGTATTTATTGAGAGTATGAAAGAGTTGAATGCTTCTTTATTATTGCGCCCATTTAACTTTGATACCTTAGCCACTCACGTTTTTACTTACACTTCAGATGAACAACTGGAACGTGCTGCATTGCCGGCGATTGTACTGATAGTGGTGGGATTGATCCCAGTCATCATACTAACACGTTCATTATTGGCGAATAAAAAATAACTATGAGTAGATTAGCGATTACACAATTAACTTGCGGATATGATGGACAAACAATTCTACAAGATCTGCATTTAGCATTAGAACAAGATGAAATTGTCTGTTTGTTAGGGGCGAGTGGTTGCGGTAAAACCACATTATTAAGAGCGATTGCGGGGTTATTACCTATCAGTGATGGGCAGATTTGCCTTGCGGGTAAAGATCTAAGTCAAACACCACTAGAACAGCGCCAGATTGGTTTAATTTTTCAAGATTATGCTTTATTCCCACATTTAACGGTGGCGGAAAATATCTTGTTTGGCTTACAACGGAAAAGTCGCCAGCAACAGCAGACAGTATTAAATAAAATGACTGAATTGGTGCATTTACAAGGGTTAGAGCAGCGTTATCCCCATCAATTATCAGGTGGGCAACAACAGCGTGTTGCTATTGCTCGAGCGTTGGCGTGTGAACCGAAGTTGCTGCTATTAGATGAACCTTTTTCCAATATTGACAGCCAAGTACGCTATCAACTGATTGAAGAAATTCGAGCGATTTTGAAACAACAGCAAGTACCGGCGATTTTTGTTACGCATAGCAAAGAAGAGGCGTTTGTGTTTGCGGATAAACTCGCTTTGATGGATAAAGGCAAAATTGTGCAATTTGGCGATGCGTTGTCTTTGTATCAGCAACCAAATTCTCGTTTTGTTGCCGAATTTTTAGGAAATGTGAATTATCTACCTTGTCAAATTCAACAGCAACAGCTTAAAACGGTGTTTGGTTATCTGCCATTGACCAAAACTTATTATGCCGATCAACGTCCAGTACAAGAAGGGGATTGTGCTTGTTTGCTGTTTAGACCAGAAGAGATTGAGATCCAAAGTAAGGTTAGCCAACCATTACCGCCGTTATCAGCGTTAGCGATCATTCAACAACGTATCTTTCTAGGCAGTCATTATCGTTATTATGTGAAATTAGCTAATAGTGATAAAACGACATCAACATTGCTAGTCCAAAGTGCCGCAATGTTGCCGATTGGCAGTGAAGTGATGCTTACATTCCAATTGCAGCAACTTGTATTGTTTCCATACCAAGATATTGACGCTAAATAGGAAAGGGAAAATCGTATTAACTACGGAAAACAAAGTAAACGCAGCCGCATAAACATAAGCCAGCCCAAAGATAATCGAGTTTAAATGGTTGTTTAAAGAACCAAATTAAAAACGGCACAAAAACAATTAGGGTAATAACCTCTTGGGTAATTTTAAGCTGCCCGAAGGAAAAACCTTGTGCTGCTAAGAAGCGAGTTGCAGGAATCATAAAACTGTATTCCAACAAAGCAATAAACCATCCAAATAAGATTGCTTGCCATATAGGTGCATTGTGTAAGAATTTTAAATGACTATACCAAGCAAGCGTCATAAAACAGTTTGAAATAACTAATAAAAGTAATGGAAAGAGGTATGCGAACATAAGAATTGCCTATCAGTTAACTATTCTAATCAAAGAAAACAGGCATAGCTTTCGCTATGCCTGCTGCCAACACTATTTTATTTTAAATCCTAAATTATAGGAAGATACTTGCAATAGATACGATAGTGAAACCTACAACCCCTAAGATAGTTTCTAATACTGTCCAAGTTTTAAATGTGGTTTTGGTATCCATTTCAAGGAAACGGCTGATTAACCAGAAGCCAGAATCGTTTACGTGTGATAATACGGTTGCACCTGATGCAATTGAAATCACGATAAAGCAAAGGTCGAATTGGCTTAATCCTGGAGTTGCTGCAATGGTTGGTGCCATTAATGCTGCAGTAGTGGTTAATGCAACAGTTGCAGAACCTTGAGCAACACGTAAGCAAGTTGAGATAACAAATGCTGCAACGATTACTGGTAAACCTGTGTTAGAAAGAGTTGCAGCTAATACATCGCCAATACCGCTTGCACGTAACACACCACCAAACATACCACCAGCACCAGTTACTAATACGATAGAACAGATTGGACCTAAAGCACTGTCGCAAAGTTTTTCGATTTGTTCTTTAGTACGTTGTCCTTTTAATAATAGGATAGCAACTAAAAGAGTAATTAATAAAGCAACTGGAGTTTTACCTAACATTCTGAGTATTTCTACCCAAGTTTGTGAGCCATCAATCGCTTTAATGGTGCTAAGTGTATTTAATCCAGTATCTAAGAAGATTAAACAAAGTGGTAATAGTAGGATAAACAACACTTTACCAAAGCTTGGAACTTCTAAATTAGCAGTTTCAGAAACAACATTTTTGCTTAAGAAAGTAGTTGGAAGTGGAATATGGATACGTTTACCGATGAATTGACCATAAAGATAACCACCAATATACCAAGTAGGAATAGCAGCAATTAAACCGACAATAACTAATAATCCCATATTTACACCAAGTAATTCACCTGATGCGACTGGACCTGGATGTGGCGGTAGGAAAGCGTGCATAACCGCAAACGCACCGGCAGCAGGGAACGCATATTTTAAGGTTGAATCACCAAAACGTTTCGCAACACTAAAGATTATCGGTAACATTACCACTAAACCAGCATCAAAAAAGATTGGAAAACCGAATAATAATGAAGCGACGCCTAGTGCAAATGGAGCTCGTTTTTCACCAAATTTATCGATTAAAGTATCAGCAAGTACTTTCGCACCGCCAGTAATTTCAAGTAAACGACCAATCATTGCACCTAAACCAACCAATAATGCAACGGAAGCTAAGGTATTACCAAAACCGGTTAGCATAGTTGGTACGATCTTTGAAAATGGTGTGCCTGTCGCTAATGCTGTTAATAAGCTGACTAAGGTAAGCGCGACAAAAGCATGAATTTTAAAGCGCATAATTAAGATTAATAATGCGATTACTGCACAGATTGCAATGAGCAGTAATGAAGTTGCATCGTGAGCCATAGAGAGTCCTCCGAATGAAGTTTTAATTTAAAAATAGGTACTCAAGTAAGAGTAGAAATTTTTGGTTGGTTAAATGTTACCGATAACTACAAAAAATAAAAGAGGGAATAGACTAAATTTTTTAAAAGTGAGATCTGGATCATATTATTTACTATATTTAGTATATTTTTTATTCATTTAGTGTGTTTTTTATGCGTTTTTAAGATTTATTGATTCAGATCACAGAAATTTAATGAAAATTAATTTGTTGATTGATTGTTACCGATAACATTGATACTATGAAGCCAATTTCAAGAACTACAACCATATTATGAGGTGTGTTATGTCAATAGGTAAAAGTTTTATTCTTATGGGAGTATCAAGCACAGGTAAAACTAGTGTTGGTACAGAAATCGTTAAACAATTAGGAATGAAATTGATTGATGGCGATGATCTTCATCCACGCGCTAACATCATCAAAATGCGTGAGGGACAACCATTAAATGATGAAGATCGTGCACCATGGTTAGAACGTATTCGTGATGCGGCGTTTAGCTTAGAACAAAAATCGGAAAAAGGGATCATTATCTGTTCAGCGTTGAAGAAAAAATATCGTGATCAAATTCGTGAGGGTAATAAAGATGTGAAATTCATCTATTTGCAAGGGGATTTTGATTTGGTGTTATCAAGAATGCAAAAACGCAAAGGGCATTATATGAAAGTAGATATGTTAAAAAGCCAATTTGCGACCTTAGAAGAACCACAAGCAGATGAAACTGATGTGATTCATATTGATATTGATGCACCTTTTGAAACTGTCGTTGCTCGTTGTGTTGCTGCGATTAAACCGTTTTTAGATTAATTAAGTAGGCGTTTATGAATCCGATAATTACTCAAATTACACAACGTATTGCACAACGCAGCAAAGCGACACGCCAGCGTTATTTGCAACGGATTGAACAACAATTACAGCGAGGTAAAAGCCGAGCGCATTTAAGTTGTGGTAATTTGGCACATACAGTAGCAACTTGCTGTCCTGCACAGAAAAAAACAATTCTAGATTTTACGACTATCAATGTAGGAATTGTTTCGGCTTATAATGATATGTTAAGTGCTCATGCACCATATCTTGATTATCCAGCTCAAATTAAACAAGTGTTGGCAGATTTAGGACACTCTGCACAGGTGGCGGCGGGTGTTCCTGCGATGTGTGATGGGATTACGCAAGGGCAAGAGGGAATGGATCTTTCACTCTTTTCTCGTGATTTAATTGCACAAGCAACCGTAATTGGCCTCAGTCACAATACGTTTGATGCGACTTTGTTATTAGGAATTTGCGATAAGATTGCGCCAGGACAATTGATGGGGGCATTATCGTTTGGGCATTTACCAACTGCGTTTGTGCCATCAGGCCCTATGACTACTGGGATTTCTAATAAAGAGAAAGTGGCAATTCGTCAGCAATATGCAGCTGGGAAATTGGGTAAAGATGCATTACAAGAAATGGAAAATGCGGCTTATCACAGTAATGGTACTTGTACTTTCTATGGCACAGCCAACACCAATCAGTTAGTGTTTGAAGCTATGGGATTAATGTTGCCTGGATCGGCGTTTGTTCCGGTAAATAGCCCATTGCGACCATTATTAACAGAATTAATCAGTAAGCAAATGGTAAAAATTAGCAGTAATAGCAGTGATTTCCGTCCACTAGCTAAAGTAGTTGATGAAAAGAGTTTGGTAAATGGCTTGGTGGCGTTATTAGCATCAGGTGGTAGCACTAACCATACGATGCATATGGTAGCAGTAGCACGAGCAGCAGGATTTATTATTAATTGGGATGATTTTGCTGAATTGTCTAATGTTGTTCCATTATTGGCAAAAGTTTATCCGAATGGTCCGGCAGATGTGAACGAATTTCATCAAGCTGGTGGTGTACCACTATTATTAAAACGTTTGTCAGAACGTGATTTATTACATATGGATGCAACACCTGTTTATGGTTCAATGGCGGATTATTTAACTGTGCCAACTTTGGTGGATGGTAAGTTGGTTTATCAACCAGTGGGAGAAAGCGCCGATGAAAATGTCATTGCTAAAGCAGGTTGCGAGTTTAGTGCACATGGTGGTCTAAAAGTTGTTGATGGTAATTTAGGACGTGGTGTGGTGAAGATTAGTGCCGTCGCACCAGAACATCGTAAAATCGTCGCACCAGCATTAGTTTTTGAAGCACAAGAAGAGGTTGTTGCTGCTTATAAACAAGGTCAGTTACAACAAAATGCAGTGATTGTGGTGCGCAATAGTGGGCCTGCAGCACGTGGGATGCCAGAGTTACACCAATTAATGCCGATTCTTGGTAATTTAATGGAGCAAGGTTTCCAAGTCGCATTAGTAACAGATGGCAGACTTTCAGGTGCATCAGGTAAAGTGCCGTCAATTATTCATGTATCGCCAGAATCTTATCAAGGTGGTCCATTAGCTTATCTGCAATCTGGTGATATGGTGGAAATTGATGCGGAAGCTGGAGTATTGCGTTGTTTAACAGATTTACAAGGACGCCAAGCGGTTACTGTTGATTTATCTGCAGAATATCAATTATCAGGTAGAGAGTTGTTTACATTGTTTAGAAAGAATGTTTCTTCTGCAGAACAAGGTGCAACGATCTTTTTCGCTGATTAGTTTGTATTTTATGTAATGTTTAGGTAGCACTAGCTTTTTATTTCTTTAATTGGTGTTGTATTGTTGATAAAAAACCTCTTCAATTTTGAAGAGGTTTTTTGCGCCTAAAACTATTGTTCACTTGCTGGCGAACCAACAATGCTGCGAGTTTCAAGATTTACTTCAATTAATTGGATAGATAGAGTATCAGCAAGTTGATAATGACGCTTACCTTGAATATAGAGAGCAATATCATCACTGTTGATTTCAATTTCCTCTTTTTTGTCGTGTAATAACGACATTGGTACAAAAACACTAGCGCCATTTTCGATTAATTGTACTCGTAAACCACCACGCGTAATATCAACAATTTGTGCTTGATAAACAGTTTTTTCAGCAACTTTATCCGCAAGATAGATACAATACAACCAATCAGCAATATCACGTTCGACTAGACGATTTTGTTTTCTCGCTTCTTGTAAACGCACTAATACGCTCTCTTCGACTTGTGGTAAAGGTTGCTGGCTTAAAATTGCTTTAATTACGCGATGATTGACCATATCGCAATATTTACGAATTGGTGAAGTCCAAGTCGCATAAGCGTTTAACCCTAAACCAAAGTGTGGTGCAGCTTCTGCTTTAAACTCGGCAAAAGTCAGATAACGACGTAAACGAGTTTCCAAATACTCTTGCGGTTGTTGGTCAAGATCGTGCTGCATTTGGCAATAACCAGCTAAAGTTGTTAGCGTTTCTACACTATAACGTTGAGCCAGTTCAGCTTGATTTTGTTCATTGGCTAAATGATTTAATAAGAATTGGCTTGCTGCTGGTAAGAATTTCTTATCAAAACCGCTGTGAGTGTTGAAAATACCGGCTGCTTGATATGCCGTTAGGAATTGCGCTGCACAAGTGTTAGCAATAATCATACACTCTTCAACAATACGATTGGCAATACGACGATAATCAGCACGAATTTCAGTTATTGCACCATCGTCTGCAAGAATAAAGTTATAGTCAGGGCGATCTTTAAATAAAATCGCATGTTGCTGACGCCAAGTAATTCTAGCAAGACTGAATTGATGTAATGCTTCGATTTGATCTTTTACCGTATCATTGCTCGGTTGCCACGCATTTGGTAATTGTTCTAAATAATCGGAAACCGCATCATAAGCCAATTTTGCTTTAGAACAGATCCATGCCAACGTAAAAGTCGGTTCAGCAATGACTGCACCTTGTAGATCAGTTTCGATAAAGCAAACTAATGCAGGGCGTTTCTCGCCTTCAACTAACGAACAAAGATCATCAGAGAGTTCTCGTGGCAGCATTGGAATATTAAAACCTGGCAAATAGTTGGTAAAACAACGTTGTTTAGCATCCGTTTCAATTTGTGAATCCAATGGAATATAGGCGGTTGGATCGGCTACTGCCACTGCTAGTTTCCATCCAGTTTGCGTTCCATCTTGCACTATTGGTGTGATAAATAACGCATCGTCCATATCCTCAGTAGTTTCTGAGTCAATCGTTACGAAATCTAATGCGGTAAGATCTTGTCGAATTTCAGTTTCTTCAAACGGATAGGTAGTTAAACCAGCAACGGCAGTGCGAGGTTGTTGATGACGAGCTAAAGTTACCCACCAAGCGGTTTTTGGATCATCTTGATGACAGATAAATTGTGTTACTTGCGCAAAGAAAAAACGATCATCGCGTAATGGATGTGTTTTCAGCTCAGCGACTACCCAATCACCATTCGCTAAGGTTTCAGTGACTTTTTTGTGAACATTAGCTGAAATACTTTGCTTGATGTTTGGATGATCGACTAGTAGTTGTAATTTATTATCTTTATTGAAACGTACTCTAGCGATAAAGCGTGTCAGCATTGGTTCAATTAAGCTATCAGGTTCGGCTTGCTCTTTATCACCAACTGTTTCAATAACAGCCTTAATTTTGTCGCCATGCATGACTTTTTTCATTGCTTGTGGCGGAAGAAAGTAACTTTTCTTTTCACCTTCTAAAAAGCCATACGCTTTATCGGTTGCTTTTACAACGCCTTCAATATGAGGTTTACTATCGCGAATTTGTTGTTTGAGTTGACTGAGGAGAGGATTATCTTGGAACATACCTTATCCAATTAAAAAACAAAAAAATTCGCTCCGTAGGGACGGAGCGAAACTAAAGCTAATATTATGCGAGGTCTAATTCGCTCATTGCAACAGTGCTGAAACCTGCATCAACGTGTACTACTTCACCAGTGATACCTGCGGCAAGATCTGAACATAAAAATGCTGCAGTATTACCAACATCTTCGATGGTAACAGTACGACGAAGTGGTGCAGTATTTTCAAAATGACCTAACATTTTCTTAAAGTTTTTAATGCCTGAAGCGGCTAATGTACGAATTGGGCCAGCGGAAATTGCATTCACACGAATGCCTTCTTTACCCATTGCTGATGCCATATAGCGAGTGTTAGCTTCAAGTGAGGCTTTTGCTAAACCCATTACGTTATAGTTAGGAATAGCACGTTCTGCACCTAAATAAGAAAGTGTAACTAATGCTGAACCAGGGTTAAGATTTGGACGTGCTGCTTTTGCCATTGCCACGAAACTGTATGCACTGATGTCGTGTGCAATGCGGAAACCTTCACGATTTACGGCATTAACATAATCACCATCTAATTGATCGCCTGGTGCGAAAGCAATAGCATGAACAAAACCGTCAAATTTATCCCAATGTTTGTGTAATTCAGCAAAACAATTTTCGATACTTTCATCAGTACCAACATCACATGGAATAACAATTGAAGAACCAAGTTCTTTGGCAAACTCTTCAACACGACCTTTTAATTTGTCATTTTGATAAGTGAAGGCAAGTTCTGCGCCTTCGCGATGCATTGCTTGTGCAATACCGTAAGCGATTGAGCGATTGCTAGCAACGCCAGCGATTAAAATACGTTTATTAGTTAAAAATCCCATAATTTATCCTATTTGAGTTACGGTTAAACGCGCAAATTATAGCAGAAATCGAAAGTGGAACAAATCAGACCGAATATAAACTGGTAGCTAGTCGTGAACAATTGCATCAATAATATCTTGCACTTCATTAGTAATATAATCAGGCGCTTTTTCAATACGTTTGATATTACGTTGGCGGTAATCGACGATTCTGGCTTGGTAAGCAACGACAATACCATTAGTTGTACAACCTGTTCCTGATAGAGGTACAGCAAAACCGTTGCTGCGTGCGGTAAAAGATGCACCTTGTGTAATAGGACAAATTAATGCAAAACCAAGTTTATGAAAATCTTTAGAGCTAATAACTAAAGCAGGACGACTACCTTTAATTTCACCACCTAAAGAAGGATCAAAATCGATTAAGACAATATCTCCACGATCAAAGTTTATTTTCATCACAATTCATCTCCAACTGAAGGCATCGTATCCCAATCACTCAGCACAGGTAGTTCACCTTGTGTTAACGCAATTCTTTCAGCTAGCGTTAGTCTTGTTTGGTTATTTTTTGCTTTGTTTGAGATAATTTCCAATGTAATGGTATTACCATCAATTTGTTTTAACTCTAAAAAATCTCCCATATCTAGGTTTACTTGACTGATAAAATCTTTTGGCAAACGAATAGCTTTACTGTTTCCCCATTGTTTAATTTCTAATCTCATTGCACACCTCTTGTATCATTTAATGATACTTTTGATTATGCGGTGAAAATAGTGAGATGGCAATAGGAAATTGAGGTGCTGCAATAATAAAACCCTCTTCAGACGGTGAAGAGGGTTAAGATGAGAGAATATATAATAGGATGAAAAATTTCTTATAACGAATTAAGATCTAACACATCTGTCATATCAAAAAGCCCTTTATTATGATGAGCTAACCATTTAGCAGCACGTACTGCACCATTAGCAAAAGTCATACGGCTAGAGGCTTTATGAGCAATTTCTACACGCTCACCTTCATCAGCAAACCAAACGGTATGTTCACCGACAACATCGCCTGCACGAATAGTAGCAAAACCAATTTGATCTTGTTTGCGTTCACCTGTGATGCCTTCACGAGCATAAACAGCGTGTTGTTTAAGATCTTTCCCCATTGCTTTGGCAATATGTTCACCCATTGATAATGCTGTGCCAGATGGGGCATCAACTTTATGACGGTGATGGGCTTCAATAATTTCAATATCGCAATAATCACCCATTACTTTGGCAGCTTTTTCTAATAATTTGAATACTAAGTTCACACCAACGCTGTAATTGGAAGCGAATACAATCCCGATTTTTTCTGCTGCTTGTTGAATAGCTAATTTACCCTGTTCATCAAAGCCAGTAGTACCAATCACCATCTTTTTATGATGTTGCACGCAAAGTGCTAGATGATCGAGTGTTCCTTCAGGGCGAGTAAAATCAATGACAAGATCAAATTGATCAATGCTATTGGCAAGATTATCCGTTACTGTGACGCCATTATGTCCAATACCAGCCAGCTCGCCAGCATCGCTGCCAACTAAACTGGAACCAACACGTTCGCAAGCAGCAGTAAGTTTTACCCCTTCCGCTTTACTTACAGCTTGAATTAATTGGCGTCCCATACGTCCGCCTGCGCCAACAACAGCAATTCTTAAAGTCATATTCTTTCCTTATCAGTTTGATTTTATATAGATATGTACAGTAATTTCTTCACGATCATGATAGAGATGCTTCGCTTGGATTTGGTAATCCAGTCCAGCATCAACTAATTTCTCTTCGATCAAAAAGATACATTTTTGTACTTCAAGAAAACGTTTTTTCATCGGTAATTTCAAATTAAAAATCGTTTCTCGACACCAACCATTTACTAACCATTTTGCAATTAATTCTGCAATGCGAATTGGTTGTTCCACCATATCACAAACTAACCAATCAATTTTGCGTTTTTTCGGTGGTTGGAATTTAAAACCGTCTTCAGGGCAATGTTCTACCCGCCCAGTTTCTTGTAAAGATTCAGCTACTTTGCCATGATCGACAGCATACACAAAAAGACCTCGACGCACTAATTGATAAGTCCAACCGCCAGGGCAAGCGCCTAAATCAACGGCATATTGTTGCTCAGTCAGACGAGCAGCTTCTTCTTTGTCGGTTAAAAATGTTTTTATCGCCTCTTCTAATTTTAAAGTTGAACGGCTAGGTGCTGCCGCTGGAAAACGCAAGCGTTTAATTCCCATAAAATCTGGTGAGTGGTTATCGTTATAAGAATAACAAACATAGCAACGATCAGAATGAGTAAAAAAGAGGTGCAAAGTAAAGGATTTAGTTGTACTTTTTTTGCCTGTTAGATAACCCGCTTGTTTTAGCTGTTGACGTAGCGGTACCGTAAATTTACGGCAAAATGGTAATAACTCTTTCGCTTGATTGGTATCAGCTGTTTCAACCCATACTTCAGTCATTGCATTAAGATCAAGTTGGCTATGAGTCAACAGATCCATAATGGGGGAAATACGATCTGCGGTAGAGGCAAAGGTTAATGCAGGAAACGCAGCAAACCATTGCCGACAAAAGATCAAAGAGTTAAAACGGATATGTTCAATTAATAGTTGTATATCAGCGGCATTGCTACACTCAAAAATAACAAAAGCACTGTTTAGTTCGGTACGTGCAAAACCATAGACACCTAAATTGATCGCTTTATCATTGATTTCTGCTGCCATCTCTTTTTCAAAGCCAGCACGACAATATAAGATTAATTGATTTGTCATCATAACCCTCTTATTTCTCTGTTGAGGTATGAACACAGCGATAACGAATCCCAAGATAGCAGAGATTTCCCCAACCTAATAAAAAGAAGACACCGCCAATAGGGGTGAGATGCGCTAAGCTATGATTTCCAGTGATGGCTAGACAGTATAGGCTAAAACAAAATAATACAATACCGACGATCCAACAATAACCACTGATAGCCGCTTTTTTACGCCAATGGGCATCGATTTGTGTAAGCTGTAATAGAATAGTCATAAAACAGAGCGCTAAAGTATGAAAGACTTGATAACGCCAGCCAGTTTCTAACCAGTTAATTGCCTCGGCTGAAAGCTGTTTAGTGAGTACATGGGAAGCGAAGGCGCCAAAAGCGACACAGAAAAAACCGCTAATAGCAGTCAAAATCAAAAAACGTTTAAACATCATTATTGTTATTTCCTTAGATTAATGAAATTAACCAATCACGAAAGGCTTTGATCTTTTGATCATTTTCACGATCAGAATGATAAACCACATAAAAGGATTTTGGATCTTTGAGTTGTAAATTTAACACTTCTTGGAGATTTCCTTGTGTGATCTCTTTTTGTGCTAACAATTCATTAGCTAATACAATGCCTTGTCCATGAATAGCTGCTTGTAACGCCATAAAAGTGTGGCTGAATACAGGATTGTGTTGCAAATCAATACCATCCAGCTGTAAAGCATTTAATGCTCGTTGCCAATTATCACGATTATGGACGTGTAATAGCGTGTGCTGACGCAAATCGTCAGGCTGTAAAATAGGTTGTCGTTGTAATAAACTCGGTGCAGCTAAAATTAATAAGCGAGCTTCTTTTAAGCGTTCAACGGTAAGCCCTTTCCAATCACCTTTACCATAATAAACAGCAATATCAACTTCTCGAGTTAATAAGCCTTCATCGTGATCAACACCATTGATACGCACATCAATATCGGGATAAAGACGATTAAACTCACTTAATTGTGGTACTAACCATTGCATACCGAAAGTTTGCGGGATATTCATTGATAAAACACTTTGCCCTTTATTTTTAGTTAATTTTTCGGTGGCATCCATTAGTTTTTTTAATATATTGTGTACATCAAAAAAATAAATTTTTCCTGCTTCAGTGAGTTCAAGTGTACGATTTTTGCGCAAAAAAAGTTCTATTCCTAAAAAATCTTCTAAAATTTTTATTTGATGACTGACCGCTGCTTGAGTGACAAATAACTCTTCTGCAGCTTTTGTGAAACTTAAATGTCTGGCAGCTGAATCGAAAGCTTTCAGAGCATTTAAGGGAGGCAAACGTTTAACCATAATTTAATATCCAGTGTAAAAACTTGCTGTTAGCATTTATTTCTTTTGTTATTAGTTTTTTTTATGCGATAGATAAAAAAAAATTGTTTGTTTCTTCCTAAGTAGCTCCCTAGAATGGGCGCATACTTAATGATTGGTCATTCCTTACTAGTTAATGAGTTTCAGATTCTTAAGTATGATGTTGTGTTTGCATATTAGTCTAGACTTTCTAGACTGAGTAACTGAGAAGTTACTCATTTCACTTCCTGTATATTTTTATAAACTGAATTGTTTATCTGCCACCTAACTATTTAGGTGGCATTTTTTTTCGCTGAATTCTAGCATAGCTATTACCCTTTCTCTAACGTTATTTTCTACCTGCATTGGTTACTGATGTTTTTTACATCAAGGATTTTTCTTTACACTTAAGTCTGGTGTGTTTATTCGCCTTTTTTGAATTTTTATGTATTAAAAATGAATTTTTATGCAAATTCTTTATTAAAGAAAGTGGACACCACGTGGATTTTAGGGAATAATACGCACTCGGTAAACGTTCGTTTTATCACAGAATCAAACACATCTCATGAATAGGAATTAATATGTCAACAACAATTCTCGAATCTCTTCCCGTAGGTCAAAAAGTCGGTATTGCCTTTTCTGGCGGTTTAGATACTAGTGCAGCATTACTTTGGATGCGTCAAAAAGGCGCTGTACCTTATGCTTATACAGCTAATTTAGGACAGCCAGATGAAGATGATTACGAAGCTATTCCACGTAAAGCAAAAGAATATGGTGCAGAGAATGCACGTTTAATTGATTGTCGTAGTCAACTTGCTAATGAAGGGATTGCAGCTATTCAATGTGGCGCATTCCATATTAGTACTGGCGGCGTAACTTATTTTAATACTACCCCTCTTGGTCGTGCTGTAACTGGAACTATGCTTGTTACTGCTATGAAAGAAGATGACGTTAATATTTGGGGAGATGGTAGTACTTTCAAAGGTAATGATATTGAACGTTTCTACCGTTATGGGTTATTAACCAATCCAAGATTAAAAATTTATAAACCATGGTTAGACCAACAATTTATTAATGAGCTTGGTGGCCGCCATGAAATGTCAGAATTTTTGATTGCGAATGGCTTTAATTACAAGATGTCAGTAGAAAAAGCGTATTCAACTGACTCTAATATGCTTGGCGCGACTCACGAAGCTAAAGATCTTGAATTCTTAAATAGCGGTATTCGTATTGTTAATCCAATTATGGGTGTAGCATTCTGGAAAGAAGATGTTGCGATTAAAGCGGAAGAAGTGACCGTTCGTTTTGAAGAAGGTATTCCAGTAGCGTTAAACGGTAAGACTTTTGCTAATGCTGTTGATCTATTCTTAGAAGCAAATCGTATTGGCGGACGTCATGGTTTAGGCATGTCAGATCAAATTGAAAACCGTATTATTGAAGCGAAAAGTCGCGGTATTTATGAAGCACCGGGAATGGCGTTATTACATATTGCCTATGAACGTTTAGTAACTGGTATTCATAATGAAGATACGATTGAACAATATCGTATTAATGGCTTACGTTTAGGTCGTTTATTGTATCAAGGCCGTTGGTTTGATCCGCAAGCATTAATGTTAAGAGAAACTGCACAACGCTGGGTTGCTCGTGCAGTAACAGGTGAGGTAACGCTTGAATTACGTCGTGGTAACGATTATTCGATTTTAAATACCGAATCACCAAACTTAACTTATCAACCAGAACGTTTAAGTATGGAAAAAGTGGAAAATGCGCCATTTGATCCGAAAGATCGTATCGGTCAATTAACAATGCGTAATCTTGATATTACTGATACACGCGACAAACTTGGTATTTACACACAAACTGGTTTGTTGCTTAACAATTCAGCTTTCCCACAATTAGGGAAAAAAGAATAATAACTAAAGAAGCATAGCTTTTTTATTGGGAACAAACCGCTAAAGACAGAAAAGGTTTTTAGCGGTTTATTTTTTATGATTAATGACAGGAAAATGAACGGTTAGTACAACAATAATCCCCCTATTTATTAGAATTTTTGCTATACTTTCGTCCCAATCACTGACTAGATGGCAAACTTTATGGCTTGGACTCCAACTCGTACTTCGCAAGCAAAAACAACAGCAACACCAGCAGCAAAATCAAAAGAGATTGAACAGTTTACTCCTCCTCATTCTTTGGAAGCGGAGCAATCAGTATTAGGTGCTTTGTTATTAGATAATGGCTTGTGGGATCGTGTCGTAGAAGCGGTGATTGCACAAGATTTTTATACTTATGCACATCGTGTTATTTTCCAAGAAATTGAGAATTTATTAAGTCATGGCAAACCAGCCGATTTAATTACTTTAGAGCAAGCGTTAAGTAGTAAAGATCTCACTGATTCAGTAGGTGGTTTTTCTTATCTGGTTGAACTTTCACAAAAAACGCCAAACAGCGCCAATGCGTTAGCTTATGCAAATATTATTCGTGAAAAGGCGATTTTGCGTGAATTGATTGCAACGAGTAATAGCATTTCTGAAAATTGTTACTCACCAAATGGGCAAGATGTAAAAGATATTTTGGATAATGCCGAGAGTAAAATTTTACAAATTTCTGAACAACGAATGGCTGGAACAGATACAGGACCGCAAAACATTTCTAAAATTTTATTTGATACCATTACCAAAATTGAAACATTAGCGCAAAATCCAAGTTTAGGCGGGATTACAGGGGTTTCTACGGGATTTACCGATCTTGATAAAAAAACGGCGGGATTACAACCGGGCGACTTGATCATTGTGGCGGCGCGTCCTTCTATGGGAAAAACGACGTTTGCACTGAATCTGTGTGAAAATGCTGCTTTACCAAAAGATCAAGATAAAGCAGTGTTGATTTTTAGCCTTGAAATGCCAGCTGAACAATTAATGACCAGAATGCTTGCTTCACTTTCTCGAGTGGATCAAACCAAATTGCGTACCGGGCAAATTGATTTTGCTAATGACGAAGGGGCAAGATTATCAAGCTGTATTTCGATTTTAAAAGAGAAAAGTAATATCTATATTGATGATACGTCTGGTTTGACCCCAACAGAATTACGTTCAAGAGCAAGACGAATTCATCGAGAAAGTCCAAACGGCTTGGCCATGATAATGGTGGACTACTTGCAATTGATGCGTGTACCAGGTTATGCCGAAAATCGTACTTTGGAAATTGCTGAGATTTCTCGTTCATTAAAAGCGTTGGCAAAAGAGTTGAAAGTACCAGTGATTGCTTTATCACAATTAAATCGTAGCTTAGAACAACGTGCGGATAAGCGCCCAGTAAACTCGGATTTACGTGAGTCGGGAGCAATTGAGCAAGATGCTGATTTGATTATGTTTATCTATCGTGATGAAGTGTATAACCCAAATTCAGAATTTAAAGGAACCGCAGAAATTATTATTGGGAAACAGCGTAATGGCCCAATCGGGAGCGTACGTTTGGCGTTTATGGGCGGATATTCCCGCTTTGATAATTTGCAATATGGTTCAGATTACAATGACAATTATTAATTAACAAAGGCAGTATCATGAAAGCAGCAACGGCAAAGATCAGCTCTCTTGCCCTTAAACATAATATTCAAAAGATAAAATCATTAGCACCAAACAGTAAAATTATTGCCGTCGTAAAAGCGAATGCCTACGGACATGGTGTGGAATTTGTTTCACAAACGGTACAAGAAAATGTGGATTGTTTTGGTGTAGCGCGCTTAGGTGAAGCGCTTCGTTTACGCTCTAATGGAATTACTAAGCCTATCTTATTGTTAGAAGGCTTTTTTTCTGCCGCAGATTTACCTATTTTAGCAGTGAATAATTTGGAAACTGTGGTGCATTGTGCAGAACAATTAGACGCATTACTACAAGCGACGTTACCGAATCCGATCAATGTGTGGATCAAGATTGACACTGGAATGCATCGTTTAGGTATCCAATTAGAAGAAGTCGAAAGCTATTACCAGGCTTTAACACAATCAGCAAACGTTAATCGCATTCGTTTTATTAGCCATTTTAGTCGTGCTGATGAATTAGACTGCGGTTATACCGAAAAACAATTAGAGCGTTTTTTATCTGCTTGTGCGAATAAGGATGGGGAACGCAGTATTGCTGCTTCAAGCGGAATTTTATTCTGGCCAGAGTCACATCTAGAGTGGATTCGTCCAGGTATTATTATGTATGGTATTTCAGCGAATAGTACGCCAAGTAGTGCGTATGATTTAATTCCTGTAATGACGTTAACGTCATCTTTAATTGCGGTGCGTGAACACAAAAAAGGTGAACCTGTTGGATATGGTGGCCGCTGGATTAGTGATAAGGACACTAAAATTGGTGTAGTAGCGATTGGTTATGGTGATGGTTATCCGCGCGATGTACCAACTGGTACGCCTGTATATGTTAATGGGCGACGTGTGCCAATTGTCGGTAAAGTTTCTATGGATATGCTGACTGTTGATCTTGGTGCAGATGCACAAGATAAAGTTGGTGATGAAGTTATTTTATGGGGAAAAGAATTACCGATAGAAGAAATAGCAGAAATTATTGGCGTAATCAGTTATGAATTAGTGACTAAACTCACCCCGAGAGTTTTAGTGGAATATATTGATTAATTTTTAATTAAAAGGAAAAAGCGATGAAAAATATTAATCCAACTTCAACAAAAGCGTGGCAAGCATTGTTGCAACACCAACAAGAAGTGAAAGACCTTACCATTCAACAACTGTTTGCACAGGAATCTGATCGTTTCGATCACTATTCACTTAAATTTAATCAAGATATTTTGATTGATTTTTCAAAGAATCGTTTAAATCAACAAACTTTAGCATTGTTACGCCAATTAGCGGAAGAAACTGCGGTAAGCGAAGCAATTGAAAGTATGTTTACGGGTGAGAAGATTAACCGTACTGAAAATCGTGCGGTATTACATACAGCATTGCGTAATCGCAGTAATAACCCTGTTTATGTTGACGGTAAAGATGTAATGCCTGAAGTCAATGCAGTATTGGCAAAAATGAAAGGTTTTTGTGATCGTGTCATTTCTGGGGAATGGAAAGGTTATACCGGTAAGGCGATTACTGATGTGATTAATATTGGGATCGGTGGTTCTGACTTAGGTCCATATATGGTGACTGAAGCATTACGTCCATATAAAAATCATTTAACCATGCACTTTGTGTCTAATGTTGATGGTACGCATATTGCAGAAACTTTAAAGAAAGTGGATCCAGAAACAACATTAGTTTTAGTGGCATCAAAAACGTTTACTACGCAAGAAACTATGACCAATGCGCATTCTGCTCGTGAATGGTTCTTAGCGAAAGCAAAAGATGAAGCTCATATTGCAAAACACTTTGCGGCATTATCAACAAATGCTAAAGCAGTCGCAGAGTTTGGTATTGATACTGACAATATGTTTGAATTCTGGGATTGGGTTGGCGGACGTTATTCGCTTTGGTCTGCAATCGGTCTTTCTATTGCACTTTCCATTGGTTTTGAAAATTTTGAAGCACTATTAAGCGGTGCTCATGAAATGGATAAACATTTCCGTAATACACCAGAGGAACAAAATATTCCATTAACATTAGCATTAGTGGGATTATGGAATACTAATTTCTTAGGTGCACAAACTGAAGCAATTTTACCTTACGACCAATATATGCACCGTTTTGCAGCGTATTTCCAACAAGGTAATATGGAATCTAACGGTAAATATGTGGATCGTAATGGTAATGTTGTGAACTATCAAACAGGACCAATTATTTGGGGCGAGCCAGGTACAAACGGACAGCACGCGTTTTACCAATTAATTCACCAAGGTACTACTTTGATTCCTTGTGATTTTATTGCTCCAGCGAAAACCCATAATCCATTGGGTGATCACCATAGCAAATTATTATCAAACTTCTTTGCACAAACTGAAGCATTAGCTTTTGGTAAAACAAAAGAAGAAGTGGAAGCGGAATTTGTGAAAGCAGGTAAAAACCTTGCGGATGTGCAACATGTTGTGCCATTTAAGGTGTTTACTGGAAATAAACCAACCAACTCTATTTTATTAAGTGAAATTACACCGTTTACATTAGGTGCGTTAATTGCGATGTATGAACATAAAATTTTCGTACAAGGCGTGATTTTCAATATCTTCACTTTCGATCAATGGGGTGTGGAATTAGGTAAACAACTTGCAAACCGTATCCTACCTGAGTTAGTTGGTGATGAAAAAGTCTCATCTCACGACAGTTCAACCAATGGCTTGATTAATCAATTCAAAGCATGGCGTTAATTATCAGCTAAACAGTATTGCAATTAACAGTAAAAAAGTATGGTGAGCAATTGCCATACTTTTCTTTTTGTCTAACAAAAAGAATTAGACACATTTAAAAAAAAGTGCTTAACTAACTCAATTTTAAAAAATTGAGTTTGGTGTAACTATGAAAATTTCTAAGCCGAAACCATTTGCTGAATTAGTGCAATCTATTAAACCAGAACAGTGGCAGCTAATCGGAAAATATAAGGCAATCGATGAACAAGGACGTTATTTGCATTGGGATAAATTTAAATATGTTTATCCTAAAAATACTGAAGCGGCTTGGTTAGCGACAAAAATTAATCGTTCTTCTTTATTAACAGAGCTCAAAATCGCTGATATTTCTTTCTTTTATGCTGTACCAACTTCCCTCCAAGCATTACTACATTTTATTGATAAGATGAGTGGTGGGAATGTAGGCACAAATAATTTTGAAGGATTAAGTAGTACGGAACAGCAGCGTTTTTTATTAAAATCGTTAATCATGGAGGAAGCAATTACTTCTGCTCAATTAGAAGGTGCTGCGACAACAAGAAAAGTGGCAAAAGAGATGTTGGAGAGTGAACGGAAGCCTAAGACGCAAGATGAAATAATGATTTTCAATAATTATTATTTGATGAAGGAAGCGATAAAACTAAAAAATGAACCGCTTTCACTGGAAATGATTTTAAAATTACATCGTATAGCAACCAATGACGCAATTGAAAATAATGCTGTATCAGGTGCATTTAGACAAGATAATCAAATTTGTATTGTTGATTACGGTGGAGATATTATTCATCAACCACCTGAATATGAGAAATTACCTGAGTTAATGCAGTCTTTTTGTGATTTTGTGAATACTAATCACAATGATAAAGAGGCAAATTTTATTCATCCAGTGATCAAAGCGATTATTCTGCATTTTCTAATTGGCTATATTCATCCATTTGGTGATGGTAATGGCAGGACCGCAAGAGCGTTATTTTATTGGTTTATGCTAAAAAATGGTTATTGGTTGTTTGAGTATATTTCTATTAGCCGCCTGTTGAAAGAAGCGCCAGCTAAATATGCGAAGGCATATCTTTATACTGAAACGGATGATTTAGATATAACCTATTTTTTGTATTATCAAGCAGAAATTGTAAAACGCGCTATTCTAGACTTAGAAAAGTATATCAGTGATAAACAGAATGAGTTTAAAGCCTTTAGTGCAGCAATTGTCTCTTATACCAGGAAAGTAACCCTCAATAGTCGTCAGATTCAAATCTTACAAAAGGCGGCAAAAGATATTGGTGCAATTTTTACAGCCAAAGAAATCAGTAATCAATATGGTATTGCTGAAAACACAGCTAGAAAAGACCTTAATCATTTATATCAATTAAATTTGTTCGGTCAAATTCGAAACGGTAATGCGATCTCTTATATTGCCCCAAATGATCTATTGGAACGCCTAAAACAGTAACTAAGATGAAGTAGTAGTAGCTTTAAATGCCAAATACTCTTCTAATTGTTCAATGGCAGCTAAGCAACGTGCACGACGTTGTTGATATTGTTCAATTTGTTGTTGCAATTGTTGTTTGCTCTGCCAATCATTCGTTTGTTGTTGTAGTTTTTCCAAATTGGCTAAATAATCGTTAAATCGGGTGAGATATTCATAATATTTATGAATGCGTTGTTCTGGTGGTAACTGGAAAACGGCATTTTTATCATGCTGTGTAGAGGTATGCCTCGATGCTGTTGTTATTGGCGATACCGCTAATTCAGGCAAATGTTGCTGATTGACTGCATCAAACAATACTCGAAACTGAGCAGTAATTTTTTCTGCAAGATAATTAACGACTTGAGGGTTATCTAATTGCGTCAATTTTTGGATATTTTGTTTGATTTCATCAAGATAAAAACGCAATGGTTGAAAGGATTCCAGAAAAATAGTTTGATCAAAAGCGATGGTGAGAATCTGACTATCATCATAAGCGGAAAAATAATCAAGCTGTTGTAATAGTTGCTCTACCAATTGTGCTTGTGAAATCGTCATTGTTTTTCCTTGATGAATCAATAATAAAAATGGGCAAACTCAGCTGAATTTGCCCATTATAGTTATCTTAACGTGTTGATACTACATTTTCTCAACGGTTTTAATTCCTAAGAGATCTAAGCCCTGTTTTAAAATACGTGCAGTAAGAGCGGCAAGTTTTAAGCGGCTTTGTTTTACCTCATCTGCTTGATTTAGAATTGGACAATGTTCATAGAAAGAAGAGAATGCTCCAGCTAAGTCATAAAGATAAGCACAAAGAATATGTGGTGTACCGTCACGTGCTACGGTATTTACTGCTTCTTCAAATTTTAACAAGGTTAAGGCCAGTTGACGCTCTTTCTCATCATTAATCTGAATTGCACCTGATAGTGCATTAGGATCAATACCGCTATTTGCAAAGATCGAACGAATACGAGTATAAGCATATTGGATATAAGGAGCAGTATTGCCTTCAAAGGTCAGCATATTATCCCAATCGAATACATAATCAGTAGTACGATTTTTTGATAAATCAGCATATTTGACCGCACCGATGCCCACAACTTCAGCCACTTGTTGTTGTTCTTCCGCAGTAAGATGCGTTGATTTTTGACTAATCAACGCTTGAGCACGTTCAATCGCTTCATCTAATAAATCAGCTAATTTTACTGTACCGCCAGTACGAGTTTTGAATGGTTTATTGTCTTTACCGAGCATCATTCCGAAATTGAAATGATCCCATGATACGCTTTCAGGAACATAACCTGCTTTACGCACAATCAACCACACTTGTTGTAAATGTTGGCTTTGACGGCTGTCAGTAAAATACAGAATACGATTAGCGTGTAATGTTTCATAACGATATTTCGCACACGCGATATCAGTGGTTGCGTATAGGTAACCGCCATCTTTTTTCTGGATAATTACGCCAAGCGGATCGCCTTCTTTATTTTTAAATTCATCTAAGAAAACAACGATAGCACCATCGTCTTCGACGGCTAAACCTTTAGCTTTTAAATCTGCAACAATTTCAGGCAACATTGGATTATAAAGGCTTTCACCCATTACATCTTTATCCGTTAAGGTTACATTAAGACGATCATAATTGCGTTGATTTTGTTGCATCGTAATATCAACTAATTTACGCCACATAGTACGGCAATACTCGTCACCGCCTTGTAGTTTTACAACATAGCCACGTGCTTTTTCGGCAAAGGCTTCATCTTCATCATAATGTTTTTTCGCTTCACGATAGAACGCCTCTAAATCACTTAATTCCATATCAGAAGCTTGCTCATTTTGCATTTTTTCTAAATAAGCAATTAACATACCGAATTGCGTACCCCAATCACCAACGTGATTTGCGCGAATTACTTTGTGTCCAATAAATTCTAAGGTACGAACAACAGCATCACCGATAATCGTTGAACGTAGATGACCAACGTGCATTTCTTTTGCAACATTTGGTGCAGAGTAGTCAGCAACAATGGTTTGCGGTTGAATGCTAGAGAATAAGAATTTTTCATCAGCTAACATCAGATCGCTTTGTGCAGCCAACCAAGTTGGATTTAAGAAAATATTGATAAATCCTGGACCAGCAATTTCCACTTTTTCAATCATTTCACCAAGTTCGAGTTTCGCAACGACTTGTTGTGCGAGATCACGTGGTGGTAAACCTAACTTTTTCGCAGCAGCCATAATGCCGTTCGCTTGATAATCACCAAACTGCGCTTTTGTTGATGGGCGAACTAAGGCTTCGCTTTGCTGATCGGCGCCCGCTGCGATCATTGCGTGTTTTATTTTTTCGGATAGAATGGTTTGAATATTCACGAATGTATGCCTTTTGAATTGAACTAACAAATTTAAACCCGTAATGATACTAGGGTTTCCTCATTCAGAAAAGTAGTAAACAATGAAATAAAGTGGTTATGACAAATTTAAAACTTTTTCAGCAATATCCTGCCTTATTACAACAACTAGCAGAAATTGAAGATCTATTTAAACAAATTATTGCAACAGCTAAATTAGCACCTGCTGTTATTGATCATGTTGCATTACGTGTAAATGATTTGACATTAGCGCAACAATGGCGTTCCTGTTTAGCCGCAGATGCGACATTATTAAGTGATAATGAAATTAATGGCAGACCTATCTATTTATATGAGTTAAAGCAGCCATTGACAGTGTTGGGACAAACAGTTGCTGTAGTTGAATTACCGTTTCCAACAGAGAAACAATATCCGCAACAAGGGTGGGAACATATTGAAATGATAGTTCCTTTTGCAGCGGAGGAAACGGTAGATGAATGGTTTGTGCGTATTGAAACACAATTAAAAATTGCAAGTGATAGAATTATTTTGAAAAAAAGCTGTCATAAAGCGGTCGGAGAAGGTTTACCAAATCCAGCAGTTGCCATAAAATTGCTGGACAAACGTAATTTTGCAACAATTAAATTACATCCTTACGCAATTAAGCGGATAGTGATGTCAGAACAACAACTCTAAAAAATTAAGGAGATAAAAATGAAAAAAGCAGTATTAGTAGCAAGTTTATTAGCGAGTGTTACGCTAGTTGGCTGTTCGAACTCTGATTTATATAGTGGTAGTGTGTATTCAGGTGGTCAAGCAAAAGAAGCACGTGCAGTAACATATGGACGTATTGTTTCTGTTCGTCCAGTCACCATTCAAGGTGAAAGCACTTCCAATGGTGCTATTGGTACTCTTGGTGGTGGAGCGTTAGGAGGTGTGTTAGGTTCAACTATTGGTGGTGGTCGTGGACAAGCTGTAGCCACAGTTATTGGAGCTGTTGCAGGGGCAGTTGTTGGTAATAAGGTTGAGCAAAAAGTTGATCAAACCTCAGGTGTAGAATTAGTGATCCAAAAAGAAGATGGAGAGCGTATTGCCGTAGTACAAAAAGCAGATCCAAGTTTTGTGCCAGGAGCTAGAGTACAACTTGTGGGCAGCGGTGGTTCATTAAACGTTTCTGTACTTTAACTTTATATAAGCGAATTGCAGTAATTTAATCAGTGATTCGCTTTTTTCTTTTTTATCTTTTTCCTTTTTTATTAAGGTAATCAATATTATGACAATGAAAATTCAGCTTTCTTCTCAGCCAGCATCTGCGGTCTGGGGTGAGAAAGCATTAATTTCTTTCCAAAACGATCAAACTACAATCCATATTACTGAAAAGCGTACATTAAATGATATTCAAAAAGCAGCCAGAAAATTACGTAATCAAGGCATTGATGATGTTGAATTGATTGGTGAGGAATGGGGTTTAGAGCAGTCTTGGGCATTTTATCAAGGGTTTTATACTGCGAAACAAAATTTTGCGATTGAGTTTACTTCATTAGAAGAAGATGATGAAGCGGAGCTTTATGAGCGTATTCGTTGTGGTGATTTTATTCGTGAGATCATTAATTTACCGTCAGAAGTGATTACACCGACAGAATTAGCAAGTCGTGCTGCTACTTTTATCAGTGAGCAAGCAGAAAATTATGTCGGACAAGGCGCAGTAAGCTATCACATTATTAGTCGTGAAGAATTAAAAGAACGTGGTTACAACGGTATTTGGGAAGTGGGTAAAGGTTCGCATAACTCGCCGGCGATGCTGCAATTGGATTTTAATCCAACCGGTAATCCTGATGAACCAGTGTTTGCTTGCTTAGTCGGAAAAGGCATTACCTTTGATTCTGGTGGTTACAGTATTAAACCAAGCAATAGTATGGATTCTATGCGTTCAGATATGGGCGGAGCAGCATTATTAACAGGAGCTTTAGGTTTTGCGATTGCACGCGGTTTAACGAAACGAGTAAAACTTTATCTTTGCTGTGCAGAAAACCTTGTTAGTAGTAAAGCCTTTAAACTTGGCGATATTATTAAATATCGTAATGAGGTGAGTGTTGAAGTATTGAATACGGATGCTGAAGGGCGTTTAGTGTTAGCAGATGGTTTAATTGATGCTTCTGCTCAGAATGCGCGTATGATTATTGATTGTGCAACGTTAACTGGTGCGGCAAAAGTAGCAGTAGGAAATGACTACCATTCTGTATTATCGATGGATGATCAATTAGTAACAGCACTATTTGCAGCGGCGAAAGAAGAAAATGAGCCTTTCTGGCGTTTGCCATTTGAAGAATTTCATCGTGAACAAATTAGTTCCTCTTTTGCTGATATTGCCAATACTGCGAGCGTTAATACACCAGCAGGAGCTAGCACAGCAGCGGCGTTCTTATCTTATTTTGTAGAAAATTATCAACAAAATTGGTTGCATATTGACTGTTCAGCGACATTCCGTAAAGCCGGTTCTCCAATGTGGGCAGTTGGTGCAACAGGTATTGGTATGAAAACTTTAGCAAATTTATTACTTTCAGTAGCATAAAGAGGGCAAACAATGGCATTAGAACGTACTTTATCCATTATTAAACCAGATATCGTTGAGCGACAAATGATTGGCACGATTATTTCTCGTTTAGAACAAGCGAAATTTAATATTGTGGCGATGAAAATGGTGAAATTGACCGTAGAACAGGCAGCGGGTTTTTATGCGGAACATCAAGGTAAACCATTTTTTGAGAAACTAGTCAATTTTATGACATCAACACCAGTAGTGGTTTTAGTGTTAGAAAAGGAAAATGCCATTTTTGATTACCGCGCTTTAATGGGAAAAACGAATCCTGCAGAAGCGCAAATTGGTACACTGCGTCACGATTTTGCGTTAGATGGTAGTAGAAATAGTGTGCATGGTTCTGATTCTATCGAATCTGCACAACGAGAAATTGCCTACTTTTTTGCGGAAAGTGAAATATTTTAATTAAAAATCTTTTGGTCATTTCATTGATAACTGCCCTCTAATTACATAGGGCAGTTACTTGTCTATAACACCTAACACGTAATCAGTTATAACTTACTTATTCAAATCGCATATTCAGCATTTCTGTTTTTAATTCACACATTATAAGAAATCGTTATAATACGCACTGATTTAAATTGAGGTAAATTCCGATGAAAATAAATAGTAAATCTGATTTAGTATTTTCTTTTGTAATCTTGGTTCTTTATAGTGCGGTGTTATTAGCGAGTGAAGTTTTATATCGTTATGTTTTTGCGATTCCACCAATTAACCGCTACCTAGAAAGCTATTTAATTCTTTTTATTCTGCTTTCACTTTATTACTTTTCAAAATATAAAGTTACACGCTTCTTGATTGTGGGGTTCTATTTTTTGTGCGTGGTAGTGAATAATGTACATTTCCAGGTTTACCAGAGCTGGATTAATGGTATCAATTATTTCTTAATGTTTAAGGAGTTATCGGAAGTTACTCATACAGGAATCGCAATGTATGACAAATGGCTATTGAATGTCATTTGGGGTTTGTTTGATGTTGTTATTTTTATCTCAATTGCACGTTTTAGAAGAAAAAATTGGGCAGTAGCCGATACATTATTTCTTTTATCAATGGTGTATATTTTTGTCCGTTCTTACCATACAAGCCAAGAGTTAGGTATTTCACCTAGTCCAAACTATTCCAGAGTTAAAGCCAATTATTTTTCATTTGGTTATTTTATTGGACGAGTGTTGCCTTATCACACTTTATCATTGTCAGATATTCCAGAATATTCTTATCCAATGCCAGCAGTGAAAACAGCACCAGAGATTAAAAACATAATTTTTATTATGGGTGAGAGTGAAAGTGCATCACATGTTTCTTATTTTGGTTACCCAAGAGAAACAACACCATTTTTAAGTTTACTATCAAAACAACAACCGAATGCGGTAATTATGCGCACTTATTCGGCTGGTTTTATGACGGCAGTGTCATTACCTCTTTTCTTTAATGCGATTCCGCACCCAAATGGTATGTTGCAAATTATGAAAGGGGATACAAATTTATTCAATTTAGCAAAACAGCAAAATTACCATACCTATTTCTATTCTAGTCAGCCAGAAAACCAAATGATGATTATGAATTTAATTGGTAAGAAATGGATTGATACTTTACGTTTTCCAACGAATGAAGGCTATAAGGTATCTGAACTAATGCCAGATAAAAAATTACTACCGCATTTATATGATATTAATTTGGATCAAGGGAATCATTTTGTGGTGTTACATCAACGAGGTTCTCATGGCGTATATGGTGAATCATTAACAGAAGATGAAAAGATATTTAAAGGTAAAACTTCATTAGATGAATATGACAATACCATTTACAACACAGATAAGATCATTGAGCAGATTTATAACTATTTATCTAAACGAAAAGAGGCTGATTGGGTGTTAATTTATACTTCCGATCATGGTCAGAATGTAACGAATAAAGTACAAAATCAGGGAACACAAGTGGAGGCTAATTATGTTGTACCGCTCGTTATTTTCAGTCCAAATACGGCATTGCAACAAAAAATTGTGACTACATTGCAAAATTGTAAAGTGGCTTATCATCAACAATTAGCGACATTACTGATTAATATTATGGGCTATGATATGCCAGTTGCTAAATGTGATCAGGGTGTTGTCACTGGTAATTTTGTCACAGGTGATGCTGGATATTTAAAAATCTATCCTGATGGTCATTCAGAATATATTTATCCAACAAAAGGTCGAATTAAAAACTAGAAAAGACAACGCCAGAATTTTGATTCTGGCGTTTGCGTTAATTTAGATTAACTTTCGTGTTTAAATAATCCAGAAGAACCCTCTTCAGAATAATCTTTTGGTTGTTCTTTTTTCGGGGTTAAGTGAGGAGTAGGATTTTCTTGGGTAAGCGCAAAAATCTCTTTTTGGTTATCTGGTAATAAGGTAGTCGAGGTATTTGCAAAATGTTGATACAATTTTTGATAATCCTGCGCCAGATTTTTCATTAAATCAGAGGCTTCAGTAAAATGCTTTTCTAATTGTTCTTTTTGTTCTGCAATGGTTTCATTTGCTTGTCTTAGCTCTTGCTGAGTTTGCTTTTGCGCTCTCACACTTCCATTGGTAAAACGAGCAACAAGATAACCAATAAAAAATCCTGCAATCAAACCAATTAACAGAATTTGCCACATTTCTTCACTCCAATTTTGCATAAAAACTCCTTAACAGAATAGATGAATACTACGATTCAATCATAATGACTTATGTTGGAATTGTCTTGTAGTAATCTTAATTTCTTTGTACTAGCTCACAGAAAATTTTAAAATATTCAGGCATAAGATATTTTGAGAAAATACTATATAAACGCAAACGATTGCTTTATACTTATGCCCGCAAAATTTCTCATCTTTTTTCATCAACAAAGGAACAAAATAATGCAGGAACAACGTCCTATCCAACGTGCTTTGATTAGCGTTTCCGATAAAACTGGTATTGTTGAATTTGCACAAGGTTTAATTCAACGTGGTGTACAGATTCTTTCTACTGGTGGTACCGCAAAATTATTATTAGAAAAAGGTTTAGCAGTAACGGAAGTATCGGATTATACGCAATTCCCAGAAATGATGGATGGTCGCGTAAAAACATTACATCCAAAAGTACATGGCGGAATTTTAGGTCGTCGTGGTATTGATGATGCGGTAATGGCACAACATCAAATTTCACCAATTGATATGGTAGTGGTGAATCTTTATCCATTTGCGCAAACAGTAGCGAAACCAGATTGCACACTAGAAGATGCAGTGGAAAATATTGATATTGGTGGACCGACAATGGTCCGTTCAGCCGCAAAAAATCATAAGGATGTTGCAATTGTCGTTAATAATGCAGATTTTGATGCGATTCTTGCAGAAATGGATCAAAACCAAAACGCTTTAACATTTGCTACTCGTTTTGATTTAGCGATTAAAGCATTTGAACATACTGCACAATATGATGCGATGATTGCCAACTACTTTGGACGTTTAGTAAAACCATATCAAGGCGCCGAGGAAGAAGAATTAGCAAATCCATGTGGACAATTCCCTCGTACTTTGAATTTAAACTTTATTCGCAAACAAACAATGCGTTATGGTGAAAACTCACACCAAAATGCAGCGTTTTATGTAGAAAAAGAGCTAAAAGAGGCAAGCGTTTCTACTTCAGTGCAATTACAAGGTAAAGCACTTTCTTATAATAATATTGCAGATACAGATGCGGCATTGGAATGTGTTAAAGAATTTAATGAGCCAGCTTGTGTGATTGTGAAACACGCCAATCCATGCGGTGTGGCGTTAGGTAAAGATCTATTAGAAGCTTATAACCGCGCTTATCAAACCGATCCTACTTCAGCATTTGGCGGCATTATCGCGTTTAATCGTGAATTAGATGCAGAAACTGCGAAAGCCATTATTGATCGCCAATTTGTAGAAGTGATTATTGCGCCAGTTGTTTCAGCTGCTGCAAAAGAAGTATTAAAAGCGAAGAAAAACGTACGCGTTTTAGAGTGTGGTGAATGGCAGCAACGCCAACCACGCTTAGATTTTAAACGTGTTAATGGTGGCTTATTAGTACAAGAAGCGGATCTTGGTATGGTTGAATTAGATGACTTGAAAGTTGTTAGTAAACGTCAACCGACTAAAGAGGAATTACAAGATCTTCTCTTCTGCTGGAAAGTGGCTAAGTATGTGAAATCTAACGCAATTGTTTATGCAAAAAATAACCAAACCATTGGTATCGGTGCTGGACAGATGAGTCGTGTATATTCAGCAAAAATTGCTGGAATTAAAGCCGAAGATGAAGGTTTAGAAGTCAAAGGTACAGTAATGGCTTCTGATGCATTTTTCCCATTCCGCGATGGTATTGATGCTGCGGCGAAAGTAGGGGTAACTTGTGTTATTCATCCAGGTGGCTCAATTCGCGATCAAGAAGTAATTGATGCGGCTGATGAACACAATATGGTAATGGTATTAACCGGAATGCGTCATTTTAGACATTAATTGGGGAGTAAACATGAGAATTTTAATTATCGGTAATGGTGGACGCGAACACGCTTTAACGTGGAAAGTTGCACAGTCGCCATTAGCAGAAAAAGTTTACGTTGCTCCAGGTAATGTGGGAACGGCACAAGAAGCAAAAGTGGAAAATGTCGCAATTAGTGCAACAGATATTCCAGCCTTAGTACAATTTGCCAAAGATCAACAAATTGATCTTACGATTGTAGGACCAGAGGCACCGTTAGTTATTGGTGTCGTTGATGCGTTCCGTCAAGCTGGTTTGAAAATTTTTGGACCTAGCAAAAATGCAGCACAATTAGAAGGTTCCAAAGCCTTTACTAAAGATTTCTTGGCACGCCATAAAATTCCAACTGCGGAATATCAAACTTTTACGCAAGTAGAACCAGCATTAGCTTATTTACACGAAAAAGGCGCACCGATCGTGATTAAGGCTGATGGTTTAGCGGCGGGTAAAGGTGTTATTGTTGCAATGACATTAGCAGAAGCCGAAGAAGCGGTAAAAGATATGCTGTCAGGTAATGCGTTTGGCGAAGCTGGTAGTCGTGTTGTGATTGAAGAGTTTCTTGATGGTGAAGAAGCTAGCTTCATTGTGATGGTGGATGGCAAAAATGTAGAACCAATGGCGACTAGTCAAGATCATAAACGTGTAGGTGAAGGTGATACTGGATTAAATACAGGCGGCATGGGGGCTTATTCTCCAGCGCCAGTGGTGACGCCAGAAATCCATCAACGTATTATGCAAGAGGTGATTTATCCAACAGTCAATGGTATGGCAGCAGAAAATAATGTTTATACTGGTTTTCTGTATGCAGGCTTAATGATTATGCCAAATGGACAGCCAAAAGTGATTGAATTTAACTGTCGTTTCGGCGATCCAGAAACCCAACCTATAATGATGCGTTTGCAATCTGATTTAGTTGAACTTTGTTTAGCTGCTTGTGATGGTAAGTTAGATCAAGTGCAATCACAATGGTGTGAACAAGCTGCTTTGGGCATTGTCCTTGCTGCAGAAGGATATCCAGATACCCCACGTAAAGGTGATGTTATCAATGGTCTAACAGAAGCGGCAAAATTAGATGGCAAAGTTTTCTTTGCTGGTGTTGCTCAACAAGATGGTCAAGTTGTGACTAATGGCGGTCGTGTTCTTTGTGTTACTGCATTAGGAGATACTGTATTTGCGGCACAACAAAAAGCGTTGCATTTAGCAGAAACTGTTACATGGCAAGGACGTTTTTATCGTCGTGATATTGGTTATCGCGCGATTGCCAGAGAACAGCAATAACTGTATGAATGAAATTCATCATTAACATAAAATAAAACCAACACTTTGGCGGATAAAAAACTATATTCCCAAGTTAAAAAGATTTAAACTCGAGAACATTATTTACCAAAACAAAGAGGATCAATATTTATGCTAACACGTGATATGAATATCGCAGATTATGATAAAGAATTATGGGACGCTATTTGTAATGAAGATCGTCGCCAAGAAGAGCACATTGAATTAATTGCGTCTGAAAACTATGCGAGTCCTCGCGTGATGCAAGCACAAGGATCACAATTAACCAATAAATATGCGGAAGGTTATCCAGGTAAACGTTATTACGGTGGTTGTGAATATGTTGATATCATTGAGCAATTAGCGATTGATCGCGCTAAAACGTTATTTGGTGCGGATTATGCCAATGTGCAACCACACTCAGGTTCACAAGCGAATGCAGCGGTTTATATGGCGTTACTCGAACCAGGTGATACGATTTTAGGTATGAGCCTTGCACATGGTGGACACTTAACTCATGGTGCGGCAGTAAGTTTCTCAGGTAAGATTTATCATGCAGAACAATATGGTATCACTGATGAAGGTTTAATTGATTACGATGCACTTCGTCAGCAAGCATTAGCTGTAAAACCAAAAATGATCGTTGGTGGTTTCTCTGCTTATTCACAAGTAGTTGATTGGAAAAAAATGCGTGAAATTGCGGATGAAGTTGGTGCTTATCTATTTGTCGATATGGCACACGTTGCTGGTTTAATTGCGGCTGGCGTTTATCCAAATCCTTTAGAATATGCACACATTGTTACTACTACTACACATAAAACTTTAGCTGGTCCACGTGGTGGTTTGATTTTAGCGAAGGGTGGTTCTGAAGAACTATACAAGAAATTGAATAGTGCAGTATTCCCAGCTGGTCAAGGTGGTCCATTAATGCACGTAATTGCAGCGAAAGCAGTTTGTTTCAAAGAAGCAATGGAGCCAGAATTTAAAGCGTATCAACAACAAGTTGTGAAAAATGCGAAAGCGATGGTAGAAGTATTTAAACAACGTGGTTATGACATTGTTTCTAATGGTACGGAAAACCATTTATTCCTAGTGAATTTAGTCAGCAAAGGTTTGACTGGTAAGGCAGCTGATGCGGCATTAGGTCGTGCAAATATTACAGTAAACAAAAACGCAGTGCCAAATGATCCTAAGAGTCCTTTCGTAACTTCAGGTATTCGCGTTGGTACACCATCAATTACGCGTCGTGGCTTTAAAGAAGAAGAAGCGCGTGAACTTGCTGGTTGGATGTGTGATGTATTAGATGATATTGAAAATGAAGCAGTGATTGAAGCAACAAAACAAAAAGTGCTTGCGATCTGCCGTCGTTTACCAGTATATGCGTAATTATTGAGCTAAAGCCCTCTCTGAAAAGAGAGGGCTTTTTCTTTATTATATTGTTATAAAATTGTTTCTATTTTAATGTTCTTCTCTTATTCTTTCTAAGTTAATTTTGATATCTTTATTTTTGCTAAATTGTTAAAATTTCTTAAAATTTGGCGGAATGTCACATATTATTTTGTTGAATAGGTATGCAAAAAACATTAATATGTTTGCATTATCGTCAATATTCAATTCGAGCTGATCTCAATGACCATTAGTATCAAAAATGTGAACTTTTTTTATGGTTCCACACAAGCTTTGTTTGACATTAATTTGACCGCGCAGGAAGGCGATATTGTGGTGTTATTAGGGCCAAGTGGTGCGGGTAAGAGTACGTTTATTCGTACATTAAATTTATTAGAAGTGCCGAAAAGTGGTGAGTTGGTCATTGCCAATAACCATTTTGATCTTTCCACAAATAATGATCCGAAGAAAATTCGTCAATTACGCCAAGATGTCGGAATGGTATTTCAACAATATCATTTATGGCCGCATATGACAGTAATGCAAAATTTAATTGAAGCACCAATGAAAGTGCTTGGGTTAAATGAAGAAGCTGCAAAACAACAAGCGTTAAGTTTGTTGCAACGTTTACGTTTAGAAGCTCATGCCGATCGTTTTCCATTACATTTATCAGGTGGGCAGCAACAACGGGTAGCGATTGCACGCGCATTGATGATGAAACCACAAGTATTGTTGTTTGATGAACCGACCGCAGCATTGGATCCAGAAATTACTGCACAAGTGGTTTCTATTATTCAAGAATTACAACAAACTGGCATTACCCAGTTTATTGTGACGCATGAAGTGAATGTTGCACGTAAAACCGCAACTAAAGTGGTTTATATGGAACAAGGACGTATTATTGAAGTGGGGGATGCATCTTGCTTTGAAAACCCACAAACTGAACAATTTAAACAATATCTATCACACTAAAGTCCTTACAGGAGAAAACACAATGAAAAAAGTATTATTAGCAAGCTTATTGTTTGGCGCAGCTGTTGCTGCAAATGCACAAACCATTACTTTTGCAATGGAACCAACTTATCCTCCTTTTGAAAATACTAATGAGAAAGGGGAAATTATTGGCTTTGATGTGGATGTTGCCAATGCTATCTGTAAGGAGATCAAAGCAGAATGTAAATTCACTAGCCAATCTTTTGATAGCTTAATTGCAGGACTTAAATTTAAACGTTTTGATGCTGCTATTTCTGCAATGGATATTACAGAAGAACGTTCAAAACAAGTGAGTTTTTCTGACCCGTACTATGATAGTTCAGCGAGCTTCGTTGCTGCGAAAGAAGGTGTTACTTTAGAAAATGCGAAAAATGTTGGTGTACAAAATGGTACAACTTTCCAACAATATGTTGCCGCAAAAGCAAAACAATATAGTAGTAAACCTTATTCAACCTTACAAAATGCAATTCTAGATCTAAAAAATGGTCGTATTGATATTATCTTTGGCGATACTGCGGTATTAGCAGAGTGGATTAAGAGTGATAAAGCAGTTCACTTTGTTGGTGATAAAGTGACTGATAAACAATACTTTGGTAATGGTTTAGGTATTGCAGTAAATAAAAATAATACTGAATTATTACAACAACTTAATAAAGGTCTAGCAGCAATTAAAGCGAATGGCCAATATCAAGTGATCTATGATAAATGGATGTCTGGTAAATAATCAAAATGTTTGCTGATTTTATTAATTTAATGTTCTCCGCTACCCTAGTGACGCTAGGGTTAGCGGTTTCTTCGTTAATTTTAGGATTAATTCTATCCATCTTTTTTGTGGTCTTAGAAACCAACAAAATTCGTTGTATTCGTCAAACAACATCAATAATCGTAACGCTATTGCGTGGTTTGCCAGAAATTTTGGTTGTATTGTTAATTTTCTTTGGATCGACACAAGTTCTATTTTTACTCACAGATGAATATATTGAGTTTAGTGCGTTCTGGTGCGGTACAGTAGCGTTAGCGATTATTTTTGCCGCCTATGCATCGCAATCTTTGCGTGGTGCTATCCAGGCGATTCCATTAGGTCAATGGGAGTCTGGCGCTGCATTGGGTTTAAGTCGTCCGCAAACATTTGTTCGAATTGTAATGCCGCAAGTTTGGCGCCATGCGTTACCGGGATTAAGTAACCAATGGTTAGTGTTGTTGAAAGATACTGCGTTAGTATCATTGATTGGGGTTGATGATTTAATGCGCCAAGCTGAATTGGTTAACGCAAGTACACACCAACCATTTACTTGGTATGGTATTGCCGCATTATTGTATTTAGTTATTACATTAGTGAGTCAAGTCGGTATTCGTAAACTTGATCTTTATTTCACACGCTTTGAACGGGAGAGAGGATAATGACATACGATTATTTTCTGACGATCGCTCAAGGTATTCCAACGAGTTTATTGTTGACTGTTGTGTCATTGGCAATTGCTTTTATATTGGCATTAGTCTTGACATTTTTATTAGCGCTAAATAATAAAGTGATTAGTAAAGTAGTTAATCTCTACATTACTTTGTTCACAGGAACGCCATTATTAGTGCAACTCTTTTTGATTTATAGTGGCCCGGGACAATTCCAATGGATTGTTGATAGTCCATTCTGGCATCTATTATCTAATGCCTGGTTCTGCGCTATGTTAGCTTTAGCATTAAATAGTGCAGCTTATTCAACGCAACTATTTTATGGTGCGGTAAAAGCGATTTCTAAAGGGCAATGGGAAAGTTGTGTTTCTTTAGGATTATCACGAGCACAGACATTAAAAATTTTAATTCCATATGCGTTAAAACGTGCATTGCCGTCTTATACCAATGAAATTATTTTAGTGTTTAAAGGTACATCGTTGGCTTCAACTATTACAATTATGGATATTATGGGATATGCAAGACAGTTATACGGTACAGAATATAATGCGTTGTTAATTTATGGCTTAGCTGGCGTTATTTATTTGGTAATTACTGGGATTGCGACCTATTTATTACGCAAATTGGAAAAACGTGTATTAGTGTTTGAACGCCTAGAAGTTTCTCAATAATTGTCGATTCAAATAGCGGGGATAAATTTTTATCCCCGATTTTCAAACCAACTCTCTAAAATTAAACAAGCAGAAATAGAATCTATTTTTCCTTTATTTAATGCTTTAAAACCGCCTCTGGAAAAAATTTCTGCTCTTGCCTCAGTTGTTGTTAAACGTTCGTCTTGTAATTCGACTTTAACACCAAAACGTCCATTCAAACGATTTGCAAATTTCTTTGCTCGTTGAGTAATCTCTTGTTCAGTACCATCCATATTTAAAGGTAGTCCCACAACTACAAAATCAGGTTGCCATTCATCTAAACATTTTTTAATTGCATCCCAATTAGGGATACCGTCTTGTGCTTTAAATGCAGGTAATGCTTGTGCAGTTTGTGTGATACTTTGCCCAACGGCACAACCAATGCTTTGGGTACCGAAATCAAAAGCAATAATTGTTAAATTCTCCATTATGCATTTCCCATTTCGTGACTGAGCAAAGAGCTTTGTTGAATTCCTAAGAGATGGTTTGCCGCTTCCCAACGTTGATCAAACGGTAATTCAAATAAAATTTCACGCGTAGCTGGTACAGTAAGCCATGAATTTTGCTTGATTTCATTAGCTAATTGATTTGGTTCCCATAAAGCGCAACCAAGAGCAATCAAGTAATCTTTTGGTCCTTGTTCAGTACCAAGAGAATAAAGTACATCTGATGAGGTGGTGAGAATAAGATCATCAGTGACAGCAAAAGAATAACGATATTTTTGTGCTGTTGCGCTATGTAAAACAAACCCTTGCTCTATATTGACTGGGCCACCAGCAAACACTAATTTTTCAGGGTAATGTTGTTGTGTTGGCATAAAATGATTCATTTTTGCCATCATCTCCGCTAGGCTTAGATCAGTTGGTTGATTAATCACAATCCCCATTGCGCCTTGTTCATTATCTTCACAAATATAGACAACGGTGCGTTGGAAGAAAGGATCTTCCAGATCAGGCATAGCGACGAGAAATTGATTTTGTAATGTCATAATTTTCCTTCATCTAAACTACAAATCACCAAAACAGACTTGTAAAGCACTAATTGCAACCAGAGAAGCTGTTTCAGTGCGTAATACTCTTTTACCAAGTAGCACTTCCGTAAATCCTTGCTGAACCGTATGTTCGATTTCTTGTGCTGATAAACCGCCTTCAGAACCAATTAATAAACGTACACCAGCTTCTGGTGGCGGTGCTAATTGTTTAATTGATTGAGCTGCTCGTGGGTGTAAATTTAGTTTCAACATTCCATCATTTTCAGCACACCAATCTTGTAATTTCATTAATGGGCGGATTTCTGGAATAATATTGCGTCCACATTGTTCACAAGCAGCAATCGCAATTTTTTGCCATTGTAGGATTTTCTTATCCATACGTTCAGCATCTAGTTTTACACCACAGCGTTCAGACCACAATGGTGTAATTACTTTTACCCCTAATTCAACCGATTTTTGAATGGTAAACTCCATACGTTCACCGCGAGAAATCACTTGTCCTAAATGAATAATGAGAGGTGATTCACGATCATCAAAAATAGCAGGTGCTAAAGATACGCTGATTTGCTTTTTATTGATTTCTGTAATTACCGCTGGATAAATATGATTACTACCATCGAATAATTCAAGTTGTTCGCCAATTTGCATGCGTAAAACACGTCCAATATGATGTGCAGCTTCTTCAGTTAAGACACATTGTGTAATGTTAGTTAATCGTTCTGGATGATAAATGCGTGGTATTCTCATAAATTCTTGCCAATAGATGAATTGATTACAGTTTATTGTAAAAAATTATCGCTTTTTTTGATATATCTCTAAGGATTTTTAGGGATTTTTGTTATAGTAAGCCGCGTTATTTTTTTAATGATCAAGGAGAAAATTATGGCTCGTCGTCCTTTAGTTATGGGCAACTGGAAATTAAACGGTAGTAAAGCATTTACTAAAGAATTAATTAATGGTTTAAAAGCAGAATTAGCTGGTGTAGAAGGTTGTGATGTGGCAATTGCACCACCGGTAATGTATTTAGCAGAAGCGGAAGCAGCATTAGCAGGCAGCAAAATTGCCTTAGGTTCACAAAATGTTGACTTAAAACAATCAGGAGCATTTACTGGTGATATTTCTGCGACAATGTTAAAAGATTTCGGCGCAAAATATATCATTATTGGCCACTCAGAACGTCGTGCATATCATCATGAAAGTGATGAGTTTATTGCACAAAAATTTGCTGTATTAAAAGAACAAGGTTTAGTGCCTGTACTTTGTATTGGTGAAAGTGAAGCAGAAAATGAAGCTGGTAAAACTGAAGAAGTTTGTGCAAGACAAATTGATGCAGTATTAAATACTTTAGGTGCAGAAGCGTTCCTTGGTGCAGTAATTGCGTATGAACCAATTTGGGCAATTGGTACTGGTAAATCAGCAACTCCAGCTCAAGCACAAGCAGTTCACGCATTTATTCGTAGCCATATTGCGAAGAAAGATGCGAAAGTAGCGGAACAAGTGATTCTTCAATATGGTGGTTCAGTAAATGATGCCAATGCAGCAGAATTATTTGCAATGCCAGATATTGATGGTGCATTAGTTGGTGGTGCATCATTAAAAGCACCAGCATTTGCAACTATTGTGAAAGCAGCTGCAAAAGCGAAAAACTAAAAAATAACTCTCTTTTTATTGATGAAACCTGCTAAAACAATTAGCAGGTTTTTTATTACACATATCCATATCTACATAAAAACCTACCAAATAACTAAACTATATAACTTATAGTCAGAAGCTATTTGCTTTCCATAATGAATTCTTATATTAATGTTCGGTTCGATAGAAGTTAACAAGGTTTAGAGTATGAACATTCAACAAGCGATTAAACAATATCATCTTGAATTGCTGTTCCAACAAGGAACGTTTGGAATAGAAAAAGAGAGCCAAAGAGTAACAGCAGATGGAAAAATCGTGACGACACCACACCCGGCTATTTTTGGTAATCGCTCTTATCATCCATATATCCAAACTGACTTTGCTGAGAGTCAATTAGAATTGATCACTCCACCACAGAAAAGCTTAAAAGAGAGTTTACGTTGGTTGTCAGCCATTCATGAAGTTGTATTACGTTCATTACCGGAGAATGAATATATTTCGCCATTTAGTATGCCGTTAGCATTACCCGCAGAGAGCGAAATTCAAGTTGCTCAATTAGATAATCGTGAAGATGTCGCTTATCGTGAACACCTTGTGAGCAGCTATGGTAAATACAAACAGATGATTAGTGGTATCCATTATAACTTCCAATTATCTGATGAATTTGTTGATCGGCTATTTGCCCTACAAAAGGAATATCAAGATCCGATTGCGTTCCGTAATGATCTTTATCTTAAGTTAGGGAAGAATTTTCTACGTTATCAATGGATTTTAGTTTATCTGTTTGCTGCATCACCAAGTGTGGAATCTGTCTTTTTTAATCGTGGACAAATTAAACCGGAAGGTTTCGTGCGTAGTTTACGTTCCAGTCATTATGGCTATGTTAATCACGCTGAAATTAAAGTTTCTTATGAGAGTTTACAGCAATATGTGGAAACCTTAGAACATTGGGTTAAGAGCGGTAAACTGATTGCAGAAAAAGAGTTTTATTCCAATATCCGTTTTCGCGGTGCGAAAAAGCATGTGCGTGAATTATTAGCAAAAGGTATTCGCTATGTTGAATTCCGTCTTTTTGATCTTAACCCTTTTGCTCAATATGGTATTGAATTAGCGGATGCCGAATTTATTCATACCTTTATTTTATTGATGGCATGGTTAGAAACTACTGCAACTCAAGATGAAATTGAGTTGGGTAAACAAAGATTGGCAGAAGTAGCGTTAGAGCATCCGCTTACCGTAACTCGTTATCAACAAGAAGGTCTTGATATTCTTAATCAATTAGAGCAAATGCTATTGAGTTTAGGCGCATCAGCGGAAACTATTGCTACTGTTAAACAAAAGCAACAACAGATGTTGTCGCCAGAAACTACGATTTGCGGACGTTTGGTACAACAAATGCAACAGGCAACTGATTATCATCAATTAGGTGCAAAATTGGCACAGCAATATAAAGCAGCCGCTGTCGAACGTTATTATGCCTTAACTGCCTTTGATAATATGGAATTATCGACACAAGCCTTAATGTTTGATCTGATTCAACAAGGAATTAATGTTGAAATTTTAGATGAAAATGACCAATTCCTCTGCTTGCAATATGGTGATCATATTGAGTATGTGAAGAATGGAAATATGACGGCGAAAGATAGCTATATTTCACCACTAATTATGGAAAATAAAGTGGTAACGAAGAAGGTATTGGCAAAAGGTGGTTTTAACGTACCGCAAAGTTTAGAGTTTAGAAATGTTAGCGATGCGGTGGCGAGTTATCCTCTCTTTGAACATCGTGCAGTAGTCATTAAACCTAAATCAACTAACTTCGGTTTGGGAATTACTATTTTTAAACAAGGTGTTGAAAATATTGATGACTTCCGTCAAGCGATAGAAATTGCCTTCCGAGAAGATAAAGAAGTGATGGTGGAAGATTATCTAGTTGGTACAGAATACCGCTTCTTTGTGTTGGGTGATGAAACGTTAGCAGTGCTATTGCGTGAACCGGCTAATGTCATTGGCGATGGGAAACATAGTGTAGCGGAATTGGTCGCAGCAAAAAATCAACATCCATTGCGTGGTGATGGTAGTCGCACGCCATTGAAGAAAATCGCATTAGGAGAGATTGAAAAGTTACAACTAAAAGAACAAGGTTTAACGATAGATTCGATTCCAGAAGCAGGACGTAAAGTACAATTGCGTGCTAATTCAAATATCAGTACTGGTGGTGATTCGATTGATATGACCGATCTAATGCACCCAAGTTATAAAGAAATTGCAGTTAAAATTACTAAAGCAATGGGTGCAGCAGTTTGTGGCGTTGATTTGATCGTACCTGATTATACGAAACCGGCAGAAGCAAGATTAAGCTCGTGGGGCGTGATTGAAGCGAATTTTAATCCAATGATGATGATGCATATTTTCCCATATCAAGGTAAATCAAGACGAGTTACCAAGAATGTGATTAAGATGTTATTTCCAGAGTTAGCTTAATTATTTCTTATTAAGTCAGAAGCAACCCCTCTATTTCGGAGGGGTTATTTTTATCTTTTTGGCGACTTCTTAAACTGACCTTTAGGAAAGAATTTAAATAATGCAAACAAAGCAACTAATCCTAAAAATAATCTGCTATCAAAATTATAGGCTTTCAAAGAAAGAAAATAGTGTAATGTTGCTAATATTACGGCAAGGAGAGCAAATTGATGCAATTGAAACCAATGCTTCTTCAGCCTTCTTTTGATTATCGGAATAGATGAGGTTGCAACCAGCGAGAAAATTAATCCAGAAAGCAAACCAATTTGTAAGTATGTCCTAGTAAAAATTTCATTAAAAAATAGCTTGGTATCAAAACCTAACTCTAAACCGAGATAGCTTAAAATATGTAATGTTAGCCAAAAAATGCCCCACAATCCTAAACTGCGATGTAATGGTAGCAAGATGTTCTGATGCGTCAGTTGTACTATCATCCGAAAGCTAAATAACACCAGAAAAAATATAAGTGCGGTATAACCTAAAAAATGAATAATCTCTTTAATTGGATCCGCACCAAATACTGCAAAATTAAAATTCACTGCATAAATTAGCCAAAGGAGAGTTGCCACTCCTGAGAAATGAATTAAATAACGGATAACCCTAAATAACATATTAGTAATTTTTGCGTAGATCTAAATGAGCATATAAATGAGCAACCTGTTCTTCATAACCATTGAACATCAAAGTTGGCTGCCGCGTGATATTGAATAACCCACCAGCACCGATCACTCTTTCAGAGGCTTGTGACCAACGTGGATGATCTACTTGCGGATTAACATTGGCATAGAAACCATATTCATGTGGTGCCAGTTTCATCCAAGTCGTAATTGGTGGTTGTTCTGTGAGGGTAATTTTGACGATAGATTTGATGCTCTTAAAACCATATTTCCAAGGTACAACTAAACGAATCGGTGCACCATTTTGCGGTGCTAACGTTTTACCGTATAAACCAACTGACAGCAGTGCTAATGGATTCATAGCTTCTTCAATTGTTAAGCCTTCAATATAAGGATAATCAATGCCGCCACCAAAGAAAGGATTTTTCTGCCCTGGCATCTGTTCAGGATCATATAAGGTTTCAAATACTACATATTTAGCTCTGCTTGTTGGGGCAGCCATTTTTAGTAAGGAAGCAAGTTCAAAACCGATCCAAGGAATTACCATTGACCAAGCTTCAACACAACGGAAACGATAAATCCGTTCTTCTAAAGCAAATTTTGTTAGTAAATCGTTGTGATCTAGTACCAATGGTTTTTCTACTTCTCCAGTTACTTCAAGTCGCCAAGGATCAGTTTTAAAGTTTTTCGCATATTGCGCTGGCGAACCTTTTTCTACGCCAAACTCATAGAAATTATTGTAACCAATTACTTTATCTTCAGGTGTTAGCGTTAGTGAATTTTGTTGTTGAGGGGTAAATGTTAAGGTAGTTCGTTTATCAGGGAGGTCATCTGCATAGGAGATATTCGGTAGAAAAGGAAAGATAGTTGCGCTACCAAATAAAGCGATTAACTTACGGCGCTGTTTAAAGAGTTGCTCAGGAGTGATGTCATTTTCGCTTAATTTCATTTTTTGTCCCTCAATAATGAATAAAAGTAAATGGCATGCAATTCAGATAATAGTTTTTGCAATAAGTTCACTGCAATAAAAAAATCTTTCACAGTTGATGCTATGGAGGTGACAAAAGAGAATTTATTGATAAGCAGAAAACCGTTATACTAACGGCATTCTTAATTATCATTGAGGTGGAACTTGACCACAACAATTTCAGAAGTTTTTACACTTGAACCGGAAGATAATGCTCGCTTGCAATCGCTTTGTGGGCCATTTGATGAACATATTTCCCTCATCGAAAAACAATTTAATCTAATTATCTCTCGCCGTAATTTCACTTTTACGTTGGAATCAGCTGACGAAGAAAGTAAACCGCATCATGCTCAGTTATTAAAAAATGTTGCTAAATTAATTCAACGTTTGTATGTAGAAACCGCAATGGTTAAAGGTAAAGTGAATGAGTTGGATCTCGAACAAATTCATTTGGCAATTCAAGAAAGCAGAATGTTATTGCAACAAACTGATGAAGATAATGAGGCAAAGGTTTATAGCACTACCATTAAAACCAAACGTGGTGTCATTAAACCGCGCGGTAAAAACCAAATTCAGTATCTGCACAATATTTTGCGTCACGATATTAGCTTTGGTATTGGGCCGGCTGGAACCGGGAAAACCTTTTTAGCGGTGGCAGCGGCGGTAGAGGCGTTAGAAAGACAACAGGTTAGACGTTTATTATTAACTCGTCCAGCTGTAGAAGCTGGGGAAAAATTAGGCTTCCTACCCGGCGATTTAGCGCAAAAGATCGATCCGTATTTGCGTCCTTTGTATGATGCCCTGTTTGAAATGTTAGGGTTTGAAAAGGTGCAAAAATTGATGGAGCGGAATGTCATCGAAATTGCGCCACTAGCGTATATGCGTGGACGTACCTTGAATGATGCTTTTATTATTTTAGATGAAAGCCAAAATACCACGATTGAACAGATGAAAATGTTCTTAACCCGTATCGGTTTTAATTCCAAAGCGGTTATTACTGGCGATATTACTCAGATTGATTTACCTCGTGGACAAAAATCAGGCTTACGCCATGCGATTGATGTGCTTAGTAATGTAGAAGAACTAAGTTTTAACTATTTCAAAAGTGAAGATATTGTGCGTCATCCGGTAGTAGCAAAAGTGGTGCAAGCCTATGAAAAATGGGAAGCGGAAGATGAGCAGCGCCGTAAAGAAGCGGCAGAACAACGTCGTTTAGCAAAATTAGAGGAACAGCATCATGACGCATAAACCTGAAGTAATCGTTGATTTACAGCTTGCGGCAGAAGATCAAACGAATTTGCCGACATTAGCACAATTTACTTACTGGGCGACGCAAGCGGTACGTCCGACTAAAGAAAATATCGAAATTACCGTACGTATTGTTGATGAAGCGGAAAGTCATCAGCTAAATTTCCAATATCGTGGTAAAGATCGTCCAACTAATGTGTTGTCTTTTCCATTTGAAGTACCAGAAGGGATTGAATTACCGCTGTTGGGGGATTTAGTCATTTGTCGCCAAGTTGTTGAAAAAGAAGCTAAAGAACAAGAAATTACGTTGGAAGCGCATTATGCTCATTTAACCGTACATGGCTGTTTACACTTATTAGGCTATGATCATATTGAAGATGATGAGGCTGAGGAGATGGAAAGTCTAGAAACGGAAATTATGTTGGCGATGGGTTATGCAGATCCTTATTTAAGTGAAAAAATGTAGAATAATAACGGTTAAACCGCTATGCAATGTGGTAATGATTTTTCTCGAGAAGTAATCATTCTAACTGGTGCGTCAGTATGGCGGCGACAGCAAGTCCAAGCAATTATTGAATATTATGCTGACACCACTGCCGTTTATTGTGGTGATCAGCTTCCTACTGATTTAGCAGATTCCATCTTATTTTTTTCATTTAAACAGAGCCGTAATCTATTAGGGCAAGAATTTAGCCTCGCTTTTTTTGATGCTAGTCATCAAGAGCAATTGTCATTTCATTTAGATAGCTTAGCGATTATTGCCGCAACCTTAAAAGCTGGCGGAAAACTTTTTATTCTTTTACCGGAGTGGCAAGGATTAACTCAAACCGTAGATTGGGATACTTTACGTTGGAATAGTTTGGCACAGGCGACCAGCTCAGCCAATTTTCTTGATTGGTTTAAACAGCTGAGTGAACAGTATCAAATTCCTATTTACTCTCCGCAAAAGCAACCTGAATTGACACCAATAACATCATCGGCTTGGCAGACACCAACAACGGCATTACAAGATCAACAACGTATTTTGCAACAACTTTTACAACCACAAACAGCAATTTACCTCTTGCTTGCCGGTAGAGGGCGGGGAAAATCAGCAGTAGCAGGGCAATTTATTCAACAAGCAACTGACAAAATTTTAGTGACTGCGGCGAATCGGCAGGCTATTACGACATTGATGAAATTTGCCGGCAATAAATCTTTTGATTTTATTGCTCCGGATGAATTGGTAAATAAACTTTCACAACAACAACTACCGTTTTATCAGTGGTTAATTGTTGATGAAGCTGCAATGTTACCGTTATCAATGTTGCAGACATTTTGCCAGACTTTTCCACACTTATTATTAACTTCAACTAGCGAAGGCTATGAGGGATCGGGACAAGGATTTCGATTAAAATTAGAGCAGCAAATATCACGTCAATTATGCCATTTAACATTAGAAGTTCCATTACGTTGGCAACAAGAGGATTTATTAGAACGTTGGCTCAACCAGTTAGCATTATTACAACCAACAACTGTTTCATTAGCGTTCCAGCCACAATCGAATCTCACTTTTGTATCGCACGAGCAAATTGTTTCTACGCAACAATTACAGCAATATTATCAACTGCTTAGCTTGGCTCATTATCGTACTTCGCCAACCGATTTACGGCGCTTAATGGATGGTAAAAAACAACAATTTTTAGCGTGTCAGTTAAATCATACAGTGGTTGGTGTGATTTGGGGATTACAAGAAGGCGGGATTGTTGATCAGACGTTGTTAGATGGTATCCGTTTAGGTTATCGTCGTCCTAAAGGTAATTTGGTTGCACAGGCGCTCTGTTTTCAAACCAATAATGTGATGGCGGCGAAACTCCGTTCATTACGTATTTCTCGTATTGCCGTATTACCAAATTGGCAGCAAAAAGGTATTGGTACACAGCTGGTGCAACAGCTGATCCAACAGTGTCAGACAACAATTGATTATCTTTCTGTTAGTTTTGGATATAGTGAACAATTGTTTAGCTTTTGGCAGTGTTGTGGTTTTAGATTGCTGGCGTTAAGTAGTGGTACTGAAGCGAGTAGCGGTAATTATAGTGTGATGATGGCATATCCGTTATCTACGCAAGGCGAACAATTTTGCCAACAGGCAGAGCAACAATTTTTACGTCATTTAGCGTTAAGTGAACATCCATTATTACCTGCATTAAGCCGACAAAGTATTTCAGTAAATGAGGATTGGCAGCTTACAGCGGAAGATTGGTGTGCGATACGAGATTTTGTCGAACATCAACGTACTTTATTTGTGACTTACCCAGCATTGCAACGCTTATTTAAGCGATATCCAAATCAAGCATTAGCACAGCAGCTGCAAATGTTGAAACGTACATTTGTTGTACAACAAAAGCAAAAGTTACAGCAATTTAAACAACAAGTAGCTGCTTTTTTACAGGAGATTTAAAAAAAAATTAAGTGTTATATTATCAATAAAAGACAGTAGATAAATTTAATGTTTTTATTTTATCTGGATTATTTAACTTTTTATTTGCTAATTATTGGTTTTTAATTTTATTTTTAGTTGTATTTTTCCGCAAAATAAATAAATTTTTAGCATAAAATGCTGTTGACTTGTTTTGGGCTTTTCGGCAAAATCAAAAGCGTTTTTGATTTACAAGGTTTTAAATAGATGATTCGTTCAATTTCTTTATCTCTGCTTCTCCTCCTCACAAATAGATAATTTGTGCGGTAAGTCGTGGATAAAGAAAAAGATTAATCAAAGCAAACACACACATCAGCCCGCACATAAGCGGGTTTTTTTTTAACTAATTTTTGTTCCGGCGGGGTGACATATGAGCAATCGCGTAATTATTTTTGACACAACATTAAGAGATGGCGAGCAAGCATTAAAAGCAAGTTTAACAGTAAAAGAGAAATTGCAAATTGCTTTAGCGTTAGAGCGTTTGGGTGTTGATGTGATGGAAGTTGGCTTTCCAGTTTCATCTGAAGGGGATTTTAAATCGGTACAAACTATTGCCCAAGCTATTAAAAATAGCCGCGTTTGTGCCTTATCACGTGCGGTAGCGAAAGATATTGATGCTGCGTATGAAGCATTGAAAGTAGCGGAAGCGTATCGTATTCATACTTTTATTGCGACTTCGGCTTTACACGTGGAAGCGAAGTTAAGACGCTCATTTGATGATGTGGTGGAAATGGCGGTTGCCGCAGTAAAACGTGCAAGAGGCTATACGGATGATGTAGAGTTTTCTTGTGAAGATGCTGGACGTACTGGTGTTGATAATATTTGTCGTATTGTGGAAGCAGCAATTAATGCTGGTGCAACTACTATTAATATTCCTGATACTGTGGGTTATACCTTACCAACACAATTCGGTAGCATTATTGAAAATGTAATGAATCGTGTTCCTAATATTGATAAAGCGATTGTGTCAGTACATTGTCATAATGACTTAGGTATGGCTACAGCGAACTCATTAACTGCAGTGCAGTACGGGGCAAGACAAATTGAGTGTACTATTAATGGTATTGGTGAACGCGCTGGTAATACCGCTTTAGAAGAAGTCGTGATGGCAATTCATACTCGTAAAGATTTGATGAATGTGACAACAGATATTAATACCCAAGAAATTTATCGTGTTAGCCAAATGGTGAGCCAACTTTGTAATATGCCAATTCAACCAAATAAAGCGATTGTCGGTTCAAATGCGTTTGCTCACTCATCAGGTATTCACCAAGATGGCGTATTAAAAAATGCCAATACTTACGAAATTTTATCGCCAGAAAGTATTGGTTTGAAGAAAGAAAAATTAAATCTTACCGCTCGTTCTGGACGTGCAGCAGTGAAAAATCATATGACCGATATGGGTTACACTGAAAAAGATTATGACTTAGATAAATTGTATGAAGCATTTTTGAAATTGGCTGATAAGAAAGGTCAAGTTTTTGATTATGATTTGGAAGCGTTAGCCTTTATTGATATGCAGCAAGGCGAAGAGGCGAGCGTACAATTACAAGGAATTTCCGTACAATCAGCAAGCCATATGCCAGCGACTGCCTCAGTAAAATTGTCTGTTGATCAAGAGATTAAATTAGATGCAGCAACAGGGAATGGTCCAGTCGATGCAGTGTATAACTGTATTTTACGTATTACCAATATGTCGTTAAAAATGACACATTATCAACTTTCTGCTAAAGGTGAAGGTAAAGATGCGTTAGGTCAGGTGGATATTGTGGTAGATTATGAAGGACGTAAGTTCCATGGTGTTGGTTTAGCTACTGATATTATTGAATCTTCGGCATTAGCATTAATTCATGCAATTAATGCCATCAAATTAGCGAAAAAAGTCGCAGATGTGAAATCTAAAAAAATTATGGAGACTGTATAAATGCAAACTTACAACATTGCCGTATTGGCAGGAGATGGTATCGGGCCAGAAGTGATGGCAGAAGCGTTAAAAGTATTGGACGCAGTAGAAAAAAAATTCAATTTTAAATTAAATCGTCATCATTATGATGTTGGTGGTATTGGAATTGATAATCATGGTAAAGCGTTACCAGATGTAACGTTAAAAGGTTGCGAAGCGGCAGATGCTATTTTATTTGGTTCTGTTGGTGGGCCAAAATGGGAACATTTACCAGCGAATGAACAACCAGAACGTGGTGCGTTATTACCATTGCGTAAACATTTCGGCTTATTTAGTAATCTTCGTCCAGCGACTTTATATAAAGGATTAGAAAAATTCTGCCCATTACGTGCTGATATTGCTGCAAAAGGGTTTGATATTGTAGTGGTACGTGAGTTAACTGGCGGTATCTATTTTGGTCAGCCAAAAGGACGTGAAGGTGAAGGTGCAATGGAAAAAGCGTTTGATACTGAAGTTTATCATCGCTATGAAATTGAACGTATTGCACGAATTGCTTTTGAAGCGGCGCAAAAACGCCGTAAAAAAGTAACCTCTGTAGATAAGGCGAATGTATTAATTAGCTCAGTATTATGGCGTGATGTTGTGGTAGAAGTAGCAAAAGATTATCCAGATGTCACCTTAGAACACATCTATATTGATAATGCGACTATGCAGCTAATCAAACAACCAGAACATTATGATGTATTGCTTTGTTCTAATATTTTTGGCGATATTATCTCTGATGAATGTGCAATGATTACAGGTTCCATGGGAATGTTGCCATCAGCAAGCACCAATGAGAAAGGATTTGGCTTATATGAACCTGCTGGCGGTTCTGCACCGGATATTGCTGGTAAAGGAATTGCGAATCCAATTGCGCAAATTCTTTCTGCTGCAATGATGTTGCGTTATAGCTTCCAATTAGAAGAAGCCGCACAAGCAATTGAAAAAGCAGTAAAACAAGTGCTTGCAGAGGGTTATCGCACTGCGGATTTAGCAGATAAAACAACACCGGTTTCGACTTCTGAAATGGGTGATTTAATCGCTGCAAGGATTTAAGCAAGTAATAAATGAAATAAAGATAAAAAAAGAGTGATTATTATGGGCAAAACATTATACGAAAAATTATTTGATGCTCACGTAGTGTATGAAGCGGAAGGGGAAACACCGATTCTTTATATCAATCGCCACTTGATGCACGAAGTAACTTCACCGCAAGCTTTTGATGGCTTGCGTGTGGCTGGACGTAAAGTGCGTCAACCGAGCAAAACCTTTGCCACAATGGATCATAGCATCTCTACTCAGAGTCGTGATCCTGCTGCTTGTGGTGAACAAGCACGTATCCAAGTGCTTGAATTAGATAAGAATTGTCATGCGAACAACATTTCACTTTATGATCTTAATAATAAGAAACAAGGTATTGTGCATGTTGTTGGACCGGAACAAGGTTTAACCTTGCCGGGTATGACTATTGTTTGTGGTGATTCGCATACTGCAACACATGGTGCATTTGGTGCATTAGCTTTCGGTATTGGTACTTCTGAAGTCGAACACGTTTTAGCGACGCAAACTTTGAAACAAGCACGTGCGAAGAAAATGAAAATTGAAGTGCGTGGTAAAGTGGCTGAAGGTATCACCGCAAAAGATATTATCTTAGCTATTATCGGTAAAACAACGATGGCTGGTGGTACAGGTCATGTTGTAGAATTTTGTGGACAAGCGATCGAAGATCTTTCCATGGAAGGTCGTATGACAGTTTGTAATATGGCGATTGAAATGGGAGCGAAAGCGGGATTAGTTGCACCAGATCAAACCACTTTTGATTATTTGAAAGATCGTCCATTTGCACCAAAAGGTGAAGAATGGGATAAAGCAGTAGCATATTGGAAAACGTTAAAAAGTGATCCTGATGCAGAATTTGATACTGTTGTGGTTTTAGAAGCCAAAGACATTGCGCCACAAGTAACTTGGGGAACTAATCCGGGGCAAGTGATCGCTGTTGATCAAACTGTTCCGAGAGTGAATGAAATTGCTGACCCGATTGAAAAACAATCCGCAGAAAAAGCCTTAGCTTATATGGGATTACAAGGCGGTGAGCATTTAACTGATATTAAAGTGGATAAAGTGTTTATTGGTTCTTGTACTAATTCTCGTATTGAAGATTTACGTGCGGCGGCGGCAGTAGCGAAAGGACGTAAAGTAGCTGCTGGGGTACAAGCGTTGGTAGTGCCGGGATCGGGTTTAGTAAAAGAGCAAGCGGAAAAAGAGGGCTTAGATAAGATCTTTATCGAAGCTGGTTTTGAATGGCGTTTGCCGGGTTGTTCAATGTGTTTAGCAATGAATGATGATCGTCTTGGTGAGTGGGAACGTTGTGCCTCAACCAGTAATCGTAATTTTGAAAGTCGTCAAGGTCGAAATGGACGTACTCATTTGGTTAGTCCTGCGATGGCGGCAGCTGCGGCTGTATTTGGTAAATTTACTGATATCCGCACCGTTGAATTATTAGGAGCATAATATGGTAGGATTTAAACATCACCGTGGCTTGGTTATTCCATTAGATATGGCAAATGTCGATACCGATGCGATTATTCCAAAACAATTTTTACAAGCGGTAACTCGGGTAGGATTTGGTAAACATCTTTTTCATGAATGGCGTTATCTTGATCCTGCTGGAACACAAGTGAATCCAAAATTTGTATTAAATTTTCCGCAATATCAAGGCGCAACCATTTTATTGGCACGTGAAAATTTAGGTTGTGGTTCATCAAGAGAACATGCACCATGGGCGCTTGCTGACTATGGTATTAAAGTGATGATTGCGCCAAGTTTTGCCGATATTTTTTACAGCAATAGTTTAAATAATCACTTATTACCGGTGAAATTGACTGAACAAGAAGTGGATGAAATCTTCACTTGGGTAAAAGCGAATGATGGTAAACCGATTGATGTGGATTTAGAGCAACAAACAGTACAGGTAGGTGATAAGACCTATCACTTTACTTTAGATCCATTCCGCCGCCATTGTTTATTAAATGGCTTGGATAATATTGGTCTTACTTTGCAGCACGAAGATGCAATTGCGGAATATGAGAAGAATATTCCGAGCTTTTTACGCTAAGATTTGCATATAGATAAGGGAATCAGATTTGATTCCCTTATCTTTGTATTAACAAAATTTTCTAATTTCTCTTACCAAAAATAGCAGTACCAATTCTTACCATTGTTGAACCACACATAATTGCACTTTGCATATCGTCAGTCATTCCCATTGAAAGTGTATCAATAGGAAGATTTGGATAGCTTTGTTGTAATTGCTGAAAGAGCGTTGCCATTTGTTTAAATACTGCTTGTTGTTGTGCAATATCATCTGTTGGTGCAGGAATTGCCATTAAACCACGAAGCTGTAAATTAGGGAGTTGGACAACTTGTGCCGCCAAATCCATTAACTGTTCAGGTTGAATTCCTGATTTTGAACTTTCATCGCTAATATTAATTTGAATTAAAACTTGTAAAGGTGGTAAGTGTGCTGGGCGTTGTTGGCTTAAACGTTCAGCAATTTTGTAGCGATCGATAGTTTGTACCCAATCAAAATGTTCCGCTACGATTCGTGTTTTATTGGATTGTAATGGTCCAATAAGGTGCCAAGTAATATCGTTTAAGTGTTGTTGCTGCGCTTGTTGGATTTTTTCTACGCCTTCTTGTACATAATTCTCACCAAATAGGCGTTGTCCAGCCTGATAGGCAGCGACAATATCACAGAATGGTTTTGTTTTACTGACAGCTAATAAAGAAACTGTGTGAGTAGTCTGATATTGAGCAATTTGTTGATAAATACGGTTTAAATTTTGTGCAATATCCATCTTTTAATTCTCTTGAAAAACGAAAAAACGGCTTATTATAAAAAAAATTAACTAAGAGTAATAAATTTATTTGACAATATGAGTGAATTTAGGTACTTATTAGAACCACTGAATATTAACTAATTTCCAATTCTGTGTAGTAGTAACCATGACAGCAATGAACATTACGATGACCCGCATTATGATGACCATTATTATTAGTGGGGCGGGTTAGCACACAGAATCCAGTGTTTAAGAAACCCGCACCCTACAAAGTGCGGGTTTTTTATCGGTAATTTTTCAATTTTTAAAATAAAAAATAAGAGGACAACATCATGCGCGTATTAAAATTTGGTGGTACATCATTAGCAAATCCAGAACGTTTTTCGCAAGCTGGAGAGTTGATTTTACAAGCTCATTTGAAGGATCAAGCCGCAGCCGTTTTATCTGCACCAGCGAAAATTACTAATTATTTGGTGGCATTGGTGGATAAGACCAATAAAGGTGAGGATAAGCAGCAAGATTTACAGGAAGCGAAGCAAATTTTTGAAAATATTCTCGTTGGTTTGAAACAAAGAAATGCAAAATTTGATGATGAAAAATTAAGACAAACCGTTCAACAAGAACTCTCCCAAATCGAACATACCTTATCTCTCTTTTCTCCACAAACTCCTTGCCCAGACAATATTAATGCTTCAGTGATTTCACGTGGTGAAAAATTATCGATTGCGATTATGGCGGGATGGTTTGAAGCTCAAGGTTATCAAGTACATATCGTTGATCCAGTAAAACAGTTATTAGCACGTGGTGAATATTTAGAATCTTCAGTTGATATTGAAGAATCTACTAAACGTGTTAATGCTCCAGCGATTCCAAAACAAAGCGTGGTATTAATGGCAGGATTTACTGCAGGAAATGATAAAGGTGAATTGATGGTGTTAGGACGTAATGGTTCTGACTATTCTGCAGCGGTATTAGCGGCTTGTTTGCGTGCTGATTGTTGTGAAATCTGGACGGATGTTGATGGTGTTTATACTTGTGATCCGCGTTTAGTGCCAGATGCTCGTTTATTGGAAACAATGTCTTATCAAGAGGCAATGGAATTATCTTATTTTGGTGCAAAAGTCATTCACCCACGTACTATCGCGCCAATTGCTCAGTTTAATATTCCATGCTTAATTAAAAATACTGGAAATCCAAGTGCTCCAGGTACTTTGATCGATGGTAATGTCCGTTCAGAAACTTTGCAAGTAAAAGGTATCACTAACCTAAATGATGTGGTGATGTTTAATGTTTCAGGTCCAGGAATGCAAGGTATGGTCGGTATGGCAGCAAGAGTCTTTGATACCATGTCGAAAGCAGGGATTTCGGTTATTTTAATTACCCAATCTTCTTCAGAATATAGTATTAGTTTCTGTGTACCGAAAAAATCAGCAAGTAAAGCGAAGAGTGCGTTAAAACGTACTTTTGCTACTGAATTGGCTTCTGGCGCATTGGATGAAATCGAAATTATTGATGATCTTGCGATTATTTCTGTGGTGGGTGATGGTATGCGTAAGAGTCGTGGTATTGCAGCTAAATTCTTAACTGCATTAGCACAAGCCAATGTTAATATTGTCGCGATTGCACAAGGTTCATCAGAACGTTCTATTTCTACCGTAGTGCCGCAGAATAAAGCGATTGAAGGTGTAAAAGCGACTCACCGAGCTTTATTTAATAGCCAACAATCATTGCGTGTATTTTTGATTGGTGCTGGTGGTGTTGGTAGTGAATTATTGGATCAAATAGCGCATCAACAACAATTTTTAGCAGATAAAAATATTGCTATTCGTGTTTGTGGAATTGCTAACTCGAAAAAAGTTTTATTAAACGTTGATGGTTTGGATTTAAGTAATTGGCGCGAAGACTTAGCCAATGCGAAGGAAAGTTTTTCAATTCGTCGTGTGATTGATGCCGTACAAGATCAACATGTGTTAAATCCGATTTTAGTTGATTGTACTTCAAACCAAGAAATTGCAGATAGCTATTTACATTTCTTAAATGCAGGTTTCCATGTTGTTACCCCGAATAAAAAGGCGAATACTTCAAGTTTAGCCTACTATCACCAATTACGTGCGGCAGCGTTAAATAATCAACGCTTGTTCTTATATGATACCAATGTGGGTGCGGGATTACCGGTAATTGAAAACTTACAAAATTTGTTAGCTGCGGGTGATGAAGTAGAAGTGTTTGATGGTATTTTATCTGGCTCATTATCTTTTATTTTTGGTGAGTTAGAACAAGGTAAATCGTTATCAGAAGTAACACGTTTAGCGAAAGAGAAAGGTTTCACTGAACCAGATCCACGTGACGATTTATCAGGACAAGATGTAGCACGTAAGTTATTGATCTTAGCTAGAGAATCTGGGCTTGAATTGGAATTAAGCGATATTGAAGTTGAAGGTGTGTTACCGAAAGATTTTGCTAAAGGTAAATCTACAGCAGAATTTATGGCAATGTTACCAGAGTTAGATGCTGAATTCGCTAAACGTGTGAAAGCGGCGCAAGATGAAGGCAAAGTATTGCGTTATGTTGGGCAAATTAAACAAGGTAAATGTAAAGTTGCAATCAAGGCAGTTGACGCGGAAGATCCTTTATATAAAGTGAAAAATGGTGAGAACGCACTGGCATTTTATACTCGTTATTACTCACCAATTCCATTATTATTACGTGGTTATGGTGCAGGTAACAATGTTACAGCTGCGGGAATTTTTGCGGATATTTTGCGCACATTACGTCGCTAATAAAAGGGGAACGCTATGTTACGAATTTATGCGCCGGCTTCAAGTGCCAATATTAGTGTTGGTTTTGACACACTTGGAGCGGCAATTTCACCGATTGATGGCTCATTGCTAGGTGATGTGATCCAAATTGAAGATTGTGCAGAACAGTTTGAGTTTGAAAGTGTGGGGTATTTTGTGCGTAAGCTGCCGAAAGAACCACAAAAAAATATTGTCTATCAAGCTTATGTGCTGTTTAGTGAACGCCTTAAATTACGTAATCAACAGGTGAAACCGTTACGTTTAACCTTAGAAAAGAATATGCCGATTGGTTCGGGATTAGGATCTAGCGCTTGCTCCATTGTGGCAGTGCTCGTCGCCTTAAATCAATTTCATAATGATCCATTTTCTGATATGGAATTATTGGAAATGATGGGAGAATTAGAAGGACGTATTTCAGGCTCGATTCACTATGATAATGTGGCGCCTTGCTATATGGGTGGGGTGCAATTTATGGTGCAGTCATTAGGTTCAATTTGTCAGCGTTTACCATTCTTTGATAATTGGTATTGGGTTTTAGCCTATCCGGGAATTGAGGTTTCTACTGCAGAGGCGAGAGCAATTTTGCCAAAAAGCTATACTCGACAAGATGTGATTTCTCATGGTCGTTATCTTGGTGGTTTTGTCCATGCTTGTCATACTCATCAAGAGAATTTAGCTGCTATTATGATGAAAGATGTAATTGCAGAACCATATCGTCAGCAATTATTACCAAATTTTGCTGAAGTGAAACAGGCAGCACAGGATTTAGGTGCTTTAGCAACAGGAATTTCAGGTTCAGGACCGACAATGTTCTCGATAGCGCCAGATTTAACCACCGCAACGAAAGTTGCTGATTATTTAGAGAAGCATTATTTGCAAAATAATGAAGGTTTTGTGCATATCTGCCAAGTGGATAATCAAGGTGCAAGACAAATTGGTTAATAAGATAAAGGTAACAGAATGAATTTATACAATATCAAACATCCAGAAGAACAAGTAAATTTTGCTCAAGCCGTTCGCCAAGGATTGGGTAAAGATCAAGGTCTATTTTTTCCTGAAAAATTGCCTTATTTTGACAATGTTGATGAATTATTGGCGCTGCCATTAGTAGAGCGCAGCCAACGTATTTTATCTGCAATTATTGGTGATGAAATTCTAGCGGAAAAGTTGGCGCAATTAGTTGCCAATGCTTTTACTTTCCCAGCGCCAGTAGCCAAAGTAGATGAGAATGTTTATGCTTTAGAACTGTTCCATGGTCCAACATTGGCGTTTAAAGATTTTGGTGGGCGTTTTATGGCGCAAGCATTAGCAGCAGTGCGTAAAGATGGCAAAATTACAATTTTAACAGCGACTTCAGGTGATACAGGAGCTGCCGTTGCTCACGCATTTTATGGTTTGGAAAATATTGATGTAGTGATTCTTTATCCGAAAGGAAAGATCAGTGCATTGCAAGAAAAGTTATTCTGCACCTTGGGTGGTAATATTCGTACTATTGCGATTGAAGGCGATTTTGATGCTTGCCAAGCATTGGTAAAACAAGCTTTTGATGATCAAGAATTACGTGAAGCGATTGGTCTAAATTCGGCGAATTCTATTAATATTAGCCGTTTACTTGCGCAGATTTGTTATTACTTTGAAGCAGCAGCACAATTACCAGTAGAACAACGTCAAAATTTAGTGGTATCTGTACCAAGCGGTAATTTCGGTAACTTGACAGCAGGCTTGATCGCTAAGGCGATTGGTTTACCAATTAAACGCTTTATTGCTTCAACTAATGCTAATGATACCGTACCTCGTTATTTACGTTCTCAACAATGGGATCCACACGCAACAGTAGCAACATTATCAAATGCGATGGATGTAAGCCGTCCGAATAACTGGCCTCGTGTAGAAGAGTTATTCCGTCGCCAGCAATGGTCTTTAGCTGATTTACATTCTGACAGTGTGACTGATGCAGAAACAGAAGAAACGTTAAAAGAGATGTATGCGAAAGGCTATTTGTGTGAGCCTCATGGTGCAGTAGCTTATCGTGTATTAAAAGAAGATCTGCAACCAGGTGAAACAGGTCTATTCCTTTGCACTGCACATCCAGCGAAATTTAAAGAGAGCGTTGAACGTATTTTAGCGATTGATTTACCGCTACCAGAAGCGTTAGCGAAACACAATGCGTTACCGTTGTTATCTATTACGATGGCGGCGGATTTTGCTCAATTGCGTGCATTTTTATTGACTAAATAAGCAAGAATTAAACACAAAATAAAGGGCTAGTCATTTTCTAGCCCTTAACTTTTATATATTTAGGATGATTTTTTATTGTTTAGTTGCGCCAAATGCAGCACCTAGTTTTTCATTGTCTTTTTCGGCCTAATAGA